>LWTK01000031.1 GCA_003326205.1 Nostoc sp. ATCC 43529
GAGGATGCTTTTTTGTTTTCACTCTTTTTGTGAATATCCCCAGACGGTGGCTTCGACGAATTAGAACTGTCTAAATCTCGACTGACTTTTAAACGCTGTATTTCTTGCTGTAGTTCTACAATGATTTCCTGTAACTCACGTATTACCTTGCTCTGCTCAATAATTATCTCTACCAGTTGTTCTTTTGATAGCTGGTTCAAGCTTTCTCGGTCTAATTTTTGAGGCAGATTGTGGTTCATATCTGTGATACTCTCCCTCAAGTGTTCCCTTTGTCAATACTCTGCTACCTGAATCCTTACAAACTTTTAGAAAAGTAAGATTCACTTCCTGAACGAATGATATAAGGTTTGTCTGCCAAAATATATAAATCATTCTTTTCAACTACTTTAAACTTAGTTTCAACTTTTTTATTGATTTCTATCTTTGTGATGACTCCAGTTAAAGCTCTCTCATAAATTGGGATGCGTTTTTCATCTTCAGATAACATATACCAACAATGATCGTTTTCTCTACTAACAAAGACATATTGAGGTTTTGGAATAGCTCCGAATCCTAATTTAACTTCCATATTTTTGAGCGAGTTTTCTTAAATTAATTTGTTTAGCAGCAAGCTTTCACGATTTGTACCGTTAAGCCATGAGTTCCTTTATAGATATAATTCCCTAGACAGGAATTAAATTAACATTAAGGCAACCAAAGTTACGGTTTTTTTGTGCATCACTCATAACTTTTCTCAACACAAAGATGTTGAGTATTAACATTGATTTTTTAGACTTGACAATACTGAACTTTTCTGAAAATAAATATCTTAATATTTCTTAAATATTACCTAGTTATATTGATACAGCTTAGAGATTTGAAGAATTTTAGACAATAATTTGGCAATTTAATAATATTTTACAAAATCAGATTAACTTCCTCTCAAGTAGTGTTGGCTAACGAGGGAAAGGTGGGGATTTAATGGCGATCGCTAATTTCAGTCGTTTTTGCAACAGATGGCTGCATATACCTCTGTCTAACCTTGACACTGCGTCCTAATCCCCTGAAAACGCCTCCTATGTCAATCAGCTAATTCTATGAAAACCATTTATAAAAGGGAATTTCAGCTTTTTGTATTTTGTAACTATTTTTATAAAAATAGTTGTTAAAAAACTTTTATTTAGTATTTTTAGCTTTATATAGCTTATTTAGGATAATTAAAGGCTAAATAAATCTATTTAAATTACCTAGCGCCAAATAAAAACGTTTTACAGATTCAGACCCACTTTCTTTTCTATGTAATTTGCACAATAATGACAACCACAAGACCTCACGCATCGCCGTCTCAGGCAAGGTGAAGGCAAACGTTTGAGCCACAAGTTTGACAAGAAGCTATAAGAGGCAAACAACAGTGAAACTAGCAGTCTACGGAAAAGGTGGTATTGGCAAATCCACAACTAGCTGTAATATATCCGTCGCCCTAGCTAAACGTGGCAAGAAAGTGCTGCAAATTGGCTGCGACCCAAAACATGACAGCACCTTCACCCTGACAGGGTTTTTAATTCCCACAATTATCGACACCCTTCAAGAAAAGGATTATCACTACGAAGATGTCTGGCCGGAAGACGTGATTTATAAAGGCTACGGCGGTGTTGATTGCGTAGAGGCTGGTGGGCCACCTGCGGGCGCGGGATGTGGCGGTTATGTCGTAGGTGAAACAGTAAAATTACTGAAAGAACTTAACGCCTTTGATGAATACGATGTAATTTTGTTTGACGTTCTCGGCGACGTAGTTTGCGGTGGATTTGCAGCACCACTCAACTATGCAGATTACTGCCTGATTGTTACTGACAATGGCTTTGATGCGTTATTTGCTGCTAATCGCATTGCTGCTTCAGTCCGGGAAAAAGCACGAACTCACCCATTGCGTTTAGCTGGGTTAATTGGCAACCGCACCTCGAAGCGCGACTTAATTGAAAAATATGTAGAAGCTGTGCCAATGCCAGTTCTAGAGGTTTTACCTTTAATTGAAGATATCCGCGTTTCTCGCGTTAAAGGCAAAACTTTGTTTGAAATGGCAGAGCAAGATCCTTCCCTGGAGTACGTTTGCGATTACTATCTCAACATCGCCGACCAAATCTTGGCGCGTCCCGAAGGCGTTGTACCTAACGACTCACCAGATCGCGAATTGTTCTCTTTGTTGTCCGATTTTTATCTAAATCCGGGTAAACCCCAGGTTGCTAATTCCGAAGAGGAACTAGACTTGATGATTGTATAAATCACCAAGTTCTCAGGATGGGGGACAATAACATGGCATTCTTTCACAGCTTTACAGATTCATTAAAGCAGAAGTGGTTGCAATTTTTTCAAACAAATCGGGACTGGATTACGCTGCACATGGAAGTGGAATCAGTCTACACGCCTGATGGCGGGAAGCGACCACCTTCTTACCTCATCCTGGGAGTAGTTAACGCGCTAGAACCAAAGTTAGCGCAATTGATGTTGCCCTTTGCCAAACTTAATCCTGATGCTGATACCCTGATTGAAGTGCTGGATTTGCATTTTGACCCAGATTTTGCTCTCGGTAATCGCTTCCAAGTCACACCAGAACAAGAGAATTATGTGCATAATGCCGTAGTTGCCATTGATGAAAGGCTTGAAGATGAAACATTGACACATTCCCATACAAATGGTTTTGAGTCGGTGGCAGTAGCTCAACAGTTCACAATGGTGGATTCCGATGATGAAAATCTGGCGTTAAGCGAGCCTGAGGAAAGTGAAAATGGCTTTGGTGATATTTCCTTATCCAATGACGAAGATTCAAAAGATGAGCCACTCCAAACCTCTAGTGTAGAAGCAGATGAGTTTGGGGAAATTACCTTCGATGCAACAACAGCTGCAATGGAAGTAAAGCTGGATGACCAGGCACTTGAAGATAGTCCACTAGATGAGAATGCTTTTAGTGACGTGCTTTCAGATGTCTGGGGTGATGAAACATCACTGCAAAAGGCTGAAGAAAATAATGATTTGTTAGGGGAAGAACTGCCAGCTGGCGTTTTTGATGAATCCGAAATTGCCCGTCTCTTCCCCAACGCTTAATTACTAAGTTAGGAGTTAAGAAAAGTTATGGGTTCAGAAAAGTTAGGAGTTAGGAGTTAAGAGTTAGGAGTTCAGAAAAGTTAGGAGTAATTTGAAGTTATGAGTTAAGAATTAAGAGTTACTAATAAAAACTCCTAATTCACAACTCCTAATTCACAACTCCTAACTCCTAACTCACAACTCACAACTCCTAACTCCTAACTCCTAACTTAATTACTTCTAACTTGAAAAATCAAGGGGAGAAAAAACCAAAATGACTGTCGCTCAACAACCAGAAGCTTTAAACTTTGAGTGTGAAACTGGGAATTACCATACCTTTTGCCCAATTAGCTGCGTGGCGTGGTTATACCAAAAAATTGAAGATAGTTTCTTTTTGGTGATTGGGACAAAGACTTGTGGCTACTTCCTGCAAAATGCGATGGGGGTGATGATTTTTGCTGAACCCCGCTATGCAATGGCTGAGTTGGAAGAGGGGGATATTTCGGCACAGCTGAATGATTATGAAGAACTGAAGCGGTTGTGCTTGCAAATTAAACGCGATCGCAATCCTAGTGTAATTGTCTGGATTGGCACTTGCACCACTGAAATTATCAAAACAGATTTGGAAGGCTTAGCACCGAAACTCGAATCCGAAATCGGTATTCCCATCGTTGTGGCGCGTGCAAACGGTCTAGATTACGCCTTCACCCAAGGAGAAGACACGGTGTTAGCAGCAATGGCTAATCGTTGTCCTGATAAGGCTCCTGTGGCAGAAACAGAGAAAACTGAACGCAATGCGATCGCTAAATTGCTAAACTTCGGCAAGAAGAAAGAAGATGTCGTTCAAGAAGAATCTGAGTACGTAGACCACCCACCGTTAGTTCTGTTTGGTTCCCTTCCCGACCCCGTGGTTACTCAGTTAACCTTGGAATTGAAGAAACAAGGTATCCAAGTTTCCGGCTGGCTACCCGCAAAACGCTTCACTGAACTGCCAGTACTGGAAGAAGGGTATTATGTCGCTGGTGTCAACCCCTTCCTCAGCCGCACAGCTACAACTTTAATGCGCCGCCGCAAGTGTAAACTCATCGGCGCACCGTTCCCCATTGGCCCCGATGGTACCCGCGCTTGGATTGAGAAAATCTGCTCGGTGTTTGGTATTACTCCCAAGGGTTTGGACGAACGGGAAGCACAAATTTGGGAAAGCTTGGAAGATTACGTGAAACTGATTCGCGGTAAGTCTGTATTCTTCATGGGTGATAACTTGCTGGAAATCTCCCAAGCACGGTTTTTGGTGCGCTGTGGAATGACGGTTCACGAAATTGGCATTCCTTACATGGATAAGCGCTATCAAGCTGCTGAGTTGGCGCTACTGGAGAAAACTTGCCAGGAAATGGGTTCGCCTCTACCAAAAATTGTGGAGAAGCCAGATAATTACAATCAACTCCAGCGAATTTATGAGTTGAAACCAGATTTGGTAATTACTGGTATGGCTCATGCTAACCCGTTGGAAGCACGCGGTATTAATACAAAATGGTCGGTGGAGTTCACTTTTGCTCAAATTCACGGCTTTACAAATGCGCGTGACATGTTGGAGTTGGTGACTCGTCCGTTGCGTCGGAATAATAATTTGAAAGATTTAGGTTGGGAAAAGTTGGTGAAGGAAGAAGCGAAGATTTAAGATTTGGGTTTTTATTGGGCAATACTATAAAACTATGTGAGAGAGGCGAAAGTAAAATTTCGCCTTTTTTTTATTTCACGCAGAGGCGCAGAGAACGCAGAGGAAGAATTGAGAATAATTGAAAGTGCTAAAATTTGTTTATTAGTGTTAGATTTTTAGTTCTAAATATTATGGAAATTAGAAAGTTGTCTCCTCAAGGAGAAGTGATTATTCCTCAGTCTTTGCGGGAAGCTCATCAATGGGAAGTGGGTCAAGAATTTATTATTATTGATATGGGTGATGGAATTCTTTTAAAGCCTAAGAAACCTTTTCTAGAAACTAAATTAGATGATGTAGCAGGATGTTTAAAATATCAAGGTAAACCTAAAACTATTAAGGATATGGATAATGCTATTCGCCAAGGTATAGAAGAATTGTGTCATTATTGCGGTTGAGACAAATATAAATTTTTGAATAACCGCAATAATGGCAAAGAAGGAAAAGAAATTAATTTAAATGGAAGGCTGTAAATCTAATGGTTCAGATGGAATGACATACATCAATTCTGCACCTTCAGGTTTTACCTCTGTGGATGGAGTCAATTTCAGCCAGTCATGAAAGCTAATTCCTAGTTGAGAGATTCCTTGTACTTCTGTTTGGTAAGATTCAAAACGGCGATTGGTTTCAATCATAGATTCCATGACTTCAAATACTTGGGGAAGGCGTTTATAAGCTTCTTTTTCAAATCTTCCTGTTAATGGTACACTAGCAGCAGTAGTTATCTGTAATAACTCTGGACTGATTTGCATAGGTTTTGCAATTCCTCGGATTTGATTTTCAATATTATCTAATTGCTGATTAATATTACCAAATCCTTTATCTAATCGCTGATTAACATTGCTGAATCCTTTAGCAGACACAGCTATATTTGCTCCTGAAGTTAGCAAATTTGCACCATAAACGATCAAGTTGAGTACGTTATTAGGGGAACTCTTAGGAGTTGCAGTTGTTCCTCTTAAAAATCCAAGTATTTTATTTGTTGCAGTATCGCGAATTAAGCTCCCACATAGTACATATATTCCCTTAGCTAAACCATGAGCTATATGAGGTGTAAGCGTAAAAGTAGCTTTAAGAAGTAAGCTCATAATTCTCTCCTAGTAGATAGATAAATCTTCAGCAGTGCGATATATAACAAGAAGCCGCTTTGTTTTATGCAGCTAATAGGCGCGCTTTACTAAGTATTCCCAATTTGAGTTCTATTCTGTCTAATAACGATCGCTACTTTTAAAAACCCTAGAATAAAGATGGCGATCGCTCTTTTTAGAAACTATAAAATTTCCAAGTCAAAAGAGAGCGATCGCTATTTTAAATCAACTCGATTAACTAACAGCAAAATCTGTATATTTACGTACAGATGGTAACTGATAACCTAAAACAATATCCTCTTTTGGGACACCTAATTCAACCAATTCATTAGCAATTCCTACCTCTGTTCCATCCTGCTGAATCCAGATTTTTTCATCAATAATATCTAGATGTAGAACAGGCCCGTAGATACGGTTTTGATTACGCCAACCTACATAAACTAGTTGATAATGGTCGTGTTCTGTATCAAAAATTGTCTGTGCTTGAATGCGATTATCCCAAACAATATTCGCGTGTTGCTGAAGCAAATTTTTAATATATTCTCTATATTTGTCTAGCGTTGCCATTGGACGATCGCCTCCTGTTCAATATTATAAATTAGTAAACAGAGTTGATTAGTGTTAATTACAGATTGGATAAATGGAAGTATAAAAAACTCATTGTAAACAGTACTAGGAATGGCTAAATATAAAGTGCGATCGGCTTCTTGCTCTAGTAAAGCAATTCGGTAAATAATAAATTGTCCTAATGCAGCATAAAGCTCTGTGATTTTTGAAGGACTCAAAAAACTTTTAATTTCAACAGCTATTTTTTGTCCTTGTCTTTCGGCTGCAATAACTTTTTCTGCTCCTAAATCAATATATAGCTCAAGAGTTCCTGCTTGGAGTGTATAAGGATCGTGAGTGATTAACCAGCCATCTTTCTCAAGTGCTGTTTTGACAACTGTATGAAAAGCATCTTTAGCAGACACAGGTTTAATTCCAATTTATGGCGGTGCTTGATTTAAATATTTCCATTTCAATAATATATTGACAACCTAGTGAAACTTTTTTTAACGCAATAAATAGCTTGGCACGACTAAACCTAACTCGTGATGGCCGTCATTTGTCACAAAGACTCATGACAACTTGCAGAAATTCCTTTAGTACAGGCGTTATATCTTCTTCGCGCCACACTATAGCCGTTTCTACTAATGGTGTTTTCTCCTCGAAACTACGATAAACTACGCCAGTTCTTTGAAGATTTTGCAATGAAGATGGCACGATCGCAATTCCCATTTCTGCTGAAACTAACCCGATAATTGTCTGCATTTGAATCGCTTCTTGAGTCACTTTCGGGCTAAAATTACCCTGCTGACAAAGGCTCACAATTTGGTCGTAAAGTCCAGAACCTAAATGCCGAGGAAACACGATCAAGTTTTGATTGACTAGCGATCGCACTGAAATTTTTTCTTGTTCAGCTAAAGGATGAGTTTCCGCCAAAGCCACAATTAAAGCTTCTTGCTGAATGCATTTTTGATTGAGTGTATTATCTTCTAAAGGTGGATGAGCAAAGCCTACATGAATGCGGCTCTCTTGTAGCGATCGTTCTTGCTCAGTTGTAGTTAATTCTTGCAAAATCAACTCAACTTCGGGAAACTGTTCTCGAAATTGTCGCAAAATTACAGGAAGCAAATTATAAGTTACCAAACTAGTAAATCCAATTCGTAATTGTCCCTTTTCACCTCTGCCAATTTTTTGAGTTAGCTCGATTGCTTTTTGGAGTTGAGCTAAAAGCTGATAAGCTTCTTGCAAAAATACTTGTCCGGCTTCCGTTAGTTGCACCTGTCGTTTGGTTTTGCGGTGAAACAGTTCTACTCCCAATTGCGCTTCTAATTGCTGAATTTGCTGGCTTAACGGCGGTTGAGCAATATGCAGTCGTTCGGCGGCTTTACTGAAATGCAGTTCTTCAGCCACAGCGATAAAGTAGCGCAGATGTCGCAATTCCATATAAGGCATAGAAGTGAAACGCAAAGGGGCGCAGAGGTAAGCGCAAGGGGGAGGCAGCGCGTTGCGGGGGTTCCCCCCGTTGTAGCGACTGCCGTCGCGCGGAGGTTTTAGAGAATTTGTGATAAAAATTTGCGTGTTCTTTCTTGTTTGGGGTTGCTGAAAAATGTTTCTGGGGTAGCTGACTCGACGAGAGTACCGCTATCCATGAGGATAACTCGGTCGGCGACTTCGCGGGCAAATCCAACTTCGTGGGTGACGACTACCATTGTCATTCCATCACGGGCAAGATTTCGCATTACATCCAATACTTCCCTTACCATTTCTGGATCTAAGGCTGAGGTGGGTTCATCAAATAACATAATTTTAGGTTGCATGGCTAAAGCACGAGCGATCGCTACGCGTTGTTGTTGTCCGCCAGATAACTGTCCTGGATATTTGTATGCTTGTTCTAAAATGCCTACTCTTTCTAATAGTTTCATGGCCGATTCTTGAGCTTGGATTTTTGGCGATCGCCGTACCCAAATTGGTGCCAAAGTAATATTTTGCAACACTGTTAAGTGTGGAAATAAATTAAACTGTTGAAATACCATTCCCACTTCTTGGCGAATTGCTTCAATATTTCGCAAGTCATGGCTCAGAGTAATACCATCAATTTCAATTCTTCCTTGTTGGTATTCTTCTAAAGCATTGAAGGTGCGAATAAAAGTAGATTTTCCAGAACCAGAAGGCCCCATTAAAACTACAACTTCTTTACGATTCACTGTCAAACTCACACCCTGGAGAACGTGGAATTTCCCATACCACTTGTGAACATTTTCAGCAATAATTATCGGTTTTGTTTCTGTTGATACAGACATATACCTCCGATTTTTTTTACTAAGCTAATAGAGTTATAAGCAATTATTGAGTGATTTATGTAACAGTTATTAATTTTAAGTATACCGTTATTTATCTGCTATTAAGGCTCCGATTTTATGTTCTGAATTCTGAATTGTTCAGCAAGTTATTTTTCAAAATATTCTAACTACTGATTCAACTGTTTTTCTAAACGCCTAGAAGCTAGGGACATTGAGTAACAAAATACCCAGTAAATTAATCCAATAAATAGATAAACTTCTGCATAGCGACTAAGAAATTCTGGTTGTGCCAAGATAGAACGGGCAATACCTGTGAGTTCTATTAATCCCAACAAAGATAAAAGCGAAGTATCTTTAAATAAGCCGATAAATTGACCAACGATCGCAGGAATGACTGCACGTAAAGCTTGAGGCAAAACAATTAATAAAACTACCAAAGCTGTGTTTAATCCTAATGCTTTGGCAGCTTCAATTTGCCCTCGTGGAATTGATTGAAGTCCACCGCGTACATTTTCTGCCATGTAAGCAGCACTAAACAAAACCAATCCAGCAATTCCTCGTAATACGCGATCTAAACGCACATCTGCTGGCAAAAACAAGGGAAGCATTACCTGAGCAAGGAACAAAATGCCAATCAATGGAACTCCTCTAACGATTTCAATGTAGAGGATAGAAAACCAACGCACGACAGGTAAATCACTTGTCCGTCCCAAAGCGAGTAAAACGCCAATGGGAAATGAAAGCACAATACTAACTGCTGCCATTAATAGGGTAAGTAGCAAACCATTCCACAAATTAGTTGGTACAGATTGCAATCCAAATCCGCCGCCAATTAACCACAGAATTACAGGGAAACTTAATAACCATAACAGGGAAAGACAAGGAGTTAGTACTTCAGCAAATTTTCTTCCAATCCCAAAACCTGCAAATATTAAAACTACAATTAATAGTAACTGCAAGCGGTAGATAACATCTAGCGGTAAGATAACTAATAAAACACCGATTATAAACGTTAAAAAAGCAATTTTGCGTTTTTTTAACTGTTGCTTGCTAAAGAATACACCCCCAGTAATAGCGGTTAAAATTGCAGCGATCGCCAGCACAATCCAAGGTCGCCAATATAGCGTTTGAGGAAACCTACCAACTAAAAATAAACGTAAATTAACCTGAATTACTGCCCATTGTGCTTGAGTTGTTGCCCAAGTTATCACTCCTCGTGCTACCCAAAACAACAATACTAAACACCCAACAGTTAACAAGCTGTTGTACCAAGTACTGAATAGGTTTTTACGTAACCAAATCAATTTGTCATTAGTCATTAGTCATTAGTCATTAGTCATTAGTCATTAGTCATTAGTTATTAGTCATTAGTCATTAGTCATTAGTTATTAGTCATTTGTTTTTCTTTACATTCCCGCGTCTTTTAATTTACCATACCTCCTCTCATCTCTCTTTAATTTGCACGGTGCGATTAAACAAATTCATTACTAGAGAGATAGTCAAACTGAGAATGAGATAGGTGAGCATAATTAGTAATATTACTTCTACGGCTCTGCCGGTTTGGTTAAAAGTGGTAGAGGCGACAAAATAAATATCAGGGTAGCCGATCGCGATCGCTAAGCTAGAATTTTTCGTTAAATTAAGATATTGGCTGGTTAAGGGCGGAATAATTACCCGCAAAGCCTGGGGAAAAATTATCAGCCGCATCACCAACCCTGGTTTTAATCCTAGCGATCGCCCTGCTTCCCATTGTCCCTGAGATACTGATTTAATTCCACCTCGGACAATTTCGGCAATAAACGCACCCGTGTAAAAAGTTAATCCCAACAACAAAGCTGAAAACTCTGGTGATAGAGTAAACCAAGGCAGTTCTAAACCACTTTGACTGACGCTAATAAAACCCCAAAGGGATATTTTATTTTCTGTTTTTGGGAAACTCAGAAAAACAACAGAGTACCAAAATAATAATTGCAGCAGCAAGGGCGTATTACGGAAAATTTCCACATAAACCATTGCGATATTCCGCACTAGCCAATTGTCAGAAATTCGGGCAATTCCAGCAGCAATCCCTACAATTGTGGTGAGAAAAATTCCGGCGATCGCCACCCGCAAAGAGTTAATTAAACCCACCCATAAAGCGCGGCTATACGTATCTGTTGGTTGATAGTTAATAGGCGTTTCACCAATAACAAAAGAAGCTTGTTGCTTGAGAAAATCAAACCCAAACTGAATACCCAATTGCTGTAAATTACGGTTAAGATTTTCCCACAATATTACTACTATAACTACTGTTAAAAACACTGCAAAAAATTGCCCAATAATTCTCCAAAAACGGTAATCATTAGTCATTAGACATTGGTAATTAATAATTCAAACTTTACTAGTGCCCAGTCTTAACGGAAGGGCGGAGAATAAAGTAGTCCGCCTTTATTCCAGAGTTGGTTTTGGCTACGAGGTAGATTCAGTTTTGTTTTGGGGCCGAGGTTGCGATCGTAAATCTCACCATAGTTGCCGACGTGCCTAATTACTCGTGCTGCAAAATCATTTGTTAAGCCGAGTCCTTCACCAAGGTTGCCTTCTGTTCCTAAAAAGCGCCTAATATCTGGGTCGTTACTAGTGGCAAACTGACCGACATTCTGAGAAGTAATGCCCAACTCTTCGGCTTTTACCAAAGAATAAACCACCCACTTCAGGGTATCACTGAGCCTGGTGTCTCCTTTCGCAATTGCTGGTGCAAGGGGTTCTGAAGAAATCACTTCTTCAAGAATCACATTGTCTTCTGGTTTCGGTAGAGTTATGCGCCGAGAAACCAACGCCGAGCGATCGGCTGTGATGCCATCGCAACGCCCTTGAGCATAAGTGGCAAAGGTAACATTAACGTCTTCAAAGACAATAGGTTTATAAGTGATGCCTCTTTTTCGCATTTGGTCTGCTAAGTTCTGTTCGGTAGTAGTGCCAGTTTGAACGCAAATAGCTTTATCTTTCAAATCTGCCAAGGATTTAATATTGCTATTTTTGCGAACCATGATGCTTTGTCCGTCGTAAAAGACCACGGGTGCAAATTCTAGACCAACTGAAGTATCACGACTCAGAGTCCAGGTAGTGTTACGGCTAAGAACGTCTACTTCCCCAGTTTGCAAAGCTGTAAAACGCTCTTTGGTATTGAGATTGCGAAATTCTACTGCATCTGGTTTATCAAACAAAGCAGCTGCCATCGCCCTGCAAATATCTACATCAATGCCGCTGTATTTCCCGTCGGTTCCCACAAAGCTGAAGCCTGGAATTTCACCGCTAACTCCGCAAATTACCTGACCGCGGCTTTTAATACTATCCAAACGATTACGAGTTGCTGGTACTGGTGGATTACTACCTGGGCTGCTGGGTGTATTTGTTGTTTGCCCTGACCCTCCACCACAAGCAGTAATGGCAAAGATTAGGGGGGCGATCGCTACAATGAAACCTGATTTATGCATAAACTTCATAGTTACCACACAATAAAAATGTATTATTCACTACAATCATGTTATTAAAAACCATTTATTGCTTGTCATATAAAACTCTACCAGCCTCTGCGCTATATTCATTCACCTTTAAAAGCGGTAGTTGAAGTTTTCATTGATTTATTAAAAGTTTCAAATAGTTTAAGAAAATTGCTCAATTTAGCTTCAATTTTCGATTTTTATTTAAAATAGTCTCAACATCCTGATAGTAATTTGTTTATCCAACCTGGAAGATAATATTAAAATTTCACTAATAAAAATTCTATATTTTTACCTGTGTAAGAGTCGATAACAAGCAATTATCGCATCATTAATAATGAATAAAAGTTTCCCAGAAAATAATGTTCGCACGCCAGTATGAAAATCTGTTTTTCCAATCTTCAATACCCCATAACGCCACTTGCTCTACTTGTGGAGACCCTGCGTACCCATCGCTGGCTCCCCAATGCCCCATGCCCTATTTACCATAAGTAGCCATACTAACTCAAACAACTACCACTCGCAGGTTAAACTAGGTCTGGTAACAGCTGCTCCAGCATTCCTTATGAGGCTTTTATGGGAGCTAACCTCAAACAAATTGCCAAGTACTTAGATAACCTTGGTTGGGACTACCGTTTTGATGATGAAGAAGACCGCATTATAACAGGTGTGGAAGCTGATAACTTAGAAGATTTTCTAATAGTTGTTCAGTTGGATGAAGAAGGAAAATTTTTTCGGGTATTTGCACCTCAAGTTCTGGCGGGAATTCAAGATCATCCTCACAAGGGAGCTATCCTACAGACAATGCTTGCCATTTCCTGGGAAACCAAAATGCTGCAATGGGAGTATGACCCATCCGATGGTGAAATCCGTGCCATTATTGAGTTCCCTTTGGAAGACTCAATTCTTACAGAAAAGCAATTTCACCGTTGTCTGAGTGGATTAATTCAGATTGTAGATGGCATAGCGATCCCTCGCCTGAAAGAAGTTATGGAAACAGGACTCGATCCGGGAAATATAGAACTTGGAGAAAGACTATTACTTAGTATCCAAGAAGAAGCTCCAGGATTGCTAGATTTACTGGAGAAGGCAATGGAAGCGCGAAAAAAACGAGGAAGTTTTCCCAACGAGTGAGACGGATCGTTACTGAAATAGCTATACTCCAAAGTGATACCCTCACTATATACTGAAATTTTCTGGGGCTGGATATTATGACATCCTATGCAACCTCCTCTGCTAAAGCGGAAATGAGTGAACTCCGGCGGTTGAAAGGCTTACTACCGCCAGAATTGCAGAGCTGGGTCACGGTAGAAGGCACCACTGAGGTCAATCCACCCCTGATCCGCTGCGAAGAAATTGGTAAAGACCAGGTAGAAATTCAAATTGACTTGGTGAAATGGGACACCCTCGCAATGGATCAGCGTAATCTGCTGTTCTGGCATGAAGTTGCTCGCGTTCAAAACGACACAATTCCCAAAGATGGCTGGGAAATGGCAGCACTAGCTATCGGTTTAGGTGGCGCTGTCGGTGAATTGTGGGTACAAGATGGATTGCTTTTGGTGTTAGCTTTAGCGCTGTGTGGCGTGTCAGGCTGGCGATTGTATCAAAAGAACAATGGGGAAAAGCAACTAAAAGAACTGCTCAATGCTGATGAAAAAGCGATCGCCTTGGCAACTCGTTTTGGTTATACCCTCCCCAACGCCTACAAAAGTCTTGGTAGCGCCTTGAAAACCCTGATTGATAACACTCCTAGCAAGCGTCAACGCTCTAAATACGAAGCAAGGCTCTCTGCCCTCAAACGCAGTGCCAATAAAGCAAAAGCTAAGTCCAGAACGATGGACGAAAGCGCACTGTAGCAACCAGAAAGTAGGTTGGGTGGGCGATACCCACCCCAAAAAATCAATAGTTAATTTAAAATCTAAATCCAAAATCTTTTAGCTTCAATTAAGCTGCTTTTTGATAGCTAGCAGCTTTATCGATGGACAAAAGCTTAATAAAGATTAATATATTTTTTTAGCTAATAAAATTTCATATAAATTTATTTTAACTTTCACGAAATCTTTAGTAATACGTAAATGTAGCAGCAACTTTTACAGTTGATTGAGCATTTTATGTGTCTGGGGTATTACCCGCACTTGTTTGAGAGACTGTTTCATCAGAGCTTGCCACATCAAAACTCGATCTGGTGTAGGGGCAAGTACAGGTATTGAAGAAAATTGTTCAGACTCTGCTAAAGGCGTAACAGGTTGTAAAAATACTGGTATATCTGGACTGATATCTGCCACCAATAAAGCTGAACGCTCCAATTCAGCAGGATCTGTGTTTTGAGACACAATTATCTTGACAAAAACATTTAAATATGAATCGTGACATAATTGGAGAGATTTTGCGTGTTCTTGCCAATGACTTTCGCCGCTAACACTGGGCAATTTGAAATCCATTCCTACAGAGTCTAAGTAGGGGAGAATCATTGCCAATTGTTCTGGGTGGTGTCCGCCTGTTTCTAAATATATAGGTAGGCCAGTTATGTCTCGCACTTTGGGTAGAAACTGAGTTAAAAATGGAGCATGAAGAAGTGGTTCGCCCCCAGTTAAGCTAATGCTATCGTGTAAGGAAGGTAAATTTTGCCTTTCCACCCATTCGATTAGTATGGGTAATGGGACAGGATTAGAGTAAATTTCAAAGTCGCGCAATCCAGGCGATCGCTCTATCCGGCAACTAACAGGTGCATTCCAAGTGTGGGCACTATCACAAAAGTGACAGCGCAAATCACACAAAGCAAAGCGAACAAAAATCTGACGAGTCCCTACATTCAGTCCTTCCCCTTGAATGGCAGAGAAGACCTCAACCAGGCGTGCGGTAGGTGTAACCGTAGTTTTAGCAATCATTTCATCCAAGCAACGCGATCGCATTGCGTCGGCACAACAGGAAGAATATTTTTTAGCTTCTTGTTCTATTGTGAATCGTCGCTGGCGATTGACAATCTGAGAAAGAGCAAATAGTAATTAGTCCTGATTACGGTTAAGTAATTTTCAAAGGACAAAATAATGTTTGGCAGATTACATTATACATGGCAACGAAAGTGCAGAGCTTCATGACTAGCCAACCGACAGAGGTCGATTTTCCAGTTCATTCCCTAAACGACACGGTTATAGTGCAGGTTCCCACACGGTTGAGCGTGTTGGAGGCTTTAAGCTTTAAGCAAACCTGCCAAGGCTTAATCCAACCCAATTCATATCTCAAGCAAATTATCATTGACTTTCACCAAACTACTTTTATGGATAGTAGTGGTTTAGGTGCTTTGGTCAGTAATTTTAAATACGCCCAGGCTAAAGGTATTGCATTAAGATTGCGGAATGTAACACCTCAAGTGATGGCAGTTTTAAAACTCACAGGGTTGGATCAAGTTTTTCCCTTAGAACCTGTAGACAATGGGTCGCTAATAGAACGACAAGAGCCAATAGATAATCGCAAGACAACTTCTCGTCAAGTCGAGCAGTTACCTAAGACTCATCCTTCTGTGGCATCTTGGATGAAACGGTTCTTAGATATTATAGGGTCAATCGTTGGCTTATTAATTACAGGAGTTTTGTGTATTCCCATTGCGATCGCTATTCAAATTAACGATCCTGGCCCCATTTTCTTTAGTCAAACCCGCTGCGGTTGGATGGGAAAACGGTTTAAAATTTGGAAATTCCGTTCTATGTGTGTGGATGCGGAAGCAAAAAAATCTCAAGTTAAAAACCAAGTGCAAGGTGCATTTTTCAAGAACGAAAATGACCCCAGAATTACCAAGGTAGGACGTTTTTTACGGCGAACTAGTCTTGACGAACTACCTCAGTTTTGGAACGTCCTTAAAGGAGAAATGAGTTTAGTCGGTACCAGACCACCCACACCCGACGAAGTGGAACGTTACGAAGTACCAGAGTGGCAACGTTTAGATGTCAAACCCGGCATGACTGGCGAATGGCAAGTAAATGGACGGTCTACAGTCCGGAGTTTTGAAGATGTAATTCGCCTAGATTTGCAGTATCAAAAAAATTGGAGTTTGGTGTACGATTTAAAGCTAATTTTCAAAACTATAGCGATTCTGTTTAATAGAAACAGTGGTGCTGTTTAGCTAACTACCCTTATTTACAATTTTTTGCTAACTCGCAACTCTAACGATAATTGTTAAATACACCCAAGCTCAAAATGAGCTTGGGTAAATTTTTAAGTTTACTTATCTGAGATTTTAGATTCAACACAGTTCAGTTAAGCATTTTTTTCTTTTCTTTCTCTCTTATCTCTGTGCCCTCAGCGCCTCTGTGGTTCGTGAAAAAATTAGTGTCAGAACTCACAGAGAAATCGAACCGCAGAGGACGCAGAGAAATGAGACTTTCAGAAAGTTCTGCCGTAAGCCCTAAAGATGTAAGGTTCTAAATTTTGAATCATTCAATCCAAAATCCAAAATCTAAAATTCGCTCATCCTCTGCGTGAGATTATCCCGCCGCCTTTTGAACACCAACTACTTCAACTTGCTGCACTTCTGGCAATAAACGCTTCACGCCTTGCTTCACAAACCCCTGCAAAAAGGCAATTTGCTGATTTTGCCCAAAGACCTTTTGCAAAGTTTCTCGCAATTTCTCCAAATTCAAATTAGTTCCAGAGTCTGTTGCTATTTCTTGTTGTTGGAAATATTCAACTAAACTTAATCCAGCGACTCTGGTCAGATAAGCTGCACTTACTCCCTGTACTAAGCCACCAGCAACAAAGGTAACAGCATTACTTTTGAGAACAGTACCAACAGCCTTGGTAGAAAGTTCAACTAAACCGAGTTTCAGCATCAAGCTTCCCATTGTTCCGGCTACGGTTTGTGCCTGTTCTAGGGAAAATTTCTGCTGATAGATGTTGCCCAAATCCATTACCATCTGAGCATTAATGGCCGCAGTTGCCAGAATATCAAGGGCTGGTACTGGGTTAGCAAAAGCAGCAGCGGCAGCTATCCATTGATATTGTTCAATAATTGGGGTGGCGCGATCGCATCTGATTCCATTGAGCCAGTTTTTCGCTTCAGCTTGCAACAATCTGGCTTTCCTGATAGTAGTTACCCAAACTAGCCGTTGTTTTTGCTGTGTCAAAATTTCACTAAACTGCTGGGTTAATTGCTGGATATCTGGTGCTGGCTGTTCCATCCACTCTTGCACAGAACCATCAGCCTCATGCTTTCGCACTTTGACGGGTATGGGAGAGGCCGCAGTTGCAACTACATTTCCTAGCATCCGCTGTTTTAATGACAGTAAGACGCTAGCGCGTTCATCGGCTAAATACTGGTCTTGTTTGTTAAAAACCAGCATTGCAGGCTGATTTGCTGCTTTTAGCTGCTGTAAAGTTTGAAATTCTGTATCTGTCAAATCACCGTTTGTCAAGAACAGCACAAAATCAGATTTTGCCACTTCTGCTAAAACAGCTGCATCTGAATTCTCACCTGCTTCTCTAAACAAAGCTGCTGTCTCTTGTAGAGAAAGATTTTCTGCCTGTAGATTTTTTGCTAAGACTTGAATTAAAGTGCTTTTACCGACAGATTTACCACCAGTCACAGCCACTTTAATTTCTTGCCTGTCTAATTCCCACCACAATTGGGCAACTTGTTCTCTCAGAGTTTCTAATGCCCTATGGTTTTCTGCTTCTTGTGCCAGTTGGTTAATTACAGCTTCAGCAATAGAAATCGCACTTTCCACAGTCGCCCGATCTACAAGCATACTATCTAGCTGTTCTAAACCATGTTTTGGGCGATTTTTTTGGAATAACCACAAACCACCGCCAACAGCTAAGGTACTCAATAAACCAAACTCACCCACCTGCATTATTGAATGATGCCAACTTTGTAACATCCACAGAGAAAAGGACAGTCCCAATCCTCCCACTAAAATTGGTCGCTGCAACTTCACAACCATGACTCTCCGCGCTTTTTGGATGGCTATTTCTTCCAGAATAGATTAAAAACCTGCTTCTTTGAGTTGAACAGGCGATCGAACACAATTTTCTTTACTTAAAGATGCTTGTGAGATTAACTCCCAAGCCTCACGATATTGTGCAGAACGAGGCTTACGTTGTCGTTTTTCAGCCTCAACAAGGTGTACTTCGCTTCCATAACCTATGAACACATCTACGGGAAAAACATAGAATAGGTCAAGTTTTTCTATATACACCAGGGCAAAATCAAAGTCTGATAGTTGATATGGTTCTCGAACCATCAGCCGCCGATTTGTTTTGGTGCGTCGATTATCTACAACGTAATTGCCAGAAGGCACATCCAACCAAGCGTATTTGACTTGGATTTTTATGAGAGTTCCCTCTACATCAAATGCCAGATCATAAGGCAATCTATCACCAAAAGGTTTTAAAACTCCCCAACCGCGCTTTAAAGCATGAAGAACAGCAGCTGATTCTGCTATGTCTCCTCTAAGCTTTGTATCCATTAGTCAGATGAAAACGAAGTAGCTGACAATCACCATAAAACAAAACCCTGTAATCTTTTTGGAAAACAGGGCTTTGCTATATGTTCAATTTGGTGGCGGGAAGTGGATTTGAACCACTGACCTTCGGGTTATGCTTACCAACTACAACTTTCGTTGCCCAGAGTCAACTGGTTTGTGGTCTGGACTGTCCCTTCACCCTCGGCCTTACCATTAGGGTGTCTGCCTTCCAGTCTCTACACCTTCTCCATTTCTGGAGCTTGGTTCGGGATTACCGCGCTATTGGCTTCCCCGACTTTGACAGATAAACACACATAAGTTTCTTTATGTGCCGCCCAAAGCAAACCTAACTAATAAGCGTCTAGTTAACTTTGCCAGTTGAGCCCGACGAGCTACCAGGCTGCTCTATCCCGCGTCGCTCTTGACTTTTCTAGTCTAACTTAAAGTCAAGAGTTTGGCAACTACAAAAACGATAATTCTCCAATTACTTCTAAACGCTTGTATTTTCCTAAGGTGACAAACTTTTCACTAAGACTTTCGGCGGCGCTGGGACTAATCCAACCCATCTGTTGGAGTAAGTGAATGGCAACGGCGTGTTTTGCTCGTTTTGCTCCATCCATAACTTTAATTGCTAATCCCATGCCTTCACCGAGTCTACCAATGCATTGCACTCCTTCAGCCCCAGATTTGCTCACCAGTTCCCCTGGAGTTAAACGCATCAGTTCCGTATCAAATTCTCCATCCCCTGCTACCATTGCTGGGTGATGAGTCATGGCACGGACAATACGCTCCATATCCAAGTTACTACTAGAGGCTAATAGGGCATACAAAGAGGCCATTTGACCGAGTTGCATCAAATAAGTTGGTGCGCCGCAGTCATCATGGGCGCTGATAAATTCCTCTGCTGGCATTCGTAGCAATTCTGCTACTTTCCCCAAAATCAACTGCTGTATTGGGTGTTTGCGTTCCAAGTAGTTATTTAAAGGCCAATGGCGTTGCTGACAAACAGCTAGCATCCCGGCATGTTTCCCAGAGCAATTGTATTCCAGAGGACTGCGCTTGCCTTCAGGAATCGGACACTGGAGTACAGTGGGGTCAAGATCCGCCCGCCAAAGGATGTTAAATACCTGTCTGACTTGCTCTATTGTCCCTTTATGGGAACTGGTGATGATTGCTAAATCGCGATCGCTGAGGTCATAGCGTTCCAGCGTACCTGTAGTGGTGACTGCGAGTGCCTGAAATGGTTTGAGTGCTGAACGAATAAAGGCAGCAGTTTCAGAGTTTCCGGCCACGGTTAAAACCCGTCCGCGTTCGTCGCATACAACAGCCTGGACTATATGCTTGGATTCAATGATACCTTCACGCAGCAACCGGACTTCCAGTGCTGTGGCTTGAGTTCGTTTTCCCATTGTCATGGGTTTATTTTTATCACTTTTTTATTATTAGTCATTGGTCATTAGTCATTAGTCATTGGTCAATACCGTATGCCCCATGCCCAATGCCCAATGCCCAATCACGGTTTACAACAAATGCCAAACTATAGTACCAATAACGAACATTCCCGCCAAGCCAGCAAAGGTAAATTGCAACCGCCGTAGGATAGGTTTAATTTCGTATGCCACAATTAAGCGATCGCGATTGAGGACTTCTTGTGGTTTTGTCCAGGTTTGACCGTCGTACCAGCCTGACTCTTCATAGAATACTGTGCCAGAACAAAGGCGATCGCACACGTAAAACCAGCCTAAATACAACCTTACCACCGCCAGCAGTACGCCAATGCTTGCCCCTCCTGCACCACAGAGAATAAAATGGGCAAAATACTTTTGTGGGGGAAAACTTGCTGCTGCCACAGGGCCTGCGACTAACCAAGATAAACCCCAAATCCAAAGTATTTTCGTGATATACTTCCGCCAATGTAAAGTGCTATCACGAAACAACCAGGAACCTTTTAACTCTTCGTATTCATTGAGCGGTTGTTGGTCTGCGGGAACTGGGCAATTTGAAACTGAAGACCTAATCATGTTGGCTTACCCCCACCCTCATCAGATTCTGGAAGGGAAATGCGTTCTGCATGAATCCAGAACGCTTCTAAATTATAAAACTCCCGTTCCTTGGGCATCATGATGTGAACGATGACTTCACCGTAGTCTTGTAGTACCCAACTCCCCTCGGCTTTTCCTTCTGTCCTCAAGGGGCGTCGCTGCAACTCGGTTTC
Organism: Nostoc sp. ATCC 43529; assembly: GCA_003326205.1. GTDB lineage: Bacteria > Cyanobacteriota > Cyanobacteriia > Cyanobacteriales > Nostocaceae > Nostoc. The sequence continues at coordinate 20,858 of LWTK01000031.1, forward strand.
GACTTTTTCTTCAATTGCTTGAGCGATCGCCCTGACCTGTACCCTAGAATAACCAGTCATCATCACAAAATAATCTGCTAGGTAAGATACGTCTGCTACTCTGAGCAATAAAATATCACCAGCTTTGCGATCTGATGCAGCTTCAGCAATTATCGCAGCTAATTTTTGGCTTGCTTCTTCTATTTGGGTGGGGTTTCTCAGCACACTCTTTGTTAGTGGGACAGATTGTAATGGGAAATTTCCTTGGAAATAATCAGTCATTAAACCTCAGGTGCTTTCTTCCTTTTGAAACAATTGTTTACATTTACTTAACAAGTAACAAACAATCGATCTGAAAATGTGTCAATGGGTTTTTTTGAATACTAACAAAAAAATAGGTCTCTATGGACGCTAGCTTGAAAAAGTAGTAGGGAATGGGGAGTATGGACTAGCGACTGGGAAGAAATATTTTCATACCCCCGTTGTGTAATTTATTGCATGACCGTCTAGCCTGAGAATCCGAATTAAAAATTAGGATGCGATTAGTTCTCGCCTTCATAGGAGTATTACGAATCTTGCTTTGCAGCACAGCTCGTTCATCGCATTAATTTTGCAGGCTTTAAAATTTTCGGTGTTTTCGTTTCAGCTTTAAACTCTCAAAACTAATGGGACAAACCACTAGACTTTAGGCCATGTATTAAAACTTACGATACAAGAGAACGCACTCATGCCCGCTCTCCCAAAAGTCTGATTAGCCTGAATTTACTATTTTGTGTTTGGGGATACCAAGCACCTTTATTACTTTTTAGATAAAAAATTTATATTCCCACGGTTTGAATTGAATGAAGTGAAGCCGTGGGATTTTTGATTCAATACCAATGCAGCTAAAAAATTGCTTGTGTACTGAAATTACTAAGTAGTAATTTGATGCAGTTAACTTCTCTGTGATTAATATTTTGACATCAACCCTACAGGAGGTGCAAATACAGCGGATTTCAGCTTGGTTAAGTACAAATCATAACTTCCAAAGCTATGATTACAGCCTGTTTTACTTCTGAATTCTGCTGTATGCAACGTAACTCCACTGTCGTAGATTACACTTCTTGTTTGGTAACTATTGTTGAGTGAATTGCTCTCCGATTTGCGATTAATGAGTAACACAACGACTCATACTGATTTAAAGCTTGGTCAAAAGCATACTGCTCAACGGCATATTGCCGACTTTTATAACCCAAAGTTTTAACTTTTTCAGGGTTTTGATACAAGTCTAAAATTGCCATTGCTAAAGCTTGGGGATCTTCTGGAGGAACGATAACTCCACCACCACTTTGCCTGATAGCCCTTGCTGCCGTACCGTTATCAGGGACAGAGGCAACTAAAGCCCGTCCGCTAGCAAGTAGCACCTGAATTTTTGACGGCATATTGAAGGAGATAACATTTTTCTTTTGCACCACTAAACCAACATCCGCAGCCGCCAACATTTCTGGTAAATTTTTGCGGGGTTGAAATGGCAGTAACAAAACATTATCTGCACCACAGTCTAAACATTCCTGTTGCAGTCGCTGTAAACCTTTTGCCTCCCCAACAATGACAAAGGCAATATCTGAAATGTGGCGCAACACAGAAGCAGCTTTGACAACGCTTTCTAAGCCTTGGGTGAGGGCAATGTTACCAGAATAAAGTACTACAAATTTACCATTTAGGTTGTGGGTTGTGCGGAAAGGGTTATTTTCTTGAGGTAAAGGGCGAATAAAATTGACATCAACCCAGTTAGGAATTTGCACAATTTTGTCAGCTTCTACGCCCTTAGATCGTAAATTTTCCACAAATCCATCGGCGATGACGCTAATTTTACTGGCACTGTGGTAGGCAAATTTTTCCAATAATGTAAACACTTGGATAAGCAATTTATTTTTAAGTAAACCTACGTGAACAGCTGCTTCTGGTAATATATCTTGTAGATTTAAGATTACAGGGCAAGCACGTAACCATCCTAAAAGAGCAACTGGTACACAGCTTGGTAGGGATGGTGAGGTGGAAAGGATAACATCTGGACGCCAACCCATTAGGGCTGGTACAAAACTAGTGACAACAAAACTAGCATCTAGCAAGACTCGATCTAGTAAATTGGGTTGTGGACGAATCCAAACATAACTACGTTGGATTTCAACGCCATTTTTGTATTCTGTGACATACCACTTGCCCCGATATTCCTGGTAAATTTGACGTTCAGGGTAGTTAGGCATGGCGGTAACTACGCGCACTTGGTGTCCCCGCTTTACTAGTCCCTCTGCTAATTCAGTCATTAGTGGGGCAATACCAATTGGTTCTGGGTGATAGTTGTATGAGTAAATTAAAATTCGCATAGAAAATTAGTCTGAAGTACCCCGGTTGTTTATTTAATGACAAAACTTGTCTTAAATATCTCTGGGAGCTTGGAAACTCCCATATTTAATTGTGGCTTCAGAGTGTTTTTATGTCAGGGATTTTCCTTAAAGATTGAGTAAACTTTTATATTTAATTCTTAGAAGTTAGGAGAATAATTTTTACCCTTTAATAGAGGATTTCAAGTGTTTACTTATGACTGGTACGTAAGTAAAAACCCTCAATTTTATAATATTAGTATAAATATTTCACAATAATAGTGACTCAATGAGCGATCGCCCTTGTATTTTCTCTTTTTTTGCTGGTTCAGGTTTCCTAGATTTGGGTTTTGAAACCAGTGGTTTTAACATTGTTTATGTGAATGAAATTTTTTCCCCATTTATGGCAGCATACCGCTATTCACGGCAGGTTCTTAATCTAGGGTTGCCGGAATACGGATATCATGACGGTGAAGCAGGAGACGTAAGTAAACTTACCCAAGATTCACAAGCACAACGCATTTACGAGTTAGTCAAAGACTGCCGTAAATTTAATGATATCGTTGGCTTTATTGGTGGGCCTCCCTGTCCTGATTTTTCCATTGGTGGAAAAAATAGAGGACATTTGGGAGATCATGGCAAACTCTCAGCTTCCTATATGGAATTAATTTGTCAAAATCTACCAGATTTCTTTTTATTTGAGAATGTTAAGGGTTTGTGGAAGACGAAAAAACATCGTTTATTTTTTGAATTGCTGAAGCAACGATTACAACAAGCAGGATATATATTAACAGAGCGCTTAATTAATTCTCTTGAATATGGTGTACCTCAAGATAGAGAAAGAATTATTTTGATTGGATTTCAAAATAATTTTTTCAAGGATATGGGAAGAGAATTTAATAGGCAAGAGTTACTAAATGAAGATGTTTTTCCTTGGAGAAATTACATTTTATACGAGCGAAAAAATGTTTTTGCTTATCCCTGGCCTAAATGCAATTTATTCAAAGAAAATTCTATAATGCCTTGTCCTGGTGAGATTCCTCAAGAATTAACAGTTGAATACTGGTTTAGAAAAAATAATGTCCTCAGGCATCCCAATGCTAAATATTACTTTCAACCAAGAGCAGGTATTACAAAATTTGCTGTTGTTGATGAAGGAGATGATTCTAAAAAATCTTTCAAGCGTCTTCACAGATGGCGTTATTCTCCAACAGCTTGTTATGGTAATAATGAAGTACATTTACATCCTTATAAAGTCCGAAGAATTTCTGTAGCAGAAGCTTTAGCCATCCAGTCTTTGCCTGCAAATTTTGTACTTCCAGAGAATATGTCACTGACAAATATGTTTAAAACTATTGGTAACGGTGTACCATATTTGGCATCGAAGGCGTTAGCCCAAACTATTATTAAATTCTTAATAAGTGGACTGATAAATACTGTTGATATTCCTCACCTTACTGGCACTTAATGTCAACTTAAATACTTGCATTAATTATGTGAGATCTGCACAGCTAATATCCTAGATTAAGTAAGCAGTTTATTTTCAGGATAAACTCGTAATAAATTGTGGTTTAATATATATATAAGAAATGTTTTAATTTTTTATAAACTTTAATAATCAATCACTGGCAGAAGAGACGATGGCAGCAGACTATCCAGACATTGATATTGCGCCATTTATTGAGCACGCCCTATTAACGCCAACGGCTACTCCAGAGCAAGTTGAGCAATGGTGTGAAGAAGCATACAGATTTAATTTTGCAGCAGTTTGCCTGTACCCTGCCTATGTAAAGCAAGCAGTTGAACTCCTCCACGGTAAGAACCCAAAAGTCTCTACGGTGATTGGCTTTCCGGCTGGTGCGACAACTTCAACGGTCAAGTTGTATGAGGCTCAAGAAGCGGTGGAAAGTGGGGCTACTGAGTTAGATGTGGTAATCAACTTGGGTTGGTTGAAAGCTGGCAAAACGGAACAAGTGCATCGTGAGATTGCCGAAATTTGCGAGGAGACTGGACAAACTGTGAAGGTAATTTTGGAAACTAACCTTTTGACAGATGCGGAAAAAAAAATAGCTGCTGAAATCTCTATGGATGCGGGAGCAAGTTTCTTAAAAACCAGCACTGGTTGGAATGGTGGTGCCACAGTCGCAGATGTGCGACTTTTGAAGGAATTAGCAAAAGAAAGGGTGGGAATTAAAGCTTCAGGTGGTATCCGTACTGTCAACCAAGCTCTAGACTTAATCGTAGCGGGTGCTACTAGATTAGGAACATCTCGTGGTATCGATTTGATCCGCCAGCGCGATAACCTGGAAAAGGGTAAATAGTCATTTGTCCTTTGTCTTTTATCGTCTGTCATTTGTCCTTTGTCCTTCGTCCTTATGTTTATTTACTAATGACCAATGACTAATGACCAATGACCAATGACCAATGACCAATGACCAATGACTAATGAGTAGAACCTACAAAGCAACCGGAATTAATCTTAAAACCCAGGCGCTCGGAGAATCGGATAAAATAGTGACAATTTTGACACCAGAATTCGGTCTAGTTCGAGCAGTGGCTCCAGGGGCACGCAAGCATAACTCCAGCTTGGGCGGTAGGAGCGGTATGTTCGTTGTTAATGAACTATTGATTGCCAAGGGGCGATCGCTTGATAAAATTACCCAAGCACAGACGTTAAAAACTTATCCAGGTCTAGCTAAAGATTTGGGAAAATTAGCTGCAAGTCAGTATTTAGCAGAAATAGTATTGTGTCAAGCTTTGAGCGAACAACCCCAAGAAGAACTTTATGAGTTATTCAACGAACATCTCCATCGATTAGAGGTGTTACCTAGTGGAAATACATCTGGTGTTTTGGCTCATCTGGCTCATGGGGTGTTTCACCTTTTAGCCTTAGCAGGACTGACGCCGCAAGTCCAAATTTGTTGTTTGTCTGGACGACCCCTGACGCCAGACTTTACAGACCCCAACTGGCAAGTAGGATTTAGCAGCCCTGCGGGTGGAACGGTTTGTTTAGAAGCTTGGAAAAGTTTGCGAACAGATGCAAAGATGGGGAGATGGAAAGATGGGGGAGAAATAACCAATGCCCCATCCCCTATACCCAACGTCCAAACAGTTGTTGTCCATCAGCAAGAAATACCCGTGATTTCCAGTCGTCCTGGTGCAATGGAACTAGCTCTGCTTCAACATCTATCGCAACCAGAGATCGTACAAATTGATGGCGCTAGAGATATTAACTGGTTATCTGTTGAGCAGATTTTACGCCAGTATGCTCAGTATCAATTAAGCCGCCCTATTCGCTCTGCTACCTTGATCGACTCTTATTTTGCTGCCAACCATGATGCAATCGTCTGATTTGGATACAAAAATCCTACCTTTATCACCAAGCCTGATTAAAAAACAGAATAGGGCATCAGACCATACAGTAACTAATCATCTGAGTGCCGTCTCTAAGTCTACACCTCATCAAATCAATGGCCAAGAAATGTCCCCAAAAGACGTTTCTCAAAGCGAGTCAAGTTGGACAGAGGAAACATCAAAAACTCATGTTCCAAGTCAATCAGAAGCAGCAAACCAAGGCCAATTAACTAATGGTCAGGCTGATCAAAATAATGATAGCGGTAATGGGCTAGACCTACGAAATGGGAAGAATTTACCAGTAAACATTATTCCAGAAACAGAACCGCCGAAATTAGATGAGGCTGGATCGGAAGATGGAAAACAGCAGGGGTTTGTGCCAGTTTTAAAAAACTTTAATTTCCTGGCTCTTTGGGGCGGTCAAGTTTTTTGCCAACTAGCAGATAAAGTTTATTTGGTGTTAATGATTGCTTTGATTAATACTCAGTTTCAGGCTGGAAATCAGAGCATTAGTGGATGGGTATCAGCTTTAATGATGGCTTTTACTATTCCAGCAGTATTATTTGGTTCTGTCGCAGGTGTGTTTGTAGATCGGTGGTCGAAGAAGGCTGTGCTGGTGGCTACGAATGTTTGGCGCGGTATCCTAGTTTTGTTAATTCCCTTTCTGTTGTGGTTGACTCATGATTGGAGACCCATAGGAGTTTTACCAGTAGGTTTTTTAATCATCCTAGCTGTGACTTTTTTAGTTTCCACGCTGACGCAGTTTTTTGCCCCAGCCGAACAAGCAGCAATTCCTTTAGTAGTAGAAGAACAGCATTTACTCTCGGCTAATTCGCTTTACACAACAACGATGATGGCATCGGTAATCGTTGGGTTTGCCGTTGGGGAACCGTTGTTAGCGATCGCGGATAGACTTTGGTTGCAGTTTAGTGGTAGTAATGGTTTGGGGAAAGAACTTTTGGTAGGTGGCAGTTATGCGATCGCTGGAATCATTTTGTTTCTGCTGAAAACTAACGAAAAACCTCACGCACCCGAAACCGAATTTCCTCACGTATTCTCTGATTTGCGAGATGGTCTATCCTACCTCCAAGCAAATCATCGCGTCCGTAATGCTTTACTCCAGCTAATTATCTTGTTTTCTATCTTCGCAGCTTTAACTGTTTTAGCTGTTCGGATGGCAGAAATAATTCCCAATATGAAAGCCTCCCAATTCGGCTTTTTACTTGCAGCAGGTGGTGTTGGCATTGCAGCCGGAGCAACAATTCTCGGTCAATTTGGTCAACGCTTCTCCTATACACAACTAAGCCTGTGCGGTTGTTTTGGTATGGCAGCCTCGCTGATTGGTATTTCTGTGTTTACAACACATTTGTGGATAGTTTTGTTACTGATTACCTTGTTAGGTATTTTTGGCGCACTAGTTGGCATTCCCATGCAAACTGCGATTCAAACAGAAACACCTCCAGAAATGCGTGGTAAAGTTTTTGGTTTACAAAACAATGTAATTAACATTGCTCTGTCTTTACCTTTGGCATTAGCTGGTGTAGCAGAAACTTTTGTAGGCTTACAGGTAGTTTTTTTCGGATTAGCAGCGATCGCTTTTTCAGGAGGAATATTAACCTGGTATAACTCACATCAGTAGTTATTAACAGGAGCTATTATTCATTACCTTGAAATAATTACTAATTTACTTAAAAATTTTGTGTTCGTGTTAAACTAAGGCCAGTCAAAATTTATCGCATACTTGCCGCATATTAATCTGAGCATTAGCCAGAATAAGTTGTTTAAATATAACAAATGAACAACTTATTAGTAAAATCAAGAAAGCCATAAATTCATAAGTTTAATTAGCTAAAAAAATAGCTTTTTAAACTAATTTTTGGCATATATTTTCTAAAAAAGAAAACCAGCAAGTATAACACGATAAAAGCAACAAAGGACGCAAAATTAATCAATACATTAAACCCGCTTTTTTACAGCCAAATAAAGAATGCGTATAGCCTGGATTGGAAAAAAATCGCCCTTTTGCGGTAATGTTACCTACAGTCGAGAAATCACAAATGCCTTGCTAGACAAGGGGCATCAAGTTAGCTTTCTCCACTTCGCGCAAGAAGAATCAGAACCTGATAATTGGCCAAATCTCCAAGAGGTTCCCCTACCTTTTATTTATAAATCCCAGGTTTACACAATCCCTACTTTTAAAGCGACTAAAGTATTAACCGAGTCGCTGCGGAAAATTAAGCCAGATGTTGTACATGCTTCTTTAACCCTATCTCCTCTGGACTTTGTTCTACCCGAAATCTGTGAGGAATTGAAGTTACCTTTAATTGCTACTTTTCACACACCATTTGCTGGCAAGGGAGCAAAACTAATATCAGGAACACAGCTTTTGGCTTATCAACTCTACGCACCTTTTTTAGTTAACTACGATCGCGTGATTGTATTTTCCCAAATTCAGCGGGAATTATTAGCACGTATGGGTGTAAGAGAAGAAAATATTGCGATAATCCCGAACGGTGTTGATACCATAAAGTATTCTCCAGGAGCTTCTAGAGTCAAAGCCGAATTTCAAGCCGAACGCTTGTTTGTTTATCAAGGTAGAATAGCACCAGAGAAAAATGTGGAAGCCCTCCTGAGAGCTTGGAAGCAGTCGCCAATGGAGGCTAATAGCAAGCTGTTAATTGTTGGCGATGGGCCTTTGAAGTCTTCTTTAGAGCCGTTTTATGGTTGGGAATACGGGATTATTTGGTTAGGATTTGTTGCTGATGAAAATCGGCGGATTGAAATTTTGCGAGGCGCGGATGTATTTATTTTGCCTTCATTGGTAGAGGGACTATCTTTGTCTTTGTTAGAAGCAATGTCATGTGGGATAGCTTGTTTGGCTACAGATGTTGGTGCAGATGGAGAAGTATTAGAAAAGGGAGCAGGTATAGTTATTAATACTAAAACAGTGCGATCGCAATTGCGAACTCTTTTACCAGTGTTACAAGACCATTCAGAATTAACAACGCTACTGGGGCAAAAAGCTAGACAGCGTGTATTAGACCGCTATACCCTCAGCAAGAATGTGACTCTGCTGGAAGAACTTTATAAAGAAGTTTTAACACAGCGACCTTTACCGCTCAGTCGTAGAGCTTAGGAAAAGGAAAAAAGTGCAATCTTATTTTTTGGCTCATCATTGTTGTGTAGACACACCTTTTCTTCATTAGTCATTACTACTTTATCAATATTGTGATGTAGAAAAGACAAGAAATGCTAATCATTGGGCTGCGGAAATTGTTAGTTTTCGTAATCAAATCAATGAAGATTTAAGTGCCAATTTACGCAACCATTTGGAGGATAATTTCAGCATAATTTACAGTAATGCATTAGATTATGTTAAAGCTAAAACAAAGCTGACCAATTTACCTGAATTATGTGGTTATAGCTTAGAGGAAATTTTGGACAAAGATTGGTTACCTTAATCTTGAACTTTAATTATTTGCGCGAAACATATTCATTTTTCAATTATCCACTAAAGGCCATCCCAAAGCTGTTGGCTGTTGATAAACTCGCTTCAAAGTATTCACATCTCTAACAGAAATACGCAACGGTTTACGAACTTGGGAAAAGTATAAAGCATCAGTTTGTAGCTGACTATGACCCCAAATTCCTAAAGCGTGTCCGAGTTCGTGGCGGGCTGCTGCTTGGATATACTCGCCTGTTTGACTGGGACTTAGCAAGATGGTGAAGCGGTGGGATAAAACATTATTGTTAGTGTATAACTCGTAAGTAGTTTGTGCCGATCGCGCGCGGGGTATATTACTACCTGGAGAAATTTGTAGAGGTGGTGCTTTTCGCATAATCGTAATATCAGCAACTTCTGGCTGTTGGACTAGCGTCAAAGGCAAATAAGTATTCCATTCCTGCACAGCTTCTGAGACGCTTTTCACCCATGCTTGAGCTTGTTTTTCGCTAACGGCTTTTGGTGTTTCTATATAAACTTTAATAGGAAATTGCGACCAAATTAAATAACCAACTTGAGTTTTTGTAACTTGGGAAAAGTAGTCGCCACTGTTGGTGTTATCTTGCCACTGTGCGAGTGTGGGCGGTAAGGGATGAGGTTTTAAGGTCATGGGAGATGAGGAGATGGGGAGATGGCCCGAAACAATAACTGATGCCCCATACCCAATGCTCCATGTCCAATGCCCCAGGTTAGTAAAAATAAGTAGCAGCCCTGTGCCAATACTTAAGCCAAGAACTGCTAATAATCTCTGTCTAATTAAATTTTTGGGGGTTTTAGGTATTAGGTATTGCGTTTTCTTACTCATTTCCCCCTTACCCCATCTTTATTTAGGCAGCCAACCAGCACTTAAAACTACTGTTAAACCGAGAAAAATGACTGTTAACGCCCAAGTAACTCGGTTCAAAGTGTTTTCTGCACTTTTAGTGCTGCTAAATAGCTGAGCTTGTCCACCAATGGCTCCAATACCATCACCTTTGGGGCTATGCAGCAAAACTAAGATAATTAGACCAGTGGCGGAAAAAGCCCAAATGCCTTGCACGATATTAGTAACTGTCATGGTAGCAATCTCATTTATAACAAGTTTTAAAAAAGAGGAGTTAGGAGTTAGGAGTTAAGAGTTAGGAGTTAGGAAAGTCTGAATTGATTGCTCTTTACTATTAACTCCTCACTCTTAACTCTTCACTTTTAACTCTTTTACAAGCCTACTTGCACCGGGGTGCGAGTGCGTTGCAGGTCATATTCTGCCGTTTTCAGCAGCGATCGCCCTGTCATTTCTGGTGGTTGAGGCAGCTGTAAAATCTCTAGAATGGTGGGGGCGATGTCGGCTAGCTTGCCATCGCTTCGCAGTTCGACATTTGTACCATATCCAGGGATTTTGACTTTTTCTCCTTCCACGAGTATAAAGGGAACTGGGTTAGTTGTGTGAGCTGTCCAGGGATTACCCTCTTCATCTAGCATATACTCGGCGTTGCCATGATCGGCAGTAATAAGTGTTGTGCCGCCGGCTTTGCTAACGCTTTCTAGTAAGCGTCCCAAACAGCGATCAACTGTTTCAATGGCTGTAATGGTGGCTTCGATCTGACCAGTATGCCCTACCATGTCTGGGTTGGCATAATTAATTACAACTAAAGAATATAAACCCTTTTGAATGGCAGCGATCGCTACGTCTGTAACTGCTGCTGCTGACATCGCTGGGGCGTGGTCGTAGGTCGCTACCATTGGACTACTGACTAATTCCCGGTCTTCGCCAGGAAAAGGTTCCTCCAAACCCCCATTAAAGAAATACGTGACGTGGGCGTATTTTTCGGTTTCGGCGGTGCGGAGTTGCTTGAGATTGTGATTGGCTATCACTTGTCCCAGAATATTATTCAGGTTCTGCGGCTCAAAAACCACAGCCACGGGTAAGTCTGGGTCGTATTGGGTAAACGTGACAAAAGACAGCGGTTTGATTTGCTGTCTTTCAAAGCCTGTAAAATCAGGGCTGACAAAGGCTTGAGTCAGTTGTCTGGCGCGGTCGGGGCGGAAGTTGAAAAATATCACTCCATCCCCTGCTTCTATCGCACCAGGAGCAATTCTAACGGGGTTGACAAATTCATCTTTTATCCCTTCGGCGTAAGATGCTTGCAAGATTTCTACAGCCTTACGGTTATCAGCCACTGCATTTTGTGTCATAACATCGTAGGCGCGTTTTACACGATCCCAGCGGCGATCGCGATCCATCGCGTAGTAGCGACCGCTGAGGGTGACTATGCGCCCAATTCCTATGCGGTCTATGTAATCTTGTAGCATGGCGATCGCTTTTACACCCTCCGTTGGGGCGGTGTCACGACCATCGGTAATTGCGTGGATACAAACTTCTGAAATTCGCTGCTCTTTAGCTAAGTCAAGTAGTCCAAACAGATGGGTGATATGGGAATGTACCCCTCCCTCAGAACAAAGCCCTACTAGATGCAGCTTGCCATTGCGAGAGCGAACTTCCTGGCAAATTTTGACAAGTGCTGGGTTTGAGGTAATAGAACCATCTTCGACCGCATCAGAGATACGTACCAGTTCTTGCGGTACCACTCGCCCAGCACCAATGTTCAAATGGCCAACTTCTGAGTTGCCCATTTGACCATCTGGCAACCCTACGGCTTTCCCTGATGTGTGGATGAGGGTATGCGGGTAAGCTGCCCATAAACTGTCCACAATCGGAGTTTTAGCAGCAACAATAGCGTTTCCTCGCGTCTGCTCGCAGTAGCCCCATCCGTCTAAAATGACTAGCACCACAGGAGCAACAGGTGCTTTGGTCATAGTAAAATTGCCCTTTACTTTTTGTAATACCCGAATGATACCATTGCTAATCGCTGCCGCAAGTGAATTTCTGCTTATTAACTTCTTTTATGAACGACTTGCAGCTTTTTGAGACATTTTTTAAATATTAGTAATTTTTCTATGATGTTTTTGGTCTTGAATAATTAGTGATTATTTAGTAGCCTGTCATGCATTTAAGTTGCATATCAAGTTGTGAGGTTGTTCATTGTACTTTGCCATTTGTTGGTAGTAACCGATAACTCAATGATTGATGAACAATAACAGTATTGGTAAAAAATGCAATATTTAGGCGTGTTAGTTTGATTAACATTTTCAGCAACCCACCAAGCAACTCACCAGTTATTAGCTGTATTTTAAATACTTAAATTTAGAGAAGAGTCAACAGTTATCAGTAACATTGATAATTGGTAACTGATAACTGTAGGACAAAGTAGTTGTTAACCACACAGAAAACTGACAAATGATAACCGTTGAGCTTTACTAGTAAGCTATTTTCCAGTTGATCATTTTCTTTTGGAGGCAGCTTTGGCAGCCTTGGCAGCTTTTTTAGCAGCTTTCTCGGCTTCTATTGCAGCTAACTTTGCTTGTTCTTTTTCTTCGGCAATTTTTTGGAGATAGTAATGATAATCTCCTAAATAAACACGGAATTCTCCATCCCGAATCTCAACAATTTTGTTGGCTACTTGAGAGATAAAGTAGCGGTCATGGGATACAACAATTGCCGTACCATCATAATTTTGCAGGGCTTCTTCCAGCATTTCTTTAGCTGGAATGTCTAGGTGATTTGTCGGTTCATCCAAGATTAATAAGTTTGCGGGACGTAAAAGCATTTTTGCCAATGCCAAACGAGCTTTTTCTCCCCCGCTTAATGCGCCAACTGCCTTAAATACTGTGTCACCACTAAATAAAAACCGTCCTAAAAGTGTGCGGACTTCTTCATTTTTCCAATCTGGAACTTCATCATGGATTGTTTCCATGACAGTTTTCTTCAAGTCCAAAGCTTCAGCTTGATTTTGTTCAAAGTAACCAGGAATAACATTATGATCGCCTAATTGAATAGTACCTTCTGTAGGTTGTTCCATACCCATAATTAGGCGCAGAAGTGTAGATTTGCCAGCACCGTTGGGACCGAGAAAAGCAATGCGATCGCCTCTTTCAATTAAGAGATTCGCTCCCAAAAACAAAATTTTATCATCATAGATATGAGTAAAATCTTTAATGCTCACGACTTCGCGTCCGCTGCGAGGTGCGGGAGGAAAGCGAAAATGTAGAGTTCTCACTCCAGCTATAGGTGCTTCGATGCGCTCAATTTTTTCCAGTTGCTTTTCCCGGCTTTTTGCCTGGGTACTGCGGGTAGCACTGGCGCGAAATCGATCGACAAAAACTTGTTGTTTTTCTAATTCTTTCTGCTGGCGTTCGTAAGCACTCAGTTGTGCTGATTGATTTTCGGCTTTCTGTTCCAGATATGCAGAATAGTTGCCGAGGTAAGTTGTAGAAACACCGCGTTCGGTTTCCACAATTTGGGTGCACAGACGGTCAAGAAATTCCCGGTCATGGGAAACTATTACCATCGGAGTAATTAGTCCCTTAAGATAATTTTCCAGCCACTCAATGGTTTCTAAATCCAGATGGTTAGTTGGTTCGTCCAGCAGTAATAAGTCAGGTTTTTGCAGCAGTATTTTACCCAAACTCATCCGCATTTGCCAGCCGCCACTAAAAGCACTGACAAGGCGATCGCCATCTTCTACTCCAAATCCCATTTCTGGTAAGATTTTCCCAATGCGTGCGTCTAAGCCATAGCCATCCAAAGCTTCAAATTGTCGCTGTAAACGATCCAATTTGTTGATTAGCCGTTCGAGTTCCTCTGGAGTAGCGGTTTCCATCTCGCGTTGTACTTCCGCTAGAGATAACTGTACTTGGTTGGCTTCTTTAAAAACTGTCCAAAATTCTTCTCTAACGGTGCGCGTGGGGTCTACTTCAAACTCTTGGTTGAGGTAAGCTATGTGTAAGCTGGCAGGACGAATGATTTCCCCAGCCGTGGGTTCCATTTCCCCAGTGATAATTTTGAGTTGGGTAGATTTTCCAGCACCGTTGACACCGACTAAGCCAATGCGATCGCCTGGTTTAACTTCCCAGTTGATATCTTTGAGAACTTCGCCTGTAGGATAAATTTTACTAATATGTTCGAGTCGCAGCATTAAGTTTCTCTCAGGTAGGGAGTGGGTGATTGAGGACGAAGTACTAACACCGCTTCCAATATTAACAAAAATTAACTATGAATTCGTTGCGATCGAGTTTGGACGGGCGCAAACAAAGTTTACCTTTACTCACGCATAAAACTTATGCATCCCTCTTAAGGCTGATTTTGTGTTACTTGTCTAACTTCTTCGACACTCAAATCTAATGCTTCTGCTACTTGTTCTACAGTTAACCCTGCTGCCAACATTGCTGGTACTGCTTTCAGTTTCCCTTGAACCTTACCTTGTTCAATGCCTTGTTCAACACCTTCCTGAAAGGCTTCCTGATAAAATCTGGTTTGCTTTAACTCGCTTAAGCCAAACATTTCCTCCATCTCCTCCCTACTCATTGCAGGAAATTTGTAAGCCAATATAGTCTCTATAAATTGTAATAATTGCTGCTGTTTTGGTGGTCAGCTTATTTCTGACTTGGTTCTGTCTATCAACACCCTTGCTTGTGCGATCGCTATGATGTCTGTTTTCACAATTTTATATCAATTGAATATTTTGATTTGCTGTTCAGATGCTACTTTCTTTTTCCGAACCATATCGCACTTCTAGTAACCGTTCTTTTGCTATTCCTAATATTCGTGAAAGTGGTGCTAATAAACTATCATCAAATGCTTCTCCAGCATAAATATTATTTAGTTCAGTGGGGGATAGTTTAAAAGTATCGCAGAATTTAGCAAACTCTTGATTACCGAGGTCAAGTTCCTTTTGGCGATCGCGCAATAAAAGAGCGATCGCCCTAGTTCCATATTTGGGACGTTCGCTACTTTTGATATATCTTTGAATTAAATAATTTACTTTATTCGTGTCGCCACCCATTTTTTTGATTAAATCAGTGCAAGCTTGTTTAAGTGCTTTTTTAAATACTTCTTCATCATTCAAAAAACTAATTATTTCGCTGGCATATTCTTGTTTAAAAAAACCAACTAAATTGCCTTGATGGTAAATTGGTATATAAGCATTGTTCGTTTCAACTTGCCAGTCTAAAGGCTCATTGCGTAGCGACATAGATACCCCTTTAAATCATTTAAGATTTCACCATTTTAAAACCATTTTTTATTACCTGCCAGTGGTTATATTTTAGTCAGATATCTAAAAACATCAATTGTTAAAACAAGTGCCATTTGCCGCCAGAAGCACAGGTTATTTGAAAGCATTTCACTTTTTCAAATCGCCCACAATACTTACCACTGCCTGACAAACAAAGCCTTATCCACGCGGCTATATCTAAGTAATTCCGCGCTGATGGACTATATTTGTGTGGCTATAATTGAAATTATTTAAGTATTTATACTATAATTTTGAGCTAAAGTAAAATTAGCGATCGCCTTGCTCATCGCCAAGTAGCTAAAGTTTTACCAGAGAAGGGATTGGTAGTGTTACGAGGCTGTTGTTAGATATTCAACCATAATGGGCATACTGTAAATATCAAGTAAGTAGGCATTGAAACAGGGTAAACAGTATGTTGACGATAACATGGCAAGAAGAGATTGCATCCTTAAAACAAGATTTGAAGAAGGAAATTAAAAAAATATCAGGTAAATCTGAAATTAATATACCTAATCATATTTGCATAAATAACCTGAAATCCAAGTTAGAGCGATTAGATGAAATAGAGAAAATTCTTAGTATAGAAAAATATAAAATTGCTTTTATAGGTACTATTGGTCAAGGAAAGACCACAGCTATTTGTCATCTTTTTAACTTAATAAGCGATTTCAATGTTTCCAAAACTATTGCTAATAAGTCTAGAAACGTAATCGAAACCAAAGAGTTGCTATCAACCGGAGGAGGTAGAACTACTATATGTGAAGTAATTATCAAAGCTGCGGAAAAAACTTACATAGAGATAGAGCCTTATTCAGTTGATGAGATGGAAAATCTTATTTTTGAATTCTGCGACTATATTGCAGATAAATATAAAGACAATCCTCAAGCAGATCAGAAGATAATTATTTCTAAAGAAGTTGAAAGAGCTATTAGGAATATTACAGAAATGAAGTCACGGTATCAAACAATTTCTGAGGGTGATAAAAAGAAAACTGAAATAGATGTAGCTCAGGAAGAATTTGAAAAATTAGGATTAGATGAATTCAAAAAACTTGCTTTGAATAATGCAAGACTGGAATCTAGAACTACGAATAAGATTGAATTTGATAATAAAAAGAAGGAGCAAGAATGGATAAAAAATACTTTCGCTGCTATTAATAATGTTGAGTTTAAGGAGTTCGCTATCCCCAGAAAAATATATCTTTATGTGAGCTATGATGTTTTATCTGGATCAAACTTGTCTCAGTTCGATTCCGTTGTTGATACTAAAGGACTTGATGAAAATCCAATTCGTAAAGACTTACAGAAATATATTGAGAATCAGGATACGATCTGTCTTTTTGTAACTCCTTTTAATGCTGCTCCTGAAGCTAATATTAGTAAATTAATAGGTTATCATCTTGCATCTAAATCTAAAGATTTTCATCATAGATTTATAACTTTGGTATTACCTAAAAAAAATGAACCTGAAAAAGTGAATGAATGCGACGGAGATTATGATATAGGAATTCAAATCAGAAAAAAAGAAATTCACTCTACATTCAGGAATTCAAATTTAGAATTTTTCTCAGAAAATATTTTGTTCTATGATGCTTTGAGGTACTACCGTGATGATATAGTCAAGCTCAATACTGATATTTACAGTAAAGAAGATGTACAGGCAGATAAAGATGATTTTATCAAAGCTGTAGCCGATGTAGTAGAACGTAGGCAAAATATTTTATTAGATGAAATAAAAAATATCCGAGCAAGCTTTACGAGAATAAAAAATGGTGATGCTTTGACAGGTTCAGAAATCAAGGCGATTGAAAATGCTATTCAGAAAATAAAAGATTTAGAGGATTTGAGTAAAAGAGTACAAAGTTTTCTTTATCAAGACAAAGGTCGAGATAAAGGTTTTGTTACTAAATATATTGAATACTATCATAATGTTTATCCAGCATGGAATACTAAACACGCTATTCATAGCAACTTTGGTTACTATGAACTAAGGAATATAGATATCTATTACGATATGAGAGTTTTTGCTGAGGGAATAGATGAAGATGAAATGTTAAAGAAGTTTACTAAGCAACCAAAACAGGAATTAGAAAATATTCTGAATGACCTAACATTTGCAAATGAATCTTTAAAAACATTTATCCCTGAATTAGTTATACAATTTAACTCATTGTATGATGATTTTATCAGTAAAGTAGGAAAAGCAATTGAAGATCAAGCTAAGACAAAATTATTACCTCGAAGCGAAGATTCTAAATTTTGGGAGGCTCTGATTAAGGAAAAAGGTAAGGTAAGACCTCGAGGTGAAACCTATACAGATAATGTATGTCAGACCTTGAAGCGTGAACTTGAAAAGGAGCAAAGCTTAAATACATTTTTAGAGACTCAAGCAGTAAAGCATTGGAAAAAATTAGTTGTTAAAATATTAAACTTTTTTGGAGAAATATAGGTAAAAATAAATTTTAAATTGCATGATAAATACAAAGGGACGTAGCAAAATTGCATCCCTACAATCATTTTTAAACTAAATTATTTCTTAATTATGACTAGTTTAAATGAAGAAATATCAATAAAACTAAATATATATAAGAGAAACTATGCAGAATACACAAAGTGTTTGATTAGAGGAAGGGAAATTGTTATTGATGGAAGACCAGAAGAAAAAGTTAGACAAATTTTTATATACTTTCTAGTAAATGAAAGTGGTTTATTTCCGAATGAAATTGACATCAAAGTTGAATCTAATAATCATGATATAGAATTATATAGAACCGTCAAAAATAAAAATTTTAAACCCTATCAACCTCCTTTGATGATTGTGGAAGTGAAGCGAGAAGAAGAAGATTTACAGAATCATGAGAATCAAATTCAAAGATACCTAAAAAAATCTTGTTCAGAAATAGGTGTTTTATATAATTATCATGAAATTATTGCATATACAAAGAAAGACAAAGTATTTACGAATAATTATCTAAATAGTATTGAGGATATACCATCTTTAATCTTACAAAGTTCTAATATATTAGAGAAGGACATCCTAGAATTTGAAAAAGCTGTTAATGGAAGTTTTAAGAGCTTTATTTATCTTATTAATAAATATGGTAAGTATAAACTGAATACAATAATTTTTAGACTTAAAGGTGAACAATTACCTATATCAGGCACTTTCTTTGAATTTCAAGATAATAAGGTAAACTATTTTAAAAATGGTAAAAATTGGCAAAGCTTTAATTACCAAGATTTTGAAAGGTTAATTTCTATTACTTATTGACAAACTATAACGCGTCTTCAAATAACAAACGATCGTCAGAAAAATTGCAGGAATTATCCTTCCCAGTCTTGACGAGTATCGCATAGAAAATTTTCCGCGATCGCATCATCAAATAAATAAGGGCAAGACTCTGGAAAAGTTCGTAATGGTAAGTTAGTTTCTCGTAGCGCCAAATCAACTCCAGCTTCAAACCCATCTAACAAAGCTTCTTCTATTCGAGACTTTAAGCTAGGGTTCTGCCGCAAATGCCTGTGGATGGCACGACGCTGTTCTCGAATCGTTAAAAACCAACTGCGAGAGCGTTGTTCGGGTTGATATTCCCACTTCAAGAGATGACCGAGTAATACACTCAGACAGCTCACTAGCTCCCGATACTCGTGTCTGCCCAAAGCTTGAATTTCCTCTTGCAGGTGTCGCCAGTCTAGTTCCGTAACTAGCTTCTGCTCTAACGCTTTAGCCTGCTGCTGTGTCCAGCCATAGAAGTCTTGGTCATACAAATCAGGTTTGTCCATATCCATATAAATGAATCTTGACAGCAAGAAACCACAAGCTAATTTAACAAGGGGGATCTAAATCCTTCACTGGTTACATTCAGAATTCAGAATTCTGAATTTCTGAACAAATATTCAACTGGCTTTTGCTTCGTCGCCTGACGCTTCAGCCACAGCAGCAAACCTATCCGCCGCAGCCTGAACGATTTGAGCCACTTGGCTAAGAGGCATGTGCTGTATTTGTCTGAGAATCAAACTTAAATCTGAGGTTTCTTGTATTGGCTTGCCATCCAAGCAACTAAGTAACTCTTGGAGTGTGTAACCCGCTCTCGCTGCGATTTTTGCCAAATATTCTGTGTCTGGCACATTTACACCCTTTTCCCACAACTGAACAGCAGTAGCAGAAACTCCCAAAAGCTTGCCAAAAGCTCGCTGGCTCATGGAACCACGAGCTAGTTTGATGATTTCAATCAGTTTTTCTCTGCTTTCGATGTTCACTGCTTGTGTAGCTAGTCAACTGCATTTATTAGTTTAGTGAGAAACTCTAAAATTTTGATTTTATATTGACAAGTTTAATTGTTAATGATAATTTAAATAAACATTGTAAATAAGCAACGTTAATTTCAATTATAGACTATAGACGCTGCTACGTTATTTGGCATTGTTGCCAATCAGATAAAAGGTGCATCATGTTTTCCAAGCCACGCCAAATAAAAAAATATCGCCGTAAAGGTCGAAATTTCATAGCCGCTAATAAAATTAAACCAGAGCAGTGGCAAATTTCAAACCGTGAAGCAAAACAAGCTCTCAAAACCAAAGGCTATCAGATTAAGCAAATCAAGAAAATTCACTGTCTGAAGCATCAGGTGTGTATCTCTTACTGGGATACGGCAGGTAACATCTGTAGTAGCTTTTTCAGCTACCGGATTTTTGGGCGTTGGCAACAAGAAGTAGAAAATTTAATTTATACTTGCGAAACACTGAAGGAATGGGCAAAGGTAAATTACGTTATGAAATACGAACTTGCTTATTATAGCTATCCCAGTGAAATTGAAGATGCACTTTGCGCTGCATTAGAAAACCGCTTGCATGTGTTAAAAGGAACATTGCAACAAGCGGTTTATCAGAAGTTTTACTAATAAAAATTAATTAGCGCTAGCAGTTGCTAATTCAGCTAGACGTTCCTGTTGGTCTTGGGAGATGCAAGATTGGATAATAGTCTCCAAATCGCCTTCCAAGACTGGATTAAGAGAATAGTTTTGACCTAAACGGTGGTCGGTAACGCGGTTGTCTTTATAATTGTAAGTGCGAATTTTTTCCGATCGCGATCCCGTTCCAACTTGCGATCGCCGCATGGAAGTTACAGCTTCTTGTTGTTCGCGTAACTTCATTTCATACAACTTCGCCCGCAAAATTTGCATCGCTCGTTCTTTGTTTTGCAACTGGCTGCGTTCTTCCGTACAGAAAATGCGAATTCCTGTAGGTTTGTGCATCAAGTCAACGGCTGTTTCCACCTTGTTGACGTTTTGTCCGCCAGCACCGCCAGAACGAGCCGTGGTCATTTCAATATCTTTCGGGTCAATGTGAATTTCCACATCATCGACTTCTGGCATAATTGCCACTGTAGCAGTAGAAGTGTGAACACGTCCGCCTGCTTCTGTCAAGGGCACCCGCTGTACGCGATGCACTCCAGCTTCAAACTTTAGCTGACTGTAAACGTCGTCACCTTTAATTTCCAGAATCACTTCTTTCCAGCCACCCATTTCTCCCAAAGATTCGCTCACTAGAGAAACTTTCCAACCTTGAGTTTGGGCGTAGCGAGTGTACATCCGCATCAAATCGCCAGCCCAAATACTGGCTTCATCACCACCTGTACCAGCGCGAATTTCCAACATGATATTCTTTTCATCATTGGGGTCACGTGGTAGCAGTAAGACTTTCAAGCGACTCTCTAAGTATTCTATTTTTTCCTCAAGTTCATCTACTTCCAGTGCTGCCATTTCTTGCAACTCTGGGTCACTGGCAGATTCTTTGTAAACCTGACGCGCTCCTGTCAAGTCTTCTTGGGCTATCTTCCAAGTTTCATAGGTATTAACTACCTCTTCCAAAGAAGAACGAGACTTAGCAATTTGTTGATACTCATCAGGGTTGCTAGCGGTATCGGGGTCGCCAAGACGACGCGTTAATTCATTAAAGGTTTGTTCAACGGATTTTAGTTTTTCCAGTAAGTATGTTTCAGCCATGACGAGTGCGATCGCTCCTTAAAAAAATAACAAATTGGCTCGAGCATATAAATGACAATCGACCCCGAAAAATGCAGGGTCGTCGTTAACAGCAGAGCCAACCCGCTACTTTTTCTTTTTGGTGCCGGAGCTTTGTTCGCTGGACATACCGTATTTGCGGAGGAACCGCTCAACTCTACCTTCGGTGTCGATAATCTTCTGAGTACCAGTGTAAAATGGGTGATTTCCAGACCAAACATCTACGTGTAATTCTGGCTTGGTGGAGCCAACGGTCATCACAACTTGACCGTTACAGTAGACTTTAGCGTCTGGATACCACTTGGGGTGAATATCAGATTTAGCCATTGTTCCTTTTGTGGTGAATCTATAAGAATTATAACTTTTCGGTTTGAATTAGGACTAGAGACTGGGGATTAGGGACTGGGAAAGAGAAAAAAACTGACTTACTTTTTCTAATACCCAATGCCCTGTTTGGCCAATGGCCCATATCCTAACGTTTAGAGTACTGAGGTGCTTTCCGGGCTTTGTGTAAACCATATTTTTTCCGCTCTTTTGCCCGCGGATCGCGAGTTAGATAACCTTCGGTTTTCAAAGGTGGGCGGTTGTCTGGGTCTAGTTGGCACAAAGCACGAGCAACTCCCAAGCGGACAGAATCAGCCTGTCCGGTCAAGCCGCCGCCTTCTGCTTTTACCAAAATGTCATATTCATTTTCTAGTCCCAAAGTTTCCAAAGGTGCTTTGATGACTCCCAGGTAATTGGCATTAAATTGGAAATACAAGTCTCCATCTTTACCATTGACAGTCAGTTTACCAGTACCTGGAACCAGGCGTACTCTTGCTACTGCGGACTTTCGACGACCAGTACCCCAGTACACGGCGCGGCCGCTATTGGTGTCTACTGCTACCATTAACTTTCTTCTCCAGGAATTGTACTAATTTTTAGTTCTTTGGGTTTTTGAGCTTCGTGGGGATGAGTTGGCCCAGCGTAAACTTTCAGCTTGGTGAATAGCTGCTTACCCAAGCTATTTTTGGGTAGCATACCTTTGACAGCGTGTTCTAAAATCCGCTCTGGCAGGCGCTGTTGCAGCTTAGCAAAGGTTTCGGTTTTCATCCCACCGGGACGGCCAGAATGGCGACGGTACACTTTTTGAGTGCGCTTTTTGCCTGTGACTGCTACTTTCTCAGCATTAACAACGATTACGAAATCACCTGTATCTAAGTGTGGTGTAAATTCGGGTTTGTTTTTGCCTCTGAGGATTTGAGCGATTTCACTAGCGAGGCGTCCGAGGCGTTTATCGGTGGCATCTACTACGTACCACTCACGCTCAAGGGATGCTTGAGGAGGAAGGTATGTTTTAACTATTGTCATTTGTTATTTTTCCTTGTCCTTTGTCTTCTCTTACAAAGTTCTGTACCCTGGGGGATGGCAAAGCAATCGTCAAAAGCCGACGCACCCTGCCTTAAGCAAGCTACAGGCTTTGCGCTTTGTCATTTGTCCTTTGTAATTTGTCAGTCGTCCTTTGTTATTCACTAATGACTAATGACTAATGACTCTTGACCAATGACCAACTTTGGCAGGGTATCGTACCAAATCTCTTTTGGAAAGGGAAAATCTGGGTAGCCTACTCGCAACAAGCACAAACCTTGAGCTGGTGCGGCGTGTTTGACTTCTTGGCGGCGTTCCTCTTTCCAGAGTTCGGTGAAGTTGGAAAGTGTACGTTCTCCAGAACCTACTTGTACCAACATTCCTACCAACAGCCTTACCATGCCATATAAAAATCCATCTGCCTGTATTTCAATATGGATAAATGGCCCACTGCGACGACACTCTGCTGCTTGTACCTCTACCCAGGAATGCGATCGCTTTGAGCCTGCACGATGAAAAGCAGCTAAGTGATGCTTTCCCAACAGAGGTTTGAGGGCAGCTTGGATTAATGATTCATCCAGGGGTGCATAATAATAATGCCAACTGAAGGGTTTCACGAACAAGTTAAGTCGATCTTCAGTGTATATTGTGTAGCGATACCGCCGATAGGCTGCACTAAAGCGGGCGTGCCAACGGCAGTCTACACCAGCTGAAGCCCTGATTAATATATCTGGTGGCAGATAGCTGTTGAGAATTGTTGCCCACTTGTGAGCGGGAATTAAACCTGTTGCTTCAAAATGGGCGACTTGAGCAGCAGCATGTACACCGGCATCGGTTCGTCCAGCGCCGTGTAATGTTACATGATGTCCCAGAATAGTAGCGATCGCTTTTTCGATCTCTTCCTGGACTGTACGCTGGTTCTTTTGCCTTTGCCAGCCATGAAAATGAGTGCCCAGGTATTGGATTACCAAGGCTACTCGCTGAGTTTGTGTAGGCTGGTGGCTTTCTAACATACAGATTTTGTCCTTGTCTTGTGTCCTTTGTCCTTTGTCTTTGGCTAATGACCAATGACTAATGACTAATGACCAATGACTAATGACTTAAACCAACTCAAGTATTGCCATCTCGGCATTATCACCACGACGCGGTACGGTATGGATGATACGGGTATAACCGCCTTGGCGATTACCATACCGAGTGGGAGCTTGTTCAAACAGAGCATGAACTAAGGCTTTGTCAAAGATGTAGCCAAGGGCTTCCCGACGTGCTGCCAAGGAGCCGTTTTTGGCTAGGGTAATCATTTTATCTACTTCACTGCGTACAACTTTAGCGCGAACTAAAGTGGTGGTGATTTTACCATAACGGATCAGCTCGGTGGTGAGCGATCGCAATAAAGCGCGGCGCTGGTCTGCTGGTTTACTAAGTTGTTTGACGCGACAACGGTGACGCATAATTAAGCACTTATGAACTACAAACGGTTTCCATATCATGTCCGCCGACTTACTTATCAAAAAAACTCTCCGCGTCTTTGCGTTTTTGCATCGCCGTGTCTGTTTCCGTGATAAGTAATCAACCAGACTCGATATCACTTAAGGGTGTTTAGAGCCTCTTTCTTGGGGCAAGGTGATGCCCAAGCGACGCTGCAAAGCTTCTACGACCTCTTCTGCTGACTTTTGACCAAAGTTTTTAATTTCTAGGAGGTCTTCTTGGGTATAATCCAACAAGTCGGCTACAGAATTCACTTGTGCCCGTTTGAGACAGTTATACGCCCGTACAGAAAGTTGCAGCTCTTCGATGGGAATCTGAGCTGTTGGGTCTTCTGAAATTTCCGAACCTGTATCTGTTGGTTCTAGGGAAATGTCTTTCAACGGGTTGAATAAATCTACCAAGATTCCAGCAGCAGAGGATAGTGCTTCTTGGGGAGATATACTGCCATTTGTCCAAACTTCCAACAACAGTCGGTCTTTGGTAATTGAGCCATCCCCACGAGCTTCTTCGACACTATAATTTACTTTTCGCACTGGCATAAATACTGAGTCGATTTGGAGAAAGTCCAACGATGTCGCTTCCTCACGTCCTCGCTCTACCGTGCGATAGCCTTTACCTCTCTCGATCCGAAATTCCATTTCCAGCTTTCCACCCTCGGCGATAGTAGCTACATACTGAGTCGGATCGATGACTTCTACTTCACTAGGTAAATCAAAATGTGCCGCAGTAATTGTTGCTGGCCCATTAACGAGTAATCTACCAATTTGGGGTTGCGAGGAATAGTTTTTCAGGATAACTTCCTTCATTCTCATGAGGATTTCCAGCACGTCTTCCCGCACGCCAGGGACTGTAGCAAACTCATGTGAAACGCCTGCAATCCGCACTGCTGTAACTGCCGTACCCTCTAGATTTGACAGTAAAACCCGCCGCAGTGCGTTGCCAACCGTTGTTCCTTGACCGCGTTCTAGAGGTTCCAAAACAAATTTACTGTAATGGTTGCGGCTTTCTTCTGTATTAGACTCTACACATTCAATTTGAAACTGCGCCACGGATTAGCCTCCCTTTTTTAAGGTGCTGCTAGCAGACAAATCTATTGCCTCCCGAATTGAGTGTCAATTTTTGATTTTGGATTTTTGATTTTGGACTGTGCTTTTTCGCTTCATTTCCCCAGCATTCTGGCCGGAACAAATCTCAAAGATCCTCGATGTGCTAGGCTACGCTATCATCAACTTAAGATGCAGGAAGTCTCTACCTTTATTCGGGATTAATCTAAAATCGCAAATCTCAAATCCAAAATTGATTAATAATATTTTGGGTTGACCGAAGTTTAACAGCTTTCACTGTGGGAAAATCTGACGCCCTTCTGGTAGCCCAAGCCGTCCAAAGTTTCAGCCTTAATTCAATGCAGTTTCGACACTAGACGCCCAAGCGTTCAAAAGCAACTAACTGACTTTACTTTGGCTGCAACTTATCGTCTTCACAATCCAAGTTTTAACGATTAAACTCTACGGCGCTTGGGCGGACGGCAACCATTGTGAGGAATTGGGGTAATATCCCGAATCAGTGTAATTTCCAGTCCTGCTCCTTGAAGTGCGCGGATAGCCGTTTCTCTACCTGCTCCAGGTCCACTGACCATTACCTCAATTTGGCGCATACCTTGATCGATGGCTCGGCGAGCTGCACTTTCAGCTGCGGTTTGCGCTGCAAAGGGAGTTCCCTTTTTTGCTCCCTTAAAGCCGCTAGAACCAGCACTAGCCCAGGAGATAACATCTCCATTTTGATCGGTAATGGTGACAATGCTATTGTTGAAAGTAGACTGGATGTACGCCATCCCATTGGGGACGTTCCGTTTCTGCTTTTTGCTCCCGGTTTTTTTGGTTGGTTGTCTGGCCATACTTGTTTAGTTGGTTTAAGGTAAAACTTGCTCTGTTTAGCAAGCGTTGTCAAATTATTTATTTCCCTGGTGCCTTCTTCTTCCCAGCCACTGTCTGTCTTCTGCCTCGACGGGTTCTAGCGTTGGTGCGAGTTCTTTGACCTCTGACTGGCAAGCCCATACGATGACGACGACCTCTGTAGGTGCCGATGTCAACTAATCGCTTGATGTTCATCGACTCCCAGCGGCGCAAGTCCCCTTCAACTTCATAGTTGGTTTCTATTTCTGCTCGCAGTTTCGCTACATCGCTGTCACTCAACTCTTTAACGCGGGTGTCTGGATTGACACCTGTAGTCGCTAGAATTTCTTGCGATCGCGATAACCCTATTCCGTAAATGTAAGTCAGACCAATCTCGACGCGCTTATCACGTGGAAGGTCTACTCCGGCTATACGTGCCACAATGAAGTCTCCCTATTGTTGTCGCAATTACTAGTAGTTAGAAAAACGCGAGCTTTCGCGTCTTTTCGTTTTCATGAAGATTATGCGTTTTGCAACAGTACTCTGTTGATTTAGAGTTTTATCCTTGACGTTGCTTATGTTTGGGGTTAACGCAAATCACCATAACGCGACCACGGCGTTTGATCACGTTACACTTTTCACAGATTTTCTTGACTGAGGCTCTAACTTTCATGCCTTTTTTACTTTGACTCCAAATATTAAATTATAACATTTATTGGGGAATTATTCAGCTAAGTTGACTATTAAATAGTCAAAAACATGGTTTTATGGTAATATTCTCTACATAAGATTTACTTCTTTCTCAGTCGGTAGGTGATTCTGCCCTTAGTCAAGTCGTAGGGAGTTAGTTCTACCTTGACGCGATCGCCAGGCAAAATCTTAATATAGTTACGGCGAATCTTGCCGGAAATGTGTGCCAACACGTTAAAGCCATTGTCCAAGTCAACGCGAAACATCGCATTAGGCAAAGACTCTGTAACCGTGCCTTCCATTTCAATCAAATCTTGTTTAGACAATTTATTTTTTCCTCAACTCAACAATCTCCTGTTCGTTTGCAGCACTTCATCTGCAAACGAACACATTTTGATAAATATATCAACACTTTCTTAATATATTTTAGCTAAAATTGTTCAACTTCCTGATTTGATGGGGAATACGGAATGGGGCATTGGGCATTGGTTATTAATTTTTCACCCTTGTCCCCTTGTCTACCTCATCCCCCTCATTCTTAAGCGATTATCTTTTGCAGCTCGTCAGTGACTTCTTCTTGGGACTGGTTGCCATTGACTGTTAGGAGCTTTTGGCGATCGCGGTAATAATCTATTAAAGGTGCAGTTTCAGCACGGTAAACTTCTAAACGACGACGAATCACTTCTTCGCTGTCATCTTTTCGTCCTCGTGCGAGTAAACGCCCTACTACTACCTCATCTGGGACTTCCAGGCTGACTACTTTTTCACCAGACTGGTCTAGCTGTTCAAGTAATTCCTCAAGAAAAACTGCTTGCTTAACAGTCCGAGGAAAACCATCGAGAATCCAACCATGCTTGGCATCTGACTGACTCAGCCTTTCTTGTACCATTTCCTGTACTAGAATGTCTGGGACTAGTTCCCCTTTATCCATATAACTTTGAGCTTTTATGCCCAAGTGGGTTTGTTTCGATAATGCTTCGCGCAATATGTCACCCGTAGAAACATGGGGAACTTGCCGATGGTCAGCTAATGTCTTAGCTTGTGTTCCTTTACCAGCTCCAGGCGGCCCCAAGAAGATTAGTCGCGTCACTATTATTTCACCATTCCTTCATAGCGCTGAGAGATGACATAAGTTTGGACTTGTTTGGCTGTCTCAATTGCCACACCAACCAAAATTAACAAAGACGTAGCGCCTATTCCCTGGAAAGTTTTTACATTCAAAGCGCTTTCCACTGCGGTGGGAATAATAGCAACAAAGCCTAAAAAGATCGCACCCAAAAAAGTGAGTCGGTTAGAAACGCGTTCGATATACTCGCTAGTTGCTTTGCCGGGACGAATTCCAGGAATACTAGAACCCATTTTCTTCAAGTTCTGGGCTACATCTACTGGGTTGAGAATTAATGAAGAATAGAAGTAGCTGAAGAATACGATGGAAACCATGTATACCAAAGCATAGACCCAGGAACTAGAACCGCTTGGACTCAAATAAGTGTTAACAATATTCGCCAATTCAGCATTTTTAGTAAAATTGGCGATCAGCAGTGGCAAACTGAGGATGGCAGCAGCAAAAATAATTGGCATTACACCGCCTTGATTTAGGCGTAGGGGCAGATAGCTGCGTTGCTCTGCCAAAACTCGCCGACCTACTTGACGACGAGCTGAAATAATTGGGATGCGACGCATTCCTTCTTGCACAACCACAATACCAACAATTGTTGCCAGGAACACTAAGATTAACACGATCACGCGACCTACAGTTTCCCGACCACCGACTTGCACCAAATCGATGGTATCGCCTAATGCTTTTGGTAATGATGCCACAATGTTGACAAAAATCAACAATGATGCGCCATTACCGATCCCCCGTTCTGTAATCAGTTCCGATGCCCACATAACGAACATGGAACCAGCAGTCAGGGCGATTGCAGTTTCAGCTACAAACACTGGGCCTGGGTTTAAGGCAAACTGCTGCAAGAATAATGCCGAAAAAGCTGTACTTTGAATAATTGCCCACCCCAAGGATACATAGCGGGTAATTTGGGATATTTTTCGCCGGCCTGCTTCACCTTCATTTTTCTGTAAATTTTCTAAAGATGGAATTGCAGCGGTGAGCAATTGGATGATAATGGACGCATTGATAAAGGGCAAAATTCCTAAAGCAAAGACTCCTAAAGTCGAGAGTCCTCGCCCAGAAAATATATCCAACAAACCAAATATGGCGTTATTGCCTGATATGGCTGCGGCAAACCTATCCCTATCAATCCCTGGTACTGGCAAAAAAATGCCTAAGCGAACCAAAATTAAAATACCGACAGTGACAAGCAGCCTACCTCTAAGCCCGGCTGCTTGTGCCATCTGCATAAAAGTTTCTTGAGCCGTTGGGGCTTTGTCTCGACTGATCATAGAGTGCTACCTTTAGTGTGAACCAGGCGCTGGCTGCGAGTTGGCTTGCATCTAAGTGCCCTATTCCGGCTCACTCATACGACTTCACAACTCCCACCAGCTGCCTCAATTTTGCTGCGAGCTGTACCTGTGAAAGCTGCCGCTTGTACCTTGAGCGCAACGCTCAATTCCCCGTTACCCAAAATTTTCAATGGGCCTTTAGCACCAGTGATAATACCTGCTGCTTGTAATGAGGTCAAAGTTACTTCGGTATTAGCGGGAAGGGAGGCTAGCTTCTCTACATTAATCGTAGTGTAAATCTTGCGATTCACAATGGGAAAGCCCTTGAGTTTTGGTAAGCGGCGGTACAATGGCTGTTGACCACCTTCAAAACCTGGTCTTGTACCACTACCAGAGCGGGATTTTTGACCCCGCATACCTAGACCAGCACTAGCACCTTGACCGGCAGAAATACCCCTACCTACGCGGCGGCGGCGTTTCTTTGAGCCTTTTTGTGGCTTAACATCGTTGAGTCTCATAAGCTAAAACTGCCATTTGTCGTTGGTGTGATGTCATTTGTCGTTTGTCATTTGTCCTTTGTTATTCACTCATGACTAATGACTAATGACTGATGACTAATTAGATGTAGAGATTTTCAATAGGAATACCGCGATCTTCGGCAACTTCAGAAAGAGTACGCAGTGTAGACAAAGCGTTGACTGCGGCTCTAGCATTGTTGAGTGGATTATTGGAGCCAAGTTGCTTAGCTAGAACGTTGCGAACTCCTGCCAATTCCAATACTGTACGCACAGCACCACCAGCAATTACACCAGTACCAGGTGCGGCTGGACGCATAATTACTTTTGCACCGCCACCGACACCATCAATGGGATGGGGGATGGAGTTGGATTTGGTTATTGGAATATCAATGAGGTGTTTTTTGCCGTCGGCTACACCTTTTTTCACTGCTCCAATTACATCTGAAGCTTTGCCTACTCCGACACCAACTTGACCGCGTTCGTTACCAACGACAACGATTGCCCGGAAGCTAAGTTTTTTACCGCCTTTGACGACCTTACTCACCCGTCGGATCTGAATTACCCGCTCTTGCCAAGTGGTTTCTTCTTTTTTGGCACGCTTGGTTCTACCTTTACGCTCTGTTGCCATAATCAATGTTCTCTTAGTGTCATTTGTCAGTTGTCAAAAGTCAGTTGTCATTTGTCCTACCCTTCGGGAAGCCGCCCTCAGGGCGTCTATGTCATTTGTCCAATGAGTAATGACTAATGACTAATGACCAATGACTTTAGAAATCTAAACCGGCTTCGCGGGCTGCGTCAGCTAGTGCTTTGACACGACCATGATATAGGTTGCCACCGCGATCGAAGACTACTTTGGTGATCCCTTTTTCTAGCGATCGCACTGCTATCAACTTACCAACTTGTACAGATGCATCACGGTTAGCGCCTGAAGCTAAGCTTGATTTCAACTCTGGTTCTACAGTTGATGCTGCCACTATGGTGTGATGCTGTGTATCATCAATTACCTGGGCATAAATATGCTCATTAGAACGAAATACTGCTAAACGTGGGCGTTCTGGGGAGCCAATAACCCTGCCACGAACGCGTCGATGGCGACGCTGTTTTGATTCTCTACGAGTAAGTTTCATTTTTACTTCTTACCACTCTTACCAGTCTTACCAGCTTTACGTCTTACCACTTCACCGGCATAGCGGATACCTTTGCCTTTGTAGGGTTCTGGTGCGCGAACGGCACGAATTTTAGCTGCTGTGTTGCCGACAATTTCTTTGTCGTAGCCGCTAACGATGACGTTAGTAGTTCCTTCTACTGCAAACTGAACTCCTTCTGGTGGTTCAATTTGCACCTGATGGCTGTAACCCATATTCAAAACTAGGTTACGTCCTTGAACTTGTGCCCGGTAACCAACCCCTTGAATTTCCAAACGGCGTTGAAAACCTTGGGAAACTCCCTCTACCATGTTGGCAACTAAAGTACGGCTTAAGCCGTGTAATTGCCTGGAAGTACGGGTATCATCTCGACGAGTTACTTGTAATACTTCTCCCTCTTGGGAGACTATAACGTTAGCAGGTAAATTGCGAGAAAGTTCTCCTTTAGGGCCTTTCACCACAACCTTAGTGCCATCGATCGCCACTTGTACTTTGGCGGGAATAGTAATTGGACGTTTACCAATACGAGACATGACTTTTTGTCCTTTGTTATCTGTCCTTTGTTATTTGTCCTTTGTACTTTGTCTTTTGCTAATGACAAATGACTAATGACAAATGACTAATGACTACCAAACGTAGCAAAGTACTTCGCCACCCAAGTTCTGACGCCGCGCTTCACGGTCAGTCATAATGCCACTGGATGTGGAAATAATGGCGATGCCGATGCCGCCTAGTACCCTTGGTAATTCTTTTCTATTGGAGTAAACACGCAAACCAGGCTTACTGACTCGCTTGAGGGCGGTGATCAGAGGTTGACGATTTTTACCCTTATATTTCAGGGAAATCACCAGGTTGCGTTTTACTTCATCTCCTGCTTCTTCATATTCACCAATAAAACCTTCTTCTCGCAGCACTTTAGCAATACTACGGGTCATTTTTGTAGCTGGCACTTGTGTAGTTTGATGCCGCGCCAGGTTGGCATTGCGGATGCGCGTCAGCATATCTGCAATTGTGTCGTTAGCCGCCATCGTTCCCTCTATAGATGAACTTATTGATCGCGAAAGGGCATTCCTAATTCTTTAAGTAAGGCGCGACCCTCTTCGTCGTTTTTCGCTGTGGTGATGATGGAAATATCCAAACCACGGATTTGATCGATGCTATCGTACTCGACCTCTGGAAAAATTAGCTGTTCTCTGACACCCAGAGTATAGTTTCCACGTCCGTCAAAGCTTTTAGGGCTGACGCCGCGAAAATCACGAATTCTGGGCAGTGACAGGCTAACGAGTCGATCGAGAAAGGCATACATTCTCTCGCCTCTCAGGGTCACCATAATACCCACAGGCATACCTTGACGAATTTTAAAGCCAGCGATCGCTTTTTTCGCCCGCGTCACTACTGGTTTTTGACCAGTAATCGTCGCAATTTCGTTGATAGATGCTTCCAGCGCCTTCGCGTTTTGAGCCGCTTCTCCCAAACCCCGGTTAACAGTAATTTTTACCAACTTTGGTACTTGATGAACGTTGGTAAATTGAAACTGGGAAGTCAGTTTGGGAACGATTGTCTCGTGATATAACGTTTTGAGTCTTGTTGTCGCCATAGTTTTTTGTCCTGATATCCCTGGGCTTGGTCAGGGAAAAAAGTTATGAGTTATCAGTTATGAGTTGTGAGTTAAATTTAATTCCTAACTCTTAATTCTTAACTTCTAACTATTTATCTAGAATTTCACCAGTTTTCTTGAGCTTTCTGACTTTTTTGCCTTCTGGTGTAAAGGTGTAACAAACACGACTGGCAACGTTTTGCTTAGTGGAATAAAGCATAACGTTAGAGCTATGAATGGGGAATTCTTGGGTGACAATCCGCCCTGATTCTCCTTCTTGCTGGGGTTTAACGTGCTTAGTTTTAATATTGACACCTTTGACGACAACTTTACTCAGTTGGGGAAGTGCTTGGATAATTTCACCAACTTTTCCTTTGTCTTTACCAGCAATTACTTGTACGGTGTCGCCAGTTTTGACGTGCATTTTGTGGAATACTTTGGGCGTACCCTGTTTGGCTGCCATTAGAGCACCTCCGGAGCCAGAGAAACAATTTTGGTAAAGTTTTTATCGCGGAGTTCCCTAGCAACTGGGCCAAAAACCCGTGTGCCTCTGGGATTACCGTCTTTGTTAATAATTACAGCGGCGTTATCATCAAAACGAATGCTCATACCGCTATCACGATTTACGGCTTTACGAGTACGGACAATTACTGCTTCCACAACATCAGACTTTTTTACAGCCATATTGGGTGTAGCATCTTTGACAACAGCAATAATCTTATCGCCAATAAAACCATAACGGCGGTTACCTCCGCCCAATACGCGGATGCACATTAGTTTTCTAGCACCGCTATTATCAGCGACATTTAAATAAGTCTGGGGTTGAATCACGATTTTACTCCCTTGTAATGTTGTTAGTTTTCTAACAACTATGAGGTTTAAGTAGGTTTGACGTTCAGGATTTCTGTGATTTTCCAGCGCTTGGTTTTACTCAGGGGTCTTGTTTCCTGAATGCGGACGCGATCGCCCACTTTACACTGATTTTCTTCGTCGTGAACTTTATAGCGCTGGGTGTTGACTACAATCTTTCCGTACTTAGGATGAGGAGCGCGGTTTTCTACGGCGACTACCACCGTTTTTTGCATTTTGTCGCTCACTACCAAGCCAACTCGCTCTTTGACTGCCATAATCTCCTACTCTTCTTGTGCTTGCGGCGTTTGATTTGCTGCCCGTTTGCGTTCTCCCTCCACCGTCAGCAATTGCGCTAGGCGGTGCTTAGCATGGCGGAACTGGTGGGGCTTGTCTAGCTGTCTTGTGGCTTTTTGCAAGCGCAACTGAAACAGTTGTCTTTTAACAGCAAGAATTTCCTCAGAAAGTTTATCGTCGCTTAATTCTCTTGCTTCTGAAATTTTGGGAAGAGGCATGACCTACTCCTGCTCCTGTGGTTGAGAGCGCACAATAAATTTGGTTTTGATTGGCAGCTTATATGCAGCCAAGCGCATGGCTTCACGGGCGATTTCTTCCGATACGCCAGCAATTTCAAACATAATCCGGCCTGGCTTCACTACAGCTACCCAAAACTCTGGCGAACCCTTACCCGAACCCATCCGGGTTTCCGCAGGACGCATGGTTACAGGCTTATCAGGGAAAATCCGAATCCAGATTTGTCCACCCCGGCGAATATAACGAGTCATTGCCCGCCGAGAAGCTTCTATTTGCCGAGAGGTAATCCAAGCAGGTTCTTGAGCTTGGAGTGCAAAATCACCGAAGTTAAGGGTACTGCCACGGCTGGCTAGTCCTTCCATCCGTCCGCGCTGTTGTTTGCGGAATTTAGTTCTTCTAGGACTTAACATGGTTTGTCACTTGTCATTGGTCATTTGTCATTGGTCATTTGTCATCTGTCATTTACTAATGACTAATGACTAATGACTAATGACGATTTATCCTTCATTTGAACGATCTTCAAATTGTTGACGACGGCGTTGTTGTTGACGACGACGGGGTTCGCGATCGCGATCGCGATCGCCCCGATCGCCCCGATCGCGAGCGGCGGGTGGTGGTGCAGTTTCTTCCTGTCCAGGGATAATTTCTCCCTTAAACACCCATACTTTGATGCCCAAAATGCCGTAAATGGTTTTCGCGGTGCAATAAGAGTAGTCAATGTCAGCCCGTAATGTATGTAGAGGTACTCTACCTTCACGAGTCCACTCTGTCCGAGCAATTTCAGCACCGTTGAGCCGACCACTGACTTGGATTTTAATACCTTGGACGCCAGCGCGTTGGGCACGCTGAATCGCTTGTCGCACTACCCGACGGAAGGAAACACGGCGTTCTAATTGTTGAGCGATGTATTCGGCAATCAGGTAGGCATCGGCATCAACTCGTTGCACTTCAACTACGTTAATGCGAATTTGGCGATTACTACCCAATAGTCCTTGGAGTCCAGTACGCAAGGATTCAATACCTTGTCCACCGCGACCCACTACTACCCCTGGTCTAGCTGTACGTACTTCTAAGTCGATTTGGTCGGCTTTGCGCTCAATCCGCACTTCGGAAATTCCGGCGTTGTTTTGAGCGAGTCTACCGAGCTTTTGTTCTATGTATGTACGGAGTTTATGGTCTTCTTGTAAAAGTTCTGGATAACGATCCGGAACTGCAAACCAACGGGATTGATGTTCTTGTGTAATACCCAGACGAAAACCGACTGGATGAATTTTCTGTCCCACGAATGCTTCCTCTAAAATTTCTGACTAAATCGTTATTTTTCTGGAGCTGCTCCAACGGCGACAGTAATATGACACGTCGGCTTGCGGATTTGGTAAGCTCGACCTTGTGCCCTTGGCTGGAATCGTTTCAGGACAGGCCCTTGGTCGGCATAAGCCTGAGTAATTATTAGTTGAGTCCGATCTAAACCAGCATTGTGTTCGGCATTAGCAGCAGCGCTTCTGAGAACCTTCAATATAGGTTCAGTAGCGCGATAGGGCATGAATTCCAGAATGATTAGCGCTTCTCTATAGGATCGCCCCCGAATTTGATCGAGTACGCGACGCACTTTCAAGGGAGAAATGCGTATAAAACGGGCGATCGCTTTCACTTCAGTAGTATCAGTAGCCATAATTTTCTCCATTTTTGCCATTTGTCTTCTGTCCTTTCTTACAAAGTTCTGATCTAAGGAAGCCTTAGCTCAGACTTTGCGCTTTGTCATTGCCTTTTGCCCTTTGTCCTTTATGGAGAACTAATGACTAATGACCAATGACTAATGACTAATGACTAATGACTACCTACCTGATTTTTTGTCACTTTTTCCATGACCCCTGTAGGTGCGTGTTGGGGCAAATTCACCCAACTTGTGTCCTACCATTTGTTCGTTTACAAATACTGGAACGTGTTGGCGTCCGTTATGAACAGCTATGGTATGACCAACCATTACAGGCAAAATTGTCGAAGCTCGTGACCAAGTTTTAATAACTTCTTTTCTGTTATTGTCGTTGAGCTTTTCAATTTTCTTAAGGAGATGATCCGCAACGAAGGGACCTTTTTTTAGAGAACGACCCATAGTTCAATTTTGGATTTTAGATTTCGGAATTAGAATTTAGAAGTGAGGAGTTAGGAGTGAGTAGTTAGGAGTTAGATTTTACTCTCAACTTATAACTAATAACTCATAACTCATAACTCCTAGCTCCTTAAGATTCACGACCACCGCGACCGCGTTTAGAAGACTTACGGCGGCGACGCACAATATATTTGCTGCTGAGTTTCTTGGGATTACGTGTCTTGGCACCCAAAGTTGGTTTACCCCAAGGTGTTACAGGGCCAGATCTACCGATAGGCGCCCTACCTTCACCACCACCATGTGGGTGATCCACTGGGTTCATGACGCTACCTCTGACCTTAGGACGGCGACCTTTCCAACGGTTTCGCCCTGCTTTACCTGCGCTCAGGTTTCTGGCGTCGGTGTTACCTACTTGCCCAATGGTGGCGTAGCACTCGCGGCGAATCAAGCGGACTTCTCCTGAAGGCAACTTGAGAGTTACATAATTACCTTCTTTTGCCACTACTTGAGCGCTAGCACCAGCCGCACGCACAATTTGACCGCCTTTGTTAGGAGTCAGTTCTACGTTGTGAACGCTAGTACCCAAGGGAATATTCGATAGTGGTAGGGCATTTCCATCTTCAAAGGGAGCTTCAGGACCAGCAATAATTGTTGTCCCAACTTTCAAGCCATTCGGCTGGATAATGTAGCGTTTTTCGCCATCTTCGTATTGCAACAAGGCAATCCGAGCATTACGGTTAGGATCGTATTCGATCGCTATAACTTGTGCAGGAATATTACGTTTATCCCTTTTAAAATCGATAATCCGGTAAAGCCGTTTGTGTCCGCCACCCCGGCGACGACTGGTTATCCGCCCTTGATTATTCCGACCTTTGGCACGGTGTACGGATTTGGTTAGAGATTTCTCTGGCTCAGTTTTGGTGATTTCTGAAAAGTCAGAAATCGTAACTTGGCGAGTGCTGGGGGTATAAGGGCGATAAGAACGAGTACCCATATTTTTAAGTGCTGACGTGCTGTTAGCGGTAGCGGGGCGTTTAGCCCATACTGAGTTTTCGGTTTTGAGCGCTGAGTTTTGAGTGTACAAACTCATAACTCATAACTTCTAACTTTTAACTTTTTTAGACATCCGGGAATAGAACTTGTCTAATCTTCTCTACATCCCCTGGTGCGACGGTAACAATGGCTCGCTTATATAGGGGTTTAAAACCGACAAATTTCCCAACACGACGTTTTTTACGTGGCGGTACTGCGGTGTTGACTTTTACAACCTTGACTTGAAATAAATCTTCGATCGCAGCCTTGATTTCTGGCTTAGACGCTTTTGGAGTTACTTCAAAGGTGTATTTATTCTGTTCCATTAGGATCGTCGCTTTCTCGGTCACAATTGGGCGACGCACTAAGTCGGCTAGGTCACGGGGGTCAAAGCTAGGCACTGTAGACCTCCTGAATTTTTTCTAGGGCTGATGTTGTAAGCACAATCTTGTCAGCGTGCAGTAAATCGTAAACATTTAACTGGTCGGCTGCAATTACCTTTAAGTTTTCGATGTTGCGGGCTGACAAATAAACGTTTTCTGGAAATTCAGACAATATTAATAGTGTCTTATTTTCTGGTTCTGCTCCCCAACGAGCCAATGCTGCTACCAAATCTTTGGTTTTTGGACGCGATAGCTGTTCGCTAAATTCTTCGACCACAATCAAATCATCAAGGCGTCCGATGAATGCTGTCCGCAGCGCTAAACGCCTCTCTTTGCGGTTCATCTTCAGGTTGAAGTCTCTGGGTTTGGGCCCAAAGATTACACCACCACCACGCCATAGGGGTGAACGAATCGAGCCAGCACGAGCGCGACCAGTACCTTTTTGCCGCCAAGGCTTGCGTCCGCCGCCTCTAACTTCCGAACGAGTTTTTGTACTGGCTGTTCCTTGACGAGCGTTGTTTAATTGCCGTACTAAAGCACGGTGTACAATATGAGACGCCGTTTCCTCTTTGGCAACTCGCAACTCAAAGCTCGTCTGGCCGACTTGTTCTCCTTGCCAATTTTTAACTACACTTTCAACCATTTTTAGTCCTTAGTCATTAGTCATTAGTCATTAGTCGTTAGTCATTAGTCATTAGTCCAAATGTTGACCTTTGACTTTTGGCTAGTGACTACTTACCAACTTGCTTTGCAGGTACAACACTGACTAGAGCGCCTGGTTTACCAGGAATGGCTCCTTTTATTAGCAATAAGTTGCGTTCTGGGTCTACTCGTACTACAGTCAGCTTGCGAATTGTGACGCGGCTACCGCCTAAGCGCCCTGCCATCCGCTTACCTGGATAGACACGACCGGGTGTAGTACCAGCACCAATGGAACCAGGCGCTCTATGGTTTTTAGAACCGTGTGACATCGGCCCACGACCAAAGTTGTTGCGCTTCTGGTTGCCTGCAAAGCCCCGACCGATACTTGTACCGATTACGTCTACAATTTGACCTGCACTAAAAATATCTGCTTTAATCTGTTGACCTAAAGCATAATCGCTAGAGCTATCAGTGTGATACTCATTTAAATGACGCAATGCTGGGGCAGATGATTTAGCTAGATGACCCAACAGTGGTTTGTTTAGGGCCTTTGGTTTAACTTCGGCATAACCGACTTGAATGGCGGCGTAACCATCGGTTTGTTTTGTTTTAACTTGTGTAACAGTGCATGGCCCTGCTTGGATAACGGTGACAGGAATGGCTACTCCTGCCTCGTCAAATATTTGGGTCATGCCCAGCTTGGTGCCGAGAATACCTACAGACACAGTAACTGGTTCTCCTTTCTACTTGCTGACCTTGGAATCCGACTCTAGAGGACACGCTTTGTACGCGTCAATTTAGGCTACAGCCTGGGAAATTTGGAATGGTTTTAACCCCTCCAAATACTTTGGGACACAACAAACCGTGTCCGTACTGCTTGGCGAATCTGTTTAGCTTCACTGACTAGACCGCCAGAACAGCCACAAGTCTCTTCCCATCGGGAAGGAGTAACTTCTGGAATCAATGCAAGGCGCTACAGCTTTTAGCTGCGTGCAGCAATGCTTTTATCCAAGCAATTGCTGTGGCACTTTTCGCAGGCAGCGTTGCCGCTGGGTTTTCGATTTGTATCCGCCCAAAGGACGGCTTCCCTGAGGTTGGCGACTGCCTTTTGCAGTTGGACTTAAGCGGCTTTACCACTCAGTATCCATTAACTGAGCCAGTATTACTGAATCAGTTTCTAGTTTGCTAAACACCTTAAACAAAAGTTTAAGACTTTGCCTCTTACTTAGAGGCTTACGACTCAATTTAGTCTGAAGCTGAGGATTGGCTTTGCTTCTTCCTTCACAAGCTCCAATGTTAACCTAAAAGCTTTATTAGTTTACCAGCCTATGAACAATCTAAGTTAAATTATCATCTTGAAATTGACCGATCAGCCTTTGATGCTAACAATATTTCAGAATGACATAAGTTTGGCAAGCTAATTTGCACGTTTGGTCACAATCTAATAATATAAATCATTTATTGATGATTGTCCACTAATTTTTTTTGGAGTGGGTAAGATTTGGAAATGGGGAGCAGAGGAGGCGGAGGGCGCAGAGGGGCAAATAATAAATCATTGATTCAGTCAACAGTTAACTGTCAACGGTCAGCAGTCAATACCCAATGCCCAATTCTCAAAAAAATGCTTTATCTATCGGTTCACGGTCAATAATAGAGATATCTAAGTGGGATAAGACAACAATCAATCTATGGCACTAATTACCACTGGCAACGCTTTAATCCGGGATCTGGAAAAATTTGGCGCTCTTGGAGTGTATGTACCTCTGGAAGGAGGTTATGAAGGTCGCTATCAGCGCCGACTTCGTGCGGCTGGCTATACTACGCTGCACATTACTGCTAGAGGACTGGGCGACGTAGCTGCCTATCTCACAAGAGTTCATGGAGTTAGACCTCCTCATCTGGGCAAAAAAAGTACTGGTAGCGGTGCAGCGGTAGGTTATGTATACTATGCTCCACCAATTCTTGATACTCATTTAGAACAGCTACCACCAAAGTCAAAGGGGCTGGTGTTGTGGATTATTGAAGGAAATATTCTTTCCGATCAGGAAATCGAATATTTAGCCAATTTGCCTAAGCTAGAACCACGGGTGAAAGTAGTCATTGAAAGAGGTGGCGATCGCACTTTCCGTTGGACTTCTCTAGAAAAGACTCTGTTAGCTAGTTAGCAGTTACAAAAGAAAAGTTAGGAGTCAGGAGTGAGGAGTGAAAAATTTCTAACTCCTAACTCCTAACTCATAACTCTATCAACATTTCAATAGTGCTGATCCGAAAGCCGCAGGATGCAAACAAGCGCCGCGAAGCTTCGTTTGCATTTGCTGTATCTAGCCTAATTTGCTTAACGCCCATTTGAGAAAAGCGTTCCACAGCTTGCATTACCATTTGTCGCGCAATTCCATTTTTTCGATATTCTGCTTCAACCCAAATATCATGGATAAAAGCAAATTCTTTTAACCGATAAATTGGGATTTCTTGCTCAATAGTCGCCACTAAAAATCCTACAAGTTGGCTTTGGTTTTCGGATACCAAAAATACACTGCGTAGGTTGGAAGCTTCGGCAAAGCCATCGCTATTTGCCAACCGCGTTAACCATTTTTCATAGCGCTGTTCTGGATGCGTTAGAAAACCGTATTTGGCAGAATCCCAAGATTCATGCAAAGCACAAATTTTGGCAACCATTGGTAAAACTGCGGGTACGTCAGCTGGCGAAGCCGGGCGAATTAGCATAATACAATTTTGTATTTTAGATTGGGAATTGTTTTGGTCTATCTAGATTTTGTCAACCTATCTAAAGTGTCTAATCCTGTTGGCGAGCAAACTTATAACCACCCCAAAGAGAAAGAGCGATCGCGGCTACTAACAAAATCGGTATGCTATACCAAGGAAACTGGGACAAGGGTAAATGAGCAGCTGCACGCAGTCCGATGCTGGCGTAGGTTAGTGGTAATAAATAAACTATAAATTTTAGGGCTGCTGGTAATGTACTAGGGTCAAAGAAGGTCGCTCCTAAAAAAGACATGGGGATAATTATAAAGTTGTTGTAGAGTCCGACTGATTCGAGCGATCGCACACTCAACCCAACAATCACCCCCAACCCGGCGAATACAGCACAATTGAGTACAACTAAAGCGAGAAATAGGGGATTCAGAAAATTCCAGTTTCCAGTTAACAGTACCGCTACTAAAATCACCGAACCCGATGTCATCAACCCCCGCACTACTCCCGCCAACATTTTGCCGATGTGTAATGCTAACGGATGTATGGGAGTTAACAATAATTCCTCGAAAGTTTTGCTAAATAATCTATCTCCACAAATGGAAAATGTTGTTCCACCAAAGCTAATGGTCATTGACGATAGCGCCACCATCCCTGGTAATATAAATTCTAAATAGTTGTCATAGTTACCACTAATTGCTGAGCCGGGTTTGATGGAACTACCCAAACCTAAGCCAAAAGCTAAAATATATATCAGTGGAGATATTAACCCTGATGCAGCAACTTGCACAACTCTAACACGTAAATCTAGCCAATCTCCCCAAAAAATAGTTAGACTATCAGCTAGGAGAATTTGAAATTGCGAAGTTTTTAACCTCTTGCCCGATAGTAACGCTCTTTGAAATTTCACTTGTTTTTAGTTAGGTATTGAAATTGTATTCAAAGTTAATTTACATTGTTTTATACATCAAATACTAGGGGTAATACTTCTCGGTTAAGGGGAAAAGGGGAAAGGGGAAAGGGAAAGAAAAACCTTTCACCCTTAGCCTTTACCCTTTTCCCCAAACCGGATTACGAGTGAAAAATACTTAAGCTAGAAGTATTGATACTAGGGGTAATAAAAATATCTGTAACTAAAAATTTGTAATGAAAATTGCTAATAAAAAATTCATTAATTCTAAAATAGCTAATATTACTAGCTAGTTAATACAAATGGGAACTGTCAGCAACTAAAGTTGAAATTAGATTCAAAAATTTAAATAATTTGCTATTTTTGTGATTTAACAAGAAAATTGCCACAAACTCCCAGACAATTACAGTTAAAACTAGGCATACTGAAAGAGGTAGAAAATTTTAGACTACTCCTGCTAAATTGACGTGAAGGTGATTAAGCAACAATGAGACGTAAATCAACTGGTAGATCGGCTACTACTTCTAAACCCTCTAATATCCAATCTTCGATGTTTAACCTCTTCACTATTGCAATTATGGGAGGGGTCTTGATTTTGGGAATTGGGATTGGCATTGCTTTTAGTTCTACGACCACATTGGCGCCATCAAATGTAGCTTCTCGTGAATTCATTGATACCAAAGCACCGAACCCTGAGATCTGCGTGCAGTATGGAGCCAGTGCTATGGTGATGGACGCTAGACTGTTCGTGACTCTCAACCCTTTCAATGTCTATGTTTCTCAGCCGAGTATGCGTCCTGGATGTGTTATTCGACAAAATAACTGGGCAATTTTAGAACAGCGTCGGCTGGTGACATCCGATCAGGTAAGAGATTGTAAGAATCGCTTAAATACCTTTGGTTTTACAGGTAATTTAGATAGTGATAACCCTGATATTAGATGCATATATCAGAATGAAGCTGCTCAAAACTTCTTCACAGCTCAACCAGGAGCAGTTGGAACCCCCCAGGAAACGGATAGATTTTAGGATTTGGGCATAGGCCAAACAGGGGGCGTTGACTGTTGACTGTTCGCTGTTGACTGAGAAGTTTATTGTTCTCCCCTCTGTGCCCTTCTACTCTCCATCCTCCACTCCCTAATCTACCTACTTTTAGGAAGGGGTTGGCCAAACTCAATGATTTGAGGATTGCCAAGATTGGGGGCTGTTGGGACTGGAAATTCAGACACTCCGAAAGTAGGAATGCTATTCAATGTACCGGATTGATTTGGGAAAGAAGGCGGAGGAAGAATAAAATTGGGTTGTTGAGGGGGTGCATTGGGAGTTAAGGGAGGTACAGTTACAAAGGGTTGATTTGAGTTAGGAATATTTGTTGAGGGCAGCTGACTCGATATGGGAGGAATTGTGAGTAAGGGCGGTTGTGAGCTAGGAGTCAGTACGGGTAAGTTATTAGGCGATTGTAAGTTAGTAGTAGTTACGGGTGATTTAGTAGGCGGTTTTTGAGGTGGTTTTTTGGGTGAAGTTGCTGAGTTTGCTGGTTTTACGGCAGTACTTTTACCAGAAATAACAGGACGTAATACCCAGCGAGTGGGATTTTTTCGAGAAACTGGTTGCAGTTGTACCTGGTTGGGATTTAAAACAGTTCCTGGTGCTAAATCTAGAACAATGCGTGTGGCGTTTTCATTGAGCTGAGAAACACGAATACTTTTGATGACTCCAGAGTAATTTTGTTGGGTGGTAACAGAACCTAACTTAGTATTCGGTAAATCTACAACCAAGCGAGGTGGTTGAGCAAGGTAGAAATAACGAGGGGTTGTGGCTGTTGAGAGAGTGATTTCGAGTTGTTGTGTTTTCGGCGAAAAACGCCAATTATCTAGTTTTGCCACTGGTGTAACAGCAATGCTGGAAGCTTCAAGGGCGATCGCTGCATAAAAACCGAATACACTGAAGCTAAGTAGCTTTTTGCTCCAGTGGCAATGCCAAGTCTTTAATCTCTGAGACATTCTTAATTATGCCTTCATATTGAGTTCTGAGGAATTTCTAGTATAAGCTAAGAATTAAATTATACTTTTAACTTTTTATTCCTCAGTTGCCACTATAAATATATACACTTACTTGGTTTTCAGTAAGTGCGATCGGCTGCGTAGGCCAAAGCATGAAAAAGTGAGTGGGGAGTGGGGGGCGAATAATAACCCTCAGTCAACAGTCATCAATCAGTTAACGCTCCCAACGCCCAATACCCTTTTAATGGCTATTGGACTTCTTTTCTTTTTCCTCAACTGTTTCTGGCACAGCAGTAAATTTTAGAGTTTGGGGAATGCTATTGAGAGTTAATTGGCCTGCTATGTTAGTGTCAACTACTTGCATTTGAATTGTGACTGAGTTGAGAGCATCTTTCTGAGACTGAGGGATATTGCAAAGGATAGATGTGTTAACTTTCCCCGATAAATTTAACTGTTGATTTTTCAAGATGCCTATGAGAGTGGGCTTTTCGTCAATATCGGCGTTGGCGTTTGCCGATAATACAGAGGCATTTAAGTAAATACCTGACTGCTCAATATTTAATATTAGGGTGTCTGATTTTTCACAGTCGGGCAACTTTTCAGCTAATGTTAGACGATAGCGATCGCTAACCTTAGGAGGAGCTTTAAGATTGTTTTCTCCATAAGCGGTTACGGTTTTAAACAGCAGTAGC
Source organism: Nostoc sp. ATCC 43529 (assembly GCA_003326205.1). Lineage (GTDB taxonomy): Bacteria > Cyanobacteriota > Cyanobacteriia > Cyanobacteriales > Nostocaceae > Nostoc. The sequence continues at coordinate 65,134 of LWTK01000031.1, forward strand.
ACTGAACTGATGGCTACTCCGTAAAAAACTAAGGATTTGAAGTTGAAATGATTCATAATCTCAATTCCTGAGTTGTTGGCTCTTGAGTACTAACTTCAGGAAGCACGGAAGCTAGATGAGCAGTGACTTGACTGTAGCGACGGGTAATCAGCAGAGAAGAACGGCATTGGATGGCTAATTCGTCTGTATATCTTCCCAAGGTTTGACGCTCAATACCCCAAGTGCGACTGGTGCCAGCGATTGTCAGATCTACATTTTTCGATGCTTCAACAACGGCTTGGATGGGATCTGGGGCTTGGACAACTTTGATTTCTATGCGATCGCGTACACTACTGGGTAATTGCTCCATCATTGTGTCGAGTTCGTAACTCAATTCATCCTTGAGGCGATTTTCTGGTAAAACGTGTAAAACTTGCAACATACAAGTTTCATGATTGATTAGCAATCTCAAAGCAAGTATTAATGCTAAATCATCGTGGATGTTTGCAGAATAAGGCACTAACAAGCTTTCTAATCGCTCACTTCCCCGGTCTACAAATACTGCGACATCAACTGGTGCAGTGGTGAGAATTTGACCGACTCTTCCCCCTAAGCGGTTGCTACTAAAGGCTGGGCGATGCCATCCCACAAGAATTAAATCAACTTGGTCTAGTGCAGCAATCTGGGCTGTTTCCCGTGCAACATTACTGGATGTACGGACGATAGGATGCACGTAAGAACGGGTTTGGGGAGGTTCGAGAGTATTGATTAATTCTTCTAGTTGCTGGCGGCGTTGGGCAATTAATCGGTCTGCTTCAACTGGGGTACTTTCAAAGGCATAGTCTTCTTCAAATTCAATCAAGCTGAGGGGATGCACAACAGCAGGTTGTCGATAATTGAGAGCAATGGCCACTGCTAACCGTACTAAACCTTTTTGAGTATTTGGATTCGCTACTGGTACTAAAATCCGGTAGGAACGAGTGTAAGTTTCATCTTCAAGAGTGGTATCTTCAGTACCTAAATATGTTTCAGTTTCTGCTTCAAACTCCGGTTCTACTACATCTAACCTGATTAGCTTTTTCGGATATGTCCATTCCAACAATGGCGAGGTCATAAATGTAGTTACCAGTGCCATAATTACCAGCATGGTAAATATTAAAGGAGAAATTACTCCTAACTCCAGACCAATATTTAGCACTATCAATTCGGTCAAACCGCGAGTATTCATTAACCAACCGAGTGCCGAGGCTTCTCGTTTATTAATGCCACCAACACGAGCTGCAATATAAGTGCCAAAATATTTACCTGCGATCGCTACTGCTAAAACCAATGCACACAACAGCCATAATTCTGGACGATTCAGCAAGCCAATCTGCGTCCGCAAACCACTGTAGGCAAAAAATATTGGCAGCAAGAATATGAGGACAAAATCTTCGGTTTTTACTGCTAATTCCCGCACTAAATCTTCATTTTTGGGCATTGCTGCTCCCAACAAAAATGCCCCAAAAATTAAGTGAATGCCTATTAATTCAGTGATTAATGCGGATGCAACCACTCCCATATAAATCCCAGCTAGCAGCAATTGGCTGAGGCGTCCCGCACGCTGGTAATGTTTGGCAAGGCCTTGGAGGAACCAACGCCCCAAGGTTAGCATGAAGCCGATGTAGACTATACTCTCAATAATTGTCGGTACTGCACCAGCAAAATTACCAGTACGAGCTACAGCGATGGCTACTGCTAATAAACACCAAGCTGTGACATCATCTACCGCTGCACAAGTTAAAGCTAATGTTCCTAACCGGGTTCCTTGTAAATTACTTTCAGTAATGATTCGCGCCAAAACTGGAAAGGCAGTAATCGACATCGCCGCACCCAAAAATAAGGCGAAGGCGGTAAACGATACATTAGCGTTAGAAACCAGGGGATAAAGCAACACCGCTAGTAATGTTCCTAAGGAAAAAGGCACCAAAATACTGACATGAGAAGTCAAAACTGCCACTTCTAGTTGACCACTGAGGTATTTTGGATTTAGTTCTAACCCAATCAGAAACATGAAAAATATTAGTCCCACTTGAGACAAAACATTTAAAAAAGGAATAGTTTCTGGTGGAAATAAGGTAAGTGCTACATGGGGAGCTACTAAACCAAATAAAGATGGCCCAAGCATAATCCCAGCGACAATTTCACCAATTACCAGCGGTTGCTTAATAGAACGAAATCCTAGCCCTACTAGCCGTGAAAGTCCAATAACAATCAGTACCTCAACCAGAACGAGAATAACTGTGTGCATGGTTTCCTCAAAAGTAACTATCTGGTTTCCCTAAGATAATTGTTTAAAAGATTGGAAAATGTCAACCCCTGTTCTTACCGAAAGACTACACAAAGTAGAAATTGAAAATTCAAAATTCAGGCATTAACACCTGCATAAATCAATTTATAAGCTTGTAAGTTTAATTAGGAATTATGAACTATACGTCAAATTTGTAAGATACACTTAAGGTTAATTTCTACTTATTTGTGATGTCAGTTGCTGTTAGTGGAAGATGAGGTACTGAGGGGTATAACAGGGCAATAAGACAAGGAGAATAACTCTTAAGTACAGAGAAGGGTTAATTGCGTCTCTATTTCTAATTCCCAGCGTCAACAGTTAACAGTTTACAGCTAACACTCAGTACTTTGCTACAGTTACTATCAGGAATTAATTCTTAGTTTTCTATATATACCTGCTTAAACGGTAAATTTTTCATAGCTTGTACCGTGCAATAAAAAGGTAACTAAGGGTGATGCCATGAGTGTAGTAACTATAGCCATAATAACCATGATAGTGAATAAAGTGGGAGTAATTATACCTTGTTCAAGACCAATATTGAGGATGATTAACTCCATTAAACCGCGAGCATTCATCAGAGTGCCGATAATTGCTGATTCCCGCCAATTTTCTCCTGCTAATTTTGCTGCCAACATACAAGCAATGCCTTTGCCGATAACTGCGATCGCCACAATTAATATAGTGATTCCCCATAATGCAGGCGTATTTACTAGTCCGATTTGTGTATTCAATCCAGAAAAGACAAAAAATATCGGCAGCAAAAAAGAAGTGGTGAAAAACTCTGTATATTGGCGAATTTGTTGGGCAAATTCCCCGCGTGGTGTTACGGCTCCTAACACAAATGCGCCGAATATTGCATAGATACCTGTGATATCGGTAAACCATGCACAAAACATCAAAACTATCAATAATAAAGTCAATGTTTGTCTATTCACACCCGCATCACGTTTTGTCATCCTTGTGAAGACTTTTAGTAGACGTTGCCCGATAAAAATTGCAAATAAAACATAGCAAATGCCACCACCAATTGCTAAGATAGCGATGTTGATGGAATTTTTTACACTGGCAAGCACGATCGCCAGCAAACACCAAGCAACTCCATCATCTACCGATGCTGCGCCTAAAGCCAAAGTACCGAAGCGAGTTTGAGCAAGTCCGCGTTCGTAAAGGATACGAGCTAACATGGGAAAAGCAGTGATTGTCATCGACGCACCTAGATATAAAGCCGCTGACCAAGGCACTACTTCGGGTTGAAAGAAATTGCCATTAGAATATAACCAAAAAGAAGCGATCGCTCCTAATATAAAAGGAGTAATAATTCCGGCAGCAGATAACAAACCCGCACTTTTGATATGGTGTTTCAAGAGTTTTGTGTTGAACTCTAAACCAATCAAAAACATATAAATTGCCAGTCCAATTTGGCTAATGGCATATAAAATCGACATCGATGGATTGGGTATCTTGTCTCCTAAAGCAGTGATAATTGGCAACTTGGGAAATAACCATTGTTGAAAATTTGGTGCAATCAAACCTAGAAGTGACGGCCCTAGCATGACACCTGCAATCATTTCGCAAACAACATCAGTTTGACCAAGATAGCGGCGTCCTAAAATTGTAACTATGCGACAAGTGGCTAAAATTACTGTGAGTTGCAGAAATAGCTGAATAACCAGATCGAAATTTGACATTGTACTTTATTAAGCAGAAATTAAATCTGAGTAAGGTAGATAATAAGACAGATATATTTTTTTAGCACAGTAATGCTCATAAGTGCCAAATTGAATACAAAGGTAGGGGCGCACAACTGTGCGTCCCTATGATTATCTGTATTCTATTGTGTTGAAAATTGCTTTAAGACACGGCTACAGACACAAGTATTTAAAAACGTAGATAAAATGTAACTATTAACAATTAAAAATTACAACCACTCTCCACCACGGAAACGCCAACGGAGAAATATAATTCGCATTAGGCTTTGGGAACTAATAAAAACTGCTAGCCAAACTACGCTATAGTGTAATAAAAAATATGTTGGTGACAGTTCTTCCTTTGGTAAAGGTATTGGTAAGAAGCCAAACAATTTGACTCCACAAAACACAAATAATAATTCCCAAATACCAGCTAAAAGTTGATAAGCTGCTGGCCAATCTCTGTCCCAGCGGAATTTTTGGAGATAATTATAAAGCACATCCCAACCCAAGCCAAAGATGGCGACATAACCAAGTATCCAAAAATAAACTGAGTTAGCACCAGAACCAATCAAACCCATTGCAAAGGGTAAAGATACGAGTACGCCTACAGTTGCAAGTAATAATAATCGAGTTTGCCAGCGACCAAGTAAAGTTGGTGTCATAGAAGTAGTGTTAGATTTTAGATTTTTGCTTGAATCCAAAATTCAAGTTGCATTGTCAGCACAGCAGAGGTGCAATCTAAAATCTAACATTGGCATCGTTTCAGGTAGTAATTAAATCTAGAGAATGGTAAGTTGCGTTGGCAAAGCCCACCGAAGGTATCGCATCCCAATTTATGACGTCTTCTAACAAAGCTTGATAACCTAGTGTATTGGGATGAAGTCCGTCATGACTCAAGCGTTTGAGCCGCCAAGTTTCACCGCGTTCCATCCATCGATCAAAAATATCTAAATAGGGAATTTGCCGTTTCTCACAAGCGATGCGCGTTGCTTCTTTGTAGCGGTATTGATCGGCATGATTATAGTAAAAGCAATCTAAAAATGGCATTTTAGCTTCATCTACTGGCACCATGCCCACAAATAACACAGGACAGAGTTGTTGTGCCAAATCCAAGAGAGAAGCGATTTCCTTTTCAAATACAGTGAAATCTGTGTAACTCCGCCCATCAGGACGCGCCAAACGAGCTGAATCGTTGACGCCTACTGATAAAATAATCAAGTCGGGAACGCGATTTCGCAGTTCACCGCGATGGCGAAATTCAACTTCTAACCTTTGAGCTACTTGTTGCGTGCGATCGCCCCTTACACCTAAATTATAAAGAACGTGACCCGCACTATCCGGCAACATCCACCATCGCCGTAGTTGCTCAACCCATCCCCCTTTTTCCGGGTCGCCAAATCCATATATTAAGCTGTCTCCCAGTGCGACAATCTTCTTTGGCTGCAAGTTTTTTGGTGGTACAGACAGCTGCATTGAGGAAGATGCTGAAAATGTTTGCATTTAAGAACTATATTTTATATCTTTTCAAGATTCTATACATTTCTATACCATACACGGCTATCTTTAAACATCCAAGCATCTATGAGGCTTCTAGTTTTTAATGTGGTTGCAAGGTTAAGATTGCCGCAGTTGAGCCTCAGAAGGTCAACGTCGAGCTTCAGAAGGTCAAGTGTTGAGTTTAAAAGTTGAAACGGGTAGGCGATGTTTACAAGGGGCTACGCCTACGCACCATGTTTCATTTTATTTTAGGTATGAGTGGGCGATTACATTTGCCGAATGATTGTAAGAATCGAACCGCAGAGGACGCAGAGAACACAGAGTCAGAGAGAAGAGGGAGGGTTAGTGTATCCCTGTTCTTAAGTAAGGTAGCAAGAGTGTTTTCTAGAGAAGCTTAACGAAGCGATCGCTGTAATATGGCTTTACAATAGGCTAATTTTTGTCAACTGTGGTTAGGATAAGTTACAGGTGTAAAAATTATCTCTATCGCTAGCAAAGATGAGTCTTGACCTTGTAGTTAATGCACTTAAGAGTATTGCTAAACCAGGGGCTTCTTGGGTTATTAATCAAGCTCAACGTAATGAAACTGTAGTTAGAACCTTAAAACAGTTCAATTTTGACCCAATACAACCACCTAAAGATGTTGATGGAGTTTATGTTTACTCATTAATTGAGTATGGTGTGGGGAAGCCGGAAGCAATTTTGAATCTTTTCCGAGAAAGAGAGATTAAAAATGCTTTTTGGAGTGCTTATAGTGCAAATAATCCTTTGGGTTTCTACAAGGAAGTAGGAAAGTTTTTGCAGGGTAAAGATTCAGAATTTGATATTCGATTGTTGAGAATTGAACTGCGATCGGAGTTAGAAGAATTCGGCGAAACTTTTATTAAAGTTGCAAAAACAACTAAATCCAAAGATTTTGAACCTTTCCCAGAATGGGATTTAGATGAATATCCAGCGGAATTTAAATCATTAATTAGAGAAAAAATTCGCTCATTCTGCGGCCGTAAGTTTGTTTTTGAGACATTTAAACAATTTACCGAAAAACATCGCAATGGTTACTTTACAGTGGTGGGTGATGCAGGGATGGGAAAAAGTACCATTGCTGCTAAATACGTCTGGGACAATAAATCACCATGCTATTTTAATATTCGTTCCGATGGTCGCAATCGACCGGAATTATTTCTTGAGAGTATTCGCAAGCAATTAATTAAACGTTACCAGTTGCAGAATGTCGAGAAGGCTAATTTAGCAGATTTACTAGAACAGGTTAGCAAAAAAATTCCGGCTGGCGAACATATTGTAATTGTAGTTGATGCACTGGATGAAGTCGAACAAGAAGCAGGGGGCAATCTTTTAGATTTACCGCCGTCGCTTCCTGAACGTGTCTATTTTCTGCTGACTAGACGACCCTATACCAGAGATAAAAAACGCTTGTCTGCACCAGATGTAGCGATGGAGGAGCTAGATTTAAGGGGAAGTAAGTATATTAATTTGAGTCGTGAAGATATCAAGGAGTATATTCGGTTCTTTTTGAATCTCGATCGAGACTATAAGAATGCAATTAAACAATGGATTCAAGACGGCAATATTTCTGATAATGAGTTTGTTGAGCAAGTAGCAACTAAGAGTGAAAATAATTTCATGTACCTGCGCTATATTTTGCCAGGAATTGCTAAGGGTGACTATAAAGACCTGAATTTAAAGCAATTACCCGATGGTCTTCAAGATTATTATCAAGTCCATTGGGTAGGGATGGGAATGGATGAAAAACCCCAGGAACTAAAGGTATTGATTCTGTTTATTTTAGTAGAGATTGGCACACCAATTCCCTGTGAGATGATAGCGGATATTACCGAACAGGATGAATATGATGTGCAATCAGTTTTAGATGAATGGGTTGAGTATTTGAAGCCCCAGGATATAGAGGGAGAACTCTGCTATAGCATCTATCACGCTAGTTTTTTAGATTTTTTGAAAGCAAAACGAGTTCTGGATGCCAAACGCAAGCTATTTCAAGAAGTTAATCAACGAATCGCCGACTATCTTGTAAGGAAGATGGCGTGATATGGGAGAATTTGCTGACAAGCTAGCGGCACAAAATCCCGCTTTTCAACGTGCTTACTTGGGTAGTTTAGCTCCAAATTTGGTGAAGTCGAGAAAATTAGAGAAGTATTACGCAACTCTGACCGATTTTAATTTCATCAATGCCAAGATTAATCATCCTGAGTTTGGCGTACAGCCACTAATTAAAGATTATGATTTGATTGATGATGCACAGACATTAAATTATCCAGAATACAATTCTGAAAAAATCAAAAGCCTAAAATTGATTAAAGGTGCATTGAGACTGTCAGCCCATATTTTAACAACGGATAAGCAACAATTAGCAAGTCAATTGCACGGACGGTTGCTAAATCAGAAAATGCCAGAGGAGATTCAGGTATTATTAGCACAAATAAAACAAGGGACAACTACTCCTTGGTTGCGTCCCTTAACATCTAACTTAACTTCCCCTGGTGGAAGTTTACTTCTCACTCTCACCGGTCATGGTAGTGGAGTAAAAGCATTAGCCCTGACCGAGGATGGCAAGCGGGTGATTTCTGGTTCATCTGACAACACACTCAAACTCTGGAATCTAGAAACTGGGGAGGATGAGCGTACTTTCTACGGGCATAGCGACTTGGTAACAGCAGTAGCCCTAACCCGTGATGGCAAGCGGGTAATTTCTGGTTCATTTGACAACACACTCAAACTCTGGAATTTGGAAACTGGGGAGGATGAGCGTACTTTTCACGGTCATAGCGACAGGGTAACAGCAGTAGTCCTCAGCCCTGATGGTAAGCACGTGATTTCTGCTTCAGATGACAACACACTCAAACTCTGGAATCTGCAAACCGGAGAAGATGAGCGTACTTTCCACGGTCATAGTGGCTCGGTAACAACAGTAGCCCTCACCCCTGATGGTAAGCACGTGATTTCTGGTTCATTTGACTGCACACTCAAACTTTGGAATCTGAAAACTGGTAAGGATGAGCGTACTTTCCACGGTCATACTCGCTCGGTAAATGCAGTAGCCATCACCCCTGATGGCAAGCAGGCGATTTCTGGTTCATTTGACAATACACTCAAACTCTGGAATCTGCAAACGGGGAAGAATGAGCGTACTTTCCACGGTCATAGCGGCGAGATAACAGCAGTAGCACTCACCCCCGATGGCAAGCAGGTGATTTCTGCTTCATTTGACTGCACACTCAAACTATGGAATCTGGAAAGGGACTTGCGTCAAAATAAAATCCCACTTCTACAGGCTCTACTGTTAGGCTTCAGCTGGGCGATTGGTACTATATTTAAGCGCAATTCCCAAACTGGGGAGGATGAGCGTACTTTCCACGGTCATAGCGACAGGGTAACAGCAGTAGCCTTCACTCCTGATGGCAAACAGATGATTTCTGGTTCATGGGACAAGACACTCAAACTCTGGAATCTGGAAACTGGCGAGGGTGAGCATACTTTCCACGGTCATAGCGGCGAGGTAACAGCGGTAGCTCTTATCCCTGATGGCAAGCGAGTGATTTCTAGTTCATGGGACAAGACACTCAAACTCTGGAATCTGGAAACTGGCGAGGATGAGCATACTTTCTACGGTCATAGCGGCGAGGTAACAGCACTAGCCCTCACCCCAGATGGCAAGCGGGTGATTTCTGGTTCATGGGACAAGACATTCAAACTCTGGAATCTGGAAACTGGCAAGGATGAGCGTACTTTCCACTGTCATAATGGCTGGGTAGCAGCAGTAGGCCTCACCCTCGATGGCAAGCAGGCGATTTCTGCTTCATCTGACAAGATACTCAAACTCTGGAATTTGGAAACTGGCAAGGATGAGCGTATTTTCCAGGGTCATAACGACTTGGTAAAAGCAGTAGCCTTTACCTCTGATGGCAAGCAGGTGATTTCTGCCTCATGGGACAAAACGCTCAAACTTTGGAATCTGGAAACTGGTAAGGATGAGCGTACTTTCCACGGTCATAGCGGCGAGGTAACAGCAGTAGCCCTCACCCCTGATGGCAAGCAGGTGATTTCCGCTTCACGTGACAACACACTCAAACTTTGGAATCTACAAACTGGGAAGGATGAGCGTACTTTCCACGGCCATAGTGGTTGGGTAGCAGCAGTAGCCCTCACCCCTGATGGTAAGCAGATAATTTCTGCTTCACGCGACAACACGCTCAAACTTTGGAATCTACAAACTGGGAAAGAAATTGCCACTTTTACAGGAGAGGCTCCATTTCGTTGCTGTGGTGTTGCAGCAGATGGGATGACAATTGTCGCAGGAGAAAAATCAGGTAGGATGCATTTTTTGCGTCTTGAGGACATGGGAGGGGAATAAAGCGGGAAGTAATTTTATCTGCCAAAGATTTCGTTGACGCTAATGTTTACATCGGGAAAGGCTTTAATTGATAAACTTTGACCGCTAGTAAACTTTTGAAGATGCTGATATCCTGCGGCTGTTGTTTGTTGATAAACTTCGACAATTTCCTCGTTAATATCTACTAACCAAACTTCAATAATGTTTGCTTCTGCATATAAAGGAACTTTCTCTTCCCGGTCATACAAAATAGTCGAATCAGCCACTTCAATTAATAAAAAAATATCCTGGGGTTGGGGGTGTGCTGTGGCGTAGAAATCATCACGGGGTTTGAGTAATGCCACATCTGGCTGAGGTTCTGAGTTATTATCCAGAACTACGGGATTTTGAGCAGCAACTATAACGCGTTTCCCCAACAACTGCACCAACAAATTAACCAGTCGATTTACACAAGCAGCGTGTTTTGTCCCAATTGGCGACATCTCAATAATTTCTCCTCGTATCAGTTGCACCCGGTCATCCTCTGTGAGAATCCCCGACTCAACCATTTTATGATATTGCTCAACTGTGAATTTCCTTCTTAGCAATTGCACAGACATCGCTACCTCTACTTTCTTTTAATAGTTTGTATTATCTAATTGAATCTCTTAAATCAAGCAATTTTAGTCAACACCAATGCACGATGAACCAGGACAAGACCGATTTTTAGAACAATTATGTCAAGGATATACTTAAGATGAAGTTTATTGATTATTGAATATCTGCAACTCAACCAAAAATCCCAACAGGAATTTATTTAAATTATATTTATCAGCTACGCCATCATAATGATAAGCGATCGCCTTTACACCAAAGAGCGATCGCTTAAACTCTAATTTCTAAATTCCTCTCCTACTCTTGTACAGACAAGGGTTCATCGCGTCTCTATCTCCTGCCTATTTCAACCTAACACTGTTGAAATAGCTCTGCAAAACTTTTCGACGCTGCTTCAGGTTTGGCCACAATCTCCACAACTTTATTGCGTGCAGCTGGTTGTAACAGCGCCTCGACGCAAACTTGGGCGACTTTTTGTCGAGGAAGGCTACCCTCAAACAGGGTATCAGCACTCTGCATCACAATTGAGTCAGTATTATCTTCATTCTTTAAGCCCCCAGGCCGGACAATCGTATAAGTAAGACCACTTTTCTGGATGTATTCTTCAGCTTGCTTTTTCCATACCAAAATCAGCCAAAACAAGTTCAATGGATGGAAAAGCAAAGAAGTACACAAAGAAGAAACTAAGACAAAATGCTCAATTCCCTTGGTCTTAGCAGCATCCACTAAATTTTTCGTCCCTTCAAAATCCACTTTATAGGGGCCAGTGGGGTCAAAGCTAGGTTTCGCCCCAGTCGCAACCAACACAACTGTACTATCTCCTAAGGCAGCAGTTAGAGTTTCTGGTTGTAACACGTCGCCTACAACCAATTCGGCTTCAGGAGAGAGAATACCCCTAGCTTTTTCTATATCTCGCACTAGAGCTCGGACGGGAATATTCCGCGCTACCAATTCTTGCACGATCCGGCGACCTGTTTCACCTGTTGCCCCTGCTACAAATGCTTTCATAAGAAATGCTATCCTGGGAAACTATTGTGTGCTTGTTCAGTTCTTTATTTTAGTGATTCTATGGAGCTGATGGCAGATTATTGAGGTTTCTGTCAAAATAGGATACTTGTGCGAAACGACCCAAGTCAGCAGGGAATTATTAATATAGACAAACGCCCAAGTATACAGTCATGTATTTATGCTTTTAAGAAACGGCGAATACGAATCCTTGGAAATAACAGAAACAGTTTTACCAGTAGCATCCAGCCAAGAAGAAGCAAACGAGATATTAACACAAACAAATGTAGCGACGCTCACAAAATTTTATGGTCGTTATCAAGACTGTATGGAAATGTTTGCTCCAGCAGTCAAGGTTGCTGAGTATCTCAATTCTCACAGTTCGTGGTTTTCGCGCTGCGCTGAACCCATGAAGGTGCAACCGTTGGGGGAAAATGGCTATGCTCTGGTAATTGGTCGTTTTGGTTCTTTTGGTTATGAAGTAGAACCAAAAATTGGTTTGGAATTATTACCTCCAGACGAGGGTATTTACCGCATCCGCACAATTCCCATTCCTGACTACAACCCGCCCGGTTATGACGTAGATTACCGAGCATCCCTGAGGTTAACAGAAAACGCGGCAAGCGATGTTTCTACTGATATTGCCGAGGTGACCAAAGTTGAATGGGAGTTGGATTTAGTAGTTTACATACACTTTCCCAAGTTTATTCAGCGATTACCCAAGTCTTTAATTCAATCTACAGGCGATCGCTTACTCAATCAAATCGTCCGCCAAGTCTCCCGCCGCTTAACTCGCAAAGTCCAAGAAGATTTTCATCAATCTTTGCAAATACCCTTTGGTGCTAATTCCAAGAAAAAGCGGTGAATCAAATGATTGTTGGATTTTGGGTTGCACCAAAGGCGCACTCGAAGCACAAGTTGGATTTTGGATTTGTTTCACACACGAAGGTTAAAACAAATCCAAAAAGTCTAAAATTGCTAGTCAACGGTTTTTTATCCCTTGTCATAAATCAATGACAAAGGATAAAAGACTACTTAACTATGCTTTAGTAAGAATTTTTTGGACAATTTGTACCCCACTAACAGCCTGCCAAACAAAAAGCCCTAAAAGCGTAAAATTCAACAAAATGTGAGTTGCACGCGCCCAATTTGCTCCTTTTTGCATGTAGGGAGACAAAGCCGCGGAAAATGCAATCAGACCCGTCATCCCCAAGCCTGCTATCAGGTGAGGCCCTACAAATAACTTGCCATTATTGATGTAAGTGACAGCCATACCTCCAATTGCGCCTGTCACCATCAAAGCTAGGAGTATAGACCCAATTTGATAATGTCTGACGTTATATCTACCTTTAATCAGTTCTTTCTTTTCTTCCCCTTGAGCATTTCTGGTACGCTGTACTTGCAACCCCAAATAGGCCGCATAAATCGAGACTACTAATAGCGCCCACATCATCAGCGGATGAAAGAAGTTCAGCCAATATTTCACCGACGGAGAAAGTTCCAGACTCATCGTGCCCTCGCCCAAGTATTAAATCTTCATAAAAATTAGCATAACTCTATTTTCTGTGCTTAAAGTTGCACAAATAAAATAAGAACTTAGAATGGGCTGCGCCCCGCTACGCTAACAGAATTCAGGATTCAAGAGAAAGTCGAGGCACTCCCTTGGGCTTGTTTTGGCTTAAGCTGAATTTTGAGGGTAGACGAATCAAACTTCCCTGTGTGGGATTTCATCGATGATTGAAAACAACGATATTTTGCTGCTGAAAGCTGCTAAAAATGGGGATATTAAGGGTCTGTGTGCGCTACTAGCTGCTGGTGCGAATGTGGATGCGTGCGATGGCCAAGGCACTACGGCTTTAATGTTTGCTGCTAATTTGGGCTACACGGAAATTGTGCGATCGCTCTTGGATGCTGGGGCAAATATCAATCTGAAAAGAAAACTCTATGGTTTGACGGCTTTGATGTTAGCAGCTAGCGCCAAAAAACTTGACATTTTGCAACTTTTAGTATCTAGAAGCGCGGATGTCAACGCCACTAATGAAGATGGCAGCACAGCTTTAATGGCAGCAGTAGTTAAAGGTAATCTGGATGTAGTACGAGTTTTGTTGGCTGCTGGTGCAGGAGTGGACATAGCCGATAAAGATGATGATACGGCTTTGAAGTTGGCAGTTAAGCACGGGCACGTAGAAGTTATAAAAGGAATTCTCCAAACTGGTGTAGATGTAAATGCCCCAGATGAGGAGGGTGAGACACCTTTAATGTTAGCGGCAGATTTAGGACATCTGGAGGTTGTCCAAGCACTGTTGGCGGCGGGGGCTGATGTGAAGGCGAAAAATGCCGATGGTGGAACTGCGTTATCAGCAGCAGCGGCGGCGGGACATGGTGCGATCGCATCTGCTTTACTAGATCGAGGTGCCGAAATTAATCTCCAAGACCAAGATGGTGAAACCGCCTTACACCTTGCTGCTGTGGAAGGTTACGTTGATGTGGTGGAAGTGTTACTTAACAAAGGTGCGGATGTCCAAATTAAAAACCACCTTGGTGACACACCATTGCTAGTTGCAGCCTTGCAGGGACACAGCAAAATTGTGGAAGGACTGCTGCGTTCTGGAGCAGATATTAATGGAAAAAACCTCGGTGAAGTACCTTTGACCCTGGCGGCATCACAAGGGCACACCCAAACGGTGAAAGTATTGCTGGACTATGGTGCTGATGCTAATCTTGCAGCAGATGATGGCAAAAGTGCTTTGATTAAGGCAACCGAACGCCAGCACATAGAGGTAATACAGATGCTCTTAGCAAAGGGCGCAGATGTAAATTTTCAAGACTCAGCCAGAGCAACAGCATTGATGTGGGCTGCTTCAGCAGGTTATGGAGACATTGTGCAGTTATTAGTTCAAGCCGGCGCAGATTTGAATTTGAAAAACCGAGGCGGTTACACTGCTTTGATGATTGCAGAATTTAATGGTTATCAGAATATTGTACGGAGTTTGCAAAAAGCTGGGGCGCAGGAATAAGGGCAGGGGGCAGGGGAGGCAGAGGGGCGAATAATAAATAATTCATTCAGTCAACAGTCAACAATCTCAATGCCCTATAGCCTAAAATTCTCATGCCCTGATTATTTTTAATAAAGTATTGTTACAAAGATCTTGACACAGTGTTGAATCAAGGTTATTTACTTAAATACCAATAAGGTTTACGAAAACCAAAGTTGAACAAATTACACATATCGCGTTTAGCTAGAGGGCGAGACGTTTACTGACGGATAGCGGGTCTCATACTTCCTGTGAAGTAAGAAATAAATTCCTGGATTCTTCTGGGATTTAGATACCAGAAACTAAAAAAAGCAAAAATCCGTCGCAGCTGTTGTGAGCTTGCTGCAACGGATGAAGGAAAAATTAAAACGCCGAGATGGAGCAGGGAAAATGCTTGCGCCACAAGGATAAAAAGCGGGCAAAAATGAAGAAGGGTACTGAACCTTAATTACTTTGTAGCTTTTACCTTGTACCTTTTACCCAGTCTCCCCCTCGGCGTTTCCTACTGTGCTAGATGTGCAAAATATATAGTTTTTATTTGATGAGAAAAGTATTCTAAAGATCATTTTTCATGTATCATATTACACGCGAAACGCAAGCTAGTAATTAAAAAAGCTTGATTTACAAGTATTTGGGCGATCGCTACGGAAACTCCCAGAGAATATAAATAAAATATTAAATTTAGTAGAATCACTGTATTCAGAGGAAACAGGGTTGGGGAAACAGGCAATAGGGAAATTATGCTGACTGTTGACTAGACCTCTTGCATAAATAATTTTTTGTCTCACGCAAAGACAAGGCAGCGCGGTCTTGGGGGTTTCCACGCCAGTTGCTTCTCCTGTGGTCGCCGCTGCGCGAACAAGTCGGGCATTGCCCGCCCAACGCACTGGCTCCCCATGAGCGACTGCCGCGCAAAGAAGAGTAGGAAAAGAAGGACTTTTGCAAGAAGTCTACTGTCTAGTGAGGAGTTAACAGTTATTCATCGGTGTCAACTTAACGTAAAATCGATGTCCAGCAAGGAACTGAAGTTCTTTGCTTATAGCAAAAGTCATCTCAAGATGACTCAATTTTGTTGAAAGTTTTTAGTCTACTTCAGTAGACTTTAGGTATGAGCAAAAGAACTTTAGTTCTAGGCGGGTGAGGAAGCCAACAGTTAAGCCATTTCTAACTTAGAGAGTTTCTGCAAAATCTAAAATTGTATTAGTTTTAGATTATCTCGATCTAATAGCAGCATAGTTAGTTTTATAAATAGGCAGTGTTTCTTTAGCTTGTGCAGAAACAGAGCTATTTTCTGGAATAGCTTCTAATAAATTAATAGCTTGCTTCCATTTATCTTTTGCTTGCTTGCGAGTTCTTGCTGAATGAGGCGAATTTTGTAAAAAAAACGTAGCTTCTATTGCCAGTTTTTGTGCTGATTCTAAGTTAGCGATCGCTTTTTTTTCAGCCAAGACTATTTTATTGATAGCGTCATAGTTTGTCTGATAACGAGTTAATTTCTTCTTTGCTTGCTCAAAAACTGATGTTTGAGGGGGAATGCTATTTAATAACTTTATTGATTGATACCATTTAGTTTCTGCTTGTTGCCATACTTGTAGAGAATGCGGCGGCTTTTGAGCTAGAGATGCAGCTTCCATACCGAGTTTTTGAGCCGAGTTAAAATTAGCGATCGCTCTTTGTTCTGGACTTAAACTTCGACTTTCTAATTGTGGATTTTGGTTTTGCATTTGGCGACCACAAAAACCCAAAAATAATAGACTTGAGACTAGGAAAAAAGCTGTAATTAGGATTTTGGGTGTTGGAATTTTTAAGGGATTTTCTAATTGTTCGCTAATAATTAGCTTTTTAGTGCTTTGCTGCTCAATTTTTTTTAGAGCTTCTTCTGCCTGTTGTTTCAAAAAGTCACTTTGAATAATTAATGTAGCAATTTGTTCTTGAAAAACATCACAATCATTCAAAATATCTGTTAGTTCTTGAATTTTACTATCACTTGATATAATTAATTCGTGGTCATCATCTAACCACTCTAAGGTAAATCCAGATTTGCCACAAAAAGCAGAGACTCCTAACAAAATAGTTAGTAAGCTATGACTAGTTTTGATAGTATTAAAAATATAATTTAGTTTTTGTTGTAACTGTAATAACTCCTTCTGATAATTACTGAATTTTTGAAGTTGATATTCTAAATTTGTAGAGTTTGTAAACACTAGTTTACTTTTTAAGTTTTCAGCAATAGCTTTAAATTTAGAGGGTAAGCTCACATGGTGACTGTCAGAATTGAGTTGGCTTACCAATTGAACATCACTGAGAATATCGGCAGCTAAAGCCTGCAAAAAATAACCCCATTCAATCCAGGCATCAATTTTTTTTTCTAAATCAATTAATGAAAGTTTAGTTTCCCAATTACCAAATTTTGCTGCTAGGGCTGGATCTATTAATCCAATATGAGGTATAAACAAACTGGCTACTTTATTAGTTCGAGGGAGTGTGGCGATCACTGAATTATTGATATTGCCAAATTTTAATTCCTGAATAATTAACTTTTGAATATTTCTGAGTTCTTCCTGAGCATTATTAATCAGGATAATTTGTTGCATTATTTCATGAGAATCGCCGATGGTTAGCTTCAAGCTTTGAATCAATTTTGGCAATTCACTAACAAGTAATTCGAGGTTAGCCATAAATACCCCTTAGGGATTTGTCGAAAATATATGCCAAACAATTAAAATGGCTGGAGTAAGAACATAACCACGTCTATTGCCTCTGAGCATCCTAAATGAATGACAAATTTCAGGAACTATAGAATATATAGTTCCCAGAAATCCTACTAAAGTAACAATTTGAGTTTAAACGTCCGAAAATAAAGACGAAACTACCTATTCGCTAACGTATGAATGAAGTTGATTTAGCATTTACCCCAGCACTAGAGTTAGCCCAATTAATCCGTCGTCGGGAAGTATCACCGCTAGAGTTGGTGGAAATATATTTAGAACGCATTGGACAGCTGAATCCACAATTAGGAAGTTATTTTACAGTCACAGCAGAAGCGGCGATCGCAGATGCTAAAGCTAAAACAGAATTACTAACAACTACTTCAGAACTACCGCCATTTTTTGGTGTGCCGATTTCCATTAAAGACCTGAATGCTGTAGCCGGTGTTACCTGTACCTATGGAAATCCGGCATTAATCAACAATATCGCTAACTATGATGATGTAGTCGTCACCAAGATTAGGCAAGCTGGTTTTATCATTCTCGGTAAAACAGCCACTTCCGAATTAGGCTCATTACCTTACAGCGAACCTACGGGTTTTCCCCCAGCAAGAAATCCGTGGAATTTAGAATACACTCCTGGCGGTTCTAGTGGTGGTGCGGCGGCGGCGGTAGCAGCGGGATTATGTGCCATCGCCCAAGGTTCTGATGGCGGTGGTTCCATTCGGGGGCCTGCGGCTTGTTGTGGTTTGGTGGGACTCAAACCATCACGGGGTAGGGTGAGTAAAGCACCCGTGGGCGAACGTCTCGCTGGAATTGCCACCAACGGGCCAATAGCGCGGACTGTGGCTGATGCTGCTGCGCTTTTGGATGCCATATCTGGCTATGTCACAGGCGATCCTTACTGGCTACCAGATCCCGAAACATCATTTCTCGCCGCCAGCCAAACAAAACCTGGCGCTTTGCGAATAGCCTTTGACACAAGCATTTTTCCTTTGGGAGAAGCTGACGCTAACTCTCAGCAAGGCGTCCGAGAAACAGTCAAGTTGTTAGAACAACTCGGCCATCAAGTTGAACAGAAATCTCCAGATTTCAGCGGTTTAATTGAACCATTTCAAATTGTCTGGCAAGCTGGGGTAGCGGCGTCAGGGCTTCCTGTTGAAGTTTTGCAGCCCTTAAATCGCTGGCTATTTGCCCGTACAGGTTCTGTAGCTGAGTACCTGCAAGGAGTTGCCCAAATGCAAGTAGTAGCAAGGCAAATTGTGGCGTTTTTCGATAGCGTAGATGTACTGCTATTGCCAGTTTATTTACATTCACCCATCCGTGTTGGAGAATGGGCTAATCTGAGTCCAGAAGAGACATTCCAAAATATTGTTCAATGGGTTGCACCTTGTCCACCTGCCAATGCAACTGGACAACCAGCGATCGCCATTCCTGTAGGATTTGATAGTAAGGGTTTACCCATTAGTGTACAGATCATTGGCAAACCGGCAGCTGAAGCCACACTCATCAGCCTAGCAGCACAAATAGAAGCAGCTAAACCTTGGATTGGGCATCGTCCAGCCTTTGCAATCTCAGCCTAATTATCCAAGCATCCTTGGAATATTCAAAAATTACAAAGAAAGGCAGAGGGCAGAGGGCAGAAGGCAGAAGGAAAGAAGTATTAATAAAAACTTTAATTCTGGGTATAAAGCCCAGTTTAAAAAAAGATACTGGTACGAGACGCGTAGTGCGAGATACAAAGCGTCCTTGCTTCAATCCCACTTTTAAAAACGTGGGTTCCTTCTGCCTTCTGAACACCTCGACCCTACTAATCCCACGCCTTGAAGCCGTGGGATTGTCAAATTTTCCGGTTGTCGAGTCCTTGGGAATTGTAATTTTTGAATTGGTATTTCTCTAATAATTCCTTAACTTGGGCGGCTACTAGAGGGTGTGGATCGTTTTGTAGCTGAGGTAGGATTTGGAAGAGGACGCGCTGTGAAACCATATTTAAGTATGCGATCGCCGCTTCTCGAACAAAGCCTGTTGGATGGCGCAAACTAGCTAAAATCTCAGAACTTGTGAGCCGGATACGAGCAACTTGAGCAAAATGAAAACAGCAAGCTAAGCACCAATCAGAGAGCAAATTGCCCAACAGCAGCAATCTGTGGAGGCGATCGCTAACTAACATATTTTCATATTCCACAATCTTTGCTTCTACTAAATGTTGTAATTTTTCTGGCTCTGTTCGCTTATCTAAAATATTCAACAATAGAGACTTGGAAGGCAAAGTTACGGTATGTTCTAGGATTTCTAAACCCCGCGCTAAGTTTACCACTGAGAGCGATCGTAAATTAAACGCTGCTGCTTGCATCTTTTCTGGCGAGTAAAGCAGTCTCAGTAACAGTAACAGCCTTTCTCTGACATCTAATTCTAATTCTGTGAGGGAGCGTTGCAATAATTCACAGACAATTAAAATCCTCTCACTGGATTGATAATCTTCTTGTTTGTCTATATCTTTAAAGTCTATATAAGCAGCGTAAATTTCACCTAAAAATCGTAATTCCTGCTCGATTAATTTTTCTACTCGACTCTCATAAAACCGATCGTCTAAACCTTTAATTCCCGGTTGTTTGTGTATTTTGAGTAAGCTATGAAGAATATGATCCCTGGTAGTACCCCAACAGGTTTCTAAGTTTTCCCATAAAGCTTCCATTGCTTCTTGGCTACCAATTTGAGCAATGGTACGCCAAGCGTACATCCGCACTACTTCTGGTTTGTAAATATCCCTAGCCAACTGCAACAGCATTTCTAGGGCTTCGTTTTCCAGTCGGGTTAAGGCTAACATTGCTGTGCTACGGGTTGACTTGTAGTAAAGTGCAGCAATCAGCGCACAATAGTACTCTTCTAAATGGGTTGCTGCAATCATTTCCAACACCGCACAGCGCACCCGTAAGGATTCATCTTGTAACAAATTCGGAATGTGAATTCGCAACGCCTGTAAATAAACTGCTTCTCTGAGGGCTTTGACTCCATTTATCCGTTCGCGTTCTTGCTTATGAGTCAGCATTCGGCGCATTGTTTTGGTAGCTGCTACCTTTTGCATCGGCGTTCCTTGGCGTAAGACTAAAGCCGCTGCGGTGGCCCGGATGAGTGAGTTTTGCCGGGGGTTTAGGTATTCTTCGAGGAGGCTTAAATTGGGATTTGGTTCAGCTAGCCAAATGTAACGCAGGGCTAGGGCAAAAACTTCGGGATTAGTTTCTTGGGGTTGTTCTAACAAAGGACGGATAGCAGGTACATAAGTGGGATTTGCACCCCCCATCAGCATCACTTCCAAACTTTGGCACTGCAAATCTGGGGTTAACTTGACTAATAAGGGTGCTAAAACTTCCGCAGCACCTTGGGAATCAATTTGGGCTAAAAGTTCAATGCAAGAGTGTTTATCTGCCTCGTTGCCTTTTTCAGCTAATGCTTTGACTACGCCTTGCTTAAAGAATTTTAGACCGACATTCGTTGCACTCAGCTGACCCCGTGCCACACTTAAAACTAACAAATCAACATAACGCGATCGCAATTGGCAAACTACTTTTAAACAAGTGCCAGCTATCAGCATTGTTTCTGCTACTAACACCCATTTTTGTAGCGGTTCAGGTACAAAATGCCCACAAATTAATAAAGTGACAAAAATTACCAATCCTGTCAACCCTGTGGCGATCGCTTCGGCTGTTCCCCCAGATAAGGTTTGCATCTGGCTGCGAATTGCTTCTGGAATCGGTTGATAAAGTATGGGGCCGCTACTCATCACAAAGGTGTAGCGTAAAAGTTCATCGCAGAATTTGACAATTACTAAACCCCAGAAAAAGCTTTGCGATTGCATCCCTGGAATTAAATGCAAAAATACCAGCACTCCTGGTAGTAAAAAGCCTACAGCAATTGGTAAAAGTGTGGCAGTGAAAAATACTCCCATCCGTTCAATCAGTCGGCTAGAAACAAACCACTGGATTAACAACTCACACAAGCCCAACATGCCACCAAACAGACCCAAGAAGCTAGCAATTTCGCGGTCACTCAAACTCGATTGGAGTTCGCGTAAATACTGAAAATCCACTAACAACCCAATCACTTGCAACAAACCGACAAAAGCAAATAAATGCCAAACATAGCGCTTCAAAGGACTTTTGAGGAAACGCTGTCGTGAAGCTTGTTCCCCAGGAATTGTGATTTGTGGAGTTTCGGGAAAAGCTGCTCGATACTGATGAGTTAAATAAAATAAAATCGCCGATCCCAATAAAATCACCACACAGGCGATGAGGATCACCTTATTCAGTCTGGCGTACTGCACCAACCAAGGCAAACTAAAACCACTGATGACATCTGCTACCAATAGGCCACTACTGACTAGCGGGTAAGTGCGCTTAATCTCTCGAATGTTAAATATTTGATTGGCAACAATGGACGTGTTGAGATCGTTAAGCACATAAAGGGCGTCTACCCACAGCCGCAGTAGAAACACCGAAATTACTGCCAGGTAGGAAACACTGCTGCCCCAACGTAATAAAACTAATAAAACTAATGGCGTCACCATGCAAGGTGCGATCGCCACAATCACCTGACGTAAAGGAAAAACCTTTTGCAGCCAAGAATATAAAAAAACCAGCCCTGTACTCATTACAGCACTGGCAATATACATCCAAGGTAGTAGATTAGTCTCATATTCGCCCAAAAATAGTGCTACTGTACTATCCTCTGCCCACCGCAATCCTACAGATACAATAGTGTAAAATACGAACATCATCTGAGTGCGTTCGCTCTCCTCTGGCCGGAGATTTACCCACTGTAGCAAGCGTGGTAAAGCAACTCTATTTACAGCCAACCAGTGATTTTTCAGTTCCATGCAGTTTTCATTTCTGGTAGTATCACCGCCTAATGGGCATTGGGAGTGCTGAGTGAGTACTTAGGAGTTAGGAGTGAGGAGTCAGGAGTTAAGAGTGGTGAGGTGAAATTCTATTACAATCTCCTCATCTCCCCATTTCCCTCATCTTCCCCATCGCCTAGACATTACAAAAGTCCTGAGCAACTGAGTATTATGTTTCCCACTCAGGCTTCAGGACTATCGATTTGAGATAAATTTATACAACCTGATACTATTGACAAAAATATTTGCAATATACAGCGTTTTTCAGGTAAATGAAGTACACGGGTAGGGGCGCCAAGCTTAGCGCCCCTACTATGATCTGTACCTCACCACTTGCAATCTGCTGTATAAATCCTTTGTAGGGGCCTACAGATGCACACCCCTACCTAAGACAACGGGACACAAAGAATAACTCTTAACTCAGCACTTCCAATGCCCAATGCTCCAAAATGAAAAAATCCCCTGGCTTCTAGCCAGGGGATTTTCTTTCCTTATCTATTGAAAAGTTAGAAGATTATTTTTTGGGTGAGAGGAGCATCATCATATTTCGCCCTTCTTTTTTGGGCGCTTGCTGAACTTCACCAAATGGCTCTAAGTCCGTTGCCATGCGTTTGAGCAAATCTTCTGCGAGGTCACTGTGTTGAATTTCTCGACCCCGAAACATCACAGTAGCTTTGACTTTATCACCATCTTTTAAAAAGCGCTCTGCTTGCTTGACACGGACGTTGTAGTCGTGTTCTTCTATTTTGTAGCGCATCTTAACTTCTTTGACATCAGCCGTGTGCTGTTTTTTACGGGCTTCCCGCGCCTTTTTCTCCTGCTCAAACTTGTATTTCCCGTAGTCCATAATCCGACAAACTGGCGGGTCAGCTTTGTCACTCAGTAGCACTAAATCTAGTTCTTTTTCCTCTGCTAGTTGTAGTGCTTCTTGAGGGGGCATAATTCCTAACTGGCCGCCATCAGTGTCAATGACCCGAATTTTCGGGAAGCGAATTCGTTCGTTAATTTGGGGCAGATCGCGAGTTCTTTTTTTCTCAATCACAGGCATTATGATTTGTGGGAGCTCTGAATGAAGGATTTGGTGTGGTTTTGACTGGTATGCCTTTGAGGCAAAATACTGAAATAAGTCAGGACTGAAAACATGAGTCTTACAGTTCTAGGGTAACTAATTCATGAAATAGTTGCGTCGCTGTATTTGTCATTCTACTCATTGTGAGAGAATTTCTGTGCAATAGTTAATTTAAATTACACATCATTGCTAAATATTAAGTATTGTGAAAATTATTTGTCAATACTTTAAAACCTCAGATCGGCCAGATAATGTCCACAATACCAAGATTACAGATACAAAGCATCTAGCAAATGATAATGTAACATATTGCCTTACATGCGGTAAGATTAGTAACATTTATTATTATAAATATTGTTAAATTTACTTAGATAAAAGAGATAGAGATGTTTTTGTAGGGTGGGTAAGGTTGCCCGCGCCGTAACTGGCAGGAAAATTTTGCTTTTAGAAGGACGTTATCGTTTAATTAAACGAATTGGTAAAGGGGGATTCAGTAAAACCTTCCTAGCTGTAGATGAAGGTCAATTTCCTCCAAATCCTTGCGTGATTCAAGAATTATCGGCAGAGTGCGAAACATCTAAAAATTTTGAGCAAAAGGCGCAGCAGCTAGAGGAATTAGGAAAGCATCCTCAGATTCCGGCTTTATTGAATTATTTTCAGCAAGAACAGCACTTTTATTTAGTACAGGAGTTTATTGCGGGTAGAAATTTAGCTCAGGTGGTTGAAGAGGAAGGAGCTTTTAATGAAACTCAGATTTGGCAAATTTTAGAGGATTTGTTACCAGTTTTGCAGTTTATTAGCGATCGCCACATCATCCACCGCGATATTAAACCCGAAAATATCATCTGTAGAACCCCCTGTGACTCCAAAGGTGAACCAAATCTAGTCATAGTTGATTTTAGCGCTGCCAAAATTGTCACAGAAATTGATTACCTAACAGCCCAAAATAATATCGGTAGTCCAGAATATGCTGCACCAGAGCAAACGGCAGGCAAAGCTGTTTTTGCTAGCGACCTTTATAGTCTGGGTGTCACTTGCATTTATCTACTGACCCAAATTTCTCCCTTTGATTTATTTGATGTTGGGAATAATTGCTGGGTTTGGCGAGATTATCTGGCGACTAGAGGTGATATCTGGCAACAAGACACAAAACATTTCTGTTTGGCAAAAATCCTTGATAAATTACTACAAAATCTTGTTAATCAGCGGTTTCAATCGGCTGATGAAGTCATGCAAGCAATGGGTATCGAAGGTAAACCCCAACTTTTGAAATTACCAAATCCTCTGTGGCACTGCTCATCTACTTTGATTGAAAATTCTACTGTATTAAGTAGTGTGAATAGTCTGACATTCTGCCCTGAAGGTAAAATTTTAGCCAGTACTTCTGATGATAAAAACATCAAATTGTGGAATTTAAATACTAAAAAAGTTGTAGCTATGTTATCGGGGCATTCACAAGCAGTAAAATCAATTGCTTTTAGTCCAGACGGCAAAATTTTGGCAAGTGCTAGCGACGATAAAACTATCAAATTGTGGGATATCAACACATTAAAAGAAATCACTACTCTATTGGGACACTCCCACGCTGTAAAATCAGTTGCTTTTAGTCCAGACGGCCAGATTCTTGCTAGTGGTAGCTGGGATAAAACAGTCAAACTGTGGAATGTAAATACTGGGGCTGAAATTTGTACCTTAACTGGACATCAATTACAGGTAAATTCGGTGGCCTTTAGTCCCCAAGGACAAATTATAGCCAGCGCGAGTTATGACAGAACAATTCGCTTGTGGCAGATAAGTTCCCCAAAAGAATTTAAAAACTGCCCATGCTATACCTTATTAGGTATCCTTTCGGGTCATGCATGGGCAGTTTTGACAGTCGCTTTTAGTCCCGACGGAAAGATTCTAGCGACGGGTAGCGATGATAAAACTATTAAATTGTGGGAAGTAAACACTGGTCAGCTAATTACTACACTTTCAGGCCATTCCTGGTCTGTAATAGGTGTAGCTTTCACTGCCGATGCGAAAACCCTGATTAGCGCAAGTTGGGACAAGACAGTTAAACTCTGGAGAGTGAGTACAGTCCAAGAGATTGTGACTCTTTCAGGTCATACAGACTCAGTATCTGCCATTGCTGTGAACCAAGTTACACAACTGGTTGCAAGTGGCAGCAAGGACAAGACTATTAAACTCTGGCAGCTTGTAGAATAGCACGAGAGTTGATTTTGGAATATCAAGCGCTACCTGTGAAGGCAACTTCCGGAAATTTCAACTGAGCTTCTGCCATTGGGCGGTTTCTGCCCTCTTCTTGCCAGTAGTTAATCACTTCAGTTGCTTTGTTAAGCAACTCGACGCGATCGAGGTCACTAATCCAGTGTTTGGATTCGAGTTCCTTCTTTAACTCTTCCCAGGCATCATTTCTCGGCCAGAAAAAGTACTTGGTCAAAGGACTTGTGCCTTTGCCGACAACTTGATCGACTGCTAGAGCGACGTTTTCGTCTAACCACAGAATTTTCAAAATAAACTTGGTCAATCACACCTCCGGGAATTTCCGGCCATTACTTAACTAGGATAGCGATCGCTTATTTTAACGCAATACCCTATCAATGACCAAATACGTGGGGCATAGGACAAACAGGGTATTAATTATTCACTAAAGAATAATCAGTAATGATAGTATTAGTGTTGCATTTTGAGCATAATGCTTCTATTGCGATTGTTATAGATAATTCTCACTTCTGCACTCGAAGCCTAGAAAGATTTAGGACTTACGCAACTGGCACACTGCGATCGCCAGTCAATAGTACATAAGTATTTGTCCAGATATTGCTATGTCTTCTGTGTACTTTTTGGGCTGCTCGGTATTACTTGTGCGAGTTGCTTAAGTCCTGAAATGAGGACAAGTTACTTTTTTAGTTGTTAGTCATTCAAAAAAAGGAGAAAAGAATCAACGAAATGAGCAGCTATACTCCTATGTCTCACTACTACGATACGATAATGACATCAGGTTATTATAACTATGAAGTTATTGCAAAAAGTATTTTAAACTATACGTCCGCAGGCAAGATTCTTGAAATAGGATGTGGGACAGGATTAATTATAGAAAAATTGGCAAACATGCAAGTGTTTGACACAATTTGTGGAGTTGATTTAACTGAAGAAATGTTAACAATTGCTCAAAAGCGTTTACATTTATTTCCTAATGTCAAATTATCATTACAAAATATTATTGATTTATCTTTAGCAGAAGAATACGATCTTGCTTTTTCCTATGGCGGGGTTTGGTATTTTGTGATCGATGGCGATGCCGAACCTTTTTTAGTGAGTCACTTAGTCAATGATGTTGACAACCACCAAGGATTTGCCCGGTTAACAAAGCATCTTCGTCCTCAAGGTAAATTGTTATTGGGTATCCAAGGGCCACATTTTGATTACGATAAAGTTTTGAGCAATGGGATGGTATATTCGCAGAAAATATCACCTTGTCAAGGAGGCTTTATTAAAGATTATTACCTTTTGAATGGCAGTGAAATTATTATGCAGCAAACACTTCATTATTCTACTTATTATTTTGGTGAAGTTCAAAAATTATTAGAAACTTATGGTTTTAAATACAAACCAGTAGAAACTAAAAACAAGCTGTTTTTGGAGTTTGAGAAGTTATGAATATCGGTTTTATTGGCACAGGCTCAATGGGTAATCCAATTGCTTTTAATTTATTGCGGGCTGGACATAATTTATTTGTTTATGACATTAGACCACAAGCTTACGAAAATCTTGTGGCCTCAGGTGCTCAAGCTTGTGCAACCCTTACCGAAGTTACCCAACAAGTAGAAACTATATTTCTCTCATTACCCAGTCATGTTGAAGTCGCAGCAGTTTGTCTGTCTGAAAATGGTTTGTTTAGCACAATAAAAAAAGGGACTTTTTTAATTGATTTAACTACTATATCTATTCAATTAATCCCTCAAATAGAAGCAGCAGAAAGTGAGTATGGTTTTCATTATTTAGCTTCTCCTGTTTCTGAAGGTGTAGATAATGCTAAGATAGGAAAGATTTCTATCTTTGTAGGGGGAAAAAAGGAAGACTATGAGCAATGCTTACCTTTGTACTTTACTATTGGTAAAGAAATTATATATACTGGCGATCGTCTATCAGCAATTGCAGCCAAATTATTAACTAATCTCTTATGGTTTATCAATGCAGCAGCAATTGGTGAAGCCTTAATATTAGGTGCGAAATCTGGAATCGATCTGCTGACCTTACAGAAGGTTATTTTAAATAGTTGTGGAAGTAGTTGGGTTGCTTCTCATGATATACCCTCTATTTATAATGGCAGCTACGATCCCAGCTTTACAACTAAGTTATGTTGTAAAGACCTACACTTAATCTATGAGCTAGCAAAACATTTGAATGTGCCAATTGAAATGGGGGCATTAGTAGAGCAAATTTTCAGGCGTTCCAGCAACATATACGGCGATGATTCACCTGAATTATCAGTGGTAAAATACCTCGAAGATATAACTAAAACTAGCTTAAGACTTTCAAATTAACCCAGAGGAATTATTTCACTCTACTAGCGTGACACAGCTAAATTGTTGCAAAAAATTTGTAGGTTGGGTTGAAGAACTAAACCCAACACTCCAATTGATTAGGACTTACGCAAGTGTCACAAAAAATTAAGATATTTAGGGGAGCATCCCAATTTTGTCAAAAGGTACAGGACTGACACAAAAATCCTGTACAAACCTCTTTCCTTGGCGCTCTTGGCGTCCTTGGCGGTTCGTTATTTCATTATTGTTTGAAGCCAAAATACCGTATAAAAATAAATTTGCACATTTGGGATGCTCCCGATATTTAGTTTGTAGTGAGGGCTGAAGCCCTCATTTTGAGGACTAAAGTCCTCACTACGAACTAAAAATAATATGCCACTTGCGTAAGTCCTATTGATATTGGGTTTCCAACCTACATATAATGCACTATTTTAGTTGTGTCACGCCACTATTTGTGATAATGCTATACATAGGGTAAACTATGCTTTTAGTAATATCAATGAAAAAATATAAGCTACTTAATATTTAAGTAGAATCAGATAACAGAAATTTATACAACCGTAAGTGACCTCTAAAAACCGAATTCAAAAGTTATTTAGTAATTCAGTACAATGAACAATTGGATTTTTCTATTGTTGGCTATATTTCTGGAAATATTAGCTACAAGCTGCATGAAATTATCAGAAGGATTTTCTAAAGTTTTGCCTTCAATTTTGATGTTTGTCTTATATGGCATTTGTTTTACAATAATGACATTTGTCCTGAAAAAAATCGAGTTGGGTGTTGTTTACGCAATTTGGTCTGGTTTGGGAACAGCCGCAATCTCAGCCATAGGGATTTTTTGGCTAAATGAGTCTGCAAGTATAGTAAAAATAGGTGCAATCTTACTGATAATAATTGGAGTAGTTATCCTGAAATTGAATCCTGAGTCGTCTATTCTAGATGAGAAAAAAGTTTTTCAGGGTCAGGTAACTGGGATGAGTAGCCCTGAAACTACACAACCTGTGAAGATAGAGGAAGTTCCTTCTCTGGCTGAAAACACTGTCTTATTAATGCCACAAATACTGACAAAATATCCAAAACTAGAGCAGCCTTCAAAAAGCATATCGGAACAATTAGATCTTAATTAGCACAAATAAGGATTGAGAGTGGGCTAGCATAAGGTTTAGTCGGCGCTAACTAGAGATGTTTATGACTGCCCAACTGCCCCAATCTTCCATGACATCTTGTTCAGATTTGTATGAGCAAGACTTTTACTTGTGGATTCAAACCACAGCAGAACTACTCAAGCAAAAGAATTTCACACAACTGGACTTAGAGAATTTAATTGAAGAAATTGAAACAATGGGTAGGAGTGAAAAAAAAGCACTCAGAAGCAATTTGGAAGTGGTGCTAATGCATCTATTAAAGTATAAGTATCAGCCCGAAAAGCGCTCTGGGAGTTGGCAAGCAACGATTCGAGAGCATCGCAAACGCCTCAGAGAAGCTCTAGAAGAAAGTCCTAGCCTGAAACCATATTTTGATGAGGTTTTTGGAGAGTGTTATGGCCACGCTAGACTATTGGCTGCTGATGAAACTGAATTAGCTGTGGTTACGTTCCCTCAACAATCTCCTTTCACACCAGAGCAAATCCTCAACGCTGATTTTTTACCTGAGTCGTAATCGGAAGTTCTATGATGATGTAAAACTGTTTTCCTTCCTACCCCATGACTCAAGAAACTTCCACAAAAGCGGCGGTGGTTTTCGATATTGATGGTGTTGTGCGTGATGTGAGTGGTTCCTATCGCCGAGCGATCGCAGATACCGTAGAATACTTTACAAACGCTGCATATCGTCCAACACCCTCAGATATTGACCAACTAAAATCAGAAGGCGTGTGGAATAACGACTGGGAAGCATCCCAAGAATTAATTTACCGCTACTTTACGGCTGGTGGACAGAGCCGCGAACAATTGCAACTAGATTACAATGCGATCGTTGCTTTTTTCCAATCGCGTTATCGAGGCCCAGACCCCAACAATTTGACGGGGTATATCTGTGATGAACCGTTATTATTAGAATCTAGCTACTTAGACCAACTTACCCAAGCCGGGATTGCTTGGGGATTTTTCAGTGGTGCTACTCGTGTTTCGGCTAACTTTGTCTTAGAAAAACGCCTCGGTTTGCAATCTCCAGTGTTGATTGCGATGGAGGATGCGCCAGGTAAACCTGACCCCACTGGACTTTTTGCTACAGTTCGTCAACTAGAAAATGGAATTGAGCAAAACTCAGCGATCGTGTATGTTGGGGATACGGTAGCAGACATGTATACTGTGGAGAAAGCACGGAGTTTAGATTCTGCTCGCACTTGGATTGGTGTAGGAGTTCTACCGCCTCATGTGCAAGAAACACCGACGCAAAGTGAGGCATATACTGAAACACTGCTAAGAGCTGGAGCTGCGATGGTTTTGGCTAATGTGCAACAATTAACCCCAATCCAGATTCACAAATTAATTAGCAGAGTGTGTGCTTAAAAATAAGCTAATTTAGATATAGATATTATTTCTCAATTAACCTAGAAAGGCATTGACACCTAAGCTGTAAAGCGCCAGTAATTATTAATTTCCCATGAACATTTTCAGTAACTTACTTTCTCAACCAACTCAGCCTGCACCTGCAAAAAAACAACGTCGAGGAATTGAAATTAAATCCCCGCGTGAAATTGAAATCATGCGGCAATCAGCGGCAATTGTAGCAACTGTACTAAAAGAAATTTCTGAGTTAGTAAAGCCAGGAATGACCACGGCTGACTTGGATGCTTATGCGGAAAAACGCATCCGCGAAATGGGTGCAACACCGAGTTTTAAAGGATATCATGGGTTTCCAGGTTCTATTTGCTCTAGCATTAATAATGAAGTAGTACATGGTATTCCTAGTCCCAAGAAAGTAATTCGTTCTGGGGATGTCTTAAAAGTAGATACAGGCGCTTATTACCAAGGCTTTCATGGTGATTCTTGCATTACGATCGCTGTTGGAGAGGTGACCCCACTAGCCGCTAAGCTAATTCGTGTTGCAGAAGAAGCTTTATATAAAGGCATTGAACAAGTTAAAGCCGGCGTCTACTTGCTTGACCTGGCTGGGCCGATTGAAGACCATGTGAAAGCTAACGGCTTTAGTATCGTTGAAGAGTTTACAGGACATGGTGTTGGCCGCAACTTGCATGAAGAACCTTCAGTATTTAACTTCCGTACCCGTGAATTGCCAAATGTTAAACTTCGTGCGGGAATGACGCTGGCAATCGAGCCAATTGTAAATGCAGGTTCCAGACATACGCGGACATTATCTGACCGTTGGACAGCTGTGACTGTGGATAATGCTTTGTCGGCTCAGTTTGAGCATACAGTTTTGGTGACGGAAACTGGTTATGAGATTTTAACTGACCGTTCTAAAGTTTAATTGCTAGTTCAACTTAAATGTTAGGAGAGGTGAAGCGTTAAAAGAAGCCGATTTGCCTCTTTATTTTTTTATGCAAAGCTTTGTGGAGATTTTATAGCAGGCAAAAGGCAACAGCCAACAGGAAAGAAAGTCTCTTGTTGTTGGGCTTTTACCATCAGTTTATATGCTAACCTAGCTGCAAAAAACTACGAGGCGATCGCCACTACTGTCCCGATCTCCAAGACTTGAGTTTGGTTAGTGTAGGTTTAGAAGGTGTGGACAAATTCAACCGATATTGGAATATTGGGACATAGGAACCATTACCCTCTCGGACTGTGACGAGAAAAGCTGTTTTATTACGTGGATCTTTGTCAATTCCATCGATGTAACCAGACTGTATTTTTTCTATTTCTAAAGGTTTTGCTTGTTTAAATCCTGGTTGTGAAATACAAATAATAGTGCTTCCATCTTGATATCTACCTGAGTAAAACCAATAAGTTTGTCCTTTGGTTTTAAATTCAGATTTATAAAAAATAGTAAACCTGTCAAATTCATTTAATTGCTGATTTTGTTTGCAGCGATCGTCAATGTATATTTCTTGAGCAGTAGTTGGAGTGTTAGAAGATAAACCCAATATTAAACTAATCGCTAATCCTGTTTTCAGCGTTATCTGAGCAATGGGGTTATAAATCATACGTTATCACTGTTTACTCGATTACTCGATGATAACGGAAAAACAGTGTCTTCCTTTACTGTCCCTCTATCTGCGCTTTGATCTTTCGAGCTATCAATTTGAGAAAATTATTGTGTCCAAATTTACGCTACTAAAGCTTTATCTCTCGCTCTGAATTAGTTTAATAATGTTTGGAACACTGATGATTTTGAACAATTTATTGACACCCAAGTGTCTGGTGCGGCAACAATTGAGCAATTAACGCAAAAGTTATAATCTCAAAACTTCTTATGAGTGAACTTTCCCTTTAATAAAACGGTGAAGCAGGCGGCAAGGCCAGAAAAAAGCTCCACAAATACTTACCAAGACAATGACAGCGACAACTCGCCAATTGAAATTAGGCGAATTGTCGGACTCCAAGGACTGAGTTTGTGTGCTTTTAACTAGTTCTGGCGCAGAATCAGAGAGCTGACTGGCTGTACTCACCCCTTCAATTGCCGCTCCAATTAGATAAGCTACTAGGGCAATTATTAGCCAGTGGTTCATTCTGTTGCACTATTTGAACTGTGAGCGTATTCTTGGCAGCGAACAATCATTTAGTTTCTCGTCCTAATGATTGCCGCCTTGTTGTAACGATAATCGACCTTCAGCCGTATCGCGGATCAGAGGCAGTTTAGATTTTATGTAAGTATTGAGTGTACTATCTACCTGAGCGTCAAGCCCTTGCTTAGCTTTTAACTGCTGGAGGAGCAGTTGTACTAGAGCCGCGTCGTCAAACTGGAGCAGGGTGTTGACCTGGGTAGATTCGATTACAGCCCAGAGCTGTTGCATCATCTTGGGAGCGATCATGAGCTTGTAACTTTTTAATATTTTCTTTATATTTGCATGAATTCATAATTTGTGCCTAGTTTTTATCTGAATATTTGTAAAGATGTTGGTTAAGGTTTGATTGGGAAGCTCGCAAAGTAGAGGGGCACGGGGGCAGAGGGGAGAATAATAGACTTATTGTATGAATCAAAAGCCCTCACCCTAAATCCCTCTCCCACGCTTGGGAGAGGGACTTTAAAATTTTCTCCCCTTCTCCCACAATTGGGAGAGGGGTTTGGGGGATGAGGGCAAATTTTGCATTCGTGCAAGAGGTCTAGTCAACAGTCAACAGTTATCAGTCAACCGTCAACACTCTAAATACCCAATTATTGTGGTTCTATCGTACAAGAGGGTTGCCGACCAGAAGCAGGATCGGGATAAATTGCTAGAGTGTGATACTCTGGAGCATTTTCAACATACAATACTCGAAAAGTATACAGTTTGTTTCTACCTTGCCCTTCGGTAACAACTGTTAAAAGTGTATTGCTAGTTTTAGGAAGTCCGGGAATATTTAGTCTGGGAATTCGCCTGAGTTGAATTACGTTCGCTGCTGAGTTTTTACAATCTCCAGTAGTAGTGTTTGGTTTTTGACCAAACTGCATACATACTGGCCCATCAAAATCTATAGTTACTTGCGATGGATCGTTTAACCAAACTTTTTTAATTACTTCTCCAGCGGGAATAAAACTTAAGTTTGTTCCTTGCTGATAAGAAACATGGAGGGTGGGCAATAATCCTCCTAAACCCTGTCCTTGGCAGGAAAATATGGAGCGGAGAACGGCATTATTAGCTACAGCACGGCCTACCAATAACAACATAGTAACCGAGAAAATTAAGGAAGCTATAGGTAGGAAATAAGAATTATTTGGGATATTTCCTGGTAACTTAGTATTATTTTTCATGGTTGCGAATGGGGATATTGGTAGATACAACAGGGAACTAAAAAGGCTTATCCCAAGCTTCTTGGAAGATAGGGGAGAAAAATAATTACTAAATTATTGCCTAATTCCAAATTGTGAATTCCTGTGCCTCAAAAGCCAGGATTCAGTGTCAACTGAAAGCCTAAATTTAGGATAAATTTTAGCTTCTAAAATTGCGTTGCTTGGTTGACATATATTTCAATATTTGTGCCTGCTGGCAAAAACCAAACGTTGGTTTGTTGTGACATTTGAGCGATCGCCTGTTGATTGCGTTGGGCAATTTGCGGTACTACGGAGTTCAAACCACCTTCGACAATCCCCGCTGGGATATTTTCTCCAGTGTTCGTGTTGCTCACAACTGTGCTTCCACCATTGATGGTGACGACTTGGCCGTCGGTGCGATTTAATAACTCTGCGGCTTTCCCAATACCTCCCAAAACAAATAGTCCCAAATCCATTGATGCTACGGACGAACTTTGACCGGGAAATCTATTACCTATTAAAGGTCTGCCTTTGTTACCGCGAATAACAATCGAATTGTTGGGTAAGCTTCGTTCTGTGAGGTTGCCATCATTTTGTGAGATAACTTTGACTACGTTCATCTGCACAAGACCTTGTTCGGAAATAGAACGAATTTCAGTGAGAAATTCGGTGTTTGCAGGTAAAGCGACCTGACCATTGGCGGCTTTTAGCGGTTCTTTCAATCGAACTACAAATACGTTTTTATCTGTTTGTTCTTCGTTATTGCCTCCTCTGGTAGTTTCGCCAAATACCGCTGTTGCTAATACGGCTTTGGCACTAGTCCCGATCGCTACGGTATTCTGTCCTTGTGGTTGTGCTTGGCTAACTTCAGCAGGCGCTTGTTGTGGGTTTTGCTCAGCAGGATTGGGATTTGGTGTCTCTTGAGGCGGCTGCATTTCGTTTGTGGGTTGGGGAGCAGCTGCAATGTTATTTGGTTGTTCGGTGACATTTACTTGGCCGTAGCTACCCAGCTTTGCTAGCCTTGTCCACTCATCGAATGGGTTTGGTGGGGGTGGTGGGGTAATGGTAACTACGGGTTGAGTGGTAGGTCTGAGAACTGGTAGCTGGGGTGTTAGTAAAGGTTGAGGCGCAGGTACTCTGACGATGCGCTCAATTGTCACGGGCTGAGGGACGTAAGCTGCTGGTGGGGGTGTTGTTATCACTGGTTGTCTCCTTGTGGAAGAAACTGATGGTTCTGCCAAGGCTACTGTGGAGGTTGGTTTTGGCGTTCTCAGTCTTTCTTGGGCGGCTTTTACTGACTGTGCTTGTTCGGTTAGGGCTAATTTGGTTTTGAGAGTCTCGATTTCGCCTTGTAGTTGTTGTGAGGTTGTTTCGTTTGTTGGTTGCGATCGCACTTGTGGGGTGACAAGATTATTTCTGGGCTTTTGACTACTACCACTCATCAATTGCGACAAAAACACACCAGCTACCAAAACTACTGCTAAGGTAGCGGCACCTACTAGGCCTAATTTGGCAAAGGGATTAGATGAAAGGGGTTGCTCTGTCTTAACTTCATCTGGTTCGGATGACGGTTGCTCCGTTGCAGGGTCTTCTGATGTTTGGCGATGGCTTGAAGATTCTTCTTCAAAGCCAACCAACCTGGCCATCCGTGATTCCCAATCGTCATATTCTATTTCTAGTTGGCGATCGTCGGTGTCTAAACTTAGTAGATTTGGTGGAGGGGTTTCTGTCGGAATTGAATATTGAGTCATGGTAAAGCTTATTTTGAATTTCCAGAACAATTATTATCTTGAATTTCACAGACATTATAAATTTCTAGTCTGGCTTCACCAAGGCGGTAAACCGCAAAGTGCGACGGTAGCGGCGCATTTGGTAGTGAAGTTGCTGGCTCATTTATTGCTCTAACTAAAATTTGTTTATTAAATGAAGTAGATTTTCCCAATCTATCATAACTACTAAAAGTTAATTGATTAGCAAGCATCTCGACTTTCCATCTGCCATTGGCTATTTTTGTAGGTTGAGATATTTTTTGGATTACTAATACATTTTCAGCGCCTCTATTGACATTTTCAAATTGGCTATCTGGATTTAAGTTAGTTACTTGTGACTTCATTTTTTGCTTAAAATCATCAGCCACGAGTTGGGAGCTAATTTCCCAGACTGTTGTTGGTGGCTGTTGCTGTGACCAAGTAAGCATTACGCTCATAGTTTCAGCTACAAAGCGCCGAATAGTTTCTGGTTGTCGCTCTAAATTCGCTTGGGGGTCTACTGTAATCACACGACCATCAACCAGTTGTACTAAACTTTGAGGCGTGAGTTGCCGGCCTAACTGTTGTAACATAGACCCGTGAAATATCAAGAGCAGTAAGGTAAATACATGTAAACCAAATGTTCCTACTGCCAACAGTGGTAAGGCGTTACTTTTTTTATTTTCTGATTTAAATATCTGCATTAATAATTTGTTGTTATTGTGTGTCAGGAGTCATAATTCATAATTCATAATTCTTACCTGATAAAATTATCGGTTCTTTGTTGAATTTTGCATTCTTTTAATTGAGTTTCATTCAGGTTGCTGGAGTTATCTAACAAACATAAATCTCGAATTTCATAAATCTCTAGTCTATCAGCGCGGACACTAGAAATTGCTTTTTGTAGGTCTGTGCCACTTTCCCTTTGGGGAT
Source organism: Nostoc sp. ATCC 43529 (assembly GCA_003326205.1). Lineage (GTDB taxonomy): Bacteria > Cyanobacteriota > Cyanobacteriia > Cyanobacteriales > Nostocaceae > Nostoc. The sequence continues at coordinate 101,388 of LWTK01000031.1, forward strand.
TAGGAAAATAATCTGTTGCACGCACAAGAAAGTCTTTGTTAAAAGGAGTTATAACTCTTCTATCGTCACTTCGATTTTTTTGAATTAAATCGGCTACCATACCGACTCGCCATTTACCTGCTTCAATTTCCTTTGGCGGATAAACCCGTTTAATTACTAACTCTGATGTCATTCCTTGGTTGCGATTTTCAGAAAAAACTTCTGGCGGCGTCATTTCGGCAATTGTGCTTAAGAAACCTTTGCGAAAGTCTTCTGATAAAGCAAAACTAGCTATCCAGCTAGTGGTACTAATTTTTTGGCTACCGCCTTGGGGTGTTCTAATTAATATTCCCAAATCAGATTTTGGGTTTGCGACTTCTTCAATTCTTTGTGCGGGTAAGGTTCCCGACCACTTAAACATTGCAATCATAGTTTTGCTGATGAATTGACGAATTGCTTCTGGATCTCTTTTTAAATCATCAACTTCATCTACCTTTTGACCATCTATTAATTGTACAAAATTAGGAGGTTTTCTCAAACTCAGTTGGCGAATAGTGATGCCTTGAAATAAAAATAAAAGTAAAACTAATACATGCAAACTAAAGGTGGCGATCGCAAAAATTGTCAAAACACTTACTGTTCTTTTTCCTTTCTCTAATAAACGTACCATTCAATCACCTCCTGCGGCAAAAAACTTTGTTGTTATATATGATGATAGGCGATATATTTTTTTTGACGAATGATTTAAGATTGCTATAGATTTGATTGTTTATTATCATGATTCTTAAATTATTCTGACTTCTGAATTTTTAACTAGATTCTCTCCTTAACCAAAGAAGCCGCATTGTTGATAGCACTGAAGACTGCAAACCCCCCAGCAGCAGCCACAACTAAGGATAAAATCGGCGCTAGAACTCCCAGGAAAATCATGAACCACATCAAGTCTGGGTCAACATTAGCATCTTGACCGGGGCCATTAACAATTACTGCTGAAGTCAACACAGCAATAATATTAAATGAAATCTTGGCAATTCCAATAGATAAGAATCCGGTAAGCCATGCAAAGATTGGTTTACCAGCTACAGGTAATAAAGAAGCACCGACAGCAACCGGCCCTAAAACTGCTATTAGCAACATTGTTGCTTCTATTAAATTTTGGAAAGCATATTGTAAGGAAACTAGGAAGTTTTTGAGGCTGGTTTGTACTGTAGAACCTAATAAAGAATTAAATGAAGTTTCCGATACAATACCTGTGCCATATCTGATATTATCTACCTTGGTTTGTAGTCTGGATATCCAGTTTTTATTACCGTAGGAATCTCGATATTTTTGCCAGAGAGTATTCACTTTTTCAGCAGCTTTAGCAAAACATTCAGTTTGCTGTTCGCCAGTAAGTGACTGACAAGGACGCAGAAAAGAACCCGCTACTTCTTCAGCAACACTCATACTCAGCGCTTGTTGGTACATTTTATCTGCATCTGCGGTGACCAATACTTGTTGATTTGCACCGTCTATAAAATTTCGCACTCCCAGTGTCAAAGTAGAAAGTATACTCCCACTCCCAGAATTATTTAAGAGTACAACTACTACAAAAGGCCAAATTAATGCTGATATGGGACGAGTATATTCGTAGCTTAATAAGTCCCTGAGAAATTGTACCATAAAAAATAATAGGGTTCCGACTGCAAAAAAAATACCTACATTTGTCAGCGTTCCATACAAGTTTTCATTGGTGTTATTTTGTAATAAATCCAGCCATTGTTTGTCCCAACCTTCAGCAATACTTTGGGAAGTTGCGACACCATTATCAAGAATTTCATCAATGCCTATTTGGGCAAAAAATCGTGAAATACCAAGTTGCATTATTTTCAATTTACACGCTATTTTTTATGACTCTTATATTAAAACACCAGACTAAATTAAAAATTCTATGGTGCTTCGCCATGAAAAATTTACATTGATTGATAGCTAATTACTACAATGTTTATAAATCTCTTGATTCATAATTCATAATTCATAATTCATAATTTATTATCTTTTCTGCCAAATAAATCTATTTGAGAAGTGGCTCGTAAAAGTCGCGCTGCTTCAGTGGATGTTTCAACTCTGCGAGCGCGATTTGCTTCTTCTGCTTGTTGGGAGATGTTTGCTAAATTTAAATTGGAGTATTGCAAAGATTGATTAGTTTGTATTGTCTGGGCAAATGTTTCACCAACAATTTTTGATTGTTCCTGTTGAATTTTTAACATTTGTGATTGATTGGCATTAAGTAATTGTGCTAATATTGCTGTAGCTGGATCGAGTTTGCTAGCATCAAAAGCAGGAATAGGAATTTTACTTAACAAACTTTGGGTTTGTTCTTCAGCTGCTTCAGCAAATCCGGTAATATTTTGTAGACTTCTTTGTGTATCTATTAACTTTATTTTTGAACGAATTTGTCCGTTTTCACCAAGAACACCTGCTGCTGCTCCACGGGTAATTACACGATTAAGTTCATTACTAACTAAATTTCCCCGCACAGCTGCATTATTTTCAAAGCGATCCGATCTAGAGTAGAGAATTAAATCATCGCGAACTTTATCCCCTGCACTAACGGGGTTGGGTATGTTCAATTCCCCTTTAGCATTATTCAGAGCATTTCGACTTTGGAGTTCTACAGGCTTTAAATTGTCGCTTAAATTGTATTGAAAGTAGTTTTGTAAATCTGTGGAATATGATTGAAAATCAGTCCAAACCTGGCCTAATTGCGATTTGCTTGTAGTAATTTGGGCTGCTACAGGTAGAATTGCCAGAGATACTAAAGTCAATGTCAAAATGGTAGTTTTCTGCATACATCTGTACCTGAAAAAGGTAGACGAAATTATTTAGAGAATCAGAAATTGAGTTGGCTGAAGTATTATTTAGAGATTTTCCAGAAATAAATTCTTACTGTTTGTGGGGTGGACATCTTGTCCGCCCTTGCTTACGGGCGGGCGAGACGCCCACCCCACAATCAATCAGTTTTTGGATATTTTTTGATTTGGTAGTCTCTGATGAAGTTTTTTAATCACTGTTAACTGCTCACAGTTATCCTCCCTGATTAATTACTACGTAGTGTAGCTACTAACTGACGTGCAAATGCGGAAATTGCTTCATATTTATCGTTGTGAATTTGCATCATTTGGCTACGTGCAGTTTGTTCATAGGGGTTGTTAGCCACTGCTGCCAATTGTTCGTAACCTGGATAGTAACGACAGAATGTATAAACGCCGTTATCATCTAGCAGCCATTGGCTATAAATACCTTCTTTGCGTGGGAAAAAGCTTTCTGAGGCATTACGAGCAATAATTTTGCGGGGATATTTTAAGATGTCTGCGAAACTATCCACTGCAACTGGTTGAATGCGTCCAATTAACCGGGTTGTTAAGTTTTGCAATATTTTCGATGCGGCTTTAGATTTGGCGATGGTATCAGGATCTTGTGCTGATAGGATAACTCTAATACCGGCTTTAGCGCCGTTGGCACAAATTCGACCAACTAAGTCAGAAATTTGCTCGAATTCAAATAAAATCGGTGCTTCGTCGATAAAGAATATGGAAGCGGGACTACTTAATGCCCGTCTGAGTGCTGCTGAATAAGCACTTAAGGATAGTACGGCTGCATCTTCACTATCTGAAAGGTTTCTGAGAGCAAAAACCAAAAGTTGGGCGTCGGTGGGAAAGCTGGATGGTGCAGAAATGGCTTGTCCAACGCGGCTAGAAAGCCAGAAACGCAAGCGTAGCTGAATTTGACTGAGGGCGTCTTCTACTCTCCCACTTAACGAACTAAGCTGTAAATGTTCTGGAGAACAGAAAAACAGAAAATCTTTTAAAGTCGGGGTTTTTTGCCAAGCTGGAGAACCGAACCCTCCCGCCATTGCTTTGCGATATCGCTCTTTGATACCTTCATCAGCAAAGAAAACTTCTAAGGCTAAGTTGAGAATCGATCGCACCGTTTGAGATAAAATTTGACTTTCGGTAGACGATCCTAAAACCATTGTCATTAAAGCTGATTCTAAGAACGAAGTATAATCTACCATGCGATCGCGTTGTTGTTCTGGATCTAACGCTCTTAAATCTGGCTGTTCAAATAAGTTATTCGATTGTTTGGAAATATCAAAATAAGCTCCATTCCCCTCCATAAACTGTGTATAGTCGGTAAAAGTAGAGGTACCATCAGGTTTAGGAAAATCTAGAGCCACTACGGGAATGCCATAAGCTAAAGCCTGAGTTAAAATTCCCGATACCAACACCGATTTACCAGCACGAGTGGTGGCAAATAAAGCTAAATTTTTGTGTTGATTAAATAAATCCAAATGTACGGGGGTTCCACCTTCTTCCGCAATTAATTCAAAGCCTTGTCTATCGCCTCTTTTAGTTAAAACTAAAGGCATTAATCCCGGAACTTCACTTGTTAAATATAGCTGACGACGATTAAATGGTGTTGCCAATAAACCTTCCCAAACTATGGGGAGAGTTTGCAACCAAATTTTCCAGGCGTACTCGGTTTCTCGAATTACCCTAGCTGGACGTTGAAAACAGTTTTCAATATATCTTGTGGCCTCGTCTAATTTCTCCACTGTTGGACGATGTACCAAAATGGCAATACTCGTATAAATCGGAACTGCGCCCTCATATAATTGTTCTTGTGCTGCTACCGATTTTTTTAACTTTAATTGGGCGTTGACATCAATGGTTTTACTTTTTTCTTGAGCCAAAATTGTCGTCATATTTGACTGCTTCAGCACTCGTTGGAGAGTAGTTTTCACTAATGCTGGATTTGCCGCAGTCAATTCACAAAAAATCTCTGTATCTACTACTGTCTCTCTGGCTAACAGTTCCCATAAATACCGCAGTTGAGACGATTTATTCGGCCAACCACCGGGTTTTTCCAGAAATGACATTGTGCCAATATAACGATTGTTTACGTGTACCCAACGGCGATCGGCACGCGGTACGCTAGACTCCATTAGCAAAGTTGTACCGTGGATATTTTCTATCAACAATTTGCTACTAGCTAAATCTGAATTAACTTGTTCGTGGAGTCCCTCTTCATCCAAGGTGATTAATTGGGGAATATCTATTGGCTGGGTATCGTTAAATCTTTTCCAGATATCTTGCCAGAGTTCTACTGCACTCAAAGCTCTAACATCTAATCCCATTTTGTTAGATAAAATTTGCTCCCAACGTGAAAAACCTTGTTTGTAAGCATTGGTAATTACAGTTTCCAGGCGTTGGTTTTCGGCTTCTGAAAGTTCCCCTTTAAATTTTAACCACCATGACTCAGCTTTAACTAACAGTTTCTCTATCCAATCATCTGCATTTGTAGAGGTTGTTTCCACTGTGTAAGTGACATAAATCCGTAAAAATTTCGGCTTACGCACGCCAGCTTTAGTCAATTCTTTGATTCTCGCTCTCTCTGCCATCAGCAAATATTTAATATCTCTTGATGGCGCATTTCTAATGAGTGATGCTAATTCTTTTTGCCGTTCTATATCTGAACTAAAAGACCCCAAATGCAGCGTCATTCTTTCACCGCTGGGAATGTCTTTCAAACCGGCTTCAATGTTATTAAAAAGTGTATCGATTTGTTCTGGTCTTAAAGTGGTGTGAATTCCCTTACAATCAAAACCAAAAACAAAGCAGAAGCGATCCTTTTGAGTGCCTTTTGTCAAAAAATAAGCACCAATATCGCGTCCATTCATGGAGACGCGCAACATTGTCGCCAGGTGTAAGGCATCTTCAAATGGCGTTAATCTAGTTTCATTTCCGGCGCCGCCGACGCTTTGTTTTCCGATTTTTTGCTTCATGGTTAACTTCCAGTAAGCTTTGATAACGAGCAAAGCCTCTTGTCCAAGCGGGAACCCCAATAAATTTACTTAAAAAACTCCAACTTCTACCACCAGTTAATATCCACCAGGTTCCAATTCCCCAACCAGTCATTAAAAGCGTCCACAGCCATTTTTGAAATTCTTCTTGGAAAAGACCGCCAAAAATCCCATTGATAATTAAGTAAGATGATAAGGCGATGACTGTCCAAGGAATAATTTGATCGGCCGGAATTGGCCCTAATGAAGGCTGGCTTCCTAGAACTTGGTTAACTGGACGAAATTCTTGTTCCCGCTCGTCAGACATTTCTCAAATCTTAAATTAATTACTGCTATTGCCAATTACAAATCGTGTGAGTACATCAGCAATGGTAACAGCTACAACGACTAATAGGGGAGTTCTGGCGATGCTTTGCCAATCTTCATCTTTACGAACTGCGTTGATGACACCAACCAAAGAAATTGCAATATACAGCAAGAAAAGTGCCCGCAATATATTAAAGATCAAACTTACTGCGGTGTCGGCACCACCACTGTTTGTTGTTGAACCATCAGTTGAAGATAAAGTCTTTTTGAAAAACTTTTCCGCTTCGCCAAAAAACTGCGCTTGTGCGGGAGTAGCAAAATGATCTAACCAAAATAAACTCAGGACGATCGCCCCTGCTAAAATTTGTAATATTATTAGCGATCGCCTTGGTAAATTTACCTGCTGTCCAATTTTGTGTGTGATGACTGCAATTAAACTACCAACTAATAAACAAAATAGCAGGATAGGACTTTTTAAGCTGATAACGCTTAAAAATACAGCACAAGCAATCAAAAAAGGTACAGATTCAACCAAAATACTCAGACTGGATTTCAATGCCAGTCTTAATCTATGAGCTACTGTGGCTGCACTACCAGTTAGAGCTTTGAAAAAGTTTCTCTGGTGAGAACTTTGTCTAAACATTTGCTAATTTTCCTATGGTTTACTATGGGCGTTAATGTTTCAAATTTTACAGGTTAGACAATCTTACATGATTCAACATTTATTTTTCTCCAAATTATAAAGTTCAGCAAAGTCATACATCATAATACGATTTTTTATTAATTTAAGTTAACAAAATATTAATATTTATTTAATAAGTGTGTGTGTGCTTTGAGAAACCTGGTTTTTAGCTCTTAACCATAACTGCTACAGTCTTCCTAAAGTTTTTCAATGCCAGGGAGTTTGCTTTAATTATCACTATTCAGGAATCTAGTGGTAATGGCAGACAATCCCTGGTAGCATAGCGCTCTTTAATCACTATCGCCACTGTCGAATCTGAACTCCTTGCCCAGAGCTAGTTTTGCTGACTAAACTTGAGTACTTAAGTGTGACACCTCCTCACTTGCTATAGGTTTGGCAAACAAATCAAGCAAGTGGCTGCTGTATCCCATTTGCCAAGGTTTTGGGAATACTTTTAGAGATTATACTAGCACTACCATTAACATCCGTGTTAACCAGTCTACCTTCACTAGCACTAAGTAGGCCACGTTTGAAGTATAGGATTCCTATTTGATTGCCGAAAAAATTCGCGCTCAACTCGAAAAGCCTCCAGCCCTATTGTCTACTCCCACACAGAAGCGATTGATAGCATCTGTACGCACTTACCTCCTAAGTAAATAAGTTCAAAAATCAAAACTCATTACTATATTCAGAATGTTTAAAAATCGGTTAATTATTGATAAAAGATAGTAAAAATTAAGGATTGAGTAAAAATCAAAAATACCAAATTTTAGGTTTGATAAATCATAAAATAGTCTGATAAATTGATGTATATAATGATTGATTTGTCAAGACAATAATTTATATTCTAAATCCATTGCAACCTTGAAAGTAAAGCTTGATCGCCAAAATCATATCTAGATAGGACTATGGTTAAAAATGCTGATTTTACTCTGATGAGATGAATATAAATTAGTAACAACTCCCTTTTGAAAACCAACTCTAAATACTAGCAATAGAGTTATTGTTTTAATCTTTTCATAATACAACCATGATTGTAATTTTACCTTAACACTTTAATGTTAAGTTCATTAGAACATTCTGACAGCTATCAATCATAGCAGTCCTAGAAAAATCGTGAAAATTTTATTTTCTTTGGTTTAGCCTTAGCTATCGCTGATAGCAGGCTGCTGCACGTCTAAGCCAAAGAAAGTGATGTTCATAATTATTTGCTCTAATTTCTCACTAGTTTTTGCAAACTGATGCTCGATGAATGAATTTTTCGATCCAAATTTTTGGCTGAAAAAAACTTATTTTCGAGTGCAAGTTTGACGATTGGTTTTGTTTGTTTCAGGGTGTTAATCCCCAAATTAACTGCAAGGAGCTTGACATGGTTTTTTATTGCGATCGCTAAATTCATTCCTTAGTCATAATAATAACAAATTAAACGAGCATATTTAATTAATTTTAAGGAACAATTAGATACAATCATACTCTTGTAGGTGACTAAATATCTATCATATGACTTACGTATTGACAGAAAATACCAAATATGGATGTTTGGAAAACCACATCTGTCGTAGGGGCACAGCACTGTTCCCTACACCCAGCGTCTATTTACCATCAAAGAATGATTAATAAAAGCCTGAAACGACCTATGCATAGAAACGAACACCATGATTAATTTGTACAGTGCGTAAGTCCTATATCAGTCACAATAGTTAAAAAAGTTAAACTGCCAACTATGTTATGATTAAGTAAGTTGAGAAATATTTTCGGTCATGTTACTGACTATAATAATAGAGACCTCCCCGAATCTAAATCTCTACACCTTTGATTCTAGATGTATTTTATTTCAGTAATTGACCTGAAAATTTACTTTCGAGGATTGCGAAAATTAAAATTTTTAGCGAAGGAAACTGTACTGGAAGACCTCTAAGAAAATGACATATATTGCTGTCATAAATTTCCATAACGGATAGTAAACTGTGTCAGCAAATCACATAGTATACGGATACTACTTGAACTTATATCCATAGTGAGTTTTTTTTATGCCTACAAGCCCTTTGCGTGAAGAACCTCGTAATCAACGAGCGCCTGTAATTCGCACAAGTAATGAATTTATTCTTTTGGAATGGCTAAAGTCAAGTGGTCGTCTCATAGAACGCGAACATCAAGATTCTGACTATTTAGGTGAAATAGAAGAAATATCAGAAATGATAGATCTTGATGATATTCCTTACGATCATGATGATGATGATGTCGATCTAGATTTAGAAGCTTAATAATTTTTGGGCAATTTGTAATTATTAATTACCATACCCAAAACTTTCATTGATTTCAAATCAATGGTTTATGTGTCTGAAATACAGATAATTTGTAGGGTAGCACAGATGTGCTACCCTAATTTATAAACCAATACCCTTGGTGTTAACGACTTAACTTACAGCAGATTGCAAGTTGGTGAGGTACAGATAATTGTAGGGGCGCTAAGCTTGGCGCCCCTACCCGTGTACTTCATTTACCTGAAAAACGCTGTATAATTACGAATAGGCTGATTCCTAATCACTGCATACAGAACATGTGGATAGATGTCGGCTCTCGATCGCCACTTTGCTACTTCTGCAAATATCAACTAGGCAATTGCTTTCTTAAGTAAATATAGCCAACTCAGTTTCCGGGTCAAAAAAGTGAATTTTCTCTGGATTTAAAGATAACCAAAGCTGTTCGCCAATTTGAACAAATCGCTCTGGTGGTATTCGGACTTGTAAATAATTATTTTTAGGGTTAGGTTGAGAACCAGGTTCAGCAATCCTAACGGACAAGAAGGAATCATTACCTAAATTTTCTACTAAATCCACTTGCACTGGTAAATTTTTAGTAGCAGGTAGACTTAAATTTAAGTGTTCTGGGCGAATGCCTAAAATTAGAGTTTTGCCATCATATTTTTGTAAAGCATTTGCCCAAACTTCTGGAAGTGTTAAACGAAATTGGGAATGAGTAATCAACAGCGGGGCATGAAATTTTACAGGAATAAAATTCATCGGTGGCGAACCAATGAACTCTGCAACAAAAAGGTTAGCAGGATGATTGTAAATTTCTAATGGGGAAGCAACTTGCTGAATTTTACCCTCAGACATAATCGCAATGCGATCGCCCATTGTCATCGCTTCGGTTTGGTCGTGGGTCACGTAAATCGTGGTTGTCCCCAATTGGCGCTGCAATTTCACAATTTGGGCGCGGGTTTCTGCCCGCAATTTGGCGTCTAAGTTAGAAAGCGGTTCATCCATTAAGAATACTTGGGGATTGCGTGCGATCGCCCTTCCCAGAGCAACTCGTTGCCTTTGTCCTCCCGATAGCTGCTTCGGTAAGCGTTTCAGCAATGTTTCTATTTGTAACAGTTGGGCAACACTACGCACCTGCTCATCTACAGACCGTTCTTTGTCAGAAATATAACGGAGTCCTTTAGGTAGCTTTCTTGTCGCCCCGACGAGGAGATCTTCAGCGAAGTTGGGGAGTGGGGAATGCTGATTTCCGCTATTCTCTAATTGCCTGCGTCTTAGCCCAAAAGCAATGTTGTCATACACCGTCATGTGGGGATAAAGGGCGTAATTTTGGAACACCATTGCGATGTCGCGTTCTTTGGGTGGTAAATCATTAATCAAGCGATCGCCTACCCAAATATTACCTCCAGTCATCACCTCTAGCCCAGCGATTAACCGCAGCAAGGTGCTTTTGCCACAACCAGAAGGGCCTACCAGCACCATAAATTCCCCATCTGCGATGGTCAAGTTAATCCGCCGCAAAACATTGATGCTTTCTGCACGTTCTCGGCTTGCATCAGTTTTTTCCCCTGCTTTGAGTGGGGATTGAGTTTGTGAGGTTCCACTTTCCCCTTGACGCGGGGAAAAACTTTTATAAACGTTTTCTAAAATAACTTCTGCCACAACTAATTATTTGATTAAGAATTGGGGATTGGGCATCGGGCATTGGGCATTGGGCATGGGACAAGGAGAATAATTTTTAACTCCTAATTCCTAACTCCTAACTCAACAGTCAACAGTCAACAGTCAACACACCAAATGACCAATGACTAATTATGTGAATACGAAAAGTTAAAAAAATAGCTTACACCATAAAAAGCAAACTACCCTGAATTTTAGGGCTGTCAGGAGGTGTTGTGATGACTACCCATATACCTGCTAATTCTTCTCAAGACCCAAACGTTAACTCTGCTCATGACATTGTAGACGTACAAACCACAGATTGTTGCATTGTGGGTGGAGGGCCAGCCGGGGCTGTATTAGCCTTGTTGTTAGCGCGTCAAGGTATTTCTGTGATGCTATTAGAAGCACATAAAGACTTTGATCGCGATTTTCGGGGCGATACAATTCATCCATCGGTAATGGAAATTATGGAAGAATTGGGATTGAGCGATCGCTTGCTACAACTTCCCCATACCAAAATCCGCCGCCTGAGTATTCAAACTCCTGAAGATTCCGTTACTTTGGCTGATTTTAGTCATTTAAGAACCCGCTACCCCTACATTACGATGCTTCCCCAGGTGAAATTCCTGGAGTTCATCACCCAAGAAGCTCAAAAATATCCTAGTTTCCATCTGGTAATGGGTGCCAATGTCCAGGAATTAATTACAGAAAATGGTGTGGTTCAGGGCGTCCGCTATCGGGGAGGCGGTGGTTGGCATGAAGTCCGGGCAATTCTCACTGTTGGTGCAGACGGCCGTCACTCGCGTTTACGAAACTTGGGTGAATTTGAGTCCGTTGAAACCTCGCCACCAATGGATGTTCTCTGGTTCCGCCTACCCCGTCAGCCAGAAGACCCAGAGGGGGGAATGGGGCGCTTTGGTCAAGGACACATAATTGCTATGCTTGACCGTGGCGATGAATGGCAAGTTGCCTATGTTATCCCTAAAGGCGGCTATCAAAAACTACGGGCTGCGGGTTTGGAGGAATTAAAAAAATCTATTGTCAAAGTGGTGCCGGAATTTGAGCAACGTATCCCAAATTTGCATGATTGGTCGCAAGTAGCCTTTCTCTCAGTCGAATCCAGTCGCGTTAAACGCTGGTATCATCCAGGATTATTACTCATCGGTGATGCCGCGCATATCATGTCTCCAGTTGGTGGAGTTGGCATTAACTATGCAATTCAAGATGCTGTAGTGGCGGCGAATGTACTCACTAAACCACTTAAGAACCGACAAGTACAACTCAGTGACCTTGCAAAAGTACAGCATCAACGGGAGTTACCCACGCGCATCATTCAGGCATTTCAAACTTTTGTCCAAAAGCGGGTATTTGCCCCTGTTCTCACCTCAAATCGCACCTTTGTACCACCTGGATTTTTGCGCTTACCTGTCTTGCGCGACCTCCCAGGAAGGTTAATTGGCTTGGGTGTTTTTCCTGTTCACGTGAAAACTTAATTTTTGCTGAGAATTTTTGATATGTTAGGGATGGATGGTACAATTATACTACTCAAATGCAGAATTCAATGCTCATCCCAGTCAGGCGGAGGCGGCGAACAGCATACTTAATGTTGTTCAAAGCGATCGCTTGGCTTTTATGCTAAAAATAACTAAAAATTAAGAGGTCAGGAATCAAAATTCTGACTTCTAAATTGTTCTTCAAACATATTGAGATATTTAGTTGGCACTATATAGAAAAACCCCTCTTTTTCAATCAGCACTTTTTTCCAGACAGGAGGAATTTTAATGAACAGCTGCGTTTTAATGGCGGAAATTATTAACGAGCCGCAACTGCGCTACACAGCAGATAATCTGGGAGTCACAGAAATGTTAGTACAATTTCCCAATTCCCAGAAACCAGAAGATCCGCCAGCAACTCTAAAAGTTGTTGGTTGGGGGAATTTAGCAACAGAAATTCAGCAAAACTATCACCAAGGCGATCGCGTTATTCTGGTAGGACGTTTAAGTATGAATACTGTTGAGCGTCAAGAAGGTTTTAAAGAAAAACGCGCTGAATTAACAGTACAACAAATTCAATCTGTTGGCGGTAGTTTTAATACTACATCCTTCTCCTCAAACGCAACTCCATCATTTACCGAAACTCAACCACGACAAGCACCACCATCTCGTCAGCCAGAGACAAATTTTTCCACTTACGAGTCACAACGTCCAGCGCCTACCCCAGCACCAAGTCCTGTTGGCGTTACTCCCCCGACAAATTATGAACCCACACCCCAACCTGCAAATTACGAGCGAACCACCTACCCTGCGGTGAAACAAGAAGAACCAGACCCAGATGATATTCCGTTCTAAAATTGCTAGTTTTGGGTGTATTCAACTTGCTGAACATACTTAGCAAAAAGTATTACGATTAAATAATTTTTACAAGTAGCCATCCTTGAGGATGTGCTATTTTTTTATCTACGTTTGCAAAACTTGACAATCAATGACTACACCTGACGAATTAGTTAGCATTTTTGACCGTATCCGTGATGGTATTCAAGATGAGAGGGATATTTTGCTACTAAGGCAATGGCTGAAAAATAGCAACGATCGGCATGTTTTACAAATAGGCAAAAATATTATTAATATTGCCGATGGGAAGGATATCCATATTGGCGATCGCACTTACTATAATACAGATGCTCAAACTATTAAGGCTGTTATTCAAGAAGTATTTAAAGACTTAATTTCAAGTATTAATATAGAAAAATTACCTCAACAAAATTCCGCCCAAGCTAATTTATTAGCTCGAACTAAAAAGAAAGATTTAGTAATAAAAATTAACTCACAAAATGAAAAAAATCCTACTTCAGGAATCCCAGCTATCACCAAGTTTGAGTTTGAAGTAGTAACTTTAGATATTCAAGGAATAGAAACTAAACGTTGCCTGAAGCAAGCTGATTATTTTATAGAAAATCTCCCAGACGATTTTATATTAGAAATGGTTTCTATTGCTGGTGGTAAATTTCAAATGGGCGCACCTCAAGATGAACCTGAATCACTTGAAGATGAACGTCCCCAGCACATAGTTACTTTAAAACCCTTTTTTATAGGGAAATATCCTATTAATCAAGCACAGTGGAGAGTTATCGCAAATCTTCCAAAGATTAAACGCGGTCTTGAACTGGAACCATCTTGCTTTAAAGGAGATAACTTACCCGTAGAGAGAGTTTCTTGGTATGATGCACAAGAGTTTTGTAAGCGACTTTCACAAGAAACAGGAAGAAAATATCGCTTACCTACCGAAGCTGAATGGGAATACGCTTGTCGCGCCCAGACATCAACTCCATTTCATTTTGGCAAAACAATTACACCGAATTTAGCAAAATATTTTGCACAAAATGAAAATATTAATAGTAGTATTTCTCACCAGCAGACAACAGAGGTTGGCAGTTTTCTACCTAATTCCTTTGGAATATATGATATGCATGGATTAGTCTGGGAGTGGTGTGAAGACTGCGAACACGAAGACTATCAAGACGCACCAGCAGACGGTAGTTCTTGGGTGAATAATGGAAATTCAGAATATCGAATTTTGCGGGGAGGTTCCTGGGATTCTCCTCCTCAGTTGTGCCGTTCTGCATCTCGTTTTTCGGAAATGGCAGGCGTTACCGATCCTAAATTTGGTTTTCGGGTTGTTTGTTCTTCAACATAAAATTAGTTAATTATTGTGTCATTAATTGAATAATTCTTGCTTTTATATCTTCGATAGACAATGAATCAGAAAGTTGTATGCTTGTCTCTCGACGGATTTGAACTTTAGAATTCATCAATGACCTGCTACACTGCTTTCTATAGGGATGAGAAAGCCAATTCCAACTTCCTACAACAGCAAATTTAGTATCACAGATCAATATTTTTTCATTTGTTCCTCTACTATCTATATATATTCTTTTACCTAAACAACTTAAATGTGAACCTGGGTACTGAGAAAACAATTCTTCCAAATCCTTCTCAATCTCCGCGTCGTTACCATCGTTTTCTTCACTACCTCTATTACCATAAATAAGTCTAACTTTAACTCCTTTTTCTAAAGCTGAAACAATATCATTTACAAACCGTTTTGATTCATTACCACGAATCCAAGGTGTGACAATTGCCAATTCCTCTTCAGCTTGTTCAATAGCGTCTCTAAAGACTTTTAAATGATCGCAATCATAAACTAGAGTAGCCCCAGGATGCGGCTGTGGAATTTCAGCTTCAGATTTGTAATCTAAAATGTCTCCATATTCCCGAATATGTTCAACAAGCTGACGAGTACGCTTACCTTTTTCTAATCTGTAAAGGTTTCCAACTAAAATAAACAGTTCTTTGGCTCTTGATACGGCAACATTAAGCAGGTTTGGACGCTTGTTAATCCAGTTAATATTATCTTGTGTTCCACACACTTTTGTAGATAAGATAATCACCTTTTTTTCAGAACCTTGGAAAGTGTGAATTGTCCCAACAGATTTTTTATCTAATCCAGAGAATTTTTGAGTTAGATATTCTCTCAAAGCCATAGCATGAACGTTAAAGGGTGAAATAACACCAATATCTTGTAATAAGTAGCCTTGCTTTTGCAAGTGCTGGATTACATCACTTACAGCCAAAACTTCTTGTTCATTAACATTACGGCTAATACTTCCCTCAACATGATAAGCAACTAAATGTGAGTTTAATAAAGAAGTAGCTGGTGGTGTTTTTACCTCTAAACCATAGTTAGTAATAGCATCGCAATACTCAATTATGCTAGGTTGACAGCGGTAATGTTCAATTAAACAAATACCTTGACCTTGGTCGTTATCTTCTCCACTTGCTCCAGCAGCGCGGTGATAAGTAGTAGCGTTATATTCTTCCTCTGGACTGTAACGGTGGTAATCAATTTCAGTTAATCCTCTGTCAATAAAGGCTGTTTGGCGGTATTCATCGCGTCTTTGGTTACTGAGAGTGATTACAGGCTCTATTTGTAGGGGGTCACCTACAACAATAGCTTTGCGCGATCGCACTAATAACGGAAAAGTCTTATGCAGATCGATCATTCCTGCTTCATCTACAATTGTGCGATCGACACATTCCTCAACCCAAGGCAGTATATTTCTAATGGAAAGCAATGTACTCGTAATTACAGGAAAAAATAAACTCACATTTTTAATATGCTCATTCAGATTTTCTGCCATCTTCTTTTTATCTTTCCAATTTCCTCCAGCAAGGACATTTGAATATAGTTCCAAAGAACCTTTGACGCGCTCTTTATAAGAGAGTGCTTGCTGAGTCAGAAATTTCCGCGACAACTCAAATAGCTCTTTGTGTTGGTAATAGAACTTTTCATGAAAAGAAGCATAAAAATCTTCCAGTGGAGTAGCCAAACTATTTTCTAAAAAAGTTAATTCTCTACTTGCTTCATCTTTTTGCTGCTCTGTACTTGTTATATCTCCAGAAAGTTCTTTTAATCTTTTTTGTACAGCGTTTAGTTCATTAGCGTTTGCCAATCGTTCACTAACTAACCATGCTTGTTGAATTAAATCATTGCGAGTTTCGGGAACTTTTACAGGAAATATAGTGTTCGCAGTGTTTAAGATTGCTGGTTGGCAAGCTGTGGCTGTTTTTGTTACAATCTGTCTTTCTGTTCTGCCATAAAACCAAAGCAATATCTTCTTCCACCAAGAAATTTTTCCTTCAGGTAGTCGCATTTTAGCAGTATTTAGTATTACTTCAAGTTGTCTATAAGCTTCTACTGGAAGTTTGTCATAGTCGGATAATTGTCTTGCTCGTTTCTGAGAGTTACTTCTAGTAGTTAATATTTCTTCTAAATACTGTTCAAGTGCTTGTATTTTTTCTACAACTTGAGGAAGTCGTTCTTCATGTGAAGTTCTTTGACGACGTTTTTCTAAATAATTCGACTCTTCAGCCTCTAAGTCATTTTTAATTTCTTTTATTTGCTGTGATAAATTATTATAATATTTTTTGTCAAAATGATGTTTTTGTAAATAATCAAGCGCTTGCTGTAAATGTTCTAAAGCACCTCCAGGAGATTGGATATTAAATTTACTTCCCCCTTTAAGATAGAGAAAATCATGTTCTAAAGATTTTTCTTTTAACCAATCATCTAGCTTTTCAATAACATTTTCAACTGCTTTATTATTGGTACTACTAACAACAGTTAAATTATTAGTGTCCTGGTCAGTTTCAATGAGAGCGAGTGCGCGTTGGACTACCTGTTGAGCGATGAGGTGAAGGATGAGGGTAGTTTTTCCAGAACCTGGCGGCCCTTGGACAGCCGTCATAGGTTCGGTTTGGGCGTGTTTTAATGCTGTTGATTGCGAGTTAGTCGGTGCGTGAGTTGGGAAAGCACCTATGTAAGTAACTTCGTGTTCTGGAAGTTGAGGTACACCGAATAAATATTCATAACCTGGATGTTTTGGCTTCAACCACTTTTTTGAGCCTGACTTGATTTCTTTTAGGTCTTGCTTGAGCTTCCTAGAATATATTGCTCCTGTAAACCCAAACAAGTATGGCTGTCGTTGAATTTGGTAACGAGTTCGAGGTATGAGAACATTTCGCATCCACTCTTCATAAGTCTGAAATTCCTGCCCAAAGGTGGTTTCGAGAAATCGTCGCAGTCCATCTTGGGTAATCAACTGCTCGCGTTGTTCGTCATCTAATCCCAGGAAGGTAGCTAGGTTATCTCCTGCTTCCATGAGTTTTAACTCGTCAAGACTCCATCCTGCTTCTTGATACTCTCCTTTGAGGATAGATGTAACATCCAAACTAAATAGAGGACAAAAATAAGATTTTCCCTTGTCTACATCAATAAATTGCGGAAAAGACAACGCCCATACAGTTTCCTGTTGACCTTGTTGCTCTTTGGCAACTTTTTGTTGCAGTTCTAAAAAAATGGTTGGTTCAATGAATATATGGTTACTTACGAGCTTTACACCGCGCTGTTTTACCGTATCCTGATTAGCTGCTTCAATCCTAGCGTTGCTGTAATCATCCAAAGCAATGTAATCGAACCAAGCATTGAGAATTGCATCTACTTTACTAGCTGCGTTCAAAATTACCTCCAGGTTGCGGTACTGGTTTGAGTTTTCTATGTATTATTACTAATTAACTGGGATACTAAAAAAAATTACGCCGAATATATACTTTTTTTAGACATGGGGTAGTTATAGCTTTTCCTAGTCTAGTGAGGTACATAAAAAATAGATCCTCGTAGAGGCGCACAGCTGTCCGCGCCTACCCATGTACCTCATTGAGAATCCCTATATCACTCATCCCTCTATTCTTTTGCATCAGTTATTTGTTGTAATTACCACCAATATGAATATCTCCAGCTTTCTCCACATTCGTAATGTTATTTGCTACCTGCTGGCCTATGAATTGACCAATTTTGTAAATCTTTTGCGTTGCTTCACCTTTGACTTCATCCCATCCCTTGTCAGGTAAACCTTTACCACCCCGAAGTTTGGCAATTACAAAATCTCCCGCATCCATATCAAAATGCGGAGTTTGTTCGGCATTACAGAGCTTACGCGCACTTTCAGGGACAGTTCTACCTAAATAATTCATTAAATTAGAAACCCGAACTTCTTTATCTCCGGGCTGATTACCAGCACCTTGCAAAGCTTCCAAAAAATGATAAGTATAGATGCTACTTGATTCATCTTTTATCCAAGATTTTTGTTGGCCTTTTGAAGAAGTAAAAATTACTCTGCCTTCACCTTGTTTAAAATCATCAATTAAACCTTTAGATGGAGCAACTCGAATAAAATCTTCAAATTCTTCTTCTAGCTCTAAATCAGCCTCTTTAGAAGTTGCCATCCCAGCGGCATGGCAACTATCAATTACAACTAATAAACGCTCTGCTTTGATTTGTCGTAATGCATTGGTGAAAGTTTCTGCCGCTAGTGCAGAAGTAGCAATTTGATTGGGCTTAATATCATGTTGTATTAAATAATAATGTTGTGTATCTTTATCTAAAAAACCATGTCCTGAATAGTAAACAAACACAGTCGCGTTGCGATCGCTAGCTGATTTCTCTTTCAACCAGTCTAATTCTGCTAAAATTGCTTTCTTTGTAGCAGCTTGATTATTTAAAACTCGAATATGCTCTCGATCGTTAGGATAAGCACATAATTCGGTATCAATTAAAGCAGCATAAATGGCTTGAGTATCTTTTACAGTTACTGGCAGCGACAATGGACTGTAACGTGACTCTCCTACACCAATTAATAATGCATAACCGTGAGTAAATGTCTCGCTCACTTTGATTTCACTCAATTTATATAAATTATACTTAAGTAATTATACAGAGAATATTTTTATCTATCTAGATGTAACAAAGTATTAATTAAATTACTAGCAGTTACAACATAAACTCCACCAACCTGATTACTAGGAATATCTACATCACCCTTTGTAAAGCAAAGCAGTGCAGTCACCCACCGCACATTTTTTAAGTGTTTTACTTCTGTGGCTTGCCCTTTAACTTTGCTAATCAAATCGCCTTCGTTAAAATCAAAAGTATCTCTACCGTAGCGTTTACGCAGACGACCATTTTCATAAACTTTAGTGCCACCATGAGATTTGACATCAACTATGTACCACTTGCCTTGAGGGGAATGCAACACCACATCT
This sequence comes from Nostoc sp. ATCC 43529, assembly GCA_003326205.1. Lineage (GTDB taxonomy): Bacteria > Cyanobacteriota > Cyanobacteriia > Cyanobacteriales > Nostocaceae > Nostoc. Next base: position 120,783 of record LWTK01000031.1, read on the forward strand.
GCATCTCCCCATCTTTTAACTTGGAGGTTATATTCTATTTCCCATCCTTGATTTTGCAAGGGACGCAGTAATATAGCTACTTCAGTTTCAGCCTTAGCACCACGTTGAGCATCATCCGCTCTTTTCATCAGGTGTTTTCCATTAAGACACAGGTAGCATGAAGCTACTAATCCCACTAGTAAAACCAACATCCCGACTAAAGAAGTACTGAAGATACTGAACAAAAGTACTGTCCCGATGAAAACAATTGCTGCAAAAGCATAACTAAGCCTCCCAGACTGGCGACGCTCTTTAACCAATTTACGGATTTGTTCTCCTGGCTGTTTTGTTCGTGGTGGCAAGTGATGTAAACACTGAAATGAAAACAAAGGATACCATGAGGCGATCGCAATTTGGGCAAATTCCAAGCAGTTCTACATTGCAGATGCGTGTATATTGTGGAAAGTATGATGTCAGCAGTGAAAAAACTGACATACTCATCAAAACTACTGTTAAAATCCAAATAATTTTCAGTTAAAATCCCTACCCAACTCCTATGAGAGAAACTGTCCTAGAGGTTCGCAATCTCCAAGTTGAATTTCCCGGTGATGGCAATAGCGTCAAAGCTTTGGATGGTATTTCCTTTGAATTGCGTCGAGGTGAGACTCTAGGAATAGTAGGAGAGTCAGGAAGCGGAAAATCAGTCACATCCTTAGCTGTGATGGGTTTGTTGCAGACTCCTGGTAGAGTGGCTGGCGGTGAAATTTGGTTTCGTCCTCAAGAGAACGCCAACCCCATAGATTTAGTAAAATTGTCGCCTGAAGAAATGCAGCTACATCGTGGCGGCGACATTGCCATGATTTTTCAAGAACCGATGAGTTCCCTCAATCCAGTTTATAATATTGGGTTTCAGCTAACAGAAGCGATTATGCGGCATCAAAATGTCTCAGCCGCCGAAGCAAGACAAATTGCGATCGCAGGTCTGCAAGAAGTAAAACTTTTACCTAGCGATGAAGATATCCAACAGCAGTATATCGAAACCTGGGATCAAACCAACGCCAATTCATCGAAACCAGATACGCCAAAGTTGGCACAGTTGGTTAAAGAACACAAAGAAGCCATGCTGGAACGCTACCCGCACCAACTTTCTGGCGGTCAGTTGCAACGGGTAATGATTGCAATGGCAATTTCTTGCAACCCATTAATCTTAATTGCCGATGAACCAACCACAGCCTTGGACGTGACAGTGCAAGCCACAATTTTAGAATTGTTGCGAGAATTGCAGCAAAGCCGTGACATGGCGATGATTTTCATCACCCACGATTTGGGGTTAATTTCCGAAATCGCTGACCATGTAGCGGTAATGTATAAAGGCAAAGTTGTCGAATCTGGTACTTCTAACCAAATTTTTAGCAATCCCCAGCATCCATATACTAAAGGCTTGATAGCTTGTCGTCCCACCCTTGACCGCCGTCCCCAAAAATTACTCACCGTTTCCGACTACATGAGTGCCCAAGAAACACCAACGGGACAACTAGTAATTCAAGCAAAGGAACCCGCACAACCTCCACAAGTTACCAGCCAAGAGATTGCTGCAAGATTGGCAAATTTGGACGACAAAGAACCTCTGTTGGAAATTCGCAACTTAAAAGTTGGTTTTCCAGTACGTGGGGTATTTGGTGGTACAAAACGCTACAGTATGGCAGTTAATGGCGTTTCCTTTAACGTCAAACCAGGCGAAACAGTGGGGTTAGTGGGAGAATCTGGTTGTGGTAAAACGACCCTTGGTAGAACCTTGCTGCGATTAATCGAACCGATGAGCGGTCAGATTATCTTTGACAAACAAGATATTACCAACTTCAAAGGACAACCGTTACAAAAGCTACGGCGCGAAATGCAAATAGTCTTCCAAAATCCCTTTAGTTCCCTCGACCCACGGATGAAAGTTGGGGAAGCTGTGATGGAACCGTTGTTAATTCACTCAGTTGGGAAGACAAAACAACAACGACGCCAACGAGTAGCCGAACTTTTAGAACGGGTGGGTTTGAGTGCAGATGCAATGAACCGCTATCCGCATCAGTTTTCTGGCGGTCAACGCCAGCGAATTTGTATAGCGCGTTCTTTGGCATTAAATCCCAAATTTATTATTTGCGATGAATCAGTTTCAGCACTGGATGTTTCTGTACAAGCACAAGTATTAAATCTTCTTAAAGAATTGCAGTCAGATTTTCAGCTGACTTATATTTTTATTTCTCACGATTTAAGCGTAGTGAAATTCATGAGCGATCGCATTTTAGTCATGAATCGCGGTCAAATTGTCGAACAAGGCACAGCCGAAAGCATCTACCAAGAACCCAAAGAAGAATACACACAAAAATTAATTGCTGCAATTCCTACCGGAAGTCCCGAACGCGTGCGAAATCGACAACTAAAGGCTTTATAGAAAATAGCCATATCGCTTCAATCCCAGTTGTCCATTCAAAAAACTTGAGTATGGTAGAGGAAATAAGCTACTGGCTCCTGTTGACAGTTAACAGTTAATCTTCAGCTGTCAATAGGATGATTGACTGTGCAATTTCAAAGCGTAATACCTTATACCATATTTGGATTTTAGATTTTAGGTTGGAATTGGTTTGGGTTTACGGGTTGTGGGAATACATCTATCACATTGTTTTTTCAAATTGGTATTATGAGCGAATACGGTTACATTAGAGACAAAAACTTTAACCTAAAATTAACCTAAACATAAATATATTACTCTTGATTTATACCTAAATGTAGATTGACAAATTGACTCTAACTATAAATAGACTGAGGAATTTAAATTAGGAAATATTAATTTAGTGATATCACTGAATATATACCGCATCAGACAGATGATATATCTGTATTTATTCGGTAACTATGAATAATGTTAAAAATTATTTGCTACCGTTTTTTCTCTGGTGTCAAATATTTTTGTGCGTAACTAATATAGAACAATCAAAAACTACGAATATTTATCGCTGTTTTTGCAGTTTGGTATCCCATATCACAAATTAGTAATTATATCAAGACGATCGGCTCAAAGGCGTTAGAGGATGTTATAATTACGAAGTATCTAAAAGATACGTTTTTCTAATTAATCTTTAAGCAGCGAAAAAATGTAACCTATATTGCTGCTGGTAAAGACTATGCTTATGCAATTAATTAGACAACACAGATAAAGAATTGAAAATATCGATCGCCAAATCCAAGATGATGTATTTTTGTGTAACTTTGTATTAAAAATGGAATGTATAAAATCGCTATTATGACAGTTATAAAAGTGGTTTAGCTACTTTAATGCTCCACATCTGACAGTTTAAAACTACCTAAAATAGCATCAAAACTCTCTTAGAGAGTAAACCTATACAACGATCCGAATAACTTCAATATTGTATGAATTCAAATAGTCCGTCTGCCAGTTCTGCCGACACATACTCACACAGGTTGGCAGACATTGTGGGAACCGCGATCGCTCTGTTGACTCTTACCTTACCCGTATTTGTCATCGGGCACTACTCTTCAAATGATGTTCAAAATAACCAGCAACCCGCGATCCAAAACCTGCAAGAAACTAAAGATTAACAAACAAGATGCAGCAAGAAACAATGAGGGCTAATGTCTAACAGTGTTTGACTAATACTCAGTTTGTCCTAGTGTTGTATGGCAGAAAATAGGCAACAGGCAACAGGCAATAGGCTTGAAATTCTTTTTGTATGGGGCTTTTACCATCAATTTATGTCTTGAACTCTGCTTGAACTGCTATAGAGCGCATATTCATAACTACCCTCTTGAAAAAAGCGTTGCGAAGTTTGTTCGCAACGCTTTTTCCATTCTCTGAGTAAATGAAGGTATGCAAAGATGGGTAATTCCCAACGCCAATGCCCCATGCCCAATACTTCTCTGCGAGAGGCTGCGCCAACGACTTTGCTCAGTACAAGTGCCCTATACCCAATGCCCAACACCCAATCACTTGGGAAGAGATCCATATTGCCCTAAAATTCTACACGGGGAGCGAAGCTGAGTGCCCCCATGATCTACCGTTATCAGAGGAGTTTTTTGTGGACTTATCTCGTATTCCTGCCCAACCAAAACCAGGCTTGATCAACGTTCTGATTGAAATCACAGGCGGCAGTAAAAATAAATACGAATATGACAAGGAACTGGAAGCTTTTGCTCTAGACCGAGTACTTTATTCGTCAGTCAAATATCCCTATGACTACGGCTTTGTACCGAATACCTTGGCTGATGATGGCGATCCCTTAGATGGGATGGTGATCGTTGATGAGCCAACCTTTCCAGGCTGTATTATTGCCGCCCGGCCAATTGGCTTTTTGGAGATGATTGACGGAGGCGATCGCGATGAAAAAATTCTTTGTGTTCCAGACAAAGACCCACGCTACGCTCAAGTAAAATCCCTGAAAGACATAGCACCACACCGTTTGGATGAAATTGCTGAATTTTTCCGTAGTTATAAAAATTTGGAAAAAAAGGTAACTGAAATTCTCGGTTGGCAAGATGTAGATAAGGTTGCAGCTTTAGTCGAAAAATCCGTCAAAGCTTATAAAGCATAATAGAAGAGTTAAGAGTTAAGAGTTAGGAGTTAAGAGTTAAGAGTTATGAATTTTTATTCCTGACTCCTGACTCCTAACTTCTCACCTTTGATAACTTTCGCTTGTTATAGCTCCCAAAACTGCCACCAACCCCAAATCAAAATGCAGCGCACTCTCCTTTTGGCAAAAATTCATAACTGCACCCTCACTGGGGCGAATATCAACTATGTGGGTAGTATCAGTATCGATCGCATCCTACTAGAAAAAGCTGGCATCTTACCCTATGAGCAAGTGCAAGTAGTGAATAATGCCAATGGCGAGCGCTTTATTACTTATGCAATCCCGGCTCCAGCGCATTCAGGAGTAATTGAGTTAAATGGGGCTGCGGCACGTCTAGGCATTATTGGCGATCGCTTGATTATAATGACTTACGGGCAATTCACTCCAGAGGAGTTAAAAAGCTACTCACCTACAGTAGTCATTGTGGACGAAAACAACAGGCTCTTAGAAGTGCGGCGCTATGATGACTTGCTCAGTAAGGTCTAATTTCAAAAAAAATGTCTAATTTTGAGTTGTCGGGTTCCCAGAGTTATATACCTCAAAAGTCAACTAGCTTGCTCAGTAGTCCAGCAGGTCAGTTTCTAGTAAAATTCTGGGGTGTGAGGGGTTTGATTCCCACTCCCAGCGAAAATACCAGTCGTTATGGTGGTAATACCGCTTGTGTAGAAATGCATGTAGCCGGAAAACGCTTAATTTTTGATGGCGGTAGTGGCTTACGCATACTTGGTAAAACTTGGCAAGAAGTACAAGAACCACTAGAAGCTTATTTATTCTTCACCAATTCGCAATCAAACCGTATTCAAGGGTTTCCCTTTTTTGCTCCCGCATTTATTCCCGAAAATTGCTTCCATATTTACGGCACAGCTGCCTCAAATAGTGCCTCAATTAAACAATGTCTGTGCGACCAGATGCTGCAACCGCATTTTCCTTACCCTTTACAGGTAATGCAGTCGGAATTACAGTTTTACAATCTCACTCCAGACAGCGACGTAAAGCTAGATGATGTGATTATTACAACTGCATTAATCAATCAAACTCAGCGCTCAATTGGCTACCGAGTTAGTTGGCAGGAATATAGTGTTGCCTACGTTACAGATTTGCACCAAAATGCAGAGCAAGTGGAACGAGAGCGGATTTTACAGTTCGTTCAAGGTGTTGACTTGTTGATTGCCAATGCCACTTACACTCCTCCAACATCTCACGACCATGACTGTGCTGATTTACTTTGGCAAGTTGCAGTCAATGTAGCTGTTAATGCTGGAGTTAGACGATTAGCCATTTCTCATCACCATCCAGATGACCATGATGATTTTCTGGACAAAGTTCAAGCTGATGTCAAATCTGCCTTTCCTGGAGCATTACTAGCTCATGAAGGTTTGGTATTAGTTGTTGGTCATTAGGTATTGGGCATTGGGCATTGGGCATTGGGCATTGGGCATTGGTTTTGAACTAATAACTACTTAATACATCGGATGATTCCATAAAGTCCACGGGCTTCTACCTGCACGTAGTCGGAATTAAAGCCTACTGTGAGTAAAATATGTCGTAGTTCGTCTACAGAAAAGAAGCGAAAAACAATGCTCGGAAATGGCTTGAGAAAAGTAGTCGCAAACAATTTGCCACCGCTACGCAACACTCGGTAAATGTTGCGAATTCCTTCTTCGGCATTAGGCCAGCAATGCATTGCGGCTCCAGCATAAATCGCATCTATGGAATCTGATGCCAAGGGTAGTGCTTCAACATCGCCACGAATGATTACGATTTCAGACGGTGAGATGCCATTTAGTTTCATTTGTTGTTGTAACTGTGACAGCATTGTCTCCGAGTAATCTACAGCAATAACCTGCTTGCACTTGCCAAGCAGTGCTAAGCGTCGGGCCATAATGCCTGTGCCACAACTAATATCTGCTACGATTCCAGGATTTTCACCAAAAAATTCTCTACATTGGGCGAACTCTACATCAATACCGCCAAGATTACGTAATCCGGCTGCCCAAATTGGCGGTAGGATGCGTTCATAGAAAAAAGAAATTACAGGGGAACGAAATAATTCTGTGCGTAAAGGTTTTGTTTGAATTGCATTGCCTTGTATCTGTTTACGTGCCGCCTCAGGAGTTAAATCCATCAACGATGAAGGTGTTTTTTGGAGTTCGTTTTGGAAGTAATTGTGGCATGTATCACACTGCTGTGGGGTTTCGGCTAGAGGTTGATGACAAACAGGACAAGCGATCGCCTCTTGTAAAATGAACATAATTTTCTTAACTTATATTTGATACAACAAACACGTTGTAGGGGCGCACGGCTGTGCATTGGTGTCAACTTAAGGTAAAACCCGCTTTGCGACAAGGTTTTGCCCTCACCCCCAGCCCCTCTCCCTTTGGGAGAGGGGAGGCAGAGATTTAATTCCCCTTCTCCTGTGGGAGAAGGGGTTAGGGGATGAGGGCGTGAGGGATTTGCAAAACGCCTGTCCCATATAGCTTTAGGCTTAAGTTGACACCGATGACGGCTGTGCGCCCCTACTTTAATTGAAATCAGCTATCTTGCCCTTAAGAAGCGTTTTGTAATTCACCTGTGCGTACTGAAATTTGCTGTGTCTGATTACCCCGTTGCACTTTGACTTGTAATACTTGACCAAGACGACTGTCTTCCACAAGATTCTGCAATTGTTCAGCAGTGGTAATTGGTTTACCGTCAACTTGGACAATTATATCCCCGCGCCGGATACCCGCAGATGCGGCTGGAGAATTGGGAATGACTTGCATGACAAAAACACCATTAATTTCTGGTATCTGAATAGGAGAATTGGGATCGGTGTTATTTTGCTTGGCAAGTTCGGGTGTCAAGGTTAACATTTGCACGCCTAAATAAGGGTGAGCAACTTTGCCATCTCGTTGCAGCGTAGATGCGATCGCTTTGGCTTTATCAATGGGAATGGCAAACCCAATACCCATTGCATCGGGGCGAATGGCTGTGTTAATACCAATTACTTCACCTCGTCCATTTAACAGTGGCCCGCCAGAGTTACCGGGGTTAATGGCGGCGTCTGTTTGAATAAAGTCCAAACGTTTGTCACTAATACCGACTTGGGCGCTGGAACGTTTGAGGGTACTGACAATTCCCAAAGTAACAGTGTTATCAAATCCCAAAGGATTACCAACTGCGATCGCCCAGTCTCCTACCTGTACATTACTGGAAGAACCCAAGGGCGCCACTGGTAAGTCGTTACCAGCGTTAATCTTGACTACTGCCAAATCTGTGACTTCATCAATCCCTTGGACTTTGCCTTCAAAGGTGCGGCCGTCTTTGAGCCGGACTGTTACTTTATCAGCTTTATCCACCACGTGAGCATTAGTCAAAACTAATCCGCTCTTGTCAATAATGAAACCTGAACCTAAACCGCGCAACTGCTGTTCAGAAGGTATCTGCTGGGGGAACCCATCGCCAAAAAAGCGACGGAAAAAGGGGTCTTGAAAAAATGGATCGATGCGGCGAGTAATTGTACGCTCAGTATCAATACGGACTACTGCTGTGCCCACACGATTGACTGCTGCTGTGACAAAGCTACTGCTACCGATGGCAGAAGTGGCTGGTGATTGTCGTTGGGCAATAATTTCTGAACTATCCACAGCAGGCGCAATGGGCGCAGGTTCGGCTTGGGAGGGCAACACTTGTAATGTGCTGATTGTGAGTATAACTCCTAGCGCGATCGCTAATACATGAGTGCCGAACTGACGCATAGACCTGGGAAATTTGGGAAATCGCATAATCACAACCTAAATTTAGAAGCTTAATTGTTACTTAGTCGTGACAAATCTATTTACGATTATTTTTACAAATTTGACTTGGCTTTTGGTTTTGCTTGCTTACACCGCAATCAAGATTAGGGTATTTTGCAAGCTACTTTAATCAAATTAATGGAAAATTTACCCCAAAAGCTATTATGGGGATTTACACTTTACAAGTTCGGTTTTTACCCAGTCAGGAAAATTCGGAATTCGGAATTCGGAATTCTAAATTAACTAACTTGGGAATAAAATTTCGTTGCGACTAGCTGCGCCTAGCTGGGGTAAAGAGTTGATGGCTGAGTGGGGAGTCAGCGCAGCGGGAACGGTTGGAGGGACTTGTAATTGCTGAACAACACGTTGCAAGAGTTGGTCTTGTCCAGTACGTAGACTCCAGACATTTGTACCACGGTTGATAATTGCAAACCAAACTAAACCCCGATCGCGGGTAGGCATGACTCCGGCTAAAGCGCTGACATCGCGGAGAGTGCCTGTTTTAATTACAGTAGCAGAGGGAATGTGTCTAGCGTGTAGTGTTCCTCGGCGATCGAATCCAGACATGGGGAATAAGTCAGCTAGATTCAGTTGATGGGCGCTTGCTTCCCCTTGAATAGCCATAAGCATAGAACAAGCAGCTCTAGGGGAAATACGATTTTCTGTCCCCAGTCCAGAACCATTGATTAACTGAATTTCCGATTGCGGCACCCTAGCAAGATAAGCAGCAGTTGATTGTACCACAGCGGCTCCTCCCACGGACTCTGCTAGCATCTCTGCCATTTCATTGTTACTGTAAACGTTCATTTCCTTAATCAGCTGCTTCAGGGGTAACGAACGATGACGCACTAACAAAGTTTGTCGGGGGTTTGGTTGTGCCTCAAATTTCACAGCACCCGCAATTACGATTTTCGGCTTGGGTGTTCCCTTGGGCATGATGGAGTATATGTAATTAGCGGGACGACCCCAAGTGGCAGAATTTAGTGTTTGCTTGAGGATTAAACCCGCCAGCATCGGCTGACGTTGGAAATTCATGGCGAAATTGCCAGTAATTACTAAATTTCCCTTTACTTGCTTGATACCCATTTTATTGAGAGTATTACCAAGGGCGATCGCTTCCTCCCAAACAAACATCGGATCGCCACCACCAGTAATTACCAAATCACCTTGCACAACCCCATTTACCATTGGCCCGGTGACACTAACCAAAGTATCAAATTGGTGGTCTGGGCCCCAGGTTTTCAACGCAACTAATGAAGTCGCAATTTTAGTTAAAGAGGCAGCTGGTAGAGGTGTTGTGCCTTGGTGATTTGCCATCAGCATCGGCCCTGACTGCATCCAAATGCCCTGACTCTCTGCTAGATTTTGCCCTACTACCTTGGTTGTGATTAATTCCTTGAGATATGTCTGTACTGTAGTTGCCCCAGCTGGATTCGGATCGGGGGCAAGAACTAAGCCAGGGCTACTTTGCCAAGCCAATGCATCTAAAGCGTCTATAGGCTTGATGTGTACCCCAGCCATTTCTAGCCAAAGAGACACCAAACCTGAACCCAGTATTTCCAGCATGTTTTATTCCTCTATGTCTGTTTAGGATGTTATGTATTATTTACTGTGCTAATATACACGCTTTTTTACGTCATTCGGGATTGAGCCATAATAAACGGTGTTTTTCTCATTTGGAAGTAGGTTAAATTACCGTATTTTTGTTACCTCTTTTACCAAAAAGAGACAGACTACAAAAGTCACGTCTCTTGAAAGCCAGTATAAAGGAGAAAGAGCAAATTTTATTGCCATATTGAATCATTTTTTCGGTTAATTTTGATAATAATTTATATATACTTTTTTCTAACTGCGATCGCCATTAATGGCAACAAACAGCACGAATTAAAAAGCTGTGGGCATGGTTGGGAATTTGTGGCGATCGTCTGACCTCGGATTTAACTTTTCATTAGATGTGGAAAAATGCTGATGGCTTCACTACAAAGTCACAAATTCCATCCTTAAGTAAACGATTTAGTGAGCAAATTAAACCATTTATTCAGCTACCATCTGTACATAATTGAATCGCAAAATCCTGAATTATTACTGCTGATTTTTTTGATGAAATTGTTATTTTAAAATTAAAATCAATTAAATATCAGAACATTAATTGTGATTTTTTTGATACAATTAAAACAAATATGGAGGTAAGATTATGACCCAAGCCTTGCCTAAATCAGTCACATTCGATGAATTTGTAGAATGGTATCCCAATGATGGAAAACGTTATGAATTGCACAATGGAGTAATTGTTGAAATGCCGCAACCAACCGGACAGCATGAAAAAGTTGTAGGATTTATAGCCCGAAAGCTAACTGTCGAGTTCGATCGCCTGAACCTTCCTTGCACTATACCCAAAACCGCATTAATAAAAACTCCTTCTGCCGAATCAGCTTATTCACCTGATGTGTTACTGCTAAATCTTGATAATCTCGACAATGAACCTTTTTTTCAAAAATATTCAACAGTAAGCCAAGCAGCATCAGTTCCTTTGGTGGTTGAGGTTGTTTCAACTAATTGGCGAGATGATTATTACAATAAATTTGCGGATTATGAAGAAATGGGAATTCCTGAATATTGGATTGCTGATTATGCTGCATTAGGCGGAAAAAAGTTCATCGGCAATCCCAAACAACCCACTATTTTTGTATGCGAATTAGTTGATGGTGAATATCAAATGAATCCCTTTCAAGGCAACACCGCAATTTCATCACGTACCTTTCCCCAATTAAATTTAACTGCACAGCAGATTTTTGATGCGGCTAACTAATTTATTTCAACCTACACAAATTTATTTTTCCAACGTTAAAAATATTGGGTTGGGGGTGGATTTTCCACCCATAAACCTTACTTTCTTTCTGGATGTGCTGCATCCTCTAGTGAAGGAGTACCCATCTGGTTAATTGCGGCAATCATCTGATACAAGCGTCCTAAATCGCGTTGATTAAAGTACAAAATCAGCCGGGGTAGTGCGAAAGTTTCATCTTGGGCTTCTTGGGGTAAAGCTTGACTTTTTTCAATCCGTCCTTGAATAATAATGTCGTTAAACTCAGCATTCAGTTGCTCGACTTGGGCATCTGATAAATCTGTTTTTAGACGAATGACTAATCGATCGCCAACGTAGCGGCTAGAATGGTAAACCTGGTAAAAACGCGTGATAGCATCGCAAGCCACATCCAAGTTGTCTGTCACCGTGTAAAGGCTGGGGTCATCAGGACTGACAAGACCTTTATGAACTAATTGCTTATCAATATATTCGCTCCAAGAGCGCCAGTAATTACCACCAGGGTGGTCAATTAAAACTAAAGGCACCGGGCCAAATTTACCAGTTTGGCTTAATGTCATACATTCAAAAGCTTCATCTTGGGTGCCAAAGCCCCCAGCAAACAAAGCTACAGCATCACTTTCTTTAAGGAGAAACAGCTTGCGGGTAAAGAAATATTTAAAGTGAATTAACTTGGGATCGCCATCTATAAATGGGTTGGCTTCCTGTTCAAAGGGTAACTGAATGTTCAAGCCAAAAGAATTTTCTCGTCCAGCACCTTCGTGACCCGCCTGCATGATTCCACCGCCGCCGCCAGTCATCACCATAAATCCCAATTTAGTCACACAGCGAGCAAACTCCAGCGCCATTTGGTATTCTGGTGTCTCTGGTGCCAGACGAGCAGAACCAAAAATGGTCACTTTGCGGACGTGTCGGTAATCATAAAATAGCTGGAAACCGCGCTCCATATCTGCTAGCGCAGCTGACAATATTTTCCAATCAAGACGCTCAATTTCGGTATCAGCAAGGCGAACAATGGTAGCAAGTGCTTGCTGAATAAATTGCCGATTTTTTAATGTCGGTAGACGAACAATTAATTCAGCGATATCCGCCTGTAAAGACTCTAACGTGTCAAACGACGCAGATGAAGTCATGAGAACTTCCGGAACAATGGCACTATATTTTACGTGAACGACTCACACTCTAGCAAGCGGGATATAACCCTGTGATGTGCAGTTAGGATTCTCAGAACTAGCTTTGAGGTCGTATTGGTCATTACTCAAGCTAAGATACCCATATTTTGGTGCTGGAAGTAGAAAAATGGTGTTTGGAACTCAAAAGTTGCTGTTCTAAACCAAAGCACTTGTGTTGTGAACCAAAGCACTTGTGTTGTGAACCAAAGCACTTGTGTTGTGAACGAAGGCACTTGTGTTGTGAACCAAAGCACTTGTGTTGTGAATTAAAAAATTCTTCTACGAGAATAACCAATTATAAAAGACGCAAAAACTAAAAATGTCCCCGCGTCTCCCCATCCCCGCGTCCCCGCGTCTTCTTCATCCCCTTATCACTTCAACCCCAACTCTTCCTTCAACGCCTCTGGCACATTAACCGCTGTCTCTAGTCCGCGCACACTTTCCCACTGCTGCTTTTGACCCCAGGTCATTTGTTCCATATTGGCGTCGCTGAGATCAGCGCCTCCGAGAATGGCGCTGCTGAGATTACTATGGCTGAGATTTGCACCATTGAGAAGCGCACCGCTGAGGTTACTGCCGCTGAGGTTAGCACTATTGAGGTTGGCATAGCTGAGGTCTGTACCGAAAAGTATGGCGTCGGTGAGGTCTGCACCACTGAGGTCGGCGTCGTTGAGAATTACCCCGCTGAGGTCGGCTTGGTTGAGAGTCACTCGACTGAGGTCTACGCCGCTGAGGTCAGCGCCTAAGAACATGGCACCGTCGAGTCTAGCGTTGTTTAGCTTGGCGCCATTGAGTTTGGCGTAACTGAGGTCGGCGGCGATGAGGATGGCGCCCTTGAGGTTTGTACTGAAAAGAATTGTGTCGCTGAGGTTGGTACCATTGAGGATGGCGTGGCTTAAGTCAGCACCGCTGAGGTCGCTACGACAAAGGTCGGCGTGGCTAAGGTTGGTGCTGCTGAGGTTGGCGTCACTCAAATTAGCACCGAAAAGAATGCTGTTACTGAGGTCGGCACAGTTGAGGTTGGTGCTGCTAAGGTCGGCGCGGTTGAGGTCGGCGGCTTTTAGGTTGGCGTGGTTGAGGTTAGCACTATTAAGGTCAGCACGGCTAAGGTTGGCGTGGTTGAGATTTGCACCGCTGAGGTTGGCACCAGTGAGGTTGGCGCTGCTGAGGTCTGCACCGCTAAGGTTGGCATTGCTAAGGTTTGCGCCGCTGAGGTTGGCATCACCAAGGTTCGCAGTGCTAAGGTTAGCACCGCTGAAGTTGACTCCTGTTAAGTTGGCATCGCCAAGGTAAGCACGGCTGAGGTTGGCGTTACTAAAATCTACCCCAGTCAAGTTAGCATCGCCGAGATAAGCACCGATAAAGTTGCCGCTTTTGAGAAATTGCCCGATTATACTGCTAAAGTTGCCAATTTCCAGGGCATCGCTGTAGTTAATAATTCGCAGTAGTTGGGATGTGAAAAAATTGTCTGTGTCTGGTTGAGCAGATGGATAGAAAATGATTTTTTGTTGGAGTCGATCTCGGTGTTGGGCACAGCGGTGTAACTCTAGTAATAAAATCAGCACGTTTAGCCCTGTATATATATCTACCTGCCTCAGCCCGATCGCAATATTTTTTGCTGCCAACTGTAACATTTTCTTCTGAGGTAGGTTATCCTCTGGTGTGGCATCAATAAACTCTCCCTGACACCAACGATGATAAAAATCTTCTAACCGCCAAAAAAGTACTTCTAGGTTAATTTTTTTATCTGTAACCACGAATTCCATCACATCGTTGACTATTTCGGGTTTCAGCGCACCGTTACCTAGTAAATCGTAAATCTCTTCGTGCAGTTGGCGATCGCCCACTGCAAAACATAACCCAGCAGCTTGCCTACTCAGTATCTTTTCGTCTATCTTATAATTCCAAGTGTTCCCTGTGAATGTCCATTTTGCTAAACTTTTTTGCAGTTTTTCACACAATAAATATTCCGGCAATTTCTCTTGAACAAATTTAAGGCTTTCGTCTGGTTCTTTAATACTTTTTCTTAGAGGCAAAACTGTTTCGGTTTCCGCAGATGTGTTTTTTGACATCTCTTGCAACCTTGTACCCCTCACATAATTTGTCAGCAGCTTCCAGACTTGAGATAAATATGTTGACATTTCTGTGCCCGTTGATACATTTAAAGTAATTGTTTTGATAATCCCGAACTAAAATGTTTTCTCTGCTAGTTTACTTTTAATGGCTTAAATACTCGTATAAATATTTACTATATACTCGTAAATTCCTAATGTTATTTGTCAGAGGCATTGGTAGAAGCTGCTTTGAGCCTGAAACTGATATTGGTGATGTAAATAAATTGCCAAGTGAAAAATTATTGCAAAAATGACATAGTTTTGCCGCGTTGGCGAATTCGTTATATTTTTTTCCCACGATATTTACTACTCTGATGTAAAAATAATACTTACTCTTTGTGAGAGACGCAATTATTAGGAAAAATCCTACTGTAAAACAGCACAAAAAATCGGAAAAATGCGAATTAAAATTGAAGTCAAAGTTGGCTGCTTGATATAAAGCAGGTAGTGAATCAACACAAGACGAGCTGCGTAGCTTTGCAAAAGTTAAAACTTAACGAAAGATTGTTATTGGGGATGAATGCGATGACCAGATTAAGCTTTTATATGATTTTGTTACAAAGTTTGTTTTTAGGAATAGCAGCTATTAGCACTAAGTCATTGGCTGTTAATGGAGTTAATTCAGAGTTGTCTGCCAAAGATCAGACGACAGTGTTAGTCACAGACATAAGTAAACAAAACTCTAATAGCCCTTCAACTACAAAAACTTCTTCAATCGAAACATCAACCTTATCGCCAAAAGATATCAATACCCGCCCCCAACAGAGGCTAGTACCAGGGCAAGTTTGGGTAGTGAATCAAAATAAAGAGGTACAGCCTCAATCGTTTATGTGGGTAGTAAAAGACCTCAAAAAAGCAGCACAGCAGCCGTTTTTGCAAGTTGCCAAACCGCCACAAAAACCGAATTCTAAACCGAATTCTAGTACTAAACCAGATGCAAAGGATGATTTAGAGGCGTTTGATGAAGTAGTGAAAGATACTGCAAAGCAGGGAGGATTGTTCACGCTTTATCGGAATAAAGAAAAGAATAAAATTTATTTAGAAATTAAACCAGAGCAACTCAATAAAGATTTTCTAGCTGCGGCAACATTGGAATCAGGCATTGGCGAACGAGGTATTTACAGCGGGATGCCTTTGCAAGATTTTTTGTTTTATTTCCGCCGAGTGGATAATAATTTACAATTTGTAATTCGGAATGTCAATTTCCGGACTCGTGAGGGAGATCCGCAAGTGCGATCGCTTGCCCGTTCTTTTAGTGACTCTGTTCTCTACAATATTTCCATTAAAAGCATTCATCCGCAACGCAAAACCCTTCTCATTGACTTGGGAGATTTGCTATTGACAGACTTAGCAGGATTATCTCTGAGTTTAGGAGTTCCGGGAAGCACAGACCAGTCATATTTTGGCACTTCTAAAGCTTTTCCCCAGAATATAGAAGTTCAGTCAGTTTTAAATTTCTCCGGTGGTGCCGGTCGAGATAGTGAAGTGCCAAGCTTTGCCTCACTAGCTGACAACCGTGGCTTTACTTTACGCGTTCATTACAGTCTCTCGCAACTACCTGATAAGAATTATCGCCCCCGCCTTGCTGACGATCGCATCGGCTATTTTATCACCGCCTACCAAGATTTATCCAAAGACGATCGCGGCGATTCTTTTGTCCGTTACATCAACCGCTGGGACTTGGAAAAACAAGACCCAAAAGCAGCGATTTCTCGTCCTAAAAAACCGATTGTCTTTTGGATTGATAATGCTGTGCCCTTAGAATACCGGGATGCTATCAAAGAAGGGGTTTTGATGTGGAACAAAGCCTTCCTCAAAGCCGGATTCAAGGATGCCATTGAAGCCCGCCAAATGCCAGATGATGCGACTTGGGACCCAGCAGATATTCGTTACAATACGATTCGCTGGATTAACACGGTAGATGGATACTTTGCAATGGGGCCATCCCGCGTTAACCCCTTGACCGGAGAAATTTTAGATGCAGATATTCTTGTAGATGCTAGCTTTGTACGGGCACTCAAGAATGAATATCGCAAAATTGTCCAACCCAACCAAGTAAAAAATACCACGACTTTATCGGCATTGATGCAAAATCGTTTACTTTGCGCCAACGGTTTAAATGCCAAAGACAAGAATATGCCAGAAGCATCCCAAGGGTTTTTAAATCATTTATCTAAAATGGCAGGCGAGTACGATTTGTGTTATGGGATGGAAGCAGCGAATCAGTTTGCCTTAGGTTCCCTGGCAATGTCACTGCTGCCAGATACCACACCCAATCAAAGCCAGGTGAAGGAATATATCAATCAATATTTACGTTTAATTATTGCCCACGAAGTCGGACATACCCTTGGTTTACGCCATAACTTCCGTGGTAGTACGCTGCTACCACCAGAAGAAATGAATAATACGGAAATTACTAAAACTAAAGGTTTGACAACTTCCGTCATGGACTACATTCCGCCAAATATTGCCCCCCAAGGTACAAAGCAAGGAGATTATTTTCCCAGTATGGTGGGAGTTTATGATGAATGGGCGATTAAGTACGGCTATATCCCAATTCAGACATCAACTCCTGTAGCCGAAAAGCCAATTTTAGAGGAAATTGCTGCCGAATCCTCCAAACCTGAGTTGAGTTATTCCACCGACGAAGATGTTTATGACCTTGACCCCACAGCCGATGCTTGGGATAACAGCGGCAATGTGTTGCTTTATTCACAGTGGCAGTTGAATAATTCCCGTGTGATGTGGGAACGTCTCGATAAGCGTTACCCAGTGGCTGGAGAGAGTTACAGCGATGTTAGCGAACGTTTTAGCACAGTATTGGGTAACTATTTCCAGCAAATATATTACACAACAAAATACATCGGCGGACAGTCATTCTATCGCATCCATGCTAGCGAAACTCCCTCACAGAATGCGTCCCAAGTCCCCCAGCGCCGATTACCATTTGAACCGGTACCAGTTGAACAACAACGTCAGGCTTTAGAAACACTGCAAAAATATCTATTTGCTGAAGATGCTTTGAGTTTTTCACCAGAACTACTGAATAAATTAGCACCTTCCCGTTGGCGGCATTGGGGTAGTTATCCGCAAGTTGGTCGTTTGGATTATCCAATTCATGACTTGGTGTTACTGTTGCAGGGTTCTGTTTTACGGGATCTACTCTCAGGCGATCGCCTTTCTCGTCTCAAGGATATCGAACTCAAAACCAAAGCCGAAAATGCACTGACGTTGCCAGAGCTATTTGACACATTACAGTCAGGTATTTGGACGGAAGTCATCAAACCAAAAGGTAAACCAATGAAGATTGCCAGTTTGCGGCGAGGCTTACAGCGTCAATATTTAGACGTTTTAAGCAACATGGTGTTGCGAAAAGAATATGTTCCAGAAGATGCCCGCACTTTGGCATGGTATAAACTAAAACAATTGGATGAGAAGCTCAAAGATGTTAATTCTGATGATGAATATACCAAAGCGCACATCCTAGAAACACGCGATCGCATCGAGAAAATCTTGAATGCGCCGTTGCAAGCGAATTAAAAAAGTAGAGACGCGATTCATCGCGTCTGTACAAGAGAGACGCGATTCATCGCGTCTGTACAAGAGTTAGGAGTTAATAGTAAAATTCCTAACTCTTATTGTTCGCGCAGCATTTTGGCAAAATATATATAGAAGCTGAAAAACAGTTTATGTCAGCTATAGATAAATTTCACCATGTTGTGAAATCGGCATTACAAAAAGACGGGTGGCGAATTACTCATGACCCTTTGCTAATTCGCATAGAAAATATTGCCGATATGTATATTGATTTGGGAGCAGAGAAAGTTATTGCGGCAGAAAGAGAAGGGCAAAAAATAGCGGTTGAAGTTAAAAGTTTTATTGGTACTTCAACTATTTCTGAGTTTCATACAGCGGTAGGACAGTTTATTAATTTAGGACTTACGCATTGACAAAAAATACCAAATATAGATGATTGAAAAACCACATCTGTCGTAGGGGCACAGCACTATTCCCTACACCCAGGGTCTATTTACCATCAAAGAATGATTAATAAAAGCCTGAAACGACTTATGCATAGCAACGCACAGCATGATTAATTTGTACAGTGCGTAAATCCTATAATTATCGATATGCATTAGAAGAAATAGGTTCTGAGCTAATTTTGTATTTAGCAGTGCCCTTAAACACTTATAACGATTTTTTAACTAAACCGTTTATTAAAACTATTATCCAGCGAAGTCAAATTAATCTGATAATTTATGATGTGGAAACGGAGGAAATTATCCAATGGCAGATTTAGAAAAATACCGGGAGTCTATTCGTAAATTAATTACAGAATATGCTCAGCTTGCCTCTTCTAATAATGAAATTGAAGTTCAAACAATTTTTGACGTGGAACAAGACCATTACCAACTGATATATATTGGTTGGCAAAATAAACGTCGGGTTTTTGGCCCAGTGATGCATTTTGATATTAAAAATGGCAAGATTTGGATTCAGTGGAATGGCACAGAAGAAGATGTAGGTGAGCAATTAGTGGCAATGGGAGTACCAAAACACGATATTGTAGTTGGATTTCACACACCATATATGCGGCAGTATACAGATTATGCTGTGAGTTAAAAGCTAGTTGCTAAACTACTTAGAAAAATATCATTTGCTCTAAGTTTGTTCCACCGTTGACAAACTGTAGGCGATACACATCTGGATTGGTCAACTTTTGCCATTCGGCGAAACCGATGCGATCGTCAAAATGCTTGAGGATTAGTGCCATTAAATTACCGTGGGTGACGATCGCGATTGTCTCTACTTTTTGCTGCAATGCTTCATTAATTACAGCTATTCCACGTACCATAGCATCACGACTTGATTCGCCACCTTCAAGGCATAAATCAAGATTGGTAAATGACTGGGCCAATCGTTCGCGCCAATCAGCAAGCGGTGTTGCACACAGAACGCGTTCGGCAAGCCTGTTATCAGTCTCGATTGAGATACCCAGACGTTCAGCGAGGGGAGCCATTGACTGATATGCTCTAGTAAATGGACTGGAGATTACTCGCTCGATGCCAAATCCGAATAACAAATTACTAAGGGCGATCGCTTGCAGATATCCTTCTGATGTCAGCACCGCCTCAGGTTCTTGTCCAGTTGCTTGGCAATGTCGCACAATGTACAGGGTTTTCAACATTAAGTTTCTGTTTTAGCCCTAAAGATATGGAAATATCCTGTATTTTACTTTAATAAGACGTATAAGCAGCAGGAGATTAAGTTTCCTGCTGCTAGCTGTGCTTTCTGCTAACTACTCAACGCCTTTAAAAACCGTTGTAAACTCTTAAACACATTCGGCTTTCTTCCTGGTACAGCGTTGGTTGTTGTTTGGGGTTGTCCTTTCATCAGAATGAGATCCAACTCATCACCCGATGGTTTTGTGGGTAAATCGGCAATTAATTGATATTCACCACCGTTTTCTACCCAAATTTCCCACGTGCAAAAACTGAGTTTTCCGCACAATCCTGATTTTTTTTTAATAATTTTTTCTTAACTGTCTTAACTGTCCTTGTGTCACTTTCTCGATCGTGTTAGCTTACTCGCAACATTTGTACCTACATAGGGAAAATTATGATTGCGATCGCAAGAAAATTAATCCGTCGAGTACTAACTGTGTTAGCTGTTGTAGCTATCCTTGCTATGGGTTTTAGTTCACCATCATACGCCGCTACTCCTGCCAGATTTGTATTTGAAACTCCACCTTATCGTGGTCAATTTGTTGTGGAACTTACTGATGAGAGTAAAATTCAACAAGCGAGGGATATACTCAGTGGAAAAGAAAAAGATACAACCCATATATACGGAAGAATCATAAAAACACCAGCCGCATACAATCCAGGTTGGAGTTACCAATTAGACCCAGCGTCTATCAATTTCTTTCAAGTGGCGATAGAAGTTTGTGATGCTTCAATTGAATACACCGAAGACCATTTAGATGAGGCAGGCGGCGCATTTTTACCAGGTGGCATCTGGTGTCCTTGGAGTTCGCGGCTAGTTAAGGAAATTTCATAGTAATAGAAAATTGACAATGAGGCAGCAGGCGATTAAGTTTCCTCCTGCTACCTCTGCTTTTTCCTAACTACTCAAAGCTTTTAAAAACCGTTGTAAACTCTTAAACACATTGGGCTTTCTCCCAGGTACAGCGTTGGTTGTTGTTTGGGGTTGTCCCTTCATAAGAATGAGATCCAACTCATCCCCCGATGGTTTTGTGGGTAAATCGGCAATTTTTTGATAATCACCGCTGTTTTCTACCCAAATTTCCCACTGTCCTGGGTAGCAGCGATATAAAGCGGTTTGATCGTCTATCGGGCGCAGGTAATAGGCGGATTCAATGGTATTGATGAAGCGATCGCGGATTTTTCTAGCTGCGTAACCAATGCCCACAGTTCCAGCATCTTCAAGGCGGGGATTTAAAAATATTAAAGGGCGATCGCCAATTTCGTCACACAACTTTTCTAACTGCGGTACTTCCACGGAAGTGGGAGAGATAAATAAGAAAATTTCATCCTCTGGCTGGATTTTTGTTTGTAGCGAAGCAGCCCTCCCCGTCCCAATATCCAAAATTTGAAATGGCGCATCAGCCCAATCGCGGCGGGCTAAGGCCGCAGCCCCAGCATCTGCAAAGAAAATTTTCAAGCGAGAATCGTATTCAGCAAACAACGGCACAAATTGTTCCGCCACGGGCATGAGTTTCAGTTCTGGGAACAGGAACTCAACTTGTAGGCGATTACAGCCATCGGCAAGGGCAGCTTGGACAGCGGTTTGAGATTGGGCGATCGCATCTTCAAGACTATTGGGAAGTTCACTCATGATTTCTTATCTTGGTTTAGCATTACTTCTATTGTTCCAGCATTGGCTGTGATTTTCGTTAGCACCAGCACAAAGCCATTAGGCAATAGAGGTATAGCATTCTAGAAGTTCTCTCTGGTGTTGAGGAGTGGCTGATCTCTAGTAGTCATGAAGTCATCAGAGAAATTGTCTAGACTATCGATGAGGGGTTGCCAGGGGTTATCTTTGGCAATGAGGACAACGGCATTACTAATTTTTTTGATATAAACTTCAGTGCCAGTGAGTTGAAAGTCTTCGGGCAAAATAACGATTTGGTGAGTGCCATCAGTGGTGAGTTTAGCAGTATTCATGGTGTTGTTGTTTTATGGTTTGTATTGTTTGTTAATGTAACGCTGTGTTGCGAAAAATCACTGTCACACAAAATAGCTAACATCTAACTTGACTAAATTTTTATTACTAAGTTATATTTGCTTCCTAAAGGTATTATTCGCTACATTCAGCAGTCGGTAACTTGCATAAGATTAGCGATCGCATTTCCCAAACGAGTGAAGCAATAAGGTATTGAAATCAAAGTTTTCTGACTGATCATTCGCCATCTACAACCAAAATCCCTTCTTTTCGATAGACTTTTGCTTCGTTAGAAGACACTACATTAGTTGGTTGAGAATTTTGTTCAGTATGTTCTTCAGCCTGACTCAGCACATTAATTTTTTCGGTAACTGCTTGCAAAACAAACTCTTCAGTCGAGATTCCTCGATTGTTTGCCCATTTTTCGATCTTTTGTTGGAGTTGGGGAGAAAAGTTCATATCAGTAAATATAAAAGTGTTTCACATCCCGATTGAAGAACTGCGATCAACGCTTAACTAAAGATAAATCCGGTGTCAGTCTCTCTAAAACTTGCTTCAATACCATCGCTGTCCAATCGATATCGGCTTCGGTGGTATCACGTCCCAATGTGATGCGAATTCCACCCAAGGCAGCTTTTTCGGAATAACCCATTGCTAACAATATCGGACTTGGGCTGAGTTTACCACTATGGCAAGCAGCACCAGCACTGATACCGATACCGGCAAGATTTAGCTGTCGTACTAAGGTTTTACCGCTGAGTTTTTCGCCATCTGCGTATTCTAAGCACATACTCACATGATGAGGCAAGCGATAATACGGGTGGCCTGTAGGAATTAAACCAGGTATTTCAGCTAATTGGGCAAAGGCGCGATCGCGTAACTGAATCAACCGTGGTGTTTCTATAGCCAATTCCTGCGCTGCTAATTCAGCAGCTACACCAAACCCAGCAATTATCGGTACTGCTTGTGTCCCAGAACGCAATCCCATTTCTTGTCCGCCACCAGCTAATAAAGGCATCAATTCTACGCCAGGACTTACATACAGCGCCCCTGCACCTTGGGGGCCATATATTTTATGGCTGGAAAGGCTAAGTAAGTCTACGGGGAGTTGTTGTACATCTATCGCTAAGCGTCCCGCAGCTTGCACCGCATCTGTATGGAACAAAGCACCATGCGATCGCGCAATTTTTCCTAATTCTGCAATTGGTTGTACAGTCCCAACTTCACTTTGACCGTAAATTACGGAAACCAAGACTGTATTATGTCGCAATGCCGCCTTTAAATCCAGGGGGTTAACTCTGCCTTTGCTATCTACATCTAGGCGCGTAACTTCCCAACCCCATATTTCTAACAACCGCGCTGTCTCAGAAATTGCGGAATGCTCGACGCTGGAGATAATTATATGTCGAGGAACAGTATACAACCGAGCCACGCCCATAATTGCCAGATTATTGGCCTCAGTACCCCCAGAGGTAAAAACAATCGATTCGGGAGTGGCGGCGTTTATTAAGAAAGCAACTTGGACTCTGGCTTGTTCCACAACCGTTGCAGCCCGTTTTCCCCATTCATGTAAGCTGGAAGCATTGCCCCACTGTTGAGTGAGGACTGTTTGCATAACTGCGATCGCTTCTTTGCGAGTGGGAGTAGTCGCGCTGTAATCTAGATAAATTTGCATATAACCGATAATGGTGAGAACACACGCTGGTAATAAGCTGCTGATTTTTTTACCACGTAGACTTTAGGGGGACAAATCTGACAAAATCTCTGCAATTTTGCATGTATGAGTGGGTTTTTCTTGCCTGGGAAAGCTACTTTTTTATTTCATCTCATAACCCCAAATTTTGGGAATGATAAATATGTCCCCTCTCAATCCACTTTTAACAGATTACAGTGCAAATTTTATCTAGACAAAGGTTTTTTTTATATATCTTTTTACTGATCTTTCCCCTTGCTGCTTGTCAACGAGTCCAGTCATCCAATAAACTTCTAGCAGCTTTACCACAAGATCCGTTAGTTAAAGTTTACTTTAATCATTCTCAATCTTCCGAATATAAGGAATCTTACCGTCAGCAAACTCGGTTGGGAGATGACTTAGAAAAACAGATTGTTGATACTATTTCTCAAGCTAAATCTACAATAGATGTTGCGGTACAGGAATTACGTTTACCTAAAGTAGCCGAGGCATTGGTTGATAGACAAAAAGCCGGAGTAAAAGTCAGGTTAATTTTAGAAAATACTTATAGCCGACCTTGGAGTAGTTTTACACCTGAAGAAGTAGGTAAATTAAATAAAAGAGAACGAGAACGCTATCAAGAATTTCGCCAATTTATTGATATTAATCAAGATAATCAACTGACTCCCGCAGAAATAAATCAAAGAGATGCTTTAATCATTTTGCAAAATGCAAAAATTCCCTGGCTAGACGATCGAGCAGATGGTTCAGCAGGTAGTAGTTTGATGCACCATAAGTTTGTAATTATAGATAATCGCATTGTAATTATTACTTCAGCCAATTTTACATTAAGTGATACCTTTGGTGATTATACAAATCCTAGCACTTTAGGTAATGTCAATAACTTATTGCAAATTGACAGCCCAGAATTAGCATCTTTATTTACACAAGAGTTTAATATTATGTGGGGCGACGGCCCAGGAGGTAAGCCAGATAGCCGATTTGGTCTACAAAAGCCACTACGTTTACCTCAACAAATCACATTAAATAAAACCAAAATTACTGTACAGTTTTCGCCGACTTCTCCTACTCAGCCTTGGACTAATAGTAGTAATGGTTTAATTGGCAAGACTTTAGATTCAGCAAGAGAATCTGTTGATTTGGCTTTATTCGTCTTTTCCGAACAGCGTCTTGCTAATATTTTGGAAAATCGACATCAGCAAAAAATCCAAATTCGGGCTTTAATTGAACCACAATTTGCCTATCGTCCTTATAGTGAAGCGTTAGATATGATGGGAGTTGCTCTGAGTAATAAATGTAAATATGAAGTTGATAATCATCCTTGGCAAAACCCAATTACAACCGTAGGCGTACCTACATTACCCAAAGGCGATTTACTACATCATAAGTTTGCTCTTATTGATAACAAAACAGTAATTACAGGTTCTCATAATTGGTCTGATGCAGCCAATAATGGTAACGACGAGACACTTGTAGTCGTTGAAAGTCCGATAGTGGCTGCTCATTATGTGCGAGAGTTTGCTCGTCTTTATGCCAAAGTTAAACCTGGCTTGCCACTAGCAATTCAACAGAAAATTAAAGTCCAGCAAACAAAATGTCCTCAGATAAAAACTTCTTCGTAAAATCAAGAATTTGTAAAAGTAATAAAGTTGAGAACCCTGACTTATTAAAGAAGCCAGGGTTCTGTTTCTTCAGGAAGTTCAGTTTATCTGAAAAGCTTTCAGCAAATTCTCAGATGAAATTAATTTAACTTAGATGAATTACATATAAATTATAATTAGGGAGGCTCTAAGGATTGAAAAACAAATAAAAATTATCATATTTCTGGATTTGCTAATTTTTAGTTTAAGCTGACAACAGAGATAATTTAAAATCGGCTGTTCACAGTTAAATCTTACAAGTAACAATCAAAAAATAATGTACTCTAATCCCAACTACCGACTTTCTACCCACTTTTTCAAAAGATTAAAGCAGTGAAGCAAATCAAAAAAAATTGGCAAAATATAGACCCATTTTCATTACAGCTACGCCTAACACTTGGTATTGGTGGCTTTTCGGCTTTAGTGTTAGGTGGTCTCGCTACATGGACGAGTTGGAAAACCCAGGAAATTTTAATTGATAATCATAAACGTAATATAGAGCAAATAGCTAAAACTTTGCCCAGAGATGTACAAATTTATAGTGAAATGATGCAACCTGAAACAGGGTTACAGAAGGCTATTAATAATTTGGCGAATAACAATACATTATTATGGGTCAAAAATTCTGAAAATAAAATTTTGGTACAATCTAGTGCTTTAACTTTATTATCTAATTCTCTAGTATCTGAGTTAATGTCTTTAACTAAAATGCCGATTAAATCACAAGTTTATAAAATTAATCAAAACTATTTTATTTTATGTGGTGCTTCTATAGAAGTGCAGGGTAAGCTTATTGGTAATTTATTTGTAGTTAAAGATATAACCCGCGAACAGAGAATGTTGGTCGTAATGGTACAGAGTTTAGTTCTTATTAGTGTGTTAGCAATTATTATTTTAACAGTTGCGATCGCCATTTATATCAAGCATTCCCTACAACCTCTCCGCAAGCTGAATCAAATGGCTGCTGTGATTTCCCCAGAAGATTTAGGACAACCACAGTTATCTGTTGATAATGCACCCAGCGAAGTCAAAGAATTAGCTCAAACTTTAACCGTGTTACTGTCGCGTCTTTCGCAATCGTGGGAGCAAGAAAAAGAATTTGTCAGTAATGTTTCTCACGAATTACGTACACCTTTGACCATCGTACATGGTTACTTACAAAGCGTTTTGCGGCGGCAAAATAACTTAACCCAAACCCAACAAGAAGCTTTAGAAACTGCGGCATCAGAAGCCGAACGTACTATTCGCCTGCTACAAGATTTACTAGATTTAGCACGAGCAGATAGCGGTTACTTGCATTTTCAAATGAAATCTTACGTTTTAAATGACTTAGTTGAAGAAATTGTATTGATGGCAGAAAAATATAGCGATCGCCAAATTAATATTGAGTCTACAATTTACCCAATTGAAGTCAAAGTAGACTACAGTCGTCTCAAACAAGTACTACTTAATTTGATTGATAATGCCATTAAATATTCTGAAGCTGGTACACCTGTAATTTTTAAATTAGACCAACTTCCAGACAAAGTAGTTATTCAAGTTTGCGACAAAGGTTATGGAATTCCTTTACAACATCAAGCACGTATTTTTGAAAGATTTTACCGCGTAGATGAATCTCGCTCTCATGCAACTGGAGGTTCTGGTTTAGGCTTATCAATTGTCAAGACACTTGTAGAAGGTATGGGTGGCAATGTGAGCGTACAATCAAAATTAGGAGAAGGAAGTATTTTCACAATTACTTTACCAATATAATTAAATAGAATCATGAATTATGAATTATGAATTATGAATTATGAATTATGAATATATATTTAAAATGCAGACTTTGTTAACAAAATCCGCACTTCTGGATATACAACAGTATACAAGTTAATAAGCAACATCTTTTCAAATCAAGAGCCAGATATCAACTAAATTTTACCTCTGACTCCTGACTCTTGAATTCTCAATTCTAACCTTTATCCGCAATATCAATTCTGGCTGTTCCAATAGGAATATCTCCATTTAATCCAACTCTTTTCGCAGTTACTCCATAGAGTAAGATTTTTTCAAATGGAATTCTTCTTTGTACACCTATGAATTGTACTTCTACAGACCCACCAGAATTGACAGGCTGGTCAAAGGTGATTGACACACGTTCTTTACTAGTCTCTGTTTTAGCTGCAATTTCTTGACCAGATTGGTCTACAATCCTAACTTTATTAAAGCTTTCCATCTGACTTGGCAAGGAAATCATCAAGTCTTGTAGAGACATACCAACTACTGCTACTCTAATAAAATGAGTATCGTTTCTGACACCAGAGTTAGTAATATGTGGAACGTTTACATTCAATGCTATTTGAGAGACTGTATGTGTATCAGAATTTGACTGTTGATACTTTACAGGTGTAGCTATAGCAGCAGCAGATGTAGTAAGTATTAGAGCAGATAAACTACCAAAAATTAAACCTTTCACGATCAAATCCTCGCTTTTGCGGTAACTAAACTTGTAATTAATAGATTGCTGCATCACTATGAGTTCTAGCTGATGCATAAATTAAAGTATTCTGAGATTTAAAGATTAATTTTATTAGAAAAATATTTTTATTGAGACACCACAAAAAAGCTTGCAAGATAAAGCTTTACAGTTTTTTAAGCAAAAATTATAACTTTATTCAGGAAAAACTCATTTTTCTTACACTCATATATATTAGAGTGCGAACTACATATAAATAATTCATTATCTATTTCTGCAATTAAAACCCAAAGTTAATTTATGTCAATTAATCAATTAATGGACGACTAAGTATGCACTATACTCTTACCAACTCAATTTTAATCAAAGCCCAGATAATTTAAAGTATTAACCTTAGCCTTGATTTGGAAACAATTATTAACGCAATTAAAACAAATAAAACAACAGCAGCAGCTTAACAACAACTGAGCTAACAAATTTTGTCTACGCCTGAGTATGCTTGATGCATATCTGCAAAAAATCTGACAATGTAGCTATTACTTAGCAGATTCTTGACAATAAGTTATGGAAAATAATAAGTGATGATCCGAATTTGAGACTAAATCACAGCTAGGTTACTTTAGTAATTTTATTTTGAAATTATCTATTTTAGGAGTAAAAAATGACAGCACATATCCTTTTGGTTGAAGATGAAGTCAAACTAGCGCGATTTGTGGAATTAGAACTTAGTAGTGAAGGATACAAAGTTAGCATAGCCCATGATGGCATCACTGGATTAACTTTGGCGCGGGAGTCCTCCCCAGATTTAGCCGTTCTGGATTGGATGTTACCAGGACTATCAGGTGTAGAAATTTGCCGTCGTTTGCGAGCGACGGGTAACTCAGTACCAGTAATTTTGTTGACAGCGAAAGATGAAGTTAGCGATCGCGTCGCAGGGTTAGATGCAGGAGCCGATGATTATGTAGTCAAACCCTTCAGCATAGAAGAACTACTAGCAAGAATCCGCGCTCATTTACGCCGCACTCAAGAAACAGACGAAGACTTATTACAGTTTGAAGACCTAAGCTTAAATCGCCGCACTCGTCAAGTATTTCGCGCTAAAAGAAGCATTGAGTTAACAGCAAAAGAGTTTGATTTATTAGAATATTTGCTTTCACATCCCCGCCAAGTATTTACCAGAGACCAAATTCTCGAAAAAGTTTGGGGTTACGACTTCATGGGTGATTCTAATATTATCGAAGTCTATATTCGTTATCTACGCCTGAAATTAGAAGAAAATAAAGAAAAGCGCCTAATTCACACAGTGCGTGGCGTAGGCTACGCACTGCGTGAGTAATAGCATTTTGGATTTTAGATTTTGGATTTTAGATTTTGAATTGAAAATTGTTCCATTCAAAATTTAAAGAGGTCTGAGAGTAAGCGAATTTAAAGGCGAGAAAAAATCTCACATCGAAAATCAAAAATTCTCGATTATAGAAAGAGCAATCATGCATAGGGTCAATCTAAAATCTAAAATCCAAAATCCAAAATTGTTTCACTGATGAATCGCACCATCAGGCATGATTGCCCCAGCTAGGTTAGCACCAATTAGTTTAACCAGAAGCCTTTCACCAGAGCGAATCCGCGCTCCGGTTAAATCAGCTCCCCGTAAATCGGCTCCACTGAGATCCGCGCCAATTAAATTAGCAGCACGTAAATTTGCCTCCCTGAGATCCGCTAAAAGTAGGTTTGCTCTAAACAAATTAGCTTCAGATAAATTTGCTCCTCTGAGGTTAACCTTGTGCATAAAAGTATCGCTGAGATTAGCACCGCTCAAGTTGGCATAACTGAGATTTCTGCCAGATAAGTCTTTATTGCTCAAATTTGCTCGACTATAGTCTTTACCACTCAAATCTGGATTGTGCTTTGATGGTGGCTGGCTTGTTTGAGATGGTGTTTCATAGTGAAACGGCGATGACGATGGCTTATGTGTGCTTTGATGTTTGGTTTTTACAGAGCGCAATTTTTCACGAGCTTCATTTATCGCTTTGAGCTTGTCCTGTGCCTTCTGCTGTAAGCGGAGATTTTCCTTCGGAATGCGATCGGGATGCCAAACAAATACCAAATCTTTATAAGCCTGGTTCACTTCCTCAAGCGTTGCCCCAGGCTCTAATTCCAAAATTCTATAGTACCGCTCCAGATCGCTCATACGTCATTTTGGTGGACAATCAACTTAATTATGAGTGATACAGCGTTCTATCGGCTGCATCTTTTATTATTTGGGGACTGGGGATTGGGCATTGGGGAGTTAGGAGTGAGGAGTGAGGAGTTAAGAGTTTTTTCTCCCCATCACCCCCTGCTCCTCTGCCCCTCTGCTCCCTACCTCCCCATCTCCCCATTTCTCCATCGAGCGATCGCTCTTAAATATGCTGCAACTGGAATTTGATAAACTTCAATAAAAATCCAAACAATAATTGATAAGTGTGACAAAAAAGTTAATATTGTCCAAATATATGGCATCCACGTAATCGGCTCATTGATATTAGGAGGAAAATAATAAGCTACTATGCCAATGAGAGTAGTAGGAAGGACTACAAAAGCAATAGCAGCTAGCCCATAACCCCAACCTAATTCCACGCCTTCTAACTGGGCTTCTGTCCAACTAAACCCATTCCAACGCCAAACCAAGGGCGGTTGCCTAGAAGGCATCTTGATTTGCTGTAGTTCTAGGTTCACCGTAAAAATCTCTTGGCAAAAGTCACAAGCCATAGCTTCCATCAATGGCATATGAGAAATCTTACCTATCCGACAGACTGGGCAGGGGTAAACTCCATGATAGTCAAAAGATTTGGCTAAGATTTTAGGACTGGGCATAATGAAACTGTTGATTCTAAAAAGTTGAGCTGCTGAATAAGGACTTGGGTAAGTAATGATATATGGCATTTCTCAATTGTCTGTAATCAGCTTTCGCAAGTTAAAAACAGAAGTCAGGAAAATTAGATGTTTTGATTTTGGAATTCTAGCTTTTGGAATTTTTGAAGGACTATGCCGCGGCTGTAACTTTTGTTGGCTTTCTTCAAAGTAACTGTATTTATTCATTTGAACTTTTAAATTTTTTCCCATTGATTTTTGATTATTTACACTATTTCTTCAGTTATGACATACCAATATTTGTAAAGTTATATCACTATAAGAACGTCTAATCACAAGCCGTTTTCTTCTTCTAGGCAAACAAGTAACGATAACTTCATGAGAAAAATTCTGATAAATTGAGGGTGACAAAGCTTAGAATTTAAGCATCTGAATTCAAAGAGAAATCTGAAACTTGTTTAAGGGAATTCCAGAAATTAAATTATCCAATTTTGAGAGCGAAAACTACGATCAAATTTTTCCTCCTCTGCTTCCTCTGCCCCCTCTGCTTCCCAAGCTACCCAAAGATGGGATATTTTTTAGTTGGAAGTCCCTAAGGTAGGATGCGCCACCTTCAAGCCTAGACGCGCAAAGGACAACTTCCCGTAGGCATCAGAACAGAGCGTGATCAATGAATTTTGGGGACTCCTCTACAAAAAGCAAGCTACGCCCAGCATCTCGTGGAGAAATGCTATAGTCTTGATTCCCCCAGTTGTACTGAGTCTATCGCTTTTTTAGCTGTTGTGGGGGTCTTGACACCACTAATCCTTCCTGTTAATGTTACTATACATAGGTTTATCTAGTTTCAGTTAAATTTTCCAGCTAAAGCGCCTCGCAAATGTTTAACGTAAATTCCTACTTTTATTTTTGGTATAGGGTGGTTCACCGGGAGTGAATATAGTTTCCACATGGAAACCACCCGGTGAACCGCAGAGCGAACTCTGCGGTTTTTGTTTTTTAAGGAGAATTTCATTGTGACGACTTATTTCAGTAGTTGGTTTTACGGCTTTTACTTTTGGCCCAGAGTCAGTTCCGGGTAAATAGCGTTATGCCGATAAACCACAACGCGCCCGGAACTGCTCAAAGGTTCCGGGCTTTTTTTTGAATGGCTACTGGGGGCTGGGGACTGGATAATGAGTAAACTTTCAATCTGTAATCCCCAATCCCCAATCACCAGTCCTCAATCCCCAATACCTTAGGAGAATTAAATCATGATTAACGCTAAACTTGCTGCACAATCTCATCCCAATCACCAGACAATCGTTAAACTTTCAGAAAAAGTCGCTTTCGGCGGTGAAGAATTGGTAATTATCGGTGGACCCTGTACTGTTGAAAGCTGGGAACAAATGGAGACAGTAGCGCAAAAGTTATCTACTGCATCGGTACAAGCTTTGCGTGGTGGTGTCTACAAACCTCGGACATCTCCCTACGCTTTCCAGGGTATGGGCGAGTCAGGATTGGAAATTTTGGCGGAGGTACGATCGCAGTACAATATGCCAGTTGTCACGGAGGTGATGTCAATTTCCCAAATTGAAGCGATCGCCACCCACGCTGATATGCTTCAAGTTGGTAGCCGCAATATGCAAAACTTCGATTTGCTCAAAGCTTTAGGGCAAGCTGGTAAGCCTATACTGCTCAAACGTGGTTTAGCAGCGACAATTGAAGAATTCGTTATGGCAGCTGAATATATTCTCAGCCACGGAAATCCTGATGTGGTGTTGTGCGAAAGGGGTATCCGCAGCTTCGATGATTACACCCGCAACGTCCTAGATTTAGGCGCAGTAGCAGCACTCAAACAAATAACTCACCTGCCTGTGATTGTAGATCCTTCCCATGCCGTAGGTAAACGAGAATTGGTAGCCCCTGTAGCTAGAGCTGCGATCGCTTGCGGCGCAGATGGGTTAATAATTGAGTGTCACCCACAACCAGAAAAATCAGTTTCTGACGCCCGTCAAGCACTTTCTTTAGAAGATATGGTGGATTTAGTTAATAGTTTAAAGCTGGTAGCAACAGCCGTTGGGCGCAGCATATCACAAACAAAAGGGGTGGGTTCTAAACCTGCCCCTTTTGTTTGCGCTGCTTGAACAAAATATAGCAGGGAACAGGCAATAGGCAACAGCTTTGAAAGTCTTTTACTGTCAGAGTTTCAAGAAAAAACCCTTTGCCTTCTCTTGCAAAACTATTTTTGCAAGAGGCTATTGGTTCGTCGCATTAGTTCTGATAGGTAAATAAGTTTGTAGTTAGGACTTTAGTCCTTGATTTTTAAGCACTCAAGTGCTTACTACAAACTCATCAAAATTAATGGGACAGACCACTAATTCCGTAGTAAATACAAGCAGCAGTTTATGAAATTTGCTCCTTTGGTTGAAAAGATTGCAACGGCATCTAATGAAGCTCAGTTGCGCTCTTGCTTTTTGGAGTATGCTGGTGAATTGGTCGGAGCTACTGCTTGGGGATTGGATTTGCTGGATAGCCGTTTTCAAGTGATTGCATCAGACTTGTGGGGATTACCCGATACGTTTCGCGATCGCTATCAGGAAGTTGGACGAAAAGGCGATCGCGTCAGTCAACAAATGATTCGGCATCAAATTCCGGTTCATACTCTATCAGTACAGTCTCTTCAAGATTGGTATCAGAGCGAACTTTATCAATCTGTGTTCTGCGTCTATGGCATTGAATATGGTATGGTTGCACCGCTCATAGGCGTTGGTCGGTTGCTTGGTGGAATTTATTTTCTGCGTAGTAAAGAACTTCCAGAATTTGATGATGGCGATCTGATTCAATTAAGTTCTCTGTGCCAGCATTTATCAGTTCGTTTAGCAACTTTTCACCTGGCGATCGCTCCATCTTTAGTTAATTGTTTAACACCACGAGAAATTGATGTTGCCCAATTAGTTGCCCAAGGCTTGAGCAATCGAGAAATCGCTTTGAAGTTGCATATCAGTCGTGATGCCAAGCGGAAGCTTCTACTCTTAAAGCAAAACAAAGAAATTTATCAGTAGCTCAATGGTTAAGCTAATGCGTGCAAAAAAAAGCATAACCAACAGGAGTGGTTGTTGAGTGTTAACTGTTGACTGTCAACTGTCAATGTGCAAGTTAAATGCAAAACACCTTATTCTTTATCGGTGGTAAACGGTTGTGAAGTTTTCGGGTTATCTTTGGGTTTAGCCGTTTCAACTCACCTCATTCCGTATTCCTCACTGCCTTAAATAAAGCCATGACTCAAACCTTACGCAAACTAGTTACATTCAATGAATTTATTGCTCAGTATCCAGACAACCCACAAAAACGTTATGAACTCCATGATGGAGTAATTGTTGAAATGGCACAACCAACAGGCGACCATGAAGAGGTTACAGGATTTTTGGTTACTCCTCCCTCTCCTTCGAGGAGAGGGAGGCTGGGTGGGTTTGTCTTGTCGAATTCACGTTAAATTACTCTCCCCACCTCCCCATCTCCCCTATTCCCTTTGACTTTTGTTTGCTCTAGACTCGACCTTAATCCATCATGAAGAATGATTAAGAAAAACGAGTGTAAACCAACATGATAAAAACATTTGCACAAAGCTGGGTTGAAATTGGGGGAAGCTTACAGATAAATTGGGTTTTAGTCAATGCCTGGTTACAGTTTGCTAGTTGGGGGCTGTTCTCGGTTTTACTTGCTGAGGTCTTAAGAGACATATACCATGCTTTGTGTCACCAGGTGAATTGGCTTGCAAAATGGCACAATAAACACCACATGGCCTATCGCCGGGATTTATCGGTTGTTTCTTTAAAAATTTACCAAGAATCTCAGCTTTATCACGACATTTTAGAATCGAGCTTACTAGTAGTCGCATTAACGTTAACTGCTTTAATTGTCCCACAAAGGGGTTTGTGGCTAGGAGTAGCTTATGCTTGTACGTTCTTGTATGGCGCTTGTGTGCGTTATTTTCAAGGAAAAATTGACACAGACTATAATCACTTACCCGGCCCTTTAGAAACCATTCCATCGATTTGGTGGGTAAATCGGTCTTATCATTGGCGACACCATTTTGATGATGTCAACGCTTATTACAGTGGCGTCTTTCCCTTAGTCGATAAAATATTGGGAACAGCCCTATCTCTCAAGGGTAAAACCGTGGCTTTAACTGGAGCATCAGGAGCTTTGGGACAAGCATTAACGGCTGAACTTGTCAAGTGTAATGCTAAAGTCGTGGCATTAACTACAAATCCCGAAAAATTAGCCGAGCAAACTGGGGTAAAGGTGATTACTTGGCAATTGGGCAATGAAGCTGAACTTAAGGAAAGTTTACAGAAAATCGATATTTTAATTATCAACCACGGGGTCAATGTCTACACGAGCCGTACACCGGATGCTATCAACTCTTCATACGAAGTGAATACTTTTTCCGCATTGCGGCTGATGGATATATTTTTGGCGACTGTCACGGGGCCACAAGCCAAAGCAACTAAGGAAATTTGGGTTAATACTTCTGAGGCTGAGGTGTCGCCAGCACTGAGTCCCCTTTATGAACTCAGCAAACGAGCGCTAGGAGATATTGTCACCCTCAAGCGTTTGGATGGTAACTGTATCATTCGCAAGTTAATTCTTGGCCCTTTCAAAAGTCAGCTTAACCCTTATGGAGTAATGTCTGCACGGCAAGTTGCTCGTGTGGTTTTGTTTTTGGCAAAGCGAGACTTACGAAATATTATTGTGACAATCAATCCTTTGACTTATCTGCTGTTTCCCTTGAAGGAAACTAGTACTTGGCTATATTACCGAGTTTTTAGTCGCATAGCTAAGAGTGAGTAATAACAATTCGCACTCACCCGCCTGGAACTAAAGTTCAAGGCTAATAGCTAAACTCTACTAAAGTAGACTAAAGATTTTTGGGAATATTTAGTCATCTAAAGATGACTTTTGCTATTAGCAAGGAACTGAAGTTCTTTGCGGGACATGGGTTTTACGTTAATTTGACACCAATGACATGTTATGGACCTACCCGGATGATGCAAAATATTAGGCGAGAATAACAACTCTAATGTAATATAAATGTACTAATAGAAGTACTTAAAACAGGGAGAGTAATGCTATGTCAAAAATGAGGAGGGCGGTTAGCGACTTGGAAGCTGATATTACCTGATGGCGACAATTTCATTCAGCATCAGTGCCAGTGCTAGCATACCTAAAATAGTCATCAATCCCGCGGGCATAAACTTGCGCGTTTTAGCGAGTCTAAATGCAAAGAATACTACTAAAACAGCAGTGACGAAGACGGCTAAAATTAAACCCTGAGCTTGTCCTTGGAGTTGGAGGTAAGCGGCAATAATTAGTAATAAACCGCTAATGCTACCACTCACAAGTGAAACCTTGCTTCTAGCTTGAATATAGCCAATAATGCCACCAGCGATCGCCAATATGCCGTAAGCAAAAGCAGCGATTATACTTAAATTCATTGTTACAACCTATGTAGATTTTGTTTTTGCTGCCAGGGTCAGCAGACAATTTACCATAGCTGTTTAGCTACATCACCGAGTTGATTGATGAATAATCAAGCAATGCCAATGGCCAGTACTTCCTCCCATACAAAAATTCAATATCTCCAGCGTCAAGCGGCGTCACTTTTACTTTACCAATCTGTTCTCCAAGGCGAAGTGGGGATGGCATTTATTGACCTGTTGCAAGCTATACGTTACACTGATGCCGATGCACGCGGTTGTCTACAAGCCTACGGCAGTTATTTTCATGCTTTGGCTGCGAGAAATCAAAATTGGGAAGATTATATAATCACTCAAATTCTCTTTTGTGATAACCCTTTTACAAAACTTGCTCAACAACAGAAATTTCAAGACTTATCCCCAGCTTTAGTAGCAGCAGTTGGGCATGATTTACAAGTATTGCAAACTCTTTATGAATGTAGCAGCGCTTCTTTGAGTGAGTGGGTGCAAAATGTTGCTCATCTGCCGATTTCACCAATAGTGTGGTATGAGGAGCCAAAAAAGCTGGGAAGAGAGACAAAATTTGCTGCATATCTACAGGAGTTAGATAATTGGGGTGATGCTGTAGAAGAGTTAGCAGCTTATTATCGGCAATATGGTTCTGGTTTATTTGCTCAATACCGCGCTTTTCGCTGGCAAGGTGGACAGTTTATCGGTATTCCATATCCAGACCCCGTTAAGCTTAGCACGCTTGTGGGTTATGAGTCTCAAAGAGATGCTTTGCTCAAAAATACCGAGTTTTTATTATCAGGAGAGGTAGCACTGCATGTATTACTTTATGGTAGCCGTGGTTCGGGAAAATCTTCTTTGGTGAAATCTTTATTGCATGAATATAGCGATGCCTCCAGCAAGGGCAAAGCCCAACGCTCTCTTTGTTTGCTGGAAGTTGCAAAATCGGATTTAAAAGATTTACCAGAAATTGTGGAACATTTACGGGGAGTGCCACAAAAATTTATTATTTTTGTCGATGACCTTTCATTTGAGGAAGATGATGATGCTTTTAAAGCACTGAAGGTAGTTTTAGAGGGTAATTTAACCGCCAGACCGCAAAACGTAGTTGTCTATGCGACTTCTAATCGTCGTCACTTGATTCGGGAGTTTTTTGTGGATAGAC
Source organism: Nostoc sp. ATCC 43529 (assembly GCA_003326205.1). Taxonomy (GTDB): domain Bacteria; phylum Cyanobacteriota; class Cyanobacteriia; order Cyanobacteriales; family Nostocaceae; genus Nostoc. The sequence goes on from LWTK01000031.1 coordinate 157,741, forward strand.
CGGCGCCTAAAGATAGCGATGAAATCCATGCTTGGGATACGATGCAGGAGAAGCTTTCATTTAGCGATCGCTTTGGTTTAACCTTAACCTTTGAACCAGCTAACCAGAAAACTTATTTAAACATTGTCCACCATCTAGCAGCACAAGCTGAAATTAATATTACCCAAGAAGATTTGGAATATCAAGCACTACAGTGGGCGACTCGGCACAATGGACGTTCTGGACGCACAGCACGGCAGTTTATCGACTTTTTAAAAGCAGATTTAAAACTATTTCATGGAGCAAATAAAAATACATCTACCACTGAAAATTCAAATTAGTTGCTTGATGATGGTGCTTTTTTGTTTCTTACGTAACAATGTTCTACACGAATAATTATGATTATAAATTTTAAAATGATTATCATACTAATAACTATAAATTAGAAAGTAATTTTACTCATTATGGTTATAAGTATATTTAAATTACGAATTACAAATTAGTATGAAAACTGGTTATTCCGATCGCTCAACTACGCTAACAACCAGCAATATGCAATCAGTAACAATCAGTAATCGATTTATTTTAGGCATAGTTGCCTTTAGTGTGAGTTTTGGACTTAGCCTTGTTCCCAACTGGGATTTTAATAAAGCCTTTCTCACGGGTATAATTACTGCATTTATTATCTATGGAGCAGCATTATTTGTAGATAAACGGCGCAGAAATTATGAAATGTTTATTTTAGGTTCTCTCCGAAAGCGAATTAAAGAAATGGAGGGATTAAAAGCTCGTATTGTTAAAGAAATCAATCAAATTGAAGAACATCATAGGCTATTATATGCAGAGTCACAACAACTCCAAAATCAAGTAATTGAAAACCGTAGCCAAAGGGATACTCTAAATCGAGAAGTTAGAATATTGGCTGGTCAAAAAAAGCAGTTAGAAACTGAAATCAGCAATTTGCAAATTGAACTGAGTAACTTAGAAAAAAATCATGCAGAATTGAGCGATGCTTTTGCTAACCTCACAGGAGAAAAGCGTCGTTTAGAATCGAATTGCCATATATCTCGTGCGGAAATCACTCAGTTGCAAAGCCAAATTTCGGAACTTCAACAACAAAAAGAAGAAATTGAAAGTAATTTAACACTTTTAGGCAGACTCAAGCCCCAATTAGAAGAAAAATTATACGAACTGCGAATTGAAATTCAAGAACTAGAAATTAAAGTCAATAAAGAAAACGAATTACTGATAGCGAAAACAACCGAAAGAGAAAATATCCAAGCTCTTTTAAATTCTTCACAAAATCAAATAACACAGCAAAAAGAAGAATTACAACAATTACAAGGGCAAGTTTCATTATTGGAAGAAGAACGAGACTTGTTACAAAATCAAGTTTGGGAATTACTCCAACAAGCAGAAAACTTTAACCCAGAACCTTTGGCTGATAATTCCAAAGAAGATGATATTGAATTGTTTCCTTTTACTGAAATAATTGAACCTGCAACAACAATAGAGCCTCCAGAAAATAATACATCAGAAAATATATCAGAAGAATGGACTAATTTTTTGGAAAATTTACCAGGATATGAATTGCAAGTATTAAAAGCTATAGTTGAAGAAGATAATATTAAAGCTACTCTTAAAAAAATTGCTGAAGCAAATATCACCATGCCGAATCTACTAATTGATTCAATTAACGAACGAGCAAATGATACCATTGGTGAATTAATAATTAATGCAGATTCAGAAATTCCAGAAGTTTATCAGGAACATAAAGCCCATGTCAAAAAAATGATTGGAATGTACGAAGATCTTATGGCTAGACATGCTCAAATGTAAGAATTGTAAAAATTCTGAATCCTGACGTTGTAAAATTATTAATAAGGTAAAAATACACCTTATCTTCTTACTGCGTGCTTCTGCGTTTAGAATAAAATAAAGTGTAATACATGGCAAAGCTGAAAATCTCGAAAAAAATATCCACTGCTTTGATTAATTCCCTTGGTGCCGGGGTAGTACCAAGAATGGGAGTTGAACACATAGCAGTCGGTCGAGAAAAAGAACTTCAAAGCCTATTACAAAATCTCGATGATATTGCAGAAGGTGTAGCAGCATTTCGGTTTATAATTGGTAATTACGGTTCGGGGAAAAGCTTTTTACTACAACTAATTCGTAACCGAGCGATGGAGCAAGGGTTTGTAGTAGCTGACGCTGATTTATCACCTGAACGTCGGTTAGCAGGAAGTAACAACGAAGGTTTAGCAACCTATCGAGAATTAATGAGCCATCTAGCTACAAAAACTCGTCCTGATGGTGGCGCTTTAGTATCAATTTTGGAAGGATGGATTAATAAAATTCAACAAGAAGTGGTTAAAGAAACTGAACTGCGTCCCAATGACGATGGTTTTGATGACCAAGTTGAATCAAAAATTAGGGAAGTAGTTCAATATATTGAAGATTTGGTTCACGGGTTTGATTTTGGTAGTGTTATTATCGCTTATTGGCGCGGCTATCGATTAGATGACGATAATTTAAAAAATGCTGCAATGCGCTGGTTGCGGGGAGAATTTACTACTAAAATCGAGGCCAAAGCAGCTTTGGGAGTCCGCGTTATTATTGATGATGATAGCTGGTATGACTACATCAAATTGTTTGCTAAATTTGTAGCTGAAATTGGTTATAAAGGACTATTAATTCTAGTTGATGAAGCTGTACATTTATATCAAATATCTACTACCGTCACGCGGGAAAAGAATTATAACCGACTTTTAGCAATGTTTAACGATACCATGCAATGTAAAGCAGAACATCTTGGTATTTTGATTGGTGGAACAACCAAATTTTTAGAAGATCCAAATAGAGGACTTTTTGCAGACCAAGCTTGGCGAAGACGCACGAAAGAAAGTCGCTTTGTCGCACAAGCTAATGTGCAAGAACTTTTAGGGCCAGTGATTAGGCTAAACCCGTTAAGTGAAGCAGAAATTTTGACGCTTTTGCAACGTTTAGCGGAAATTCATGCGCTCAATTTCGGCTATCAACAAACTTTGACAAATCGCGAGTTAAAAGAGTTTGTTCGAGAAATTGTTAATCGCTTGGGTGCAGAAGCATTATTAACCCCAGGCGAAATTGTGCGGGATTTTATGAGTTTGTTGAATATTCTTTTTCAAAATCCCAAAATTTCATTTGGGGAATTAATTCACGACGCGAAATTCAAGCTGACTGCTGTGGGAAAAGATGCAGATGTGGATGAGGATAATGCAGCTGAATTTAGTTTGTGATTTATTCCTTAGTAATTGGTAAGCCAAGCCAATCACTAATTTCATCAGCTAACTAATCAAGTTCTGGAGGAGTGACAGGAAAAAAGTAAAATTCACCAGTTAGAATATCATATTTTTTGGTTCCTGCCCAGATTGTCAAAGAAGGTTGATTATAAGTATCTTTGCCTCGCTCTAAACGTAGAATATTTTGTTTATAACTCGGAGATGGGTGAAGACGCTTAATTCCAAACAATTCATAAATTAAAAAAATTTTGTCATGATTAATATAAACTTTCTTTTTACCTAAAACACCTATAAAAATAGAAATTAATAATACAATAATAAAGGATAAAAATATTATAAAAAATACTAATGATAAAATGTTTAGACTTTCAGAAAAAATTGGTAAGGTAGGTATCAATAAAATAATTGGTATAAATAAAATTAAATTCATTAGAGTTCTTCTTGTAAATAAACCTGCTGGCGGGATGATAATTTCTAAAGATTTAGCACCTCGGTTTAATATAACTTTACTGCCAGGAGGTTTTTTAGGGATTGAATTACTTTGTATACTCTGAAGTTGAGATATGTTTTCTAGTTTGTTTAAAACTTGCAAAGCAACTTCAGCAGAGGTTAAACGTTGACTTGCAATAGGTTCTGTCATTCTTCTTAACCAACTGCTGAAATTAGGATTAATATTGGCGACCTGTTCAAATTCAATTCGTAGGTCGGTTTGTGGTAAATCGGCTGGATGCTGACCTGTCACTAAATAAATTAAAGTTGCTCCTAAACTGTAAATGTCAGAACCCGGAATAGCTTTACCATTAAATTGTTCTGGTGGGACATAACCATAGGTTCCCATTACTATAATTGTGCTGCTTCTTCTGGCGATGGTTTGCACTGAACCAAAATCTACTAAGTACACTTCACCTACACTATTACCAGAGCGATTTGTTAATAGAATATTACTTGGTTTGATATCACGATGAATTACAGGCGGTTGACGACCATGCAAATATTTGATAATTTCTAGAATGGCTTTTGCTAGTTCTTTGACTTCTTCTTCACTGAAACTACGCCCAGCTTTGAGTTGTGCTTCTAGAGATTGGGCTGGAATATAACTTTGTACGAGTGCAAATCCTCGGCTATTGGGTGAATCTAGCTCAAAGTAGTCAAGATAACGGGGAATGGCTGGGTGAGAGAGTGCTTTAAGAGTTTCAGCTTCGCGTTCAAATAATTTGAGGTCGTTCCATTCAAACTCATTACCAAAAGACAGTATTTTCACCACTACTAATTCTTGAGTTTGTAAGTCACGCGCTAGCAGTGTTCGTCGTCCGGCTTTTTTGCCTAGTTCCTGCTGCACTTGATAACGTTCCAACAGGATTTCTTGGTTAGAATCTGCCGATCGCTGATTTGTCATTTGCTGGTCACTCCAAACCGTTGCCGTTTTTTATAGCTTTCTTGCTTGTTTCTACTCCACTGTAAGATTACTTAAGTAAGCAAAAAGCATTGTAGAGATTAAACTGACTGCGTTGTTTACCGCCGTTGCGATCGCAATGCCTCAAACTCCCGCCAGCAAAGATACAACGCCCGCGGTACGTGAAAACATCCTTTCCATTTGCCGCCTTTGAGGTTCAACAATACTTCTCCTTGCCGATTGAGATAGCCAAACCACTCGCCAAACTCGGAATCTGCAAAGTGCGACCAGGCATAATCGTGCATCTTTTGATACCATTCCCAACAGACTTCACGCCCCGTCAGGCGATAACCCATCGCTAATGCAACCAAAGATTCTAGGTGAACCCACCACAGCTTTTGATCCCATTCGAGTTGTTGTGGAGGATGACCGAGTGCATCCATAAAGTAATACAAGCCGCCATACTCGCTATCCCAAGCAAAATTTAGGATATTTAGCACCACATCAACGGCTTGGTTAATGGTTTTGGTATCGTTTTTCCGACGGGCGATGTCCATAATGAACCACATCGCTTCAATACCGTGGCCTGGGTTAATCAACCGCCCTTCAAAAGAATCGATGTGGGAACCGTCAGGGGCAACATTTTCATACATTAGCCCCCGTTCTGGGTCAAGAAAATCCGTCATCACTTCGCGGACTGTTTCAGCTAGGACATTTTCTAGGGTTTCCTTGGGCAACAACCATTCCATTTCTAGAGTGAGGTTGGCTAAAATCATCGGTACAGCCAATGATTTCATCGGGCGTGTACCGGGATAGGTTTTGTTATATTTGCCTTTGGGATTATCCTTGCGCCGTAAAACGTTGTTGTAAGCTTGCTTGGCCACATCTGTCGCCCAATCTTCGCCGGATGCGAGTGCATACTGACTAAATGCCATTGCTGCAAAGCAATCAGAAAAGATATTGTAAGGCTCAACTAATGGTTTTCCTTCACGAGTGAGGGCAAAGTACCAGTTACCATCGCTATCTCTACCGTGTTGGGCGAGAAAACCAGCACCGTTATTAGCGATTTTCAGCCAATTTTCGCGTTTTTCTAACTGGTTGTAAAGCATGGAAAAAGTCCACACTTGGCGATTTTGCAGCCAGATAAATTTGTCTGTATCATAAACCTTGCCCTGGCGATCGAGACACGTGAAATAGCCGCCTTGTTGCCAATCGAGGGAGTGTTGTTCCCAAAATGGGAGAACATCGTTGAGGAGTGCGTTTTTGTAAAGTTCAGCCAACGCTTGAAAATTGTACTCCATAAATTTCTTCCCTTTTCTCCCAAGAGCAAGTGCTTAAGAATCATCGTAAGTTACTAGTTAAAAAGAGGCAAAGGGCAAGAGGCAATAGGCAAGACAAACTATTGCCTATTCCCCACTTCCGATTTTCTGCTTTCGCGCTACACTTTTTGTCACTTCTAAAAATTCGCGCAAAACGACGGATGTATCGTCGCTTCGCCAAACTACAGCTAATTCTGAAGTTAAGTTTTGTCCTTGAATTGGTCTGTAGACAACTCCCTTTCGCTGTAGACTTTGGGCATTAGCGGGAAGCAATGTTACTCCAACTCCACCTGCAACGGAACTGAGTACGGTTACCATCCAAGTTGCTTCCTGTACTACTTTTGGCGAAAAACCTACCTGCTGACAAAGGTTAATAATCTGACTGTATGATGGTACCAAGTCGGTTGGGGGTAAAACAAAAGGTTCATCCGCTAGGGCAATGAGTGGAATTTGTGACTTTGCTGCTAGAGGGTGTTTTTCTGGTAAAGCAACGACTAAAGGCTCTTGCAAAATCGGTAAAAAACTTAAGGAATTATCATTTAAATTATTGTTAGGTAGTCTTTCAAAAGCAATATCGATGTAGCGATCGCGCAGTTGGTTTACCTGCTGGGAAGAACTAACTTCGCGCAACACCAGTATCACCTCTGGAAATAGGGGATGAAAAGTTTGCAGAATATCTGGCAAAACACTGTTAGCAACGGAACTATTAGTTCCCACCACCAAGCGTCCAATTTCGCCCCGGCTGACTTTTTGTGCAGAGGTAATTGCTTGTTCTAACTGAGTTAATACCAAATGCGCTTCTGTTAAAAAGACTTGTCCAGCAGCAGTTAGCTGTAGGGGACGTTTTTTGCGTTCAAATAATTTTAGCCCTAGTTCTGCTTCTAGTGCTTGAATTTGTTGGCTTAAAGGTGGTTGAGCAATATGCAATCGTTCAGCTGCACGACTAAAGTTTAATTCTTCAGCCACAGCGATGAAGTATCGCAGATGTCGAAGTTCTATCATGCTCTACCTATTATATCTTTAATATATATTGTATAAGTTCAATAAATATTGGACATATAATAGTATTTTGTTTATTTTAATTCTTATAGCCGTTTTATATCAATAAACCAGAGTAGGGTGGGCATTATAATGTCTAGCCTATAAGCTTTGATTGCGAGGTTTTTATGAGTCAGATTGAACGAGTGGCGATCGTTGGAGGAACTCATGGGAATGAGTTAACAGGAGTATACTTAGCCAAAAAATTTCAACAATATCCAAATTTAATTAACAAACCAAGTCTAGAAACTTTGGTATTACTTGCTAATACTAAAGCGATCGCCGAAGGTAAACGTTATATTGACAAAGATTTAAATCGTTGCTTCAGCAAGCAAAACTTACAAAATTCAAATTTTTTAAATTATGAAGATACGCGGGCGAAAGAAATTAAACAAATACTGCAACCGCAAAACCAGCCTTTTGTAGATGTAATCATTGATTTACATAGCACAACTGCCAACATGGGGCTAACTTTAATTTTTTGTGATATGCATCCTTTTTTACTGCGGTTAGCTGCCTATTTAACTTCGATAAATCCTTTAGTGAAAGTATATATTAATCCCCAATCCAAAGAAGGTGGTTTCTTGCGTTCTTTGTGTGAATTAGGTTTTGTTATTGAAGTCGGTGCTGTAGCTCAAAATGTTTTAAATGCTGAATTATTTCAACAAACAGAACAGCTAATTTATGCAATTTTGGAATATTTTGAATGGTTCAATCGAGGTAATATTCCACAGATAAACAATACCCTTACATTTTATGAATATATTGGAACTATTGATTATCCCAGAGATGAACGGGGTGAAATTCAAGCTATGATTCATCCCCAGCTTCAGTTTCGAGATTATGAACCTTTAAATCCAGGCGAACCAATATTTTTGACTTTTGCAGGTAAAGATATTTTATATGACGGAGTATCTACTGTTTATCCAATTTTTATTAATGAAGCAGCTTATTATGAAAAAGGAGTTGCTATGCATTTAACTCAAAAGCATCAAAAGGTAGTTTAATACAATTCGCTATTTTTAACTAATAAATTTAGATTATAGGACTACTATTTGATTACGTGAAAATATTAGTTGCAATATGTAGGGTGTGTTAGCGACAGCGTAACGCACCGAATCCTTACGAATGGTGCGTTAGGATGAAATCCGTAACGCACCCTACAGTACTAATGACCAAAGACTAATGACTAATGACTAATAGCAATGACCGTGGCAATTTCTATGCAGATAGTCATAGTTTCTGAGATAGTAACGGTATAGAGGGTCATGAACCCTTTGATGGTAATTTTTGTATCGATGGTGATACCGTCTACGGTAATAAATATCTTCGGGATAGTAAATCCTTTGACGGTAATAATTTCTGTGCCATTGACGATAGTACCTACGATGACGATAATATCGACGATGCCTCCGGTGATAGCGTCGGTATTTTCGATGTTTTAATTTTTCGCTATCAACTTCTGAATCTTGTGGAACTGAATTTGGTAAAGAATTCAGGATATTTTGATTGCTTTCTTTCTGGACAATTGCGGTGCTTAATTCTTCAGGAGTTTGTAGCATCTGCAACTCATTTTTTTCAGATGCTGCGGCTATTTCCAATCCCAGACAAGTGGGCAATAATAAAACACTGATTACAAATTTCCAAAACACTGTTTCACGCTCCTAATTTCTTGTTCCCTGGCTGAACTAGGGAATGCCAATTTGATGTCAAGCTCTGGCTTAAATAGGAATTACGCAGTGAAACAAAAAATTAAGGCTTGTTTTTATTAAACGAAAAACATAGCCTTCATAAATAATATCACGATCGCCAGAAATTCTATATAAATGCTCACCCTGCTAAGCGATACATAATCACTTTTCCTTTCCAATTTTCTTCAACAAATACTAAGTACTCGCCATTGGAACGTCGAAAAGCACGGATACCATAAGGTATATCAATCCAACCACTTTCGCTGCCAACTTCAGGGCCTGGTTTTAATTTTTTTACTTCCACTCCTGTGGTTGCATTGTAAACATATACCTCTGCGGTTTTAACTGTGACAGCAAAAACATAATCTCCCGCCACACTCATGGCCGCTGTGGAAACTTCGCGTTTGCCGGTGGTGTCGTGGGGAATTACAACCCGCCAGCGAGGAGTACGATTTCCTTTACTCCAATTGTCAAAACGGGCAATTTCAGATCCCACAACTCCGGTATCGTCGCCAAATGCGGGATTATCTGCTGTGAAGCCTGACAAATACATGGTATCTGTTTGGGGGAAATATTCAATGCGCCGCAAATCGTTAAAAATCTTAGGGGTAGTTTGCTTTTCCACTGAACTATAGCTGTAGATGGGATTCCCCTTGCTATCAATTCCCTGTAATGGATAATGCCGGATACCTATACCATCTTGGGTTCGCAAAGCTTTCCAAACATCTCCTTTGCTGTCTACCCACCAACCGCCGATATGGGGATAATCTTTGCTGGTGTCGTATTCGTTGCTTTCAAATTTGGCATTACCGTTGCTGTCTCGCCAAATCCATTCGCCTTTTTGTGGTTGATAGGGTGGCCAATTTCCATTAAGAAATGGTTTATCTGCGCCATTTGTACCAACAAACATTCCGGCTGGGATGGCGATTTTACCGTCTGTGGCAGGATTGAAACGATATATTTGCAGAAAGCTGCTATACATATCTGTGAGGAACAAAAACGGCTTACCTTGGATGCGGCGCACAAAGGTTGCATCTGGTGATGTATGCAAACGCGGATCTTGAGGATATTTGAAGGGATTTAAGGTGTAGGCTTTGTAAGTCCATTGCTTACCAGCAGGCTTACTAAAATCCATTTGATATTGTTCTTGTTTGGTGAATAAATCTACACCATCAGTTTTGGGATCGGCGTCTGCATTATCAACGAATATTAGTCCTAGCGATCGCCACAGTAGTTTACCTGATGGCGTAAATTTCCGCAAATCTGTTCCTGATTTGTTGAAACCATTACTATTTATATAGATATTACCTGATGCATCTGTGCCAACTCCGGTAAGTCCATAAAGTTTCAAATCTCGGACTTCGCCTGAAACTCCTGCATATATACCATTTTTATTGCCAAAAGTGCCTACTTTTACAGGTCGATCTTTAATGTCATAAATCAAGATTTGCTGAAGCGAACCATTTTCTGCCACTAACAGCTTACCTTGAGGATTGATGGCGATCGCTGTTGGTTCTACAATATCTGCAATCTCTTGGGGTAATTGCTTCCCACTTGAAGAATAATGTAAAATCTTCGCAGGATTGCTACCATTTTTGTTTTGAATAATCCACAGATTTTTTTGTTTATCAACTGCGATCACCCCTGGATTCGTAACACTAAAACCGCGAATTTCCTTCATCGTCTCAGTATCAAAAACCCGAATCCGGTTAGTAGCAGAATCACTCACATACAACTCACTTCCGACAATTGCTAATCCAGTAACTTCGCTTTTCTTACTGACAATTAACATACTTTTATCCCAGCCACGTCCCCCAGGAAACGGTGCAGGTTTTCCCGACAAATCATAGCGTCTAATGCTGTGCCAACTCGTTCCTTCTGCTGGGTAATCTTCTTTTGTATTGCCCATTGAACCTTGAGTCATGGCAATGTAAATATATTTATTATTTGCTGTTACAGCCTTGCCACCACCACGACCCCAACCGTGAGTATCACCAAGGGCATTGATAATTTTACCGTCCTTATATATTCCTGCTTCTGTTCCCGCTTCATCCCAATGGCTGTTAGTATACACAGTACCATCAGGGGCAACAAACATTGCTTCGATATTGTTTTGTATCCGCAGATTTCCGTTGCCAATACTATTACCTATCCAAGAAGTTTGATAGGTGAGTGTGGATGTTCCACTTGTTGCCCAATCTGTTGTAATACCAATGGTAGTAATCAAAATTCCAACGATTAGACTAACTAAAAATTTGAAAGTTTTATTTCTTTGCAAATATCTGAAATTAAATAATTTTCTCAACTCTTGATAGAGCCTTACTAACCGCATCCTTAATTTATTATTCATATAATCTTATTAAATTCTCTACAAAAATCCCAATTTTCTTCTTTCTCTCTGCGCCTCTGCGTGAGATTTTTATCTATGTCCGCTCAATACAATAACTATAAATACAAGAATTATTTAAAAAATCCGCACAAAAAATCTAATTAAATACAGAAAAAGGTTTAAGGTATGAATATTTACTAATTTTGAAAGGAAAAATAGTAAATTTTAATACAAAAATTTAAACTGTCGATTAATTTATAGTGATTTTTCCCTGTCACTGTCTGAGATTCATCTTTCTAGAATAACGGGTATTATATTTATCATATTAGGTATTTTATAGTTAACTAAAATACAGGTTTTAATTGCTTGTTGACGTGAAGATATAAATAGTTTATAAAGTGGTGTTCTCTAAAAAAGTATTATTGATAATTTGTATATGTTTTAATACATCATGACTCACGCAAAATCATGAAAAAACGAACCGCCAAGAACGCCTTCGCGAAGCGTCTCGTAGAGAAGGACGCAAAGAAATAAGAGTTATAGAGAGTTTTTGCGTAAGTATTATACATTTATAGGAAAAACATACGTGCAGCATCAAAAAGAAAATTTTAGTTCAACATCAGCATCTATTCTCACTTTGGGATTAGGCTGGTTTCCTAAAAATCCCGGAGGATTGGAAAGGTATATTTATGAACTAACTCATAAATTAGCAGCAAATCAAGACGAAATTGAATTATGCGGAGTTGGGCTACCAGAAGCTGAACCAAATTCCCCAATTAAGCTGACTAACTTAGCTGCTGTTGATACTAATATTTGTCAAAGATTATGGTCAATTCGCAGAAATTTCCAGAAAACTAGAACAAATAAGCCAGATGCAATTAATCTGCACTTTGCATTATACAGCTTTCCTATTTTAGATATTTTACCAAAAAAAGTACCTGTGACTTTTAACTTTCATGGTCCTTGGGCTTTTGAAAGTAAGCAGGAAGTGGTTAATAAAAATCTCAGTCTTTTGATTAAATATTGGCTGATAGAACAAACTACTTATAATCGATGCGATCGCTTTATTGTTCTGAGCAAAGCTTTTGGCAATATTTTACATCAAAAATATCAAGTACCGTGGAGCAAAATTAATGTTATCCCTGGTGGAGTTGATATTAATTGGTTTCAACCAAATTTATCACGCCAACAAGCTTGTAGACAATTAGGCTGGCCTGATAATCGTCGGATTCTATTTACATCACGCCGCTTGGTACATCGCACTGGAGTTGATAAATTATTACAAGCGATCGCTATTATTAAACCCAGAATACCAGATATTTGGCTGGCGATCGCCGGTCGCGGTCATATCCAATCTGCGCTACAACAACAAGCCACAGAATTGGGCTTAGACGATAACGTTAAATTCTTAGGTTTTCTACCTGATGATCAATTACCAATAGCTTATCAAGCTGCTGAATTAACTGTCGTTCCTAGTCAATCTTTTGAAGGATTTGGATTAGTAATAGTTGAATCTCTAGCTTCTGGTACTCCAGTTTTATGTACTCCCGTAGGCGGAATGCCAGAAATTTTAACAGAATTTTCACCCGATTTAATTACTACTTCCACTGAAGCATCAGCTATCGCTGAAAAATTAGAACAAGCACTACTAGTAAATATTCCCATTCCTTCACGAGAAGCCTGTCGCCAATATACGATTACACATTATGATTGGAATCAAATTGCCCAGCGAGTCCGGAGTATTTTATTACAATAGAATGGATAATTGATTTTTAAAATATAATTCCACCAATAGACAATTTTATAGAGACGCGATTCATCGCGTCTTTATCCCAAAATAGGTACATCATCAATAAAATTATCTAACGAAACAAAAATTTTATGAAAATTCTTTTTTTAGACCAAAGCGGTAAACCAGGTGGTGCAGAATTATGTTTAATAGATATAGCTAAACCCTATGGGCATGATGCTTTAGTAGGTTTATTTGCAGATGGCTCCTTTAAAGAGTTACTACTGCAAAATAATATTCCAGTAGAAGTTTTGAGAACTGAGGCGATCGCAGTTCGCAAAGAAAGCGGTTTAATCCACGGTTTAAATACTTTAAGACAACTTCTACCTTTAATTAATAAGGTAGTTAAAAAAGCGCGGAAATATGATTTAATATATGCCAACACCCAAAAGGCATTAGTTGTAGGAGCAATAGCGAGTTTTTTTAGTCGTCGTCCTCTGGTTTATCATTTACATGATATTCTTTCCACAGAACACTTTAGCCAAACTAATCTTCGCGTAGCCGTCAACCTTGCTAATCGTTTTGCATCATTAGTAATTGCTAATTCCCAAGCTAGTAAAACAGCTTTTATAGAAGCAGGAGGACGGCAAGATATCATCGAAGTTGTCTATAACGGCTTTGAACCTAAAAATTATCAAGCTAATGAATCTAACATCAAAAGATTGCAGCAAAATTTAGAATTAGAAGGAAAATTTGTAGTTGGACATTTTAGCAGACTTGCACCTTGGAAAGGGCAGCATATTTTAATTGATGCCCTTGCTCAATGTCCGCCACAGGTAACAGCAATTTTAGTCGGCGATGCCCTATTTGGCGAACAAAATTACGTCGAACAGTTACACCAACAAGTTGCAAAATTGGAACTAGAAAACCGCGTCAAATTTTTAGGCTTTCGTTCAGATATTCCCCAATTAATGGCAGCTTGTGACTTAGTAGCACACACTTCAACGTCTCCAGAACCTTTTGGCAGAGTAATTGTTGAGGCGATGCTATGTGAAAAACCTGTAATTGCAGCCAAAGCTGGCGGTGCAATGGAATTAGTTGAACACGGACTGAATGGTTTTCTGGTAGCGCCAGGAGAACCCCAAGAACTTGCACAAGCGATTGTCACCTGTCTTCAAGAGACAGAAATAACTGCAACTATAGCGAAGAATGCCATAATTAATGCTAGTCAACGTTTTGATGTTGCAACTATTAATCACCAAATTGCTCAACTGCTGTCCGAGAGAATATAATAAATCCCTGTAGAGACGTTGCATTGCAACGTCTCTACATTTGGGTTCATACCCCTATGTAGCTACAAACCGACTAATTCACGAGATTCAAAATCAGTGAGTTGTTGAGCGATCGCTAATCTGGCTTCTAACTTTGCTACACTAAACTGGTTACGCAGATATTCTAAATGGCCGATGGCATTTGCCTTTTCCCCAGTCAACCGGATTAAAGTATCCATCGCCTTTTGATATTCCTGATTCACAAGCAGCACTTCAAAACGCCGCGCCTTGCGTTGAGCATCATTTTTCAAATCCATCTCAAAGGCGGCGACGCGATCTGCATTGCCTTCAAATCGATTAATCTGGTGCTGCACTGCCATCAACTGAGAATCTATTTCATTAGCCCGTTGAGCAGCTTGGGCGATCGCAGCTGGATAATGACTCAGTTGCATCATCTAATAATTTTCCTCTGTGGTTAAGAATTTTAGGCTTAAGTATAAAACTAACCCCGGAATCCATTTCCCAAAAGGCTGTCACAGAGAAGTTTACACTTAACCAGGTTTATAAACCCTATATATCTATTATAGTCAAATATACTAAAAACGTACTGATTTTACCCGACTCAAAGACTTAGGACTTACGCAAGTGTCACTATGCTCTTTGCTCATGTTGTAAAGGAGTCAAATGAATCACTACTCGCTGATTAAGAGCCTGAGCGATTTTTTGGAGCATTGACAGAGAGTGTCCCTCGTAATCAGCATCTTCCAGTCGAGCAATCACAGGCTGTTTTGTGCCAACAAGTTCAGCCAGTTGTTTCTGTGTTAACCCTGCTTTTGTTCTAGCTTCATAAATCAACTGTGCCACTTCTGCATTGATTGAAGCTTCTGCTACCATGACCTCAAGCTCAGGGTCGCTGCTAGTCATTTGGTCAATGATTTTTATCGCATTGCTAGTCTTACCCATCCTCTTGCTCCTCTACGTAGGTATGAACTTCTGGGTTTTCTTCAAATAAAAGCTTTCGTGCGATGGCTCGTTCAATATCAAATGGTGGTACAGCTGCTTCTTCTTTCGTAATAGCGTGAGCGAGAATTGCCACATTTTGACCATGAAAGAAGTACAGGATGCGGTATTGCACGCGAATATGCTTTGCCCGAAGCTCATATATTCCATCGCGCAAGTAATCGGCCGCCGGACGACGGAGTTCGTATCCTGATGCCGCCAATTGCTTGATTCGAGCAACACAGTTTGCATAACCTTTGCGGTCTTGTTTCAAAAGTTGTGTCAGCCATTCAAGGACAGGAACTTCGCCTTCTGCTTCCTGGTAGAAAACAACACCGGTTTCAGGCACAGCATCCCTTTAAACTATAACAATATTGTTATATTAAGGCAACAAAAGAAACTCTAGTAATTAATTTCTTACCAAGTATTCCCGCAGTTCAGGGATACTTGGTTTTTGAGAGTCCTTGATTAGCAACTGTATTGCCCAGTTGGGGCGGGAGCAACGCGAAAAAGTGAGATGTATCGTCTAATGAGCTTTCTTGAGCAGGGGGAGCAGGGGGAGTCAAGAGAAAATTTTAGCAATTTTTAATACTAAAATGTTCTGAAATATACTTAAATTCTTTCTCTCCCCCAATGCCAACAATATCTCTAATGAAATGCTGCACCCTACCTCAAGCCGCTTCCCGTAGTTGTGACGGTACACTCACCTCTGGAAACGAAAGCGAGAGTTGTTCGGCTTGAGGTACCGCAGCTTGTTCTAACACTTGAACTTCGATATTTACACTCACCAAATAACTGCCTGTGTCTGCGCCAACTGCTTCAGCAATTAATTTGGCAATATCCGGACGCTTAGCTGTCAAAGGGTCACGTAAAATGCAGCGATCCCATTCATGCTTAGCAGTCGGATTGAGGTTGAGAATATAATGCTTCATCATCGAACTAACCCTTTAACCCATCTTCCAGAAGGTTTTCACACAGCCATTGTGCCTTTGGCTAGACTTTGCCAACGCTATCTATATTATAGTACTTTTGTACTAAACTGGAAATGGGGACTGGGGAATGGGGGACTGGGCATCGGGCATTGGGGATGGGGAGTATTAACTATTGACTAACGAGTTATTCCCCTTGTCCCCTTGTCCCCTTGTCCCTACTCCATATTCCTAATTAGATTTGCCATTACTCTGTAAATTTAACAACTCAGTATCACCTAGCAAAATTGCTTGTTGAGGTACAGAGATTGAAATTCCGGCTTCATCTAGGGCGATTTTGAGGCGGCGGCGAAACTCTCGTGCGACATCCCATTGTTTGAGGGGTTGTGTTTTAATCCAGACACGAATAATCAAACCGCGATCGCCAAATTGATCTATTCCTAAAACTTGGGGGGGTTCTAAGATTTGAGACCGCCATTGCAGTTCTTGATTCATCTTGTCTGCAACAGTTTTAATCAACTTCAAAGCCTCTTCTGTATCGGCTTGGTAAGCGATGGGAATCGTTAAATCGGCTCGCGACCAACGGCTAGAAAGATTGGCAACAACTTTTATTTCACTATTGGGAATGGTGATTAACCGTCCTTCGGAATCCCGCACCTGGGTCATCCGCAGATTTAAGTTTTCTACTAAACCTCCCACATTTCCTACATTAATCACATCGCCTAAAGCGTACTGGTCTTCCAGGATGATCAAGAAACCGTTAATAGCATCTTTAATCAAGTTCTGCGAAGCTAAGGATACGGCAACACCAACCAAACTCGCACCGGCTAGCAAGGGGACGATATCTATACCCAAGGATACCAGCGCCAGCAAAAAGCCTACTCCAACGCAGATAGCTGTAGCAATACTTTTAGTCACACCAGAAAATGTCGAAACTCGGAGTTGCAGACGCGCAGAATCTTCTGGGGTAATAAAAACAGTACTTCTGATCAAAGTGGAGCTGAACCGATCAATCAAGGCATAGCTCAGACGTACTGCTACGTAAGTTACCAATAACACAACACCTAATCGCAAAGGAAATTGGGCAGCTGTGAGAATTGCTACTTGAAATCCTCGCGTGTAGGGAAACAAACCCAAGATAAAGAAACTTCCGCCTCCCCAAATTCCTGCTTGAGTTAGCTGGAATAACCTTCTCTTAACTTCTTCTACATGTCGGACTTGCTGTTGATTTAGTTGTGTTGTAATTGGTTGAGCCGTTGTTAAAGTTGGGGAATTGAAGAGTTCGTTTTGGGCTTGGGAGATAACGGAGTCTGACTTTTTTCTGGAACGTCTCTGCCACCCATATACCGCTGAACTCATAATAATCATTGCCAGTGCGGTAGCCCCAGCAATTTTACCTTGGTCGATTAAAAATTGAGTTTGTCTCTCTTGTCTTGCCTGTTGTAAGTCTTCTTTTAATGAGTCAGCGATTTGATTTGCCGACGTTGACATATCCACCTGTCGCAGTCCAGCATCTTCAGAGGTGACGGTCATCAGATATTGGTCGTTGACATAAATTACCGGTAAGTCGTTGACTTTGCGAACTTCTACCTTGACTGGTGTGTTTGCTGGTAACTGAAAATAATATTGGCTAATTGCTTCTAGTTTATTTTGGATGTCTTCTAAACGCTCAGGAAAGTTAGTTTTTGATGCGGCTATCTGAAATAAGCGACGACCATCCAAATAAATCCAGCCGGAAACAACTCTTTCATTGGAATCATTGCTCGTAGTGCTGGGAGTTTGCAAATTCGGTAAAAAAGGAATCTGGGCGGTGGCTTTTGGCACAGCTACAACGCTTATAGCCATCGAAGTTGCGATCGCCATTATTACACCCGAACCTTTGCGGCCTTTCGGTGACACACTCTTTTTAGACAAGTGGGACGCTTGATTGGGAGCCTCCAAGTGTGGTACAGGCTTAGCGATGTTACCAAGGTATGTTCCTGCTTTTAATACCTGTCTCTGCTCCTTTGAACCATTAGCAAAGCTGGGTAATAGAACTCCCTTCACGGCCGCCAAAAATTGAAAGCGCACTCAAACACCTCCTTGAGTAAAATTTACCATTGATTAATTTCATAACCATCCTGCTCAATAAATCTGAGTAAATGTACCTATCTAAAGTTAAGTATTTCCCTCCAAATGATAAATTTTTGGTGTTTTTTTGATAATGATCCATCTTTAGACAGATGAAATTGTACTGAGAATGGGCAACTAAAGCTAAGAATAGTCATACTCTTACCAAAGATAAAACAAAAAGGAAAAAGCTGGCGATGAAGTTGACATTAGGCTAATCAAACGTCAAGCTAGTTTTGAGGACTCTTGACTAGTAATTTGCTTTCTCTGAAGCGAAAATTGCCAGTCGTAGAATAACCTAGTAGAGTGCGTAGATTGTACGTAACTTTTTCACATTTTTGAGGTAACTTTTGATGACCGCAACTTCTCCCCGATTAAAGCACGAGGTTAAAGACCTCGGCCTAGCTGCCTTGGGAAGACAGCGCATTGAATGGGCTGGACGCGAAATGCCAGTTTTACGGCAAATCCGCGATCGCTTTGCTCAAGAAAAGCCCTTTGCTGGGTTACGCCTTGTGGCTTGCGCCCACATCACAACAGAAACAGCACATTTGGCGATCGCTCTCAAAGCAGGTGGTGCAGATGCACTGCTAATTGCTAGCAATCCCCTATCAACCCAAGATGACGTAGCTGCTAGTCTCGTCGTCGATCATGAAATTCCCGTTTTTGCCCAAAAAGGCGAAGACAACGCAACTTATAACCGCCACGTTCAAATCGCTTTAGATCACCGCCCCAACATCATTATTGATGATGGTAGCGACGTGGTTGCTACATTAATTCAAGAACGCCAACACCAAATCGCTGATTTGATTGGCACCACTGAAGAAACCACAACGGGAATTGTCCGCCTGAGAGCCATGTTCAAAGATGGCGTTCTCACCTTCCCCGCAGTGAATGTTAATGATGCTGACACCAAGCACTTCTTTGATAACCGCTATGGTACTGGGCAATCGACCCTTGACGGCATCATCCGCGCTACAAACATTCTGCTAGCTGGTAAAACCATCGTCGTTGTTGGTTATGGCTGGTGCGGTAAAGGTACAGCACTCCGTGCCCGTGGTTTGGGTGGTAATGTAATTGTTACCGAAATTGACCCCATCAAAGCAATTGAAGCCGTGATGGATGGTTTCCGCGTGCTACCAATGGCAGAAGCCGCTCAAGTTGGCGATCTGTTTATTACAGTTACCGGTAACAAGCATGTGATTCGCGGCGAACATTTCGATGCGATGAAAGACGGTGCGATCGTTTGTAACTCCGGTCACTTTGATATCGAACTCGACCTGAAATACTTGGCTAGTCAAGCTAAGGAAATCAAAGAAGTCCGTCCTTTCACCGAAGAGTATAAATTAACCAGCGGCAAATCAGTCGTCGTTCTCGGTCAAGGACGCTTGATTAACCTCGCCGCTGCGGAAGGACATCCCAGCGCAGTGATGGATATGAGCTTTGCCAACCAGGCTTTAGCTGTTGAATACCTGGTGAAGAATAAAGGTAAGTTGGAACCTGGTTTACACTCCATTCCTACCGAAGTAGACCAAGAAATTGCTCGACTCAAGTTACAGGCGTTAGGAATTACCATTGATAGCCTAACACCCGACCAAATTGAGTACATCAACTCCTGGACTAGTGGAACTTGATGTTAATTGATGTTAATTGATTAATTTTTTGGGGATAGGCTTTTGGGCTTATCCCTTTTTTTATATTTCGCACAAAGAAGCAAAGGAAGATAAGTAATATTTTTTTAATATAGGAATCCGGTTTGATTCCTGAAATTATTTGCGTGGATAGGCAAGAGACAAAAGGCAACAGGATTCTAAAAGATTAAATGTACGGAGTTTTTTCAAAAATAAAATAGTAATTTTATACAATTTGTTAATATCGCATATGAAATCATGTTTAGCAATTTTATTATGAAACAACTTAAAGAAGCAGTCCGGCAAGCCATATCAGAACATAATTGGTATTGTGCACTTGCAGGTGCATTAATACTACCAGATATTTGTAGCTCATTGGATAAACCTGAAATGATGACCAAGGTTAAGGAACGCTATGTAGGCTGGTATAACAGTTATGTAATAGAAAACTATACTGGGATTGCAGGCTCCTTCAATGAAGAAGAATATGTATTTGATGAAAGCAAAAAAATTATTTTTCTTAGTGGTGAAGATTGTTATGCTTTACGATGTGCATACTTACATAATGGTCTAGATGAAATTACAAAACAAAGAGCTAGAGAATCACTTAATAAATTTAGATTTGTAACTCCATCAGAATCAGGTGAGCAATCTAAACATCTCCAAAAAACTATTACTTTCTATGATGATAAACGAGAAGTTTTACAATTAGAAGTAGATAAATTTTGCGAAGATATTTGTAGTGGAGTAGACAAATGGGAAGCTAATGTTGAAACAGTAAGCTCTATTCAAAACAAACTCGGAGAGCTTTTAACAATTTATGAAGGTCAGTAAATCTTAAGTAGGGTGCGTTAGGCATTCACCTGATATTTTTCGTGACAAATAATCTGGAAGTACGTGCCTAACATACCCTAAAATAATTTTATCTTTACTTTATAAATAGCCTCTAAAATCATAATTTAAAAGAATACTAGAGGATTATAAATCGGCTAGTTTATTGGATTTTAACCAAGCAAGCAGGAGGTTGTCTTATGCAAGGAATGAATTATTCAGAATTAGTAAAAACTTGGGCTTATCACAAAAGTAATTAAATCAAGGAGATTTTTGACAATATGGGTTTACCTACAATTCCAGCATTAGAGGCGCTTCTTGGCAGTTTAACCATCTCACAGCCTCAAAATTCTTCAGATTATAAATCTGTTGTAGCAGTTGAACAAGCTTTTGGTAGCTCAAATACAAAAACGCCTACCGTTCTGTATCCAGAATATAAATTATGGTATCAAGATTCTCTTGAATTTTCATTCGATGCACTAACAAGAAAATTACGATCCGAGTTGGAGAAGACAAAGCATCCTCATAATGAGGGAGTTATAAAAGCCATTTTAGCGGCTTATTGTTTAGAACCTAAGCGTAAAGATAGACCAATAGATTATCTAAATAAAATATTAGACTCTATTGTTTCCATTGAGTTATCACAGATTTTTATATTACCATTTTCATTAGATGATTTTTCATGTAGTTTTGGCTCATTCACAATTCAAAACTTTGATGGTGAAAGATTTAGCCGACTTGAGTATAGATGCAAAAAAGCTAGTTGTGATTACTTTGATAGATATAAAGATGACCTAAAAGGAAAATTAGCTATTCAAAAAACATCTTATAGTGTAAAAGTAATACAATATTGGAAGGATTTAGTTAGGAAACTTAATTGTGAATATGGAAGTAGTTGGCAGTACTCTGGTAATAGCCACTTAGACAATATAATTTATAATTACTTTGAGCAAATCAGTAACGATTATGCAAATAAATTTTGGCTTACCTTCGAGAAAGAGCAACATTTATTGACTGCTGCTGGTGGAAATTTTTTTGATGAGAGAAGTCTGAAACAATTCCCTTTTGGTACTTTTGTTAGTATATTTCTCAAGTTTCAAGGTGATAGTTATGGTTATGGCGTACCTCTAACAAAAGGTATTTTTGCATTTAACTGGCTTGGAGGAGACAAAAAGTTTAACAAAATTAAGGATAGATTAAAATCTGAATTTGATACTGATATCGATGACGATAAAATCTCTATACCTCAAACTATACAACAATTTATATTTATATCGTTTTTTGGAAAAGCAAAACGAAATTTATTAGATGAACAATTTAATGAATCTTTTTTAAACTTTGTTATTGCACTTGATTTAGTTTTCGGTGAAAAGGGAGCCTCTACAAAGTCTATTTCTGAACGTGTTGCTTTGATTACATTTAAAAAACTTGCTAATAATTTCTTAGATCAAAAGAAGAAGCTCAAAGACATTTATGACGCACGTAGCAAATATGTTCATGAATGTCAAACTGTCGAAACTAAACTTTTAGAGGAAGTAGAGGTAATATGTCAAGAAGTTTTTTTCTGTATGCTAAGACATCGTAATTATTTGCAAAACGAAGAAGATTTAAAAAAATGGCAGAAAAAAATAGATTTTCTGGTTACAGCGATTGATGCTGAAGAGTTACAACCAGACAGTAAGTATGAACAAATAGGGATTTGGGTAAAATAAGAAATGAGCAATAAATACTCGATGACACTAGTATTAATCTGCTAATTGCTCAAAATCTGGAAGAGAATAGCCTTTCCACTGTAAAAGTGCATAAGCATAAGCTTTTTTCAGCATTAAATAATCAGCACTGACTCTTAGAGAACCCAACAAAAACTTATCTGATTCACTTAATTGATTGTTTTGATTTTTTTCTAATAGTTGCAAATGGAGTTTTTGTTGTGTTTCTGGAACTTGACTTTGAACAATAGTTAATAATTCCTCAGTTGTTAATTGTTGCATAGCCATTAATTCCCCTTGTAATTCTAGAGGTGCATAATCAACAGCAGGAGGAGCATTGCTTTGGTTGGGCATAATTATTTAAAATAATTGTTTTTTAAGATAACATAGTGCGCTAGGCTAAAGCTCTTCAGGTACCTCAGTTGTCTCAACTCAAAAAACTTACCCACAGCGCTGGCTCAAGGTAACGTACTCTAATCGTCTGTAGAGGCATACAGCTGCACATCCCTACTTTATAGATTCACGCTTGGCGATCGCTTCACAAAACATTACTTCCATAAGAAGTACTCATGTAATCTCTGCTTGCATCGCCGAAAGCTTGCAAGTGACACAAATCACCTACCAGCAAGGCTTTCAAGTATCGATTATGGAAATTTAAGCAAAAAAGAATTACCAACCGGCTAAAGTGTCCGGTTTTTTGAGCTTTGTGATGATAAATAAAAATAATAACGTTGAAAGTCATGCTTCGTACCCCGAAGAATTGCTGAAATTCTTCGCTGCTTTCAGGATGACTACTGACAACATCTGCCGCCAATCAGTTTTTTTGCTGGGGATGCTGCTAATCCGCTACAAACAAGGGACACAGAGCTATATAAAAATGCTCTACCACAAAATTTACTCTAGATGTATCTAAGTAACTATGCTGAGAAAGTGTAAAGATGTCATGGTGTCATGGAGACAATTTTAAAGCAATTATAAAGAGCTATGTGCCATTTTGGCAGGTTTGGATCGTAAATATGCGATATTAGTAGATTGTACAAATCTTTATTCTTGTTCGCACACTAGTTACTATCTACCTAAAACTGCTGAGGCTGAGCGAATTCTAACACGGACGAATTTACGGTAATTTACGAAGTAGGAAATAATACATGGTATTATCACTGTCTTCTCACAACGTTATCCAGTATCTGCAAGATGCGGATCTGTGTAACTCAGAAGGTGGCACGGATGAATCTAATTTGCCAGGGAGTAGCAAGAAAAACTTCAATTTAGTTGTAACTCTTGCTGATAATCGCAAACTGCTCCTTAAACAAGAACGTAACGTTAACAGTGAAGGCCAGCCCCATGAGTTATTTAAAGAGTGGCTGTTTCACCAATTGCTCCAGCAGTTTCAAGTTTTTGGTAATGTTTCCGCGATCGCACCATTGGCAGTGCATTTTGACGAAGAAAATTCTATCCTCGTCCGTAACTACTTAAGCGACTACCTAGAGCTTGGCACATTATACCACAATAATGAAATTTTTCCACCAGAAATAGCTTATGCCATCGGTACGGCTTTGGCAGGACTGCATCGTACAACCTTCCAACGCCGAGAATATAGGGATTTTATGGCAGCTGCTCCCCAAGGAGAGTTTCGTTATGGCTTTTACAATCCAGCCCAAGGGGTAGGATCGATTAGTCCAGAAATTTTCGGTGCTGTTCCCAGCGATGCGTTGAAATTCTATGTTCTCTATCAACAATACGAGAGTTTGGAATCTGCGATCGCAGATTTGGCATATGACTGGAACCCTTGCTGCTTAACTCACAATGACCTGAAATTGGACAACATTTTAGTTCATTCTCGCTGGCAACAACTAGATAATTGCCTAGTACGGTTAATTGATTGGGAAGCTTGTGCTTGGGGAGATCCAGCTTTTGATTTAGGAACTTTATTAGCAAGCTATCTAAAAATTTGGCTCAAGAGTCTGGTAGTAGACCATACCATTGAATTAGAAGAATCTCTAAATTTGGCCTTGATACCCCTAGAGATTTTACAGCCTTCAATTATTGCCCTCATCAGGTCTTACCTTAATGCTTTTCCAATGATTTTGGAATACCGTAGTGACTTTATTTCGCGAGTTATGCAATTTGCAGGGCTGGCACTGATTCATCAAATTCAGGATACAATTACCTGCCGAAAATACTTTAGCAATGCTGAGATATGTATGCTGCAAGTAGCGAAAAGTTTACTCACTATGCCAGAACAGGCTGTGCTGAGTATTTTCGGGATCTCACAATCAGAAATTGTCAACCCTGTGGCCAAAATCCATAAACTTCCTCAACCTCAAAAAGAGCAGCAGTTACTTCGCATTTATTACGAAAAAACTCGACTCCGTGGTTGCTAATAAAAGCAAACCGAACAGCAATAATTCAGAACTCAGGAGTAAAAATAGTTCAAGAATCAGCAAAATATTTGATTAAGTAACACAGTAATCAGGCTGTATTTATTTTGAATTCTGAATTGTGAGTATTGAATTTTTACGAAATTTTAAATTCTTCTGCGTATTATTTCTCTTATCATAAATCTCACAGGATTTTGCTCCATAGTAGTTTTATGATTTGAAATTTTATTTTTTTGAGTTCTAAATAGATTAATGCTATATTCTGCCAATCAACCGCTGACTTCTCTATTGGATATTGCTAGGAATATCCAGATTGAGCCAAATTTTTGTATTTACCATCCCAACTATCAACCCTTTGCTCTGCCGACTAAAGTAGCCGATAGATTTCAGCAAACCCCGGCAGATTTGCAACAAAAGTATCTAACTCTACTACTGCGAAATTTTCTTTATGGGATCTATTATAATGGCTCCCTACAAACTAGTTTGACAGCCAATACTAGTACTAAACATCACATATCAAAATCTAATTTAGAAGATAGTTCTATTTCGGATATTGATTGGGATTTCTACAAACAACTGCACGAAAGTAATCACGGTGTAGGCTACTTTGACTCAAAATGGGAAGTGTTGCGGCAAGAACCTGATGGAACGATGGCGGTGACGAAAGGCGGTTTAACACTTTATATTGAGCCAGACTGTCATTTAGAATCCAGTAAAAAATCTACCAAAGTGGGTGACATAGTAGCAATTTGGATGCCTAAAAATCGCCTACAAAACGGTTGTTATGTGGCAGTTAGTAATGTGGCACAGGAACAACAAAGCAATCCAGACAGTGATTTAGGAGCAGGGCGAATCTACTTTAACTTAACACCATCTGGTGCGATCGCTCTCATGGATAGCCTAACACTGCAACTGAATGCAGCCTCCATTCCTTTTAGCTTTCAGGTTCTGCACAATCCCTCTGCATACGGACGCTATGATTCGGGGGTACTCTATTTTGAACTCCAAGACTATCCAGCAATCCACACGATTCTTGAGAGAGTTTATCTAGAAAATCAATTTCATTTCCAGCCAGAAATCCCCTTGTTTACGAAATTTTTAGCACCAGGGTTAGGTTTAGCAGAAGAACCAAGCCAAAAATTTGCCGCACAAGAAAGTTTTGGCATGAACCGTTGTCAAATCGTTGCTAATGCTTTATTTGAAGCTTGGCAAAAAGGTAAGAACGCAATGGAAGAACGGATGAGAGTGATTAACCAACACTTTACACGCCATGCCCTTGACTTGCAGCGTCCCTACTTGAATCCTAATTCTCAAGATATCTATATTCCCCTGAAATTACAGCAGATTTAAAGTTGGTGAAGTACACAAATCATCTGATAATCAGCTATAAAACCTGTTTGAATTCTGAGCGATCGCGCCTTAGTTGAGCTTTTTTTGCTCCGCTATTGTGTAAATATGTTATGAAAACATCTTGAACATCCATATAGCATATGTCGTGTAAATTTTTTCTTTTAATGTCTATTGTCTATGTCTCTGCTTCCATTCTTTCTTCAGAAGCAGATTCCAATGTAGTTGACTCTACAGTGACTTCGTGAGCTATTTCATTCATATCCCAAACTTTTTTTGCCAAATCAGTGAGCATTTTCTGGCGCTCTTCAATGGCTTGGGAATTCCAAATTGCAAAATCTTTAAGATCTTGAACTGCTCGATTAATAGCTGTATTGGTTCCTACTACAGGTTTCTCTACTATAGATCTAGTTAACAATAAAATAGACTGGGGATAAGCAGCCTTTTTTTCAGAAAAAGTGCCTCTACCAATGGAAGCATTTATAGTTTTTTCTAATAAAGCCAGGTTACCCAACCTAGATATATATTTTGTAATTTCTTCTGGCTTATCAAAAGATTCAATAATAGATCTTTCAGGTGTTTGAGGTAAAATGTGTTCTATTTCTATCTTATTTTGAATAAATGTATTCAAATTTATCCAATTTTCTTCGCTACCAAATGCTTTTTCATTAATATACTGAGTAAGTTTTGCCAAAATATACTTTAATCTATACTTCGGCAAATCTTTTTCTTGTAGACTAAGAAATATATCTTCAAATTTTTGTCTTAGATCTTGCTTAATAGGTGAAATGTAATGATTGACAAACTTATCTAAAGTATCAGCATCTTTTACTTTGCGAATTTCACTAGACCATTCAATAAAAGTGCGTTCGAGTTCATTCAGTTTTTTACCAGTAATAATGAGAGCAAAAAGTGTGTTTTCAAGTTTGTAGCATAATTCTGTAAATACTTCTTTTGGTAACCCCATACCTGTTAATAGTAGACTCATATGTTGTCTAGAGTTAGGAGTTAAATGTTTAATATTATCCAAATAACGATTATTTGTACCATCAGTATTTTTTCCTTTAATGAAGGAAGCATACGCATTAGCAGCTTCACGTAGCTTTTCTACAAACTCAATTGGTTTTTCCGTATACTGACACACTGAATTGTTATTTAAAAACCATTCATAAACTTTATCTTCTTGTACATCATCACGCTTAACATCAAAATTGGAAAAAATAAAGTAACGTAAGAAACTAAAAGGCTTTTCATTCGCTGACTGTATTGCATCATTGAGTTGCTTCCACTGAGTATTAATATTGTCAAAAGTTTCTATATTAGCTTGTTTAAACATCAGATTTTTTAATAAATCCATAGGATTTAAACCAACCCCCCTATCATTAAGAGTTTCAAATACTCTTAATGCATGACTAACATCTGCTGTTTCAACACGTACAAGTTTGACTTTCTTCGTAAAATGTAAATAAAATCTCCGTAATTCATTTTCATTTTGTTCAAATTCATTAAAAATAAAGTTGTAAATTATTCCGTAAGCATTGAGCAAATTCTGAGCCGATTTAGTATTGCTAACTATCTGCTTTAAATCAAAATCATCCTTTGAAAAATTTTCTAAAACATTAGTACTATCTTTATACTGAAGTGTTACTTTGTACCTGGGTACATCAAATCCATTAGAATCTGTATCTGTTCCATAAATGCGATTTCTTATGTTCTCAACTGAAGCATGATTTTCTAATTTAATCAGATAATTTTTAACAACACAAGATAAAATGTAAGCAGTTGTAATTCTTTGTTGCCCATCAATTACTTCATACAGATTGTTAGTACCATCAGATCCCGGACAGACAACAATACTACCAATAAAATAATCATCGGATTTATGTCGAAATTCAAGGGAAGGAAATTCTTTATATACGTCATATAAAAGCTGTTCCACTTCCTTTTCTTCCCATACATACTCCCTTTGATAAGCTGGTATGATGTAGAAATCATCAAATAATTTGTCGATTGTTAAATCTAATGACTTGATTGTTTGTTGATTCATAAATTACCTACTATTCCAAAGAGCTAAACTTTTTGTCATTGCCATTTAACAAATCAGTGCTGATGAGATGGACGCAGCAGTACTATAGTCAGTTGCCTAAAAAATATTTCTAGATGTAATAATAATATCATTACATCCAGAAATGTCCTGTATTTTATACCCAATAATACTTGAGACTTAGTATTATTTTATTCCACAGTTACAGACTTGGCTAAGTTCCTCGGCTGGTCAACGTCTAAACCGCGACGGGCTGCAATGTGATAAGCCAATAGTTGCAGAGGAACAACTGTGAGGATAGGCGATAGTAATTCATCTACTGATGAAACTGGAAGTAAGTCGTTAAAGATTTCCGCAGCTTCGCCATCTTTAACAGGAGTTACCCCAATTAAGCGAGAATCTCTGGCTTTGGCTTCTTGGGCATTGGAAATCACCTTTTCATACACACTACCAGGAACTGCGATCGCCACTACCGGTACTTTCGCATCTAACAAAGCAATGGGGCCGTGTTTCATCTCGCCAGCTGGATATCCTTCGGCGTGAATGTAGCTGATTTCTTTTAATTTCAACGCCCCTTCTAAAGCAATTGGAAAGTTAATTCCTCTACCGACAAAAATGAAATCTTGGGTTTCAGCAAATTCGTGGGCTAGCTGTTCGCTTAAATGTTCCTGAGTTTCTAATGTTGACTCAATGTCTTTAGGAATTTGTCGCAAGCCATTAATAATTTTCTCTAAAGTTTCTGGGGAAACTGTCTGACGATGAGCCGCTAAATCTAATGCCAATGCATAAAACGCCATCAGTTGGGCAGTAAAAGTTTTTGTCGCCGCTACGCCAATTTCAATTCCTGCTAACGTGCTAATAATATTTGGTACTAAATGACCAAGACTACTTTCTGGACGATTAGTAATACCTAAAAGTCGTGCTTCATATTTAGCTTCTTTTCCCTGGCGGCGTTCTTTTTCCATCGCCAAAGCTGCCAGAGTATCAGCGGTTTCACCCGATTGAGTAACGCCAATAATCAAAGTATTGGATGTCAATGGTGAAGGTGCATAACGATACTCAGAAGCGTAATGAACTTGAGTGGAAATTCCTGCTAGTTGTTCGATTAAATATTTTCCAATTAATGCTGCGTGCCAACTTGTGCCACAAGCGACGATGTGAATTTGTTCTAAATCTGTATATAAATCTTCAGGTAACCCTAGATTGATTGGCGATCGCACATTTTCTTCTACATTATGAAAATAAGCTTCTAAACTAGCTCTCACTACCCCCGGTTGCTCGTGAATTTCTTTGAGCATGAAATGTTTGAATCCCTGTTTTTCCACCATCGTGGGATTCAAATTAAGTAATCGGGGTTGTTTTTTGAGCCTATCGCCAGCAAAATTGTAAATCTCAACGCCCAATGGTGTCAGACGGGCAATTTCCCCATTTTCCAAAGGTAGCACCGCACGGGTGTAGGCGACGATCGCTGGCGTGTCGGAAGCACAAAAGAACTCCCCTTGACCAAAACCAATAACCAAAGGCGCTTGTTGGCGAACAACAATCAATTCATCAGGATAATCCGCAGAAACTACTGCAAGTGCAAATGCCCCTTCTAGGTGGTTAACAGCTTCGCGAACTGCTTCTAGGAAACCAGATGAGGGGGAAAAACTCTTTAAAATTTCGGCGATGAGGTGGGGGATAACTTCGGTATCGGTTTCGGAACGAAAAACGTGTCCTTTGGCTTTGAGTTCTTCCCGTAACTCGCGGTAATTTTCAATAATGCCATTTTGTACCACCGCCACTCGCATTGCGGTATCCAGATGGGGATGGGCGTTGTATTCTTCTGGTTTACCATGAGTCGCCCAGCGAGTATGACCAATACCAATTTGGGCAGGGGTCTCCATTTGTTCGAGTTTAGAACGTAGGTTATGCAGCTTGCCTTTTGCCCGCACGCAATGAACTTCACCTTCCCAAACAGTGGCGATTCCAGCAGAATCATAGCCCCTGTACTCTAGTTTTTCCAGCCCAGCCAGCAAAATGTCTGTTGCAGCTTGAGTGCCTATATATCCAACAATTCCGCACATTGCTCACACCACTTTTTTTGAGGATGATTAAATCCAGTATAGTTGTTACCACAAACTGGGTGTTTTGCAAAGAAAAAAGGGGGCTATTTGCTCCCTCTGCCACTAGGTATGTATTTTTATGGATTCTGGGCTTTTGATTTGAAGGTACAAAGGTGGCTTATAGGATTTAACAAAAAAGAATTCAGGAGTCAGGAGTTACCAATTCAGTATGAAAAAGGTTTTGAGTGCTGAGTTCCGAGTCCTGAGCGAACAATCAAGAAATTATTTTGGTAATTTACTTGTTTGTATCTCAGCACTAGGCACTCTGGGAGAACTCCGAGCGCCAGCTACCCTTTGGGAACGCCAAAGGCTAACGGGCGATCGGAAGTTGGGTGACTCGGTAGGAGCTTTTTAGTAAGCTAGACCCATACTGCGAGTTGTTTCAGCACCCAGGTAAACCCGAATGCTCAAAAAGTCGGTCGGGCAAGCAGTTTCGCAACGCTTACAGCCTACACAGTCTTCTGTACGGGGTGAAGAGGCAATTTGAGCAGCTTTGCAGCCATCCCAAGGAACCATCTCCAGTACGTCAGTGGGGCAAGCGCGGACGCATTGAGTACAACCAATGCAGGTATCGTAGATTTTTACGGTATGAGACATTGAAAAAACGGCTCCTTTCGAGTGTTCTTCTCTGCGAAAGAATCATAATCAACGCATAGTTTACCGCAGTGGTTGATAGGCCGTAATCAAAAGGCTACATAACTTCAAACAATTTAATAAGCACGTTAGAAAATTTGTTTTTGCGAGATCGTCCCTATTGACTTTCAAATTAGCAACATTATAGGGACGTATTTACCGCACTCATTTACCATAATATGGTTTGATAGTAAAGTCATCTACAAAAAAATCAATTTAAAAGCTGAGATGAGAAAGTTATCTATAGTACTTATTCATTGGATACTATACTAATTTCAAGCAAAGCGAATTCATAACAAAATATTAAATATTTAGCAAATTTTTCTAATTAAGTGTACTGATGATGTGGTTTGACCATCGCCTACCCATTCAGACTAGGCGATGGCAAGTTACCATCGAGAACAGCATCTTTGTTGAGCATAAAATGATGAAACTCTAACACAGCAGAATTGGTGAAGTCAGAATTAGAATAGCCTCAACACGTAGCTTTCAGACCTAAATAGTGTACTTCACGCTTGTTTAAATCTGCTGGATATCCTCAATAACTAGCTTAGGACTTACGCACTGTACAAATTAATCATCGTAGGTATTCACGAAAATAGGTCGTTTTAGTCTTTCATAGACGTTTCTTGATGATACGTAAACCCGCACTGTAGGGGCACAGCATTGCTGTGCCCCTACGACAGATGTGGTTTTTTCAAGCACCACATATTTTGTATTTACCGTCAATGCGTAACTCCTATAGCTATGTTTTGAAACACTTATGCGATCGCCTCAGATAACTAACAGAAAATATAGCGATCGCCCTGAGTATTTATCAGCGATCGCTCACCAAGAATTTTTATATTTAAATTTTTAATTCTGGCAAAATTATAATTTTTGCTCCCAGATATTTCAGAGTATTTCTGAACTGGCAAATTCATCATTAATCAGAGAAAATTTGGTCTGAATAATTGGTTCGCTAGCGATTTCTATCAATTCTTCTTGTGGAGGTTTAACATCAGCAAATTTATCTTTTGTATACTCCCTTTCTCTAATTTCGCGAGCAATACTTTCCAGTAGCCAAAGTTGTTCTTCCACAGACAATGCACGGATGGAGCGCTCAATTTCTAGTAAATTCGGTGATATCATTTTGCTTGAGATTTCCAAAAAGGTGTATTTTTCAAAGCTATTATACTCAGTCTATCTGGTTAATCCAGACCATCGCAAATTCATCATCATTTTTTTCATGTCTATCTTTTCACAAACCAAATGAGATAGCTATAAATAACCATCAGCCAGTTTTATAACATTTTAATTAAGTATTACTGCCCAATCAAAATGTAGGGTAAGCTTGTTACATGAATTACGAAACAGCTCGGAAACTCCTGATAGATCAGACAATCCCAACTAAGGATTACCCAGATGCGCTGTTAGAGCGTATGAAACATGGGAAACCTCCAGTACCTGGTCAAATCACCTCAATTTTGTTGGCATTGAAAGTAGTGTTTGAAGCCCTCAAAGATGCCCCCACCCTAGATCGAGAACTGGCTTTGGCGCTTTATCAGTTAAGCATCAAGACGCAACAGGTATTTGCCGCAGGGCGTAAAGCTGGCATTGATTGGCCGCCACTACTCAAGGAAGATTTGTTACGAATTTCTTTAGGAGCTGAAAGTATCTTTTCGGGCACATGGCAAACCTTAGCTTCTGTCGGCTTGGAGAAGTTGTAGATAAAAGAGTGGGGGCAGGGGGGGCAGGGGGAGAAAAAATAACCAACGCCCAATGCCCAATGCCCATTACCGAATTTGCAATTCCTTTTCTAACTTATCTAGGTCTGTTTTGAGCAAAATCGTCATTTGGCCGGTAAAAGCTTTGCCTGTTTTGGGTTGGGCAATTTCGACCCAATACACATAGCGCGAACCTACTCGTAATTCTCCTTTTAAAGCTTCTCGAATGGGAGTTTTAGCAAGACGCGCTGAGTTAACAGTCTTTTGGCTGGGATATTGATATACAACTTCGGCGCGATCGTAGTCTTGATAAATCTCCAAACCATAAATCACCCGCAAGGATTCTTGGAGGCGATCGAATGTCATGCCGTTAATGGCATCATACATTGCAATGCGCTCGCTACGAATTGTGCCACGGTCTTTGGAAAACTCCACCCTCCCAGGAGGCAAAACCGACGCTTGAAAAGTGAATCTTTGAGCAGCTGTATCAGTCTTTTGCACATACAATTGCTCCCCATTCCTGGGGCGTAGTGTGGGATGTGCTTTAATCCAAGTGCCTACTTCTTCTGTACTTTGCCCTGGTAAAGCATTCACTTTGGCATCAAAAAGCGTTCCCGCACACAGCCAAGGCACTAGAGAAAAAGGCAAAATTAAAACTTTAAGCAGAGATTTTTTGAGCATTTTTCTATTCAGGATTTATATGGAAATTTCCCTATTAGGGATTAACCATAGTTTTCCCGTTTTTCAGCAAGATCATTTCATAGATCTACTCAACTTTAGACATCAGGGTTCTTACTTATCAAGAGTCTACTATAGAAAAAACAAACGGACATTATCTCCCTCTCTGCTTCTCGTGTTTTACAAGCGATCGCAGATTATTTCGCAGTAGAAAATATTGAGGCTGGTGAGCGACTTTTGTATGCGCTTAATCAAAAATGTCAACAACTTTATTAACGAGATTTTCTACATTGTTTGGCTAGACCCCGACCATCTCCTGTACTCTGCAAAAAATTAAGGAATCATTGCTACTTTAATTACTTGACGCGCTTTCATCTCATAAAACACTTGTTCTAAATCTTTTAATGGTCGCTGTTCGCTAATAAGTAATTCAAAGGGAATTTTTCGACTTGCTATTAGTGATAAAGCCGATCGCACATACTTTGGTGTATTATGAAACACCCCTTTAATAGTTAGTTCGCTATAGTGTAGCTGTTCTGTATTTACACTGATGCTGGTATCCCGCGGACAGCCACCGAATAAGTTTACTGTTGCACCAGGACGGGCGCAGGCGATCGCAGTTTCCCAAACACTAGGCACACCAGTGGCTTCAATGACTACATCTGCACCCCATCCTTGGGTAAACTCTTTCACTACACTTGGAATATCTGGAATTTGATGATAATTAAAGGTCTGGGCTGCACCCAATTTTTTACCAATTTCTAACCTCTGGTCATTACCTCCCCACAGCAACACCTCAGCACTATCCGCTAAAGCTGCTACAAACATTAACCCGATGGCCCCATCTCCCAAAACGACTACTTTATCTTTGGGCTGAATATGAGAACGCGCTACACCATGCAACACACAAGCTAGGGGTTCTGTCATGGCTGCTAATTCCCAAGGCAAATCATCAGGAATCTGCAATAAATTATGCTGTACTATCGGTGCGGGAATTTTCAGATATTGGGCAAAAGTCCCGTTATTCCAAGTTAAATTTGGACACAATGAATACTCCTGACGTTGACAAAAAAAACACTCCATGCATGGAGCAGAATTATTAGCGACAACGCGATCGCCTATTTGCCAACCGGTAACACCCACTCCCAAGGCGACAATTTGCCCAGCAGCTTCATGCCCAAACAGCGTCGGCGGTTTCAACATTTTGGCATGGCCGCCACGCCGCCAGACTTTCAAATCGGTACCACAAGTTGTTGCTGTTCCCACTTGGATGACAACTTCGCCCGCCGCAGGAGTGGGATCGGCAACTTCTTCTAGGCGTAAATTTTCTTGCCCATAAAGTAACGCTGCTAACAAAATTTTAAACCTATCAATTAGATCCACCTGATTTTACCAGTTGAACCTATTTGATAGGTTTAAACTAAAATTTGGTTTTGATTTTTTAGTAGGTTTTTATCAAACTAAAATACTGAAAAATTAGGAATTCGCAGCTGTTTGAGGAAGGACTCCGGTATTTCGGCTTTCCGCATTTGGCAAACGAGTAACAGTTAACAGCGGTACTTCTTGTCGGCACGACAGGCAAAACCAATATAGTTCACCGTGACGGATATGACGCAGGAGGGAACCACCGCAGCATGGGCAAGTGTTGGCTCTCGTACTCATACCAATGTCCTCCTTAAATAAAAATTGTTGTTTAAGCTAAGCAAAAAAATCAGTTGATTAAAAGCGGATGTTCCCAGCGTGAATGCGGCCATTCGATTCTATGCGGTCTTTAATAATTTGTCTGTAAACAGCTTCATATCCGTTAACCATTTGGCTAACACTAAAATTGTTTTCTACATATTTTCGACAGGTTTGACGATTTAGTTCCAAAGCTAATGGAATCATTGCCGCAATTTGGTCATAGCTTTGACAGATAAAACCTGTTTTACCGTGAGCAATCACTTCAGGTACGGAGCCGAAATTCATGGCAATTACTGGTGTACCAGTTGCCATTGATTCAATCATTACTAAGCCAAAAGGTTCTTGCCAAGCGATGGGGAAAAGAGTAATAGCAGCATTGCCCAGAAGTTCAGTTTTTTCAGCGTGGTTGATTTCGCCTAAATATTCAATTTGCTGACCATCAA
Source organism: Nostoc sp. ATCC 43529 (assembly GCA_003326205.1). GTDB lineage: Bacteria > Cyanobacteriota > Cyanobacteriia > Cyanobacteriales > Nostocaceae > Nostoc. The sequence continues at coordinate 192,996 of LWTK01000031.1, forward strand.
TATGGGGGGCAATCTCTTGTTCAAAAAACTTAGAATCTCCTAAGTCAACTTTTCCAGCCATCTTTAAGCGCCAACCGGCCTGTTTAGCAATGGCGATCGCATGTTGTGGCCCTTTCTCTGGCGAAAAGCGACCTAAAAATGCCAAATACGGAGGCTCTGACGGTTGGGCTACAAATGGATAATCTGTTAACTCAATTCCGTTATAAACCGTGGCAATATAGTTAAGATCGATTTGACGCTGCGAGTTACTAATGCTGACGTATGGTTGCTTTTTGTGGTAGCTAAACGCGTTACGGTTGTCCTTTGTAAAATTATTGTGTAGGGTATGCACTGTAGAAGTTGTTGTTATCAAAGTCGCCAAAGGTAATGCCGAAATCCCTACATGAGAATGGATAATATCGAACTCGGCAGTACGTTGATAAACTTGACTCACTTCCAGCATTTCGTACACTATATACTCTTTGACATTTGGGTCTAAGCGTAATGCACGCGGATAAACTGCTTCTAATTGAGCCATAGTTTGAGAATCGCCGGAGGCAAATAAAGTTACCTCATGACCGCGACGAACAAGTTCATCAGTCAAGCGACTCACTACCAGTTCTATTCCTCCATAACTAGGAGGTGGAACCCTTTCCCATAAGGGGGCAACTTGAGCGATTTTCATAAGTTGTTTCGGTTCAGTCTGTAAAGTTGTCCCCAACATAATGAACTACCTCATTATTTTATGAGAACAAAGCATTTGTACTTACTTTTTTGAAATTTAAATTAACCTAACAGGCTACCAAAAGCACAATATTCGGTTTACCCTAACCCAACTTTTCCACCAATAAATCACTAGACTGTCGGCATAAGTTACCTTTGAGCCATATTTATAACCTATAACTAATCAATTACTGGTTGCATCTGTCTTCGGGATCATAATCTAGTAGAATATTTTGTAGCAGAACTTACAAAACTGAATATTTTGTAGTTCAAAATACTAAATTATTAAACGGGATCAAATTATTACAGCTTGGTTTAAACGCAATGAACAAATAGGATGTAAATTATAAGTATTAAATAATTGTAGAAAAATTACATAATTTGTAATTGATAATTTACAAAAGTTTTGATAGCCAACTCATGAAAATCGCTACTTGGAACGTCAACTCAATTCGCATTCGTCTCGAACAGGTTACTGATTGGTTAACTCATAATCCCGTTGATGTTCTGTGCTTGCAAGAAACCAAAGTTATAGATGCCGAGTTTCCGCGATCGCCTTTTGAGGAAATGGGCTATCACCTTTATCTATCAGGACAAAAATCTTATAACGGTGTAGCTATCATCAGCCGCCAACCACTCTTAGACGTAACTAGCGGCTTTAGAGCAATTATGAAAGATTTACCGCCGGAATGGGATGAACAAAAGCGAGTAATTACAGGTGTAATTGACGGTATTCGGATTGTGAACTTATACGTTCCCAACGGCGCGGCGGTAGGAACCGAAAAATATGAATATAAACTCCGCTGGCTAACAGTGTTACGTAAATACTTGCGATTGCTGCTACTGTCACAACCTGATATATGTATGTGCGGTGACTTCAACATTGCGCCGGAAGCCAAAGATATTCACGAACAAGTGAGTACAGAAAATCATATTATGGCCACAGAAATAGAGCGCCAAGCCTTACGGGATATTCTGACACTGGGATTCGCTGATGCGTTTCGTAAATTTACTAGCGAAGGCGGAAATTATAGCTGGTGGGATTATCGCGCCGCTGCCTTCCGTCGCAACTTAGGCTGGCGCATTGACCACCATTATCTTACACCCATACTTTATGAACGCGCTAAAAGTTGCATCATCGATGCTGCACCAAGAAAATTAACCCAACCCAGCGACCATGTGCCGGTGATTGTTGAATTTTAAATTGGGCATTGGGCAGAAGAGGCGGAGGGGCAGAGGGGCAGAGGAGAAAAAACTTGTACAACAACTCTCCCCTGCTCCCCTGCCTCCTTCAAAATCCTAAATCTACGGCGATGCGGTGAGCGCAGGCAAACCCGGAAAAAGCTACTGCGTTCAATCCTTGGCCGGGAAAGGTGCTATCCCCAACACAATAAAGTCCGGGAATAGCGGTGCGATTAAAGGGCATTTTCAATAAGCCGCGCAACTTGCGTCGGGGAATTGGCCCATAGGTGCCATCCTCACGACCCAAAAATCGGCGATGGGTGCGGGGTGTTCCTACTTCCAAATAATCTAATCCGGCATCTAAGCCTGGAAAAATCTGCTCTAAGCGATCGATAATTCGCCAAGCTGCCTTTTCTTTCCTCGCTTCGTACTCAGTCTGAGAAAGTCCTTGCCAATCATCAATCCAGTGAGGCGTAAACGCATGAATGATATGATATCCACTTGGTGCTAAATCTGGGTCAAGCAGTGTGGGAATCGAAACAAAAATTGTCCCTTCCACCGCCATCATCTTTTCCCACTCTTCCAGCAAAATATGGTGACACTCGGTTCCTTCAGGTAAAACTGACTGTTTTACCCCCATGTGTAAACTTAAGAAGCTGGGTGATTTTTGGTAATTTTGTTGCCACTTTTTCTCATTATGAGGCATTTGCTCTGCTGGTAGTAATTGTTGAAATGTATCCCAGCGTGTAGCATTAGAGACTATGCGTTTACCCCGATATACTTTGCCGTTAGCCAGCTGCACGCCTACTGCTCGTCCCTGTTCTGTGAGAATTTTCGTGACTCTGGCTTGGTAGTGAATCTGACCCCCAGCTTTTTCTAGACCCTCAACCAGTTTTTGGGCAATTTGTCCGACTCCACCTTTGGGATAGTTGACTCCGCCGTAATGCCTGTCAGAAAAGACCATCCCAGCATTAATCATTGGCGTCATGTCTGCTGGAACCACCGACCAGCAATAACACTCCATATCGATAAATTTCAATAATTGGGGATCTTTGATGTAGCGCCGTGCTATGTCCCCCGCATTTTGGGGCAGATACTTAACTAAACCGAGACACGCCAAAGGATGCTGGAAAAATACTCGCAGTAGATACCGAGGTTCTTCTAGCGACAGCAAATCAATGTTATTGAGGCATTTGAATACTTTTTGACATTCGTCATAAAAGCGACGAATCCCCCGTTCTTCGTGGCGAAAATGAGCAGTAAGATTTTGCAAAAATTTTTCATAAACCCGGTCAACCTTCAGGTCTAAACCTTGGGGTAGATGATAGTGAATTTGCACTGGATCTGCGATCGCTTCTTGGCTAACATTTACCGCTGACAGTGCGCGGGTCAGTAAATTTGTAGTACCGTTTTCCCCCAGCCCAAAAATCATTGATGCCCCAACATCAAATCGATAACCTTGCCGTTCAAAATAACCCGCGCTACCACCTGGGATCGAATAACGTTCCAATACCAGCACTTTCGCTCCCTTTGCTGCTAGCTGAGTCGCTGTTACTAAACCGCCAATCCCAGACCCAATAACGATCGCATCAATTGTCATTTGTCATTAGTCCTTGGTCATTAGTCATTGGTCATTAGTTATGTAAGTCAAAAACTAATTCCACCAATGCCCAATATCCCATGACCCATGCCCAATCACAAAAAAGAGGGACAAGCCTGCTGCCGCTGGCTAATCCCGTCTGCCGATCCTTAAAGAGAGGAGAACACTGTATAACAATATAGCCTTGATTGAGAATTGATGTCAACTGCTAATGAAAATATTTATCAATAAAATTAACTAGTCAATTTTAGCCGTTATCGAAGAGGACAAAGAGATGAGGGCATGAGGCATGGGGAAAGGGAAAGGGGTAAGGGGAAAAGGGGAAAAATTAGATTTATTCCTTTTCCCTTTAACCTGGTTGGTGAGCTTGCCGAACCATAACCTTTTCCCCTGCCCCCTGCCCTCTCCTAGTCAGTCGGATGCAGGAAAGAGTATTATGGTTTTTCAGTTCATGTACAATAAAAAGGCGCTGACTTCTGGCTATGACGCTACAATTGCGGGTTTATGTACCACCTCATCCCCTGATACAACACTGGCTAGCAGTCGCTCGCGATGCTGGCACGCCTTCAGTCTTATTCCGCAGTGCCATGACTGAGTTGGGGAGATGGCTGACTTATGAAGCTGCACGTGACTGGTTGCCTACTCAAGAAACAGCAGTGCAGAGTCCCTTGGATACGTGTCCAGCAACTGTGATCGATCCACAAATACCAGTGGCAGTAGTACCAATTCTCCGGGCTGGGCTGGGATTACTAGAGGGAGCGCAGACTTTACTACCTTTAGCATCAATTTATCATCTTGGATTGGCACGAGATGAAGAGACACTGCAACCTCATTGTTATCTCAACAAGTTACCAGAAAAATTTGACCCCCAAACACGAGTGTTAATTACCGATCCGATGTTGGCAACGGGAGGGTCAATTATGACGGCAATGGCAGAACTGACACAGCGGGGTGTCGATCCAAGCCTAACCCGAATTATTTGTGTGGTGGCAGCTCCACCAGCTTTGCAAAAACTGAGTGCTACCTATCCAGGTTTAATAGTTTACACCGCTACCATTGATGAAAAACTTAATAGTCAGGGGTATATTGTACCGGGATTGGGGGATGCAGGCGATCGCATCTTTGGGACTTAAGTTAGTATGCAGCTAGGATAGATTCATGGCATAACTACTGTAATTGCAAGATTGTTCAAGGCGGTAAATATATGAGTCAGCGAGATGGTTTTGCCAGTGGTTTTTTAGCAGGGGCATTTGTCGGTAGCGTATTTGGTGGTGTCATCGGCGCGGTGATTGCTTCTCGACGAGATCCAGAATTGCTAGCAGAGGAAGAGACAGAACAAACAGATAGCCAAGCTGAGGCTAAGAGAATAGCAGCAAAACGCCGTCAAATGAAAGCCTCCGAAGCTGAAAGCGTCAGCATAGAAACAGCTCGGCGATCGCTAGAAGATAAAATTGCTCAGCTAAATGCCACAATTGATGAAGTGCGAAAGCAGCTGGGAAATGTGAATGGCGGTTCAGCACAGACAGTTGGCGATCGCTCCTTCACTAAAGATTCCTAAGCTTTGTTCCAGCATGGTGAAAGTGTGGTAAGTACTAAATCCACAGACACGATGGTATGGACTAAATTAAAATCAATAGATAAGACCTCATTTCAAACTTAGTAGGAAACCACGTTATCTATGGAATTACTGATTACCACTCTTGCTACTTTTACGCAGATTTATACTTTTTTGTTGCTAATTCGGGTTCTTTTAACCTGGTTCCCAACGATCAACTGGTATGACCAACCATTTGCCGCTTTGAGTCAGATAACTGACCCTTATCTGAATGTGTTTCGCTCATTTATTCCTCCACTGGGCGGTATAGATTTTTCGCCAATGTTAGCTATTATACTGTTGCAATTTGTAGGCGGATTTATCAGTCGTCTGGCCTACGTTGTATAATACAGAACTTGCTGTTTGCTCGATTAGCTAAAGAATTTGAGGTCTGGGCTGGTTAGCCCAGACTACCGCAGGCATCGCTATTACAACGAAAGCTGTCAATGTTAAGCTGTTGTACAGAATATATAGCGATTCTCATTTGAATGAGGTACACGGGTAGGGGCGCACAGCTAGCTGTACGCCCCTATGAAGATCTATGTTCATCTGTGGTTAATTATTTTTTTCCTGTACCTTACTCATGTGAGAACCGCTATATGCACAACAGCAAGGATAAGAATTTGAATTAGTGACTAGACTAAAATAAATCCGACAATCACACTTGAGTTTCTAAAAAACTATCACATTAAACAAGGGTACAAAAGCCTTAACATTCTCTAAAGTAGCAAACTGCTGTCCGCCAAAGGACAAAGCACCGTTGCTGTAGTCGAAGGAGAATTGGTTGGCTGAAGTTGCGCCAAAGCTTGAGCCGTAAATCAGAATTTTATCGTCGCTGCTTTGAAAATCTCTGATGAGATCGATTCCTTCTGAGACAGAGTTAAAGACAAATACATCAAGGCCAGCCCCGCCTAGTAGGGTATCATTACCGCTTCCACCTGTGAGAGCATCATTGCCCGAATCGCCCAAGAGAGCATCATTGCCATTTCCACCTATGAGATTATCATTGCCCGAATTGCCGAAGAGGACATCATTGTCATTTCCACCTAGAAGTGTGTCATTGCCCGAATTGCCGAAGAGACTATCGTTGCCGTTGTCACCGTACATCATAGACCAATGCTGCTTAGTGTTGACAAGATAATCATTGTTTGCAGTACCTTTGAAGATCAAAGTCACTCCGTTGCCTGCAAAGTTGATTTGCTCAACACCACTGAGGATATCAGTACCTTCGTTTCCATTACTAGTGACAGTATCCTTTACCTGAACATTGCCGTTGCTAGTGAATGAAACTGCATAATCTTTATATTGTCCGGTATAAACTGCTGTGTCATAACCAGCACCACCATTGAGAACATCATTGCCATTTCCACCGACAAGGGTGTCATTGCCATAGGCAGCAGTGATGGTATCGTTGCCGTCGCCGCCGAACATCATAGACCAATACTTATCGTTGGTAAGATTATCATTGGCTGCGGTGCCTGTGACGATCCGAGTCACTCCGTTGCCTGCAAAGTTGATTTGCTCAACACCACTGAGGATATCAGTACCTTCGTTTCCATTACTAGTTACAGTGTCAATTACCTGGACATTGCCGTTGCTGGTGAATGAAACTGCATAATCTGTAACATTTTGGCTATAAAATGCTGTGTCATAACCAGTTGAGCCATTGAGAACGTCATTCTCGGCACCACCGTTAAGAGTGTCATTACCCGCATTACCATTGAGGGTATCCTTGCCATCTTCTCCTAACAAGTTATCGTCGCCGTCTCCTCCATTTAAGATGTCATTGCCCGCTTTGCCAGACAGAAAGTCATTACCTAACTCGCCGTATAATACGTCATTATCTTCTCCACCAATGAGAGCATCATTTCCATTTCCGCCATAGAGCGTGTCAGTACCTGACTCACCGTATACTATGTCATTCCCATCTCCACCGTTGAGAATGTCATTACCCGTCCAGCCATAAAGCTTATCATTACCACTGTTACCATACAACGTGTCATTATCATCTGCGCCATCAAGAGTGTCATTGCCATTTCCACCTTGGAGAATGTCAGGAGCGGAACCATCATGTTTTGCAGTGCCAGAATATACCGATGGAGTCTTGTCGTAGAAATATACCCCGATATCTCCGGTATTAGGGCTTAAAGTAGACTCAACGAAAGTTGCATAGACTTCAGCCGCCCCAGCCTCATCCTTGAGCAATTCCGCAATATCGGGTAGGGCTGAATTATACGCATCTTTAGACTCTTGTTCTAGGTCTCCTTGTAATCTTTCTTTTTCAAATACATTAATACCTTCAAGGACTCCATACATTACTGAAAGAAGGATCACCGCAGCCGGGCCAGCAGTACTCAAGGCAAAAGATCCTACAGGTAGCACGGTTGCGGTACCTGCGGCTGCGGCTGTGGCATTTGCAGCTGCTACGGTAAAAGGAAAGACAGTTGTGAAAGCCGCTGTTCCCATCAGTGTTGATGTTGCTAAACCAGCCCCTATAGCACTCGCAACGGCTAGAGAGGTACCAGTAATTTTTACGAGGTCAGACGTACTCACTCCAGAGACAGAAGCTTCGTTAACTAAGTTTTTATAGTCTACGGAACCTTCTTGTAAACGAGTGATTGACCTTAATGTTTCTGCTAAGGCTGTTTGCCCACCGGTATAAGTCAATTTGCTGTAAGCTGCAACCGTTCCATAACTCCGGATAGGTGGAGGATTGGGGGTAGTCCACGTCCATTGTAAGGCGTTAGCGGGTGCGCCAACATTGTATCGATCGAAGCCATCTGGAGGTTGATAAGTCCAAGGATTTGACTGCCATTTTTCGTACTCATTTAATGCATATTTTGTTGCTTCGATTCGGTTTTGTTTGACTTTTTTAGCCAACCATTCAAGGGCAAGCTTTTCTTCTGCTGTGCGCTGTCCTACAGGCTTATTGGCTATCTCCAAAATCTCGACGAACAGTCCAGCCCGAAGTTCTGTCAGATTTTGTGCTGGTAAATTCTGCATCGCCTTCTTTTCAAGATTTTGCAGGGCAAGTTGTTCTGGGCTTGAAACATTTGAAAATATTGGTTCACCACTAAAGGTGAAACCTTGAAGATATTGGGTTGAAGATGGAAAAAAGCTCAAAGCCTCCTTTGCATCTGGAGTTTCATTTGGAGTCAAACCACTAATTTCAACAGTACCAGTAATGATAGTAGAAGTGCTAGTAGTTTCATTACTAGCTACTTGATTCACGGTCTGAGAATTGCTTACTATTACAAGATTATCCGAGTTAGGTATTTCTATTAAAGCCATAGTAATTAGTTTCCTTTAGTAAATAATTAGTATTCGCAAGTCAAGACACGATTTATTACATCTCTACGGCGATGAATCGCTGGGGATGGGTTCGTCAGCATATTTGCAAACTAGAGACGGTTGCAATGTATGTTTAATGCTGAAAAATCTTGTTGTACTTGGGTTGTAAAAAATAACAAGATTTTGAAATTCACTTGCTGAATCTGTCTCAATGTCTTGTCAGGACTGGATTGATTGAGCAACTGAAATTAGTATGATCTACTGTTCTAGTTTGAACAACCGAAGTTTAGGATCTTAAGCAACGAACTTAAGGATTATAGATGTAAACTATTACTGGTAAGGGTTTGAGGCGTTTTAGAACTTAAGGAATGAACGAAGCGATCGCTTAAGTTCGGAAAAATCTCTCCAGCTTGCCTATCGCTTTTGGAATCGAGGCTTTTGGTGTGATGCATGGCTCATTCCTGCTAAACGGGGCGATCGCATTTTTGAAGTAGTAGTTCTTTTATTTCTACTGGAAACTATTAAAATAACCCCTCGTTCCTTCTGTTCGTGAAGTATGGAAGGGTTATGAAAAAGAATAAGATTTTTCATGTTGTCTGCTGAATCTGCCTTGATGTTTTGTCAGGACTGGTTTTTCATCACCTCTAGCAGCAGAACAACATCGTCGATTCGTTCTGAGATTATTTGTTGGGGTAAATGTGCCATTTCTCACACTTACTATTAAACGGTTATAAGTCTCTGCTGGCATGAGTTTGAGGCATTTTAGAACTTAAGGAATTGCTGGAGCGATCGCTTAGTTCGGAAAAATTAGCTTAAGTTCGGAAAAACTTTGAAATGTGCGATCGCGCTATGTTCTCAAAAATTACAAAAAACGGGGTGTGGAGTGTGGGGTATAAATTTCTGAGACATCCTCTGAGGTTCAGACAATGACAAGATCGTTAGAAGTCAGGAAATCAGCCGTACTCGCAATATTTTGGAGAGTGGCAAACTGTTGTCCGTTGAAGGATAAAGCTCCTGTACCGTAGTTAAAGGCAAACTGGCTGGTCGAAGTGGCACCGAAGCCAGAACCACTAATCTGAATCTTATCGCCTTCTACACGTTTAAAATCGTAAATTGTATCAATACCTTCTCCAAGGGAATTAAAGATAAATAAATCAGTCCCCGTTCCTCCAGCAAGAAAATCATTACCCTTGCCACCCGTTAATTGATCGTTTTCCAGTTCTCCTGAAACATAATCATCACCATCACCCCCGACGAGAGTATCATTGTGCTTCCAACCTAAAAGAATGTCATTGCCCGTTCCGCCGTTGATAAAATCATTTCCCTCTCCACCTTCTAGGCGATCAACTCCATCTTCACCAAAGATGCGATCGTTGCCGTTCATCCCCCACAGAGAATCATTGCCCGTGCCACCATAGAGAAGATCGTTACCTGTTCCAGTACTATAAATATCGTTGCCATCACCCCCCAAGATGAGCGACTGAAATGTAGTATTGAAAGCATCACTGCCACTGCTTCCTGTAATGACTTGGTAAACAGTCCCCCCAAAACTGATTTGTTCAACACCCGTCAGACGATCAACTCCTTCATTGCCATTAGTATTCGACTGATCTTGAATCTGAATACTGCCATCGCTCAACAGAGTAACAGCAAACTCGTTAGAAAAACCCCGATAGATTGCCGTGTCCGAACCATTGCCTCCATCAAGGGAGTCATTGCCCACCCCGCCATAAAGGGAGTCATTGCCCGTTCCGCCGTTGATAAAATCATCTCCCTCTCTACCTTCTAGGCGATCGGCTCCATCTTCACCAAAGAGGCGATCGTTGCCGTACATCCCCCACAGAGAATCATTGCCCGTGCCACCATAGAGAAGATCGTTACCTGTTCCAGTACTATACATATCGTTGCCATCACCCCCCAAGATGAGCGACTGAAATGGCGTATTGAAGACATCACTGCCACTGCTTCCTGTAATGACTTGGTAAAGAGTGTCCCCAAAAATGATTTGTTCAACACCCGTCAGACGATCGGTTCCTTCATTGCCATTAGTATCTGACTGATCTTGAATCTGAATACTGCCATCGCTCAACAGAGTAACAGCAAACTCGTTATAAAAACCCTCATAGATTGCCGTGTCAAAACCATTGCCTCCATCAAGGGAGTCATTGCCCCCCTCGCCCTCAAGGGAGTCATTGCCTTCCCCGCCATGGAGGTTGTCATTGCCCCACCAGCCAGAAAGGGAGTCATTGCCTTCCCAGCCAGAAAGGATGTCATCGCCCATCCCGCCTGAGAAACTGTCATTGGAATTGTTGCCGATTAGTATTGCCATCGTTTGTTTCCTTCTAGATGGTGGATAGAGTTTGGTGTGAAGTTGCCTGAATCTGCACTTTCTATGTATTTACAAGTCAAGACACAATTGATTACATCTCTACAGCAATCAACAGCTGCGGATGAATTCGCCAGCATATTTGCAAACAACAGACGGTTGCGATTGATGTTTAATGCTGAGAAATCTTGTTGTGCTTGAGTTATAAAAAATAACAAGATTTTTAAATTCACTTGCTAAATCTGTCTTGATGTCTTGTCAGGACTGGATTGATTGAGCAACTGAAATTAGTATGATGTACTGTTCTAGTTTGAACAACCTAAGTTTAGGATCTTAAGCTCCTAACTTAAGAATTATGAGCATAAGCCAGTATTGGCAATAGTTTGAGCTATTTAAGAACTTAAGGGCAAGCTCGTGCGATCGCGCTATGTTCGGAAAAACTTTGAAAAGTGCGATCGCGCTATGTTCCCAAAACTTGCCTTATCTTCGGAAAAATCTCTCAAGCCTGCCTATTTTGACAACAGGCGTGTTAACTTCCATAAACTTTAAGTGCTATTACTGAGTTTGCAGCTAGTTTCTAGGGTAAACTACTTATTTAGCGCAGATTTGTCTTCACTGCCTTCAAATCAAACGATTAGCTCATGATTACAAATGGCTGACCAAAAGCAAAAACGCAGGCGGGGTGTACTTCTGACGCTGCAAGGGTTGAAAAAACTCCAACAAGCCAAATCTGAGGCAGAATTTCAGGACAACTATGGCAACCGCTACACGCTCGAAGCTTTAAGCGATCGCACTGGCTTATCTTTAGATACTTTAATGAAAGTATTAAAGTGCGAATCTGGAGTCGATCGCCAAACCCTCAAATCCTGCTTCAGTGCTTTCAATCTAGTTCTGGAGCCAAGCGATTATTCGGGGTTAAAACCGCAAATTGAGGAGGTTTTCGAGTTAGACGCTACCCAACCTGCTGACGATCTCAACCCAGAATTTCCCGAAGGTCAAGTACCGCTAGATTCGGCATTTTACGTGGAGCGACCTCAAATTGAAGCTGAGTGTTACAGAGCAATTACCCAGCCGGGGGCGCTGATCCGCATCAAAGCGCCCAGACGCATGGGAAAAACTTCGTTGATGGCTAGGATTCTCGCTCAAGCTTCTAAAAATGGCGATCGCGCTGTACCAATCAGCTTCCAGTTAGCCGATAAAGCAACTTTTACTGACTTAGAGAAGTGCTTGCAGTGGTTCTGTGCTAGTGTCGGTTTGGGGTTGCAGCTACCGAATAAACTAACAGAGTATTGGGATACCCTGTTTGGTAGCAAGATTAGCTGCAAAATGTACTTTGAACAGTATCTTCTCAGTGAAATCAAGACACCGCTAGTACTGGCTTTGGATGATGTCGATCGCCTGTTCCAATATCCCGATTTGGCAGATGAATTTTTTGGGCTATTGCGAACCTGGCATGAAGAGGGAAAGAACCGGGATATTTGGAAAAAACTCCGATTGGTTGTCGCGCACTCAACAGAAGTTTATATTCCGCTAAATGTCAATAAATCCCCGTTTAATGTGGGGTTGCCCATTGAGTTGCAGCCGTTTACCAACGAGCAGGTACAGAACCTAGTCAGGCAGTATAAACTGAATTGGACAGCCCAAGAAGTAGAGCAACTGATGGCGCTTGTAGACGGACATCCTTATCTGGTGAGATTGGCACTGTATCACATTCAACAGCAGCACATTTCTGTTGAGCAGTTCTGGCAAACCTCGCATACATTAAATGGAATTTACAGGGATCACCTGCAACAACAATTTTGGAGTCTACAACAGCATCCACAACTAACAGCAGCCTTTACTAAGGTCGTGACGGAACCTGCACCTGTGGAGTTAGATTTAACCCAAGCGTTCCAGTTGCAAAGTATGGGATTGGTGCATCTACATGGTAAACAGGTGACATTTAGTTGCAAATTGTACTGGGAGTATTTCCGAGATCGCTTCAGTAGCAGTTCCTAAAATGAAGCTACAACAAAAGACACTGCTGATTATTAATGCAACACTACTCGGTTTGATTGGGTTGTTTTACACTGCCTCTTCAACTATCTTTATGAACAGCATTCAGCAGGCAGAAGAACATGAAGCCCAGCAAACCGTCAAAGGCGTGCAAAGTCTACTGAGGCAAACTCAAGAAAATTTTCGCGATCGCTATATTGATTGGTCAGCTTGGGATGATACCTACAACTTCATTGAGAACCAAAATAAGGAATACTCGCAAGCAAATCTAGTGCCAGCAACTCTCAGAGCTTTGCAAGTTAATTTGATGGTATATATTAATACGTCAAATCGCATTGTCTATGGTACTGGCTTTGACTTGAATAATCAGACATACAAACCAATTCCTCAATTATTGCGCGATCGCCTCTCCTCCCCCAACGATTTACTGTTACAGCGCCCTAACTTAACCGCGAAGCAAACTGGCATTCTCTTGTCACCTGAAGGCCCCATGTGGATTACTTCTCAACCAATTCTCAGGAGTACAGGTGAAGGCCCCATGCGAGGCAGTTTAATTGTTGGTCGCAATCTCGATGCTAAAGCAGTTGAGCAACTATCTAGGATTGCTCGGCTGCCAATTAAGATATATCGCCTAGATGAACGCCAACAATCTGCTGAATTTCAGACAGTTCAACCCAACTTGTCTAATAATACTATCTTTGTACAACCTATTAGTGAAGAAGTAATTGAGGCATATACATTACTGAATGACATCGATGGTAAACCTGCTCTGGTTTTACAAGTAGACATTCCGAGAACGATTTCTCAGCAAGGTAGAAAAAGTCTGTACTACTTAATTGGTGCTTTGCTAATCAGTGGAATTGTCTTCGATGCTGTTGTCCTGCTGTTGCTCAATCGCTCGGTTTTATCTCGATTAGCTAAACTAAGCCGTGAAGTTGGACACATTCGCAATCTTAACAACCTTTCAGCCAAGCTATCGGTGTCTAGCAACGATGAAATCTCTGAACTCACAGTAACGATCAACCGGATGTTAGAAGCACTAGCAATCGCTCAGGAAAAACAGCAGAACACCCTTAATCAACTGGCTCAGGCAAATCAGGAAATTGAATCTCTAAACAATTCACTTCAATCAGAAAATCTGCGGATGAGTGCAGAACTGGCAATTAGCCGTCACCTCCAACAAATGATCCTGCCAAAACCAGAGGAACTACGGCAAGTTCCGGGACTGGACATTGTAGGCTTTATGCAACCTGCTGAGGAAGTTGGGGGCGACTACTACGATGTTGTGCAAAGCAATGGCTTAGTCAAAATCGGCATTGGTGATGTTACCGGACACGGGCTAGAAAGCGGGGTGCTGATGCTGATGACTCAAACCGCAGTCCGTACCTTACTGGAAAATCAAGAAACTAACTCCACCAGGTTCCTCAACACGCTCAACCGGGTAATCTATGACAATGCCCGACGCATGAATTTTCAAAAGAACCTGACACTGCTACTACTAGACTATCAAGAAGGTCGTATTCGGTTGAGTGGGCAACATGAAGAAATGCTAGTGGTGCGTGTCGGCGGGCAAATTGAGCGGATTGATACAACTGCTCTAGGATTTCCCTTAGGAGTGATTGCAGATATCAATGAATTCATTAGCCAAACTGAAGTGCAACTACAATCAGGAGATGGTGTAGTGTTGTATACCGATGGTATTACCGAAGCCAGAAACGCACAGCGAGAACAATATGGGCTAGAGCGGTTGTGTCAAGTCGTTAGCCAGAACTGGCATCAATCAGCCGCAGGTGTTCAGCAGGCAGCGATCGCAGATGTGCAACAGCACATTGGAGAGCAAAAGATTCGAGATGACATTACATTACTCGTGCTTAAGCAGCAGTAGATTCTAGTAATTCGTAATTCATAATTCGTAATTAATAATTAATTTTGTCAAGGTTTTAGATGTTTCAAATAAGTTGTTTATTTATGCAAAAGTGTACTAGTTATGTTGAAGAACAGAGGTAAAATCAATATGGCTCAGATATTCGGGGATTTTATCGAAAATTCATCCCCCAGTACAGAGTATTTGATTGTTGGGTTTTCGCCCAGTTCGATTCCATTAAAGCAGCGTTGGCAGAACAATGGCTTATCTGCCGGGTTTATTGCTGACTATTTAATCGCCTTTTTCCCAGTCAACGAAAATGAGCCAGGGGCGCTAGATAAGCGGAACAAGACTTTGGGAGCTGTAAAATACGTTACCAATGAATTATTGGAAAATGCGATGAAGTTCACTGATGAAAGCTCGCAGGTTCCAGTCAGTATTAAGCTTGAATTGAGAACAGATTGTCTGATATTTCAAGCAACCAACGCTATTAATCCTCAAGCAGTTCCATCTTTTCAAACCCTAATTCAGGAGTTAATCAGCTCCGATCCTAGTGAATTATTCATGCAGCGATTGGAAAAAAATACGATGGATAACTGGCATTCATCCGGCCTCGGTCTAATTACTATTATGAATGACTACATGGGTAAACTCGGCTGGAAGTTTGAGACAATTCAACAGCACCCAGAAATTATCACTGTCACCACAACTGTACAGCTAACCCTATGAAGGAGCAGGGGACTAAGCAAGAGGGGAAAAGGGATAGTTCTTACCTTTCCCCTTACCTTTTTCCCAATTACCAATTACCACTGACAACTAACAACTGACAATTGACTAATGACTATGGAAGTTAAAGATAAAGACTACAGCGTTCAGTACGATTCCCAGACTAATACAGTAATTTTTCAGGGAGAACTTCTGCTCAGTGACATGGATAGTTACACTCCTATAATGTCATTACTAGATAACATCGTAGAGCAAGAACCGCCCGTTCTGACTTTAGATTTACGTGGCTTGGAGTTCCTAAATAGTTCGGGAATTAATGTGTTGTTCAGGCTGGTAATTAAAGTGCGTGAAAAAGCTAATATGCAACTGATTGTTCGAGGAGATAACCATGTTTCTTGGCAAAGTAAATCCTTAGTAAATTTGCAGCGATTGATGCCCACAGTGCAGCTAAATTGGGAATAAATATGTTTGACATTTGTTCAAAACGCGATCGCCACAATAAATATTTATCCAAAAAGTAGCTATAAACATGACAGAGGCGAATTCAAAAGAAAAGTTTTTGTTAGAGCTTAAACGATTAAATATAGAAATAGAAACACTAAATCGTAAGCTAGAGGCACTACAGCGAGAAAAAGCTGATTTGGAAATCATACTAGAAGCTACAACAGAGCATGGCGATCGCGTTTTAAAAGATTTGCTACGGCAGAAGGTTGATTTAGAAATTTTATTAGAGGCGACAACAGAGCATTCCGATTCGATTACTCTAGAATTGAGACAGCAGCGAGAAGAACAGTTTCAACGAATCGCAGAAGCAATACCCGTAGGAATTATCATTTCTAGAGTTACCGATAGTCAGATTTTATATGCAAACGCAGCGATGGAAATACTACTGGGGCTTTCTCCCCAAGAGTTGCTTAATCATAGCTCAGTTGACTTTTATGACAACCCCGCAGAACGTCAAACAATTTTGTCTATTCTGACTACAGACCAACAGTTTCAGGGGCAAGCCAGACTTAAACAAGCTGATGGTACACCATTTTGGGCATTGCT
The DNA here is from genome assembly GCA_003326205.1 of Nostoc sp. ATCC 43529. Lineage (GTDB taxonomy): Bacteria > Cyanobacteriota > Cyanobacteriia > Cyanobacteriales > Nostocaceae > Nostoc. Next base: position 209,326 of record LWTK01000031.1, read on the forward strand.
TTCATTAAAACCCTTCAAATTTCAAGGTGCGAACTCACTCCTGACTGCACTGTATGATATTAGCGATCGCAAGCAAGCTGAAGAAGCCCTACAAGAAAGCAAGCAGCAGCTCAACCGACAAAATGCAGCATTAATTGAGCTAACCCGCAATAAAGCACTCAATCAAGGGGATTGGCAAACAGCTATCCAGGAAATTACCACAGTGGCTTCCCAAACGCTAAACATTGAACGTGCTAGCGTTTGGCTGTATGGCGAGGAAAGAGATGGGATTAACTGTGTAGATTTATTTGAACTAACAGCAAGTTGCCATTCCCAAGGAGGCAAACTAACAGCAATCGACTATCCCACCTATTTCCAGGTGTTGGAAGAAAGCCAGATTATCGCTGTAGACGATACCGCAACAGACCTCAGAACAACTGAGTTTTGGGAATTCTACCTCAAACCCCTTCAAATTACAGCCTTGCTAGATGCTCCCATTCGGTTGGATGGGGAAACAATTGGCGTATTGTGTCTAGAACAGGTTGGTATCCCACGCCCTTGGACGGTGGAAGAACAGGGATTTGTCCGCTCAGTGGCGGATTTAGTGACTCTAGCAATTGAAGCCCGTCAGCGCAACCAAGCAGAAGCAGAACGGGTGCAGTTTATTCAAGAGCTTGCCCTCAAAAATGCAGCTTTGCAGCAGGCTAAAGATGAATTAGCCCAAATCAATCGCACCTTGGAAGCGAAAGTTGAACAGCGCACCCAAGAATTATCCCAAACCCTAGAAGTTCTCAAAGCCACCCAAGCTGAACTGGTGATTGAAAACACCTTGCTGAGAAGTGCAGAACAAACCTCAACTTATGATTATCAAGTTGGTGGCAGTTTACCAATGGATGCACCCACTTATGTGGTGCGACAAGCCGATCGCAATCTCTACAAAGCACTGAAACTAGGAGAGTTTTGCTATGTCTTGAATTCGCGGCAAGTGGGCAAATCTAGCCTGCGGGTACAAATCATGAAACGGCTTATAGCAGAAGGCTTTGCTTGTGCTGCGATCGACCTTTCAGAAATTGGCAATCGCCAGACTACTCCAGAACAGTGGTATGCAGGCTTTAGTTATTTGCTGGTAACTAGCTTTAATTTATTTAGTAAAGTTAATATTCGTACTTGGTGGCAGGAGCATAACTTTTTATCTCCAGTGCAGCGATTGAGTTTGTTTATTGATGAAGTATTACTCAAAAACATCTCTGAAAATATTATTATTTTTATCGATGAAATTGACAGCACACTTACACTTGATTTCGCCATTGATGACTTTTTTGTTTTGCTGCGGACTTGCTATAACAAACGGGCTGATAATCCAGAATACAAACGTATTTCGTTTGTCTTGCTAGGGGTTGCCACACCTTCTCAACTGATTCAAGACAAGCAGCGCACACCGTTCAATGTCGGTCAAGCGATTGAACTCAAGGGCTTTCAGTTGCATGAAGCTCAACCTTTGCTGGTAGGGTTGGCAGAGAAAGTTAGTAACCCGCAAGCCGTACTCAAAGAAGTGCTAGCCTGGACAAACGGTCAACCTTTTCTGACTCAAAAACTCTGTAAACTTATTCGTAAATCTGATGTCATTTCTTTTAGTAGTGAAGCAGAGTGGGTAGAGAATTTAGTGCGATCGCAAATTATCGAAAACTGGGAATCTCAAGACGAGCCGGAGCATTTAAAGACAATCCGCGATCGCTTGCTCAAAGACAAACAGCGAACCGTGCATCTACTAAATCTTTATCGACAAATTTTACAGCAACAAGAAGCGATCGCCCCTGACAGTTCTGAACAAATGGAATTACTTTTGTCTGGATTAGTAGTCAAGCAACAGGGAAAACTGAAAGTTCACAACCGGATTTATGAATTAATCTTTGACAGTAGTTGGGTTGAGCAAATAATTCATAATTCGTGATTAAAATACTGAATAGTAAACAGTTATCAGGCGTATGGTGAGGGACTGCTACCCGCCCTGCCCCCACGGCAAACGCATGTGTGACTCGTTCCTAAGCTAATACATAACTTACTTACGCACCGCAGCGCTAAATCCAGCTGCCTTGAACTGCTTCAGCTTTAATGGAGTAGGCTGATTTGCAGGCACAGAAATTCTCAATTCAAAATCGCTAACACCTGGTGGCACCTCAGCAATCGAACCAAGACGGGTACGGTTTTGCATTACTGAGTCATTGTTGGCATCATATATGCGTCCAAAAATATCTGCATCATAAACTGTTTTTTTACTACCATTTTCTGCTTTGCCAGTGACAATAAAGCAATTAGCCGCAGCACTACCGCTACTAATAACAGCTCCTTGTGCTAGTTCTGGCGGACAATCCTGATAAGAAATATCAAACAGTCTAATCTGTGTCAGCGCTAGAGCCGGGGGAGTAAGCACCCACGATAGAAAAGTGATGAAAAAGCAAATAAAAACAATCGTGAGTGAGCGCAACCGCATACAAGACTCCGTAATTTAATTCAATAATTCTGTAACTTATAACCTCAGCTTACAACGGAATTACGATTGATTGATGACGGTTATTGCATAAGCCCTGCTAAGAGGCAATTTATAAAGTAAACCTTAAACTGTAGTGGCGTGGCAAGGCTTAAATGTTGCAATAGATTTTATTGTGGGGTGGGCCGGAAAGCCCGCCCCGGACGGGCGAGACGCCATTGGTGTCAACTTAAGCTCAAAGCTATATCAGGCAGGCGTTTTGCACATCCCTCACGCCCTCATCCCCTAACCCCTTCTCCCACAGGAGAAGGGGAATTAAATCTCTTGCTCCCCTCTCCCTTGGGGAGAGGGGCTGGGGGTGAGGGCAAAACCTTGTCACAAAGCGGGTTTCACGTTAAGTTGACACCAATGGCGAGACGCCCATCCCACAAGAGTTTACTAATAGACTATTTTGGCCTTGACACACCAGTAGATACTTTGGTGCGTTACTAACAATTGCTCAGATTTTTTTCCTGTTTTTACCTGAAAGTGTTGGCATTATTTCATTACACCCTAACGATCAGTTTTTAATCGAACCTGATATGACCACAGCTCGATTGGCAGGTTGATTAAAAACTTTAATTTAACATTTGTAATAATTAAGTAAACAAACCTACGATTGCTATTAATTTTTATGACACCAGATGAGATTGAAACAGCTATGCAAGCAGCCTTTAATAGTTGTGATGCTGTAGGCTGTCCTCTCACTGACGCGCAGAAACAGATATTATTGCAATTCGTTGAGCAAATTCAGGAAAATTCTAACTCTGAGGCGTCAGATATTGCTAATCCTTTGGACGAACTTACCCCAGAGGAGTTAGAAGCGTTTTTAGAATTTGTCAAGAGCCAGGAACAACGTAACCGTACTTGGAAAGTACAATTACTCAATGATTGGCTGTTGGAAAATGACTCTGGAACAGTACAATTTATCCGCCAACGCTACGGTTTAGAGTGGCTCAACCGTGTTGAGTCTTACCATTTTGATAAGTATTGTTATTTAGAAGATGCATTGAAGTTGAAAGTAGGCGATCGCATTGAAATTTGCAATGCCTTATGGGAATGGGTGCAAGAAGATGGCCCGTGTAAACCGGAGTGGTTTCCATCCATTGTGATTCAAGTTGATGAAATTAGCGATGTCTACGACGGGCTACGCCTACGCGATAACTCCTGTACTAATTGCGTCGTCCGCTTCTTCAACGGCGCTGAGTATGAAATTCAAGGAATCTACGAATGGAATCGGTATAACTGGCGCTGGTGTCAGAAGTAGCTGGATAGAGGAAGGGAACAACGAAATAAGGGGAATAATTCTTAAATCTTGTACAGACGCGATTCATCGCGTCTCTCAACTTCCCAACGCCCAAGCTAAAAACCTCTCAGTATAATACAAGGCTAATTGATTGCTCACCCCATTAAAAACAGCATCAAAAGCGTGTTCTGCCCAAGGAATTTCTAGGAAAACCGCAGTGTTACCAGAACCATGTAAACGTTCATACATCTGCCTGCCAAATCGAACTTGTACCAAATGGTCGCGACTTCCGTAAATTAATAAAGTTGGCGGTAAAGGATGCGTTAAGTAATTTATCGGTGAAGCTATTCGATACTGATTAGGCAATTCTTCTAAAGAACCACCAAGAAATGCTCTTAAAACAGCGCGGCTATTAATAGGATCGGGATTTGGCGGTGTTTTGTATCCTTCAGTTAAATTAACAGGCCCGTAATAGTTGACTACAGCACGGATAGGTGGTGCATCCGGTTGGTAAGCCGCTAGCATTGCTAGGTGTGCCCCGGCAGAACGTCCTAAAAGTACAATACGTTCTGGATCGGCTTCATATTCGGCTGCATGTTTGCGAATAAAATTTAGGGCTGTACGCACGTCATCTAACTGAGATGGAAATTTATATTTAGGTGCGTGTCGATAGTCGATCGCAAATACTGTATATCCCTGATGAGCAATATATTGATTAAACTCAGGATAAGCGCTAGGATTGCCACGTTGCCAAGCTCCACCATAAATTACGATCGCTGCTGGATATTTTCCCACCTCTGGCGGTTGGTAAACTTCCATTTTTAAAGGCACTCCCCCAGGAGTAGCAAAAATAATATCTTTTTGATGGCGCGTTTTTCCTAATGCAATACCCCGGAAAGAATTAACTAATTTAAAAGGATGAGTTTGCATTTTGGCGCTTAGTTGAACTGGAATTTTTTCTAGATAATCTACTCCTAAATCTTGTTTCATCGCTTTATCCATCTGCATTTGAGTGAAAGGAATATTCACTAGCACCCATCCACAAATTAGCAATCCGATTACACTGAAAATGCAGACTAAACGCCGTATTTTACGCCGACGAATGGAGAAAAAAGACAGCAATAAACAGAGTAAATTTAATAAAAATAACCAAGGACTGACTTCTGGCGCTCCTACTGCTAATGTGAGTAAAAACATATTTGGAGCAGGAAGTATAATCCAAGAACTAAGAAATAAGTTTGTAAAACTTATTAATAATACAAGCCATGATAAAAGTATTTTGGGTTTAAAAAACATCTATTTTAGAATTACTTATCTCGCAAAACCCAGGTGATTTTGTAAAGCTTGGCGCATGACTTCTACAGGTATATTTTCTTGCTGCAACCAGATTTTTAATGCTGCTACCCCTTGTTGGACTAGCATTTCTAAGCCATCGATCGCAATTGCGCCTTGTTTTTCTGCAAGCTTTAGAAATTGCGTCGGTTTTGGAGTATATATTAAGTCATAGGCGATGGCGCCTTGGGGCAATTGTGCTATTTCTTCTGCACTCAAAGGCGACTCATCAACATTAGGATACATACCTATGGGGGTTGTGTTTACTAGCAAATCTGTTTGAGGAATCAATTTTGCTAGTTCATCCCATGTACCGACTTGCAAATTCTCTTCTATAGCTGAATTATTCCAACTATCGCAAAAAGCTTGTAATTTCTGCACATTGCGCCCCAATACATAAATTTTGGCAAAACCTAGCTGATGACAACCTGCCACAACTGCCCTAGCTGCACCACCATTGCCTAAAATTACCGCTACCTTCTGACTCCAATCTTGTTGATATGTTGTTTGCAAAGGAGCGATAAATCCTTCAATATCTGTGTTCGTACCTACCCATTTACCATTTTTGCGGCTAACAGTATTCACCGCACCAATAGTTTGAGCAATAGGAGTAATTTCTGCAAGCAGACGTATAATTGCTTGTTTGTGAGGTATCGTCACACTAAATCCGACAAGATCCACAGCCGCGAAACCTGCGATCGCAATTTCCAAATTTTCTGGTGCTATGGGAAAAGGCAGATAAACATAATCTAATCCCAAATGAGCGATTGCCGCATTATGCATCACCGGCGACAGCGAATGTTCCACCGGATGTCCAATCACTCCTAAAAGTTTAGTTTTGCCTGTAATTAATTTAGTCATTAGTCATTAGTCATTTGTCATTTGTCATTAGTCATTTGTCATTAGTCATTTGTCATTAGTCATTTGTCATTTGTCATTTGTCATTTGTCATTTGTCATTGGTGATTTCCCCCCCAGCCTTCCCTGCTTCTCCACTCCTTTGACTAGCCTACAATTATTAAAAGCTACTTAACATTTCTTTGAATTATGCAGGCAAGTACAGCCCCCTCTACAACTCCAATTCCTGGGAAATACTGGCAGTGGCGTGGGCACAACGTTTACTATGTGCGTGCGGGAGAGAAGCAAGGGCAGCGTCCGCCTTTGCTTTTGGTACATGGATTTGGTGCTTCTACAGACCATTGGCGCAAGAATATCACGGGATTGTGTCAAGATTTTGAAGTATTTGCCATCGACCTTTTGGGGTTTGGGCGATCGGCAAAACCAAAATTACAATACAGTGGTGACTTATGGCGCGACCAACTTCATGATTTTATCAGTGAAGCGATCGGCCAAAAAGCAGTCTTGGCTGGTAATTCTCTTGGTGGCTATGCTAGCTTGTGTGTTGCAGCACAACGTCCTGAAAGTGCGGCTGGCTTAGTCTTACTCAATAGCGCTGGCCCATTTAGCGAAAGTCAGCCAACACCCGAACCTGAAGCTTTACAAAGCCAAATTCAGCCTCCCAAGCAACCCTCTTCTTTACAAAAACTCTTGGGTGACTCGGTTAAGTGGATGTTTCAACAACCTTTAGCCCAGCTTCTACTATTTCAATATGTGCGGCAACGTTGGGTAATTCGCCAAACCTTAGAAAAAGTTTATCTCGACAAGAGCGCAATTACAGACCAATTAGTAGAAGAAATTTATCGTCCAGCTTACGATCCTGGGGCATTGGATGTGTTTGTTTCAGTTTTTAGCACCCCTCAAGGTGAAAAAGTTGATACCCTACTCAAGGAATTAACTTGTCCTTTATTGATGTTATGGGGAGAAGCAGATCCGTGGATGAATGCTAGAGAACGTTCTCGCAAGTTTCGTCAATATTATCCTCAACTTACAGAACATTTTTTAGCAGCCGGTCATTGTCCTCATGACGAAGTACCCGATAAAGTAAACCAATTGTTACGGGATTGGGTTTTCTCTATCTCGTAATGATACAGCGTTTTTCCGTGTCTACCGTGTAGACACAAGTAGTAGTAGCGTGACCTGGCTAGAATAGTGCATTAGTAAACTCTTGTGGGATGGGCGTCTCGCCCGTCCGGGGCGGGCAAGATGCCCACCCCACAATAAATTTTATTGCAACATTTTAAGCTTGCCACGCCACTACCTTTCCTAACTTAAATCTGCTATAAATTTTGAATAGAGACGCGGTTTACGCGTCTCTAAAAGTACATGAAAAATCAAAATATATACTAGACTTGAAATTATTTAAGAATGTATGATTTAATTTCTTGTTCTAGGCGATCGCTAATAATTTCAGTTCCAATACCGGGTTGATCTAAATTGACTCTCACAAAATTTGTGTTGTCTTCTCCAGTAAATTTTTTATCATTATTGGAATCTTTAATAATTTTGAGAAAAATAGCGTTTTGACTGGGAAGAATAACCCAATTAATAATTTGCGTATTGTTTGGCGTAATTTGCTGGAGATTTTTACCTGATAAATCAGAAATATAACCAACAATCGCATCATTGGTGTTAATTTTTTTATCTGCGTTTGTATCTTGGTCAATAATTTTATATAGCCAAAGTCTTGTAATTGGTTTATTTGCTGCTTTGACCTCCAGTAATTCAAACGAGTTGATAACGGCTTTTTTATTCAATAAAAGATGAGCTTCCCCATCTTGCTTACGATAAAATACGATGTTATACAAGTTATTACTTTTTTCATAAGAACGTGAAAGGCTTAAATTACCTCCCTTTTCGCCATCCTGGTCTGGTAAATTAACTGGAATCATTAAATAATCAGATTGTTCTTTAATAATTAAATCGCCATAAATAATATTTGATTCTGGCTTCGGTTTATCAGTCGCTTTTGCCTGTTCGCCGTTTCTGGTAACTTCAGGTTCACAGGAAAAAGAAACGGCGGCTATGATAATAGCTGTAGTAATTTTCTTTAACAAGGTATAGTTTTTCATTAATCTGTTACAGCAGGGTATATTGCTGTTCCATTTTATTCGCTGTTAAAAAATTACCAACAGTTTTATGGCAAGAGGCAAGAGGCAAGGGGCAATAGGTAATAGAGTTGGCAGTTTTTGATGTCGGGGTTTTAAAATCATTCCTTAGTGGGTTCTCTCGTAACGGAAGTGACCCCGCTCGTATCAAGAGATTCGCCTAAGGGCAGCACAGCTGTGGTACCCTATCAACATATTTGTATCAAAGTTTTCAAAATTCAAAATCCAAAATCCAAAATTGGTTGTTCCATGCCGGAAAATAACAAAATTGCTGTCGAATTCCGCGATGTCACCTTTAGCCGCAATCATCGCCCTTTGGTGTCACATCTCAATTTCAACATCAGGCAAGGAGAAGCACTAGTATTACTCGGTCGCAGTGGTAGCGGTAAAACTACAACAATGAAGTTAATTAATCGCCTATTCACACCTACACAAGGCGAAGTTTTATTTGATGGTATTCCTACAACTCAATGGGATGAAATTAAACTGCGGCGAAAAATTGGTTATGTAATTCAAGAAACTGGTTTATTTCCTCATTTTACTGTAGAAAGGAATGTGGGTTTAGTTCCTTCTTTAGAAGGCTGGCAACCGAAAAAAATTAAAACGCGGGTTTATGAATTATTGCAATTAGTAGGTTTAGAACCTGCACAATTCGCAGGGCGTTATCCACACGAACTTTCCGGAGGACAACGGCAAAGAGTCGGTGTAGCCAGGGCTTTAGCAGCAGATCCACCAGTGTTGTTGATGGATGAACCTTTTGGCGCACTCGATCCAATTACGCGACTAGAAATTCAACAAGAGTTTCGCCATTTGCAGCAAGAATTAGGCAAAACAGTTGTTTTTGTCACCCACGATATTCAAGAAGCTTTTATTTTGGCATCTAGAATTGGTTTAATGTATGGCGGAGAATTGGTAGTATTAGGGACAATAGATGAATTTATGCAATCCCAACATCCAGAAAGCCTCGCTTTTCTTGCTTGTTTGCCTTCTTTGAAAAATGGGTAAAAGGGACTGGGGATTGAGTAGAAAGTTGAAAATTTTGTGAGCGAAAAATTTAACATTTATTTCTTATTAAGGACTATCAAACAAAAAAATATACAACTTTTCTTGTGGGGTGGGCGTCTCGCCCGCCCGTAGAAAGGGGCGGACAAGATGTCCACCCCACAAGACTGGATAATTTATTTCTTGGTAATCCCTTAAAAGAATTCTGAATTCTGAATTCTGACTACTTTATTCTGACTCCTATTTATGAAAGATTTTTTTCTCGTTAAGTATGCACCAGAAATTCTTCAACATACTGGAGAACACTTTTTTTTAGTGGGCATTGCCATTGGAATTGCAATATTAGTAGGAATTCCATTAGGCATTTTAATTACCCGTAAAACTTCCCTGCGTCAACCAATTCTCGGTATAGCAAATATCTTCCAAACTATTCCTAGCTTGGCGCTATTTGGCTTACTCATTCCCATTGCTGGAATAGGTGTATTACCTGCGATTGTGGCATTAACTTTATATTCTTTTTTACCAATAATTCGCAACACTTACACAGGTATCACTGCCGTAGATCCAGCAATTCGGGAAGCTGGCATAGGTATGGGAATGACGGATAGACAATTATTATTACAAGTTGAAATTCCCTTAGCAATGGGAGTGATTCTGGCGGGGATACGAGTAGCAACTGTGATTGCTGTTGGTATTGCTACCATCGCGGCTGCAATTGGGGCTGGTGGGTTAGGAGTATTTATTTTTCGTGGGATATCACTAGTTAATGGTGAGTTAATTTTAGCTGGGGCTGTTCCAGCAGCGGTAATTGCATTGCTGGCTGATTTTGCAATTGGGTGGATAGAGAATAAATTAAAAATAGGGAGTGGGGAATAGGGCATTGGGCATTGGGCAAGCAGGAAGTGTGGGAGGTGTGGGAGGTGTGGGAGGTGTGAGTGAAGAAATCTTTCCCCCCTCTCTCCCCACACTCCCCACACTCCCCCATCTTCTCATCTCTCCCCACACTCCCCTGCTCCCTACTCCCAGTCCCCAGTCCCCAGTCCCTATTTTCAAGGCAGGTCTATTCTTTTACAAGAATAGCGATCGCCTCGCAACTAAACAAGCAGTGTATAAAATGCGCGGTTAGGCGGTAGCCTAATAGATATTGAACGAAATGGCATAAAAATGCTTACTTTTGCCAAACCGAAGCGAGTTGCAATCGCCATCTTTTCTTTTAGTATCCTACTTTATAGCCAAGTAGCATCGGCGGCCTTTACACCCTTACGCAGCAAAAAGGGAATGGTGGTTTCAGCCCATCCTCTGGCCAGTGAAGCGGGAATTTCTATGTTACGCAAGGGTGGTAATGCGGTGGATGCAGCCGTAGCTACAACCTTTGCAATTTCTGTGGTTGAGCCTTTTTCAGCGGGAATTGGCGGCGGCGGATTTTTGCTTATGCATTCTGAGAAAACTGGCGAGATGAAAGCCTTAGATTTCCGCGAACGCGCACCGCTGAAGGCTACAAGAAATATGTATTTAGACGCGCAAGGTAAGGTGCGTCCCAATGCAAGTATTGATGGTTATTTAGCGGTGGCGACACCAGGAACGGTGGCCGGACTTTATGAAGTGCATCGTCGCTATGGTAAGCTTTCTTGGCAAGAAGTAGTGAAACCTGCGATCGCACTTGCTAAAGATGGCTTTATGATTGGCGATGCGGCAACTTGGCGTTTTCTGCAAACTAACCAATCCCGCAAACAATTAATTATCAATAACCCAGCAGCGCGGCAGATTTTCACACGCAACGGCGAATTTTACAAATCAGGAGACAAGCTGGTACAGCGCGATTTAGGTCGCACTTTAACGGCGATTGCCAAAAATCCCCAAGATTTTTACACTGGGAAGATTGCCAAAGCGATCGCTACTGATATGGCAAAAAATGGTGGTTTAATTACTCTAGAAGACTTAAAAGCCTATAAACCAATTTGGCGCAATCCTGTTTGTGGAAATTTCCGCAAAGCTAAAATTTGCTCAATGCCACCACCATCATCAGGAGGCGTTCATTTATTAGAGATTTTAAATATTATCGGTGACACCGATTTAAAATCTCTAGGATGGCATCATCCAGACGGCATACATTTAATTGTAGAAGCAATGAAAATTGCTTACAGCGATCGCTCACAATATTTAGGCGACCCAGATTTTGTTAAAGTCCCCGTACAACAACTCATCAGTCCAGCTTACGCTAAAAAACGCCGCCAAGAAATCAACATAGACAAGGCTAGACCTTCCACCGAAGTCAAGCCAGGAAATCTCAATTCCCCATGTCTCCCCATCTCCCCATCCCCTTGTCCTAGCAATGAATCTCCCGAAACCAGTCATCTAACCGTAGTCGATGAACAACGCAACGCTGTTAGTCTGACTTTCACGATTAACCTTGGTTTTGGTGCTGGGGTGGTAACGCCAGGAACTGGAATTATCCTCAACAACGAGATGGATGATTTTGCTGCTGCACCAGGAGTCCCAAATGCCTTTGGTTTAGTTGGTAACGACGCCAACAGCATTGCACCCCGTAAAACTCCCTTGTCTAGCATGACCCCAGCAATTGTCACGGAAAATAATCGTTTCCGCATGGCCGCAGGTGCCCCTGGTGGTAGCACCATCATCACCCAAGTGTTGCAAGTAATTCTGAATGTGCTGGAATACAACATGGATGTTGGTGCGGCTGTCTCCGTTCCACGCATACATCATCAATGGCTTCCCGATGAATTGCGCGTCGAATCTTGGGGTTTAGATGCTTTAACTTTGGAGAATTTACGCCGTCGAGGACACAATATTAAAGAAACTGCACCCTGGGGTAATGGTAACGCGATCGCAGTTACAGCCGATGGAACTCTAGAAGGCGCTGCCGATCCTCGTAGCGAAGGTTCTCCCAGAGGTTGGTGAGGAACTGGGGAGATGGGGGGACAAATCAATTCAAAATTCAAAATTCAAAATTCAAGAACTCCTACCTCCTGCCTTCTGCCTCCTCTTTTCCAATGCCCAAATTTAAAAATTCTTTGATTCTACGTAGCTACTGCTGCCAAACTCGTTTGCCCGTGCGCTATGTACTAGTGTCCAACCTGCTTTGAGAAGTTTTTGATAGGTTGCCCAACCTTTGGAACCACCCGGTATCGGATAATCTGGGACTGCAAAATGCCCAAAAGCTGTGTAAGGACGCCAAGGTTGACCAGGTTCTGTCTGCAAAAACAAGATTTTCTCCCCGTCGCCACCAGACTTAGGTAACCAGCACATTTGTCGGTGCATTGCAAACTCCTTTACTTGTAGCTAAAAAGCATAATGGCAAACTTTTGTCAAGTCCTACCTCAGCCTTGTGGTATAGTTTTTTGCCTAATACTTTAGACAAAATGTAATTAATTTCTATGCATTTCAGGACAATTACTTAGAAATTCATACCCATGAGGATGGCTGCTTAGAAAATACAAATATAAGCAGCTTTCCGTCATTTTTTTCGTAGGATGAGGTTTTTTTAATGTTATCCGCGTTCTTGATGATTGTATGTAACGAGAACTACTATTTTATTTGGGGTGCGTTTTCATGCCTATAACGTAACGTGAATTCTATGTACAGAATTTTGACCTCACCCCCAGCCCCTCTCCTTGAAGGGGAGCAAAAAGCCTAATCTTTCGTTACTCCTCCCTCTCCTGGTAGGAGAGGGAGGCTGGGTGGGTGAGGTCTTTAGGGACTTCCAAATAAAAAAACATACAATTTTTCTTGTGGGGTGGGCGTCTCGCCATTGGTGTCAACTTAACGTGAAACCCGCTTTGTGGCAAGGTTTTGCCCTCACCCCCAGCCCCTCTCCCTTTGGGAGAGGGGAGCCAGAAATTAAATTCCCCTTCTCCTGTGGGAGAAGGGGTTAGGGGATGAGGGCGTGAGGGATTTGCAAAACGCCTGTCTGATATACCTTTGAGCTTAAGTTGACACCAATGGCGTCTCGCCCGCCCGTAGAAAGGGGCGGACAAGATGTCCACCCCACAAGACTGGATAATTTATTTCTTGGTAATCCCTTATAATTCACGTTAGGACTTTTACTTCCCCTGTCCGCCTGCTTCTTACTCAGGTGGGTAATTATTTTAACTATCAAAAACCAAAAACCTGGTCGAGGTTGACCAGGTTTTATCGCGTTTACAGGTTTCAAATTGTTAAACTAATTAACTAACAGAAGGTTAATAACTAAGGTGGACTAAATAACTAGCAAACTTCGCATTTTTACGTTTTTCCGTTTTAGGATTTGGCATTGTCTTTTACAATTAGACTTTTCGCCACTTGTATATTGATATGCTGAAGTTTACTTGGGTTGATGACAGGGGACACTAAGTCATTACCCTTTTTGTTTGGTTTTGTTTTGTTTGGTGTCCTACTATTTAAGTTATCACTAAGTTTCTCAGTTGCAACCCTGAGTTTACTAAAGTTGACGTTTTGTTAGGTTTTGCAATCTGGTGCGGAGGATTGATCCCTAACTTTGTTTTTAAGAGAGTTCAAGGGATCTTCCACAGTTCGGCTTGCTAAATCAATCTATATTGTCAAAAATCCCACATAATTGGATTGTTATCTAAGCGATCGCTAACAATGCGTCCAATAGCATCAATCTCTGCCAATTCGTCAGCAGAAAGTTGAATTTGAGCGGCTAAGGCGTTATCTTGTGCTTGTTCGGGATAACGCGCCCCGGCAATAGCATTTGTTTGAGGTTGAGCAATTAACCAAGCCAAAGCTAACTGAGCAAGGCTACAATTATGAAGGAGGGCTATAGGACGCAGTTTTTCCAGGGCTTGTTGGGCACGTTCAAAGTTTTCGCCTTGAAACAATTTATTGACAGCACGGTTATCTGCTGGGTCAAATTTATGGTCGGTCGCAAATTTCCCTGTCAGCAATCCCTGTGCTAGAGGCGAATAAGCAAGGATAGAAATATTGTGTTCAATACAATAAGGCTGTGCATCTTTTTCTACCTGTCTCCAAAATAGAGAATAAGGTGGTTGTAAGCTATCAATACGTCCATAACTTGAGGCTTCTGCTAACTGGGCGCGAGAAAAATTAGAAACGCCGATCGCTCGAATTTTGCCTTGCTCTTTGAGGAAGTTGAGAGCGCTCATAGTTTCTTCGATGGGTACTATTTCACTATTGAAAGCGCCGGAGGGCCAATGAATTTGGTAAAGGTCAATGTAATCAGTCTTTAGGTTTGTCAGGGAACGTTCACAAGCCTCAATTACTTGTTCATACTTGAGATGGTTGGCGAAAACTTTCGTGGCATATTCCACCTGATGGCGGACATCAGATAAAGCCTCAGCTACAATCTTTTCAGAATGTCCTTGACCATAAACTTCAGCAGTATCAATTGTTGTAATACCAGCTTCAAATGCTGCTCGAATTGTTTTAATCGAGTCAGCATCTTCAATTCCCACCCACATTCTTTTACCTGCTTGCCAAGTTCCCATAAGAATGGGTGTGATTTGCACTTCGGAAGTACCTAGCGCTCGCTTTTCCATAACTGCTTCCTAACCGAATTCATTTCTCTGGACAGTTTCATACTTTATCGGTCTTAGCTTGAAATTAAATCAGAATTACAGTAGATGTGATGGAATTGACTAGAACTTTTCACGCTCTCAAAGAATGGGCAACCGCCGTAAATGCCTTGGAGACGGGCAAAACAATTATGTTGCTCCGCAAAGGCGGTATCCACGAACGCAACGGACATTTCCAAGTTGCCCACAAAGAGATTTTGCTTTACCCTACTTACGAACATCAACAATCTTTCATGCTTAAAGCTGAGTATGCCAATGATGTTTATCCAGTAACATCAGGCTGGCATCCAGAAACAATTCGCATCGGTAGTTGGGCTGAAATTACAGATATTTTGCCAGTTAGTGACGAATCTATTGTCAACGCCTTACTTCCCTTCCACATTTGGAACGAGCATTTTATTAGCGATCGCCTCAAATGGAAACCACGTCAACCCCTATATATTCTGCTCTTACGAACTTATAAATTACACCAAGAGCAACAAATTGCCTATTATGCTAAATACGGCGGTTGTAAATCATGGATTGATTTAGACCAAGCAATTGATTTACAAGCAGCAGAGCCAGTTTTATCTGACTTTGCATACACTCAATTAGTAGAGACAATTCGGGGAATTGTTGGCGATAAATTGTATGCGCCATCGTTGTAATTAACCAAATTGTAGGTAATTGAGTATCAATTCTCTGGAATGCGATCGAGTGTGACTGATAGCAGGATAAGAATGGATTTAGGAATCAAACTCGATCCATTCAATTATTCTCTAAGTCGCTACTCATTTAATTAGACTTGTGTAAATTAGTTGAGTCAATTAGCCAGCAGGAGTTATAAAAATATTTGCTGCACTCAAAGCTAAACCTGAAGAAAGCTGTGCAAATTGGAATTGAGCCATATCACCGGCTCCATCGTAATCAAAAGAGAGAATTCCTGTACTACTGTTGTAGATAAATCGGTCATCATAATCCATCGCTTGTGAACCTGTTACAAAGCGATCGCTGCTTAAAGTACCCCAAGGTAATCCAGAGCCAAATGGAGAGCTAAAATATATTGTGTCTTCTAAAACATTGAAATCTTGAATAGTATCAATACCAGCATCCGATCTATAGTAGAACTTAAAAGAATCCAGTCCGCTTCCTCCAGTTAGAGTATCATTTCCACCTTGACCTTCAAGGTAATCATTTCCTAATCCGCCAAAAAGTTGGTCATTACCACTTTGACCGTAAAGATCGCCATAAAGATTGTCATTGCCATCTCCGCCATCGAGATAGTCATTGCCTAATTCTCCAGATAAGATATCATTGTCTGCTTCACCATAAACAGCGTCATCTCCATCGCCTCCATTAAGGGAATCAGTACCAAAGTATCCTAATAAAACATCATTACCTGCATCTCCAAAAAGTCGATCGTTACCATTCCAGCCATCTAAATTATCGTTACCAGATGCGCCGCGAAGAGTGTCATCACCGTTATCTCCAAATAAGAAATTGTTTGCTTCATTGCCAATAATTAAGTTATTGAGTTGATTACCATTTCCTCTAACAGTTAATCCTATTAATTGTAAATTTTCTACATTTGCTCCTAAGGTGTAATCAACGTTTGCACGAACGGTATCAATCCCCTCGTTAGCATTTTCTATTACGATGTCATTGTTATAGTAAGAAACAATATAAGTGTCATCTCCGACACCCCCATACATATAATTGTAGCCATCCCCTCCATCAAGGTAATCATTGCCAGCACCCCCATAGAGATTATCGTTACCTCCTTCACCATAAAGGCGATCGTTTTGATCGCCTCCATTAAGAAGATCGTTTCCATACCAGCCAAATAAGGTGTCTTCACCCGATCCACCAAATAGCTGATCGTTTCCTTCACCACCGTCTAACGAATCATTACCACCACCACCATTCAAGGTATCATTGCCGCTATAACCATACATTTGATCGTTATATACTGTTCCTTGAAGGTTATCATCACCAATTCTAATACCCCCAAATATAAACAGTTCAGAACCTTTAATAATTGCCATATTTAAAACTCTTAAACAACTTCAAGTTTGAATATAGAAATTAATCGGGTAAAACTAGGGTAGATGAAAAAATAAGAGATATCTAATGAAGATGAGTAACTGTTATATACTCATATAGGAATCCGGTTTGATATCTGAAATTATTTGCGTAGTTAGGCAAAAGGCAAAAGGCAAGAGGCAAAAGGGTTTCAGAAAATATATGTGTACAGACTTATTTTCAATAATCAGATATGATTCTTATATACAAGTTTGTTACAGGACTTACGCACAGGTAACAACTCAAAAAAATAAATTATCCCAATTTCACAACTCTTCCTTCCCCTGCTCCCCCTGCTCCCTGCCCTTCTTAAAACCCAAAACCCATATTCCGCACATTGACTGTAACATGGGAAAAGGATGGTAATAAGAACACTTACATCCTATGAAAATGTCTCAGAAATTCTGCTTTTGTACCTTGGCTGTGGGTGAGAGATATCGTACTCACGCAAGGATGCTAGCTAAAGATATTCAGCAACACACACAAAATACAGCTCTATGCGTTCTGACTGATAAGCCAGAGTATTTTAAGGAATTTCCTCACGTTTTGGCATTTAAGCACCGCCTTCAAAGTGTCAAAGGCTATCATGATAAACGCTTCGTCCTTGAAAAGGCTCTCTCACTATTTGAGAGTTGTATGTTTTTAGACTCTGATGTCCGAATTATTAGCGCTGTAGTCAAAGAAATGAATTGGCTTCCTGGAATCACAGCTAGAGCCGGTTGTGATTTGCTGCAACACATGGCAAATATCAAGAACCCGAAAGAAATTCAAGTGATAGAAGAAGTAGCCCAAAAACTAAATATCGACCTTCAAAAAGTGCAGTGGTTCCATGAATTCATGTTTGCTATGCGCGGAGAGGGAGGATTGGAAACCAACTTTTTTCAACTTTGGCAGACGATTTCTTACTTATTTGAAATCCGAGGAATTTATCATGGCGAAGGTTATGCTATGGGGCTAGCTGCCGCTAAAGTGGGTATGGCGATCGCATTTGATCGCCAAGATAAATTTGCGTTTTTTAAGGACAATATAGAGCGAATCAGAATCAAAAAAGGACAATCAAATCCCCATGAAAAACAAATCTATTTCGAGATTCACGAAAATATTGAATATCGAAATCGTTCAATATTGGGAAAAGTAAGCGATAAATTGATTAAGAAATCTGTGTTTTATTATAGATTATTGCGCCTCAGAAAGGTTGCCAGAAAGGATTCTGATTTTCACAAGCTGTTTGAGGTAAATATATAGGTTGTGAAATGGCGATATTGTAGAGACGTAGCAGTGCTACGTCTCTACAAGGATATCGGGGAATGCAGAATTAATTTAACGTGAATTATAAAGACCTCACCCACCCAGCCTCCCTCTCCTGGTAGGAGAGGGAGGAGTAACGAAAAATTAGGCTTTTTGCTCCCCTCTCCTATTAGGAGAGGGGCTGGGGGTGAGGTCAAAATCCTGTACATCGAATTCACGTTAATTTATAGAGATGTCTACCTACCTGCTACTTATCTAATGCTTTTTCTGCAACATTTTTCAAGCGGCTCGATCGCATTTTCCGGACGCGATCGCTATCTCGAACACCACCCGCCGTTTCATATTCAGCGCTATCTTTGCCGTACTTAATAGCAATTAACATTAGCATCTTTTGAGAAAATTTACTCAAATTTTTTTCCATCTGTTCAATTTCAGTTAGAGAAGAATCGGCTAAAGACAGAGCGTTATTATGAACGTCAATTTTATTTTGTAACTGTTCAATTGACTCAATCAGTTTTTCGAGACTATAATCATTATCAAATTTAATACTTGGATCGATCAATTTTATCCCGGCTACTCTTGACTCAACTTTTTCTAAAACGCTGGATTTACGTTTTTTGAGAGCCATAAATTTACCCTTTTAAAATACTTCTAAAGCTAGCTTGCCTTAATTAAATCGAAATCTGGTTCAGCAGAAATCGCAATTTTTGCTCGTACAATTTTCAGCTAATATCAGTAATATTTCGGTATTTACAGCAATTTGCAGTTGAATAGACCACAGTAGGGGCACAACATTGTTGTGCCCTTACGATAATTTAGTATTCAAGCATCTATTCCATCCAAATGAAAAGCGCTGTAATTATTCATCTGAAGAAGGCAAGGTGCAAAAACAAGAGCTAAGAAACATTATAAAAGCCGCTATTGGATGAACAAAAGCCGCTATTGGATGAACAAAAGCCACTATTGGGTGAAGAAAAGCCGCTATTGGATGAACAAAAGCCACTACTTGGATGAAGAAAAGCCGCTATTGGATGAACAAAAGCCGCTATTGGATGAAGAAAAGCCGCTATTGGATGAACAAAAGCCGCTATTGACTTAACAATAGCGGCTTTTGTTGTTTGTTGGGGAGTTTGCGATGCCTACGGCGGGCTTCTCTACGAGACGCTACGCGAACGCCTACGCAGATGAATATTTTGCTAGCTGGTGATTTCAGAGATAATGTTATAGGAAAAGTTAGTTTAGATATGTTTAATGTAAATGCGATCGCCTAGCATTTTTATGGAATTTACGCTAAAAAGCTTGTATTCTCTCGAATAACCTTCCACACCCAAACCCCAAACCGCCGGCTATGGAATTATAGCAATTTGCAGTTGAATAGACTACAGTAGGGGCGCTAAGCTTGGCGCCTCTACAATGATTTGATTTTCATAGGTGTATTCCATTCAATTGAAAACCGCTATAAATCTCCGCTTCCCAGAGAATCATCAAGTCATTGTGACATTTGTTCATTACTGATTTTTAAGAGAATTCTGTTAAGAATAATCATAAAGTAGTATATGCTATGCAGTTCCTGAATAATTAATTGAATTAACTCATATTTTAGTTGGCATATTGAGCAATTAAACATCTAAAAATTTTTGCTGCCCAGATCCCCGACTTCTTCAAGAAGTCGGGGATCTAAATATTCAGAAATTAAGACTCCATCTCCGCCAATTCTAACCACCTTTCAGTCGCTACATCGATCGCTTGCTTTAAAGATTCCACTTCTTCATACAATTTCTGCACTTGGCTATAATTACCCGGTGAAACATTCGCCAGTTTTTTCTCAACTTCTGCCTTATCAGCTTCTAACTCGGCAATTTTACCTTCCAACTGTTCAAATTCTTTTTTCTCCCAATTGGATAATCTCCGCCGCTTTTGATTTTCGGCATCCTTGGTTGGAGAAGTTGCGTGCAACGTCTCTACATTTTTGGGTTTTTCTTTAGTACTAGCAGCTTGTTGCTGTGCTGTTTCTTCGGCTTTTTTGTAGTCCAGATAAACAGAGTAATTGCCTGGATATTGTCGCAGGTTCCCGCCTTCCTCAAAGGAAAAAATTGTGTCGATGGTGCGGTCAAGAAAGTAGCGATCGTGAGAAACTACAATTACACACCCGACAAAATCTTCTAAATAATCTTCTAGTACTGCCAATGTCTGGACATCTAAATCATTTGTCGGTTCGTCTAAAATCAAAACATTGGGCGCACTCATGAGAACGCGCAACAGAAATAAACGGCGTTTTTCTCCACCAGAAAGTTTATGAATTGGGGCATATTGTTGATTTCCAGGAAACAGAAATCGCTCCAACATTTGAGAAGCAGTAATTTGAGTGCCATCGGTTATTTTGACAAATTCTCCTTCTTCTTTGATGTAGTCAATCACGCGCTGATTTTCATTCAAAGCTGTGAGCAATTCTTCAGAATGCTGGTCAAAATAACCGATGTGAATTGTAGTCCCAATTTCTGCACTGCCAGAATCAGGCTGAATTCGTCCTGTAATAATATCCATTAAAGTGGATTTACCTGCACCGTTAGCACCGATGATGCCGATGCGGTCTTCTGGACTAAATTCGTAGGTAAAATCTTTAATCAGGGTGCGTCCGTTATAAGCTTTGGAAACGTTATTTAATTCAATAACCTTTTTGCCAATGCGACGACCAACTGTAGAGATATCAACTTTACCCTGAACTTGTTTAAACTCAGTATCTCGCAGAGCGTGAGCGCGGTCAATTCTGGCTTTTTGTTTGGTACTTCTGGCTTTTGGCCCTTTTTTGAGCCATTCCAACTCGCGCCGTAACAGGCCTTGATGTTTGCGTTGAGTGCTAATAGCAGATTCTTCCGCTAAAGCTTTCTTTTCCAGGTAGTATGAATAGTTGCCTGTATAGGTGTAAATGTCGCCTCGGTCTATTTCAATGATACGATTGGTGACGCGATCTAAAAAATAGCGATCGTGGGTGATGAGAAACAGTGCGCCGCGATAGCGATTTAAATAACTTTGTAACCATTCCACAGAAAGAGCATCGAGGTGGTTTGTTGGCTCATCCATCAGCAAAACATCTGGTTCTGCTAGTAAGGCTGTTGCTAAAGCAATGCGTTTGCGATAGCCTCCAGATAAAGTGCCGATTTTGGCATCAAAGTCAGAAATTCCTAATTTGGTGAGGATGATTTTAGCGTTGGTTTCTAATTCCCAAGCATTACTTGTATCCATCCGTTGCATCACAGCAGAAAGGCGAGACATGAGTTGGCTATCATCTGGATAGTGAGCCAATTTATCAGAAAGTTCTTCATACTCACGCACTAAACTCATGTGTTCGCCGCTGTCGGCAAAAATTTGCTCTAAAACTGTGCGATTTTCATCTAAATCTGGCTGTTGAGGTAAGTAGATGATTTTAGAACCAGAGTTGATTAAAATTTGACCGCTATCGATGGTTTCTAAGCCGGCAATCATTTTTAGTAGGGTTGATTTGCCGGAACCATTAGTACCAATTAAACCGACTTTATCGGTGGTGTCTAGGCTAAAGCTGGCATCTTTTAAAATTTCTTTTATGCCAAAGTCTTTTTTGACTGATTGGAGGGTGATGAGAGTCATAGGATTTAGAATATAGGGGTTTTTATTTCACGCAAAGGCGCAAAGACGCAAAGGAAGAGAGGGAGGAGTAAGAAAGTAGGTTAGGATATAAGCTAATCGCAAAAGTTGGACGCAAAGGAATTTTTAAGGCTGTTCCCTGTTCCCCGCTTACCTATTGATGAATTTTAAACAAATAAATCCAAGGGCAGATGTCCATACATTTCGTTGATTCCGCCTTCGTTGAAAGATTGGCAAGATACTAAGACGCCGCGGTGATGTCCAGGATATGAATCGACATAACACAAGCCGTTTTTGCCATTTAATTTGATATAAACTGGCCCTTCGGGTGTAGGTAAATTACTTGGTGGTTCATAACCAAAGGCCAGAGAATAGGTTTTCATGGCTAATATTCCTTCTTCTGCTGTATCAGCACAAATCCCTAAAATTTCATAGTCAGCAAGGTTAGCCATCAAAATTAAGGCGTTACGAATTACATCTTTTTCTGCTGGTTTGAGGACAGGTGCTATATCTAGACAATTGAATTTATTCAGAATTTTTCTTGCTTCTTCGTGAGTAAGATGATGATTAGAATTTGGCATAAATTCGCTTTATTATCCTGTGATTGTTCTTGACTATTTGATTGTTGACTGTTGACTTATTCTACCTGTCTCCCTTGTCTTACCAAGTCCGCTTCACGGTTGATTTTCTAAATTCCCAAGATTAAAAATGAAGGGTACGTTGCTTTTTGAATCACCACTCATAACGAGGACTTTTGGCATTTGAGCGCCACCAGTTTTCCAAGCTTCAATTGCTTCTTTTTGCAGAACTAATTGCCCTCCTTGGGCTTTGAGTGTTTCTGCTAAGAGTCTTTGAGCCTCTGCTTTTCCTTTTGCTCGATTAACTTCTGCTTGTGCTTCTTGTTCGGCTTCCCGTGCTACATAAACTGCTCTTTGTGCGCGTTGTTCTGCAATTTGTTTTTCTTCGACTGCTTTAGCGAATTCTGGAGAGAATGTCAAGTCAACTACGCTAGTATCTAAGACAATTATTCCATATTTGTCTAGGCGATCGCCTAAAGCATTATCAAAGTCTTCTTTCAATTCACTTCTTTTGGTAATTGCTTCTTCTACTGTTCTTCTCGCTGCCGCAATTTTAAATGCTTCTTGGGTTTGGGGAGCAATTATTTTTGATACTATATTCTCTAAGGTTCCTTGTTTTCTTCTCACCTCAACTACCTGTATCGGATCGAGACGAAAGTTAATCGCAAATCTCGCAGATAAGTTTTGCAAATCCTTCGTAGAACTTTCCGCTGGCACTTCAAATTTTTGCACTGTCAAATCATACACATCTATCGCAGAAATAAAAGGTGGTTTCAGGTGGATACCTTCCAATAAAGCGCCATCTCTAGCTTTACCCAAAATGCTAATCACTCCTGCTTGCCCTGGATTAATAATAATAAAAGAATTTAGCCCAACGAGCGCTAATATTGCTAACACAATTGCCAAAACTGTAGTTTGCCAATTGCCAAATTGTTGGTTTTTCAAGTTCTTCTCTCCATATAAGTGATGAGTATTGAGTACTGAGTCCTAAGTTAGGAGTCAGAAGTTAAAAGTTATGAGTTAAGAATAAACAATTATCTCCCCATCTCCCCATTCCTACATCTCCCTATCTCCCGATGTTGTCATTCTTCAGATTCAGGATTCAAAACTTGATTCCGTGGTAATATCAATTGCACGCAAATGCAAAAAGCCGTGGCTACCGTACTAAAATCTCATCAAGTATCAAGAAGGCGTAAACATTCGACGCATCCTCTCCAGCGTTTGTTTGACTATGCACATCAGTATCGTAAACAAATTTGGCTAGCGACTACTTATTCTATCCTCAATAAATTTTTTGACTTGGCGCCACCTGGCTTAATTGGTGTCGCAGTAGATGTGGTAGTCAAACAAGAAGATTCCATAATTGCACAGTTAGGGGTACGCGATGTCTTTGGACAATTTTTGATTATTTCTTTCCTCACTGTCATCATTTGGATTCTAGAATCTGTCTTTGAGTATGCCTACGCTCGACTTTGGCGTAATTTGGCACAGAATATTCAGCATAACTTACGTTTGGATGCATATAAACATCTGCAAGAGCTAGAGTTAGCTTACTTTGAAGAACGCAGCACTGGTGGTTTAATGTCCGTCCTCAGTGACGATATTAACCAATTAGAGCGATTTTTGGATGTGGGAGCAAATGATATCATTCAGGTTGCCACAACTGTGCTAATTATTGGCGGTGCTTTCTTTATATTGGCTCCTAGTGTAGCGTGGATGGCTCTATCGCCGATGCCATTCATTCTCTGGGGTTCGTTTGCTTATCAACGTCTACTTGCACCCCGCTATGGTGATGTACGGGAAAAGGTAGGTTTTCTCAACTCACGTTTGGCCAATAATATTAGCGGCATTACTACTATTAAAAGTTTTACCGCTGAAGTTTATGAAGCCTATCGTTTGGAAATAGATAGTGAAGCTTATCGTCGCAGTAATGCCAAGGCAATTGCGCTTTCTGCGGCTTTTGTACCGTTAATTCGGATGTTAATTTTGGTAGGCTTTACAGCATTACTTTTATATGGCGGGATGGCAGCGGTTTCGGGAAAAATGTCTGTCGGCACTTACAGTGTATTGGTGTTTTTAATCCAGCGCTTGTTATGGCCTTTAACCAGATTAGGCGAAACTTTTGACCAATATCAACGGGCAATGGCTTCTACTAATCGAGTGATGAATTTGTTAGATACTCCCATTAATATTCATACAGGAAATACAGCGTTGCCTGTGGATGAAGTCCGCGGTGAAGTGCAATTTAAAAATGTTTATTTTGCCTATAAAGATAGATTTCCAGTAATTAAAAATCTGTCTTTGGATGTTCCAGCCGGAAAAACTATTGCAATTGTAGGTTCTACTGGTTCTGG
The DNA here is from genome assembly GCA_003326205.1 of Nostoc sp. ATCC 43529. Classification (GTDB taxonomy): domain Bacteria; phylum Cyanobacteriota; class Cyanobacteriia; order Cyanobacteriales; family Nostocaceae; genus Nostoc. Next base: position 233,830 of record LWTK01000031.1, read on the forward strand.
GAAAAGCACTTTAGTGAAACTTTTGTTGCGGTTATACGAAGTACAAGCGGGAAGCATTACCGTTGATGGGATTGATTTGCAAAGTTTGAATTTAAAAGATTTACGCCGCTGCATTGGTTTGGTGAGTCAAGATGTGTTTCTCTTTCATGGCACCGTAGCGGAGAATATTGCTTATGGTAGCTTTAATGCCAACGAGCAAGAAATCATCACGGCGGCAAAGATAGCCGAGGCGCACGAATTTATTATTAATTTGCCCGAAGGTTATGAGACAATTGTGGGGGAAAGAGGACAAAAGTTATCTGGTGGACAAAGACAAAGAATTGCGATCGCCCGTGCAGTCTTGAAGAATCCACCCATTTTGATTTTAGATGAGGCCACCTCAGCGGTGGATAATGAAACAGAAGCGGCTATTCAGCGATCGCTAGAACGGATTACAGTAGATAGAACTACAATTGCGATCGCTCATCGTCTTTCCACTATCCGCAATGCCGATTGCATTTATGTCATGGAACATGGGAAATTAGTAGAATCTGGAACCCATGAAGAATTGCTAGAGCAAAATGGCATCTATTCCAGCCTTTGGCGCGTACAAAGCGGCTTGAGATAAATATCCCCCCTTCTTAATTACGAACTACGAATTACGAACTACGAATTAATTATGATTTTTAGTAGTCCTCAACCGGAAACAGGAGATAACAAGTGGCGTCGCCAGTTGGATAAGTTTGTCAAAGCAAATCAAAAAGAATTGGCGGCACTTTTTTGGGCATTATGGTTAGCAAATGGCGACAGCAAGGGTACTATTGGCATTGATTTGCAACCTACACCGCATTTTGTTTATTGTCCGAAGGAACAGATAGAAAAGTTAAATAATAAAGTTGAAAATCGGCTACAAGAAATTTTAGGAATTATTGAGAATCATAAGCCGGAAGTGGAAGTTGTGATGATTGGTATTGGGAAGGGTGAAATTAAGTTAATTCAGTTTGCACCGGAACCTGCGCCGGCGATTTGTTTTGAGGAAGTTGGGAAGGATGTTGATGGGTTGTTGGAATTGTTGGAAGAGAGGATGAGTGAAGAGATTGTTTTTTAACGCAAAGAACGCAAAGGAAAGCGCAGAGGAACACAGAGAGAAGACTTGAGTTAATAACAAGTTGATGTAGTGTTTGCGTCTATGCTGATTGTTCTACAATTTAAGTAGAGCGATCGCTGTGTTGATTTTTCAAGAAACGTTAGATTTCAATAAATAATAACGACAAGCCGCTTTGCGTCTACGCACATCATTCTACAATTTAGGCAAATAAGTATAAGCAGGGAATTAAATCTCTACCTCCTCTCTCCCAAAGGGAGAGGGACTGGGGGTGAGGGCAAAACCTTTTCACAAAGCGGGTTTCACGTTAAGTTGACACCAATGACAAGATGTCCACCCCAGAAGAGTGGGTAATTTATTTCTTGTTAATCCCTAAATCTCTGTGAGGTTTTATGAAACAAATTAAAATGGTAAAACCTTCACAACAATTAACTTTCAAGCCTATTGCTCATTTCCATTATTAGTATCTGGTGTCTGTTTTTCTAACTTCTGCTCTTTTTGCGTTTGACTCTCAGTCGGGGAATTTTGCTTTTCCAATGTTGGTACTACTACAGCAGAAGGATCTGGGGGTCTGAATTCCCGTGGTAGTGGTTCTGGTGGTATAACTACGGAATTTGCAGGAGTTACAGGTTTAGGAGGAGCAGAATTTTGATTAGAGGTTGGCGAGTTATTATCTGGTGATGTTGGTGCGGAACTCTCACGAGACGACCGAATTGCCCGTAGTTTTTCCACTAGCGTCGGTGTGGGGGCAACGGTGGGCGAAGGCGAAGGTGCTGATTGTTGGGAATTACTGCGTTGTGATTCTCTTGTAGAAGTGCTGTTAGAAGATTCTTCTTGGGCAGAAGGACGACTACGCCGACGCTGCCTGAAATTAGATACGGGTGCAGATTCGGTTTTTGAGGTGGTGTTAGTCTCTGGACGTGCAGAGGAAGATGTGTTGGCTGAATTCGGTACTTTGGCGGCTGGTTCTTGAGTAGGCTGTTGAAAAAGTGGTTTGGCGGTTGGCTGCGGCTGCGATTTGGGTAACATGTTAGTGATGGCAAAACCGGCTGTAGCGGCAACTACAGCTACACCCAGACCAAGAAATATTTTAGATGACTGCTGTTTTTGAGGGTGGGAAGTTTTCTTGGCGTTGGCGGTAGCCTTGACTTTAGGCATCGCTTTTTTGCCACCTTTGCCAATGAGAGTTTCTGGCGGTTGAACAGATAAATTAATAGTTTGCACCGCGGAAGTGGGTAAAGCTTGGGGTGTGACATTCACCCCACTCCCCGGTAGCAATTGCAGCCACTCTGCAACCGTCGCCGGACGAAAACGAGATTCCACTGCCATACCACGCATGATTGCTTGGTTGACAGCAGCGCTCAAATGTGGTTGTAGTTCGCGGGGGGATGGCATTTGCTCGCGATCGCGCAATAATGCTGGCATGGGAACTTGAGCTGTTAACAGTGCATACAAGGTTGCTGCTAAACCATAAACATCGGTGGCGGGTGTCCGCGGTGCTTGGGTCAGGTACTGCTCAATGGGAGAATAACCTTCAGAAACCAAACCCGTATGAGTCTGTCTGACTCCGCCATTAAATTCCCTGGCAATGCCAAAATCAATCAACACTACTTCCTGGGTTCCTTGGCGCAAGATGATATTATCTGGTTTGATATCCCGGTGCAGCAAACCGTTATTGTGTACTACCTGCAAAGCTGCGCCAATTTGCTGAATATAATGAATTGCTGTAGCTTCCGGCAAAGGTATTCCTGGTAATACAAATGCGTCGCCCAAAGTTTCCCCAGGAATGTATTCCATCACCATGTAAGGCAACCCAGCTTCCACAAAAAAATCGCTGACTCGGACTATATTTGGGTGGATACAAGTAGCTAATCGTCTGGCTTCATCTTGGAATTGGCGCTCAAACTTGGCAAAATCAGGATGTTGCCGCAACCGTTCATTGATGGTTTTCATCACTACCTCCTGACCCAAGTAGTGATGCTTAGCTTTGTACGTAATGCCAAAGCCACCACGCCCTATTTCTTGGATAAGGGTATATTTTCCATCCTGTAAAATTGTGCCTGCTAACATAGAGAGTCCTGATTCTTGAGTGAGCAGATAACTAGCGAGTCTTGAATCTTGAGGGATTGCTCAAAAATTTTCCCATATTTTTGAGATTGTAAGGTTTTTACTTGGCTATCTATGGGATGATTTAGTTTTTGAAATTCCCTCAGTGGGAAAACCTCCCCAGCGATCGCAACAGTTTTACCTTTTTCAGATGATAACGCGAGAGTCAACAAATCCTGAACTAGGGAACATACTCAAGCTTTCTTCTACCTCCGTAATGTTAGGTAGGAATTACGACTTGGCAAGCTGCTTGCTACAACCTCAAAAACAACCAACCTTACATTACTAAAACTCACGCATCAAGTAGGAAATCTAGCAACAATTTATAAATTGCCCCAAATCACATCACTTTTGCGTAAGTTATGATTATTAAAAATTTTTCATATATTATTTAGGATTCTTATATGATAATTGCTATTCATCGCAAATAACAATCTAAATAAGAGCTAACAATGAATTCAGACACCATAACAAATGCCCAACTTCAAAACTGGGAGAGTTTTTGTAGTCATATTGGAGACTGGCATGGAACTTGGAGGGTTTATAACTTAGAGGGTGAATTAATTAGGTCTCATGAATGTGTCAGAAGCTTTCATTTAAGCAGTGATAGCAGTGAAATTAATCATCAGAATTATTCTACTTATGCTGATGGAACAAACAAATTAGAAACCTACGGTCCGCATAAAAAACCCCATCTTAGATCCCTTCACGTTAACGATAGTTTTTCATGGGGTTCTCAAGAAGTAAAACTTGGGTCAGTGTTCTTTTTTGAAACTGGTTTTAAGCATCAAGACAGGCGTAGAAGCGCAGTGGCAAGATACAACGAAAATGGTACTTTAGATATTCTGATAATTTCGGAACATTTGGGAAGTAAAGTTAACGAACCTCCTATACCTCCTGCAAATCAATTTAGTGGTTGGCAAGGAATAGAAATTAAAATGACACCTGATTGCATAGTATCATCTCCAGCCCCAAGGTCGTGGGTACAACTAGAAGATTTAAATCAAAATTATCTTACCTTGCACTTGAAAGATGGCGTATCAATAAGTATTCCACAGGATCTAAAGAGTGAAACAAAGTTTTTTCTAGCCGTAGAATGGCTTGTAAATCCTAATTTATTGTTTCGAGGTATTCGTCATTTCGACGTATCTGGATTTACAAGCTTTACCTTAGAAAAATTCAAGCGCTGATACCAAGCGTAGATTCAGTCGTAAATCCTTCGTGAAAAATGCCTCTACTACTAATTTAATAGCTCAAATACAATTACTAATTCTGACTCCTGAATTCTGAATTCTTCTTTCTTAAAACCGCTGCCCTATGCCTAAATGTAATTGGCTTTCTCCCTGGTCATTAAAACCATAGTCAGCGCGAATTAACCCCAAGGGTGAATCGATTCGCACTCCAGCGCCATAACCAAAACCAAAACCTGGCTTGTCCCGCACACCCGCCGGATTTCCCAATACTGTATCACCGGAACCCAAGTCGGAGGCGAAGTCAGCAAACAATACACCGCCGACAATTGGTAAAACGGGAAAGCGATATTCCGCCGAAGCTAAGACGTAACTGCGACCATTCCCAACTTCTCCAGAATCGTAACCGCGCACTGAGTTGGAACCACCCAAGTTAAAGCTTTCGTAGGGCGGTAAATCACCAATGACGGTACCAGCTTGGACATTAACTGCAAATACTTGTGGCTGTTTGCTGCTAAATAATTGAACTGGTAAATATTGGCTGTAATTGGCTTTGAGGCGATTGAGAGAAATATTACCTTGACCAATGGGCACAGATTGTTCTGTACTCAGACTCAAAACGGAACCTTTAGTGGGATTAAGGGGGTTATCTCGCTGATCTTTGGTGGCGGTGAAGGATACGGTGGTGAGGTCATCTACACCGGTACCGCTAAGAGATAAAGGATTGCCTTGAGCGTCTGTTGGGGTAACATTACCTTGGCGATCGCGGATACTAGTGCGGTTATAATTGACTCCTAATGAGGTATTCCAGCCGTCTATTGGTTGCTGAAAGCTAATCCCACCACCAATGTGACCTTCTTGGACTTTATCGCCGTTAGCTAACCTAATTTCATCGTCAAAGGTTTCAGAAACTTCCCGATTGCGGAAGACATTCACAGTGTAACCCAAGCGATCGGGGTTAGTTGCTCGGTAGGGACTGATAAATTTGCTATTAAACTGTAAGTCCCGGCTACTTACCCCAACATTCAAAGCTAAAGTATCGTTAACACCGCCGACATTCCGGTCTTGATAGCTGATTGTACCTATCAATCCTTGCTCGGCGTTGTAACTACCACCCAAGTTCACACCACGCGCCCCAGTTTCTTTGAGTTGATAAACGACATCAACTTTTGTCGCGTCTCCTTCCAAAGCAACATTTACACTCTGAAATAAGCCGGTGGCATATAGCTGTTGTATGTCTTGTTTAACTACATTTTCTTGGAAAATTTGACCGGGTTTGAGCTTGAGTTGCTGTTGGAGAAAATCTGGTTTGGTGCGTCCTCCTACGGGATTACCTTTACTGTCTACGGTTTTGCCATCGTCACTAACAAAGCGAAATTTAATATCACCCACCAAGCCCTCAGCAACATTCACAGTCAAAATTCCTTGAGGACTGGGTTTAATTGATAGCACCCGTGCCAAGTTATAACCGTTGTCAGCATACCACTTGTTAATTTGTGCCACTGCTTGCTGGAGTCCAGCCGGACTAATAGCGGTGCCAATTTGAGATTGCAAACGTTCTTGTGCTACTTGGTAAGTCAGTACTTTTGCACCAGATAATTGCAGCGATCGCACTATTACCGGTTGCACCTGATAAACTACATTCAATCCAGCAGATGTACTTTGGCTATTTACAGTGGCATTGCTAAATAAACCTGTATCCAAAATTGCTGCGACATCTTTTTGTAACTGGCTTTGACTAGTTTCTCCACCAATCTGAGTTTTAATCACTTTGCGAACGATTTCTTGCAATTCTTGATTAGCTCCCACTATCTGTACATTTGTCGCTGTGACTACCAAATTATTGTTAGTAGCAGGCGTTTGCAGAGAAGGAGATGAGGGAATCGGAAGTGGTGTTGCGGAGGGGTTAACCTTGTCTTTTTGGTTTTGTATTAACGTGGCTGCTGGTTTTAAGATGACTGGAGAATTTTTGTTTGCAGTTGTTGGTATTGGCAGGGGTTTTTGGGAAAATTGTTGTGCAACTATAGTTTCTGGAGAAGCAATTGTTTCTACCCGTGCGGGAGTTTCTTCAATTACTGGCACTACCAAGCTATCGGGTTTTGCAGTTGGTGTAACGGTTTTAGCAGATGCAGCCGTCGCTTGCTGGGTAACATTGCCAGCGGCCAAAGTCGCTAAAGTAAAAATTGCAGTAGTAGAAATTTTCATAATATCTAATTTAATTAATAAGGAGTTATACAAATTTTGGATTTGAGATTTCGGATTATAAGTCTTGAATAAAAGACTTTTTGAGAAATTTCAAACAATACATACTTCGGGAATTTAGTATTAGCTAGACGAAAGTAAAGAAGTCAGGATAATACTAACTTCCAACTACTTTGCCAAATTCCCCATTGATACCTCTTACCCATACAGACAGTTAATTTGGATTTTTTGTTTCACAGCAGCTTTGCTGTATTGTCTAGGGTATTATCAGCACTAGGAGAGACTGTTGAAAAATTAGACTGGTTGAAGGTATCTTAAATAGATATATAAAAGTTATAATTTATTACTTTTAACCAAAAAAATGTATTTTTTATTTAAAATTATTTATAGCAATTTGTGATTTGATTTTGCTAAAATTGACTTTTTCGAGAATAGTTTAACGTGAATTCGATGTACAGGATTTTGACCTCACCCCCAGCCCCTCTCCCTTTGGGAGAGGGGAGCCAGAAATTAAATTCCCCTTCTCCTGTGGGAGAAGGGGTTAGGGGATGAGGGCGTGAGGGATTTGCAAAACGTCTGTCCGATATAGCTTTGGGCTTAAGTTGACACCGATGACAGCTGTTTTGCCCCTACAACGTGGTCTATTTACCTGAAAATTGCTGTAAGTGTATAGTTCTATATCGTTGAGGCAAGGCTAGGGCTTTGCTGCTTGAGAATTTCCACAATCTTTTGGGCGACACCTTTGGCTGAGGCTGGGTTTTGTCCAGTGACTAAGCGATCGCTTACAACTATTTTCGCTTCAAAGTTCGGTGCTTTTTCCACCGTTGCACCCCGTTCAATCAACTTTGTTTCTAATAAAAATGGCACAACTTCGCTACAGTCAACCGCTGCTTCTTCTTCGTTAGTGAAGGAAGACACCACCTTTCCAGCCACTAAATAATCATTGTTTGCAAGTCGGATGTTCACCAACCCAGCAGGGCCGTGACAGACTGCACCAACTACGCCACCTCGTTCGTAGATGCTTGCTGCAATATTAGCCAACTCAGAATTTTCAGGAAAATCCCACATTGTGCCATGTCCACCGGCATAGAAGATTGCATCATATTTCGATGGATCGATCTCAGTTGGGTGCAAAGTATTCTCTACTTGTGCGATTTTCTCAGGGTTGTTGAGAAACGCGGTGTTCAGTGGATCGTTGAGATCGATCCCAGTCATCGGCGCTTTCCCACCTTTGGGACTGACGTACTCAACACTCAAACCAGCGTCATCAAATACGGCTACTGGGTGGCTGACTTCTGGTAAGTAAAATCCAGTTTCTTTACCTGTGTTTCCTAAGGTGTCATGGCTTGTCAAAACAATTAAAACTTTCTGAGACATAAAATTACTCCGGATTTAGTCAAAGATTGCCAATGAAAAATTAAAAATTAATACAAGCCCCTGAGTTTATTTATGAGGATGTTAATTTTTAATTCTTAATTGCTTGAACGAGTTGACCGTAAAACTCAGATATCAACAGACTTTCGCAAGCCTGTTCCCTGCCATAGCTTCATCCTAGACGAAAGCTATATAAAATACAAATAATGAATTTTTGCCTTTACCATAATTTAATTTATGGTTAATCTAGAATGGTATCGCAGTTTTGTGGAAGTGTACCGGATGGGTACTGTGTCTAGTGCTGCGGAAGTCTTACATCTGACTCAACCTGCTGTTAGCCAGCACATTGCAGCCCTAGAATCAACTTTAGGAATTTCTTTATTTGAGCGAATGCCGCGTCGAATGCTTCCCACCGAAGCCGGAAAGCGGTTATATACTTGCGTGGCTGCGGCGATAGAAACCCTAGAATCTATTCCCACCAAAGCTGGTTTAGCGGATACACCCTTAGTGATTCGCTTAGGAACTCCTACAGAATTCTTTAGCGAATATGTTTTAGAACGTCTACCCCCAGGAAGAGAAACTTTATTTACAGTGCAATTTGGGCTAGTGCAAGACTTGATTGAGCAACTCTTAGCCGATCGCATTGATTGTGCGATCGCTACTCAAAAAATCTCTAAGCCAGAACTTGAATATCAATTGATTTTTGAGGAAAGCTTTTGGCTTGTGGCACCACCCACTAGCAAAATTCCAATATCTCAAGATGTTATGCAAGCTGATTTAACGTCTTTAGAAAAGTGGCTGAAACTCCAGGCTTGGATTGCTTACAGCGAAGACTTACCAATTATTCGTCGCTTTTGGCGAGTAATATTTGGTCGGCGTTTGGATGTGAATCCCCAATGGGTGATTCCAGATTTACGAAGTATTCGAGAAGCGATCGCCCAAGGACTCGGTTACAGTGTTTTGCCCGATTATCTGTGCACTGAATGGATTGGCGATCGTCGATTAACGCTGATTCTCAAACCCACAAAAGCTGTAACCAACTCAATTTGGTTAGCCTATCGTAAATCAGAGCGACAATCACAACAGGTGACTCTACTATTAGATTGGCTAGGCGTTCATCGCTAAACAATCAGCAACGCTCGAAAAACAAAGTTAAAGTCGGCTACCTTAGCTTCTGTTATTGTGCGTTTAGTTTAAACTCCAGAATAATAGAAATCAATATTTAGGACATAAACTGAGTGCAAAATCATGACATCAAGAGACTTTCTTTGCCTATTGCCTATTGCTTGTTCCCTGCTATATCAGCACCACTTGATACTCACAATACTAACTGCGAAATTCTATGAGTAATGCATCTCGGTTATCCCTAGCTTCTAATTCCCAAGCTGCAAGTTCTCGTTTGCGGTTACTTATATTAAGTAACGGACATGGGGAAGATATAATTGCAGTTCGGATTTTGCAAGAACTTCAGCAACAATTAAACCCACCAGAGATATTTGCTTTGCCTCTGGTGGGTGAAGGACGTGCTTACCAGCAACTGAATATTCCTCTCATCGGTTCAGTACGCACTATGCCTTCTGGTGGTTTTATATATATGGATGGACGGCAATTGGCGCGGGATGTACGCGGTGGTTTATTGCAACTTACCCTCAGCCAAATTAAAGCGATTCGTCGCTGGGTAAGTTCTCAAAAAAAATTAGGTAACAAGAGAGCAATTTTAGCTGTGGGAGATATTGTACCGCTCTTGTTTGCAGCTTTGAGTGGTGCTAATTATGCTTTCGTTGGTACAGCAAAATCGGAATATCATGTGCGAGATGAAGCTGGATTGTTACCAAAAAAATCCAAAGGTATAAGTTGGGAAAACTTTTCTGGTTCAGTCTATCACCCTTGGGAACGTTGGTTGATGAGCCGTCGCCGTTGTCAGGCAGTGTTCCTCAGAGATGCGCTGACGACGGAAATATTAAAACAATGGCCAATTCCAGCTTTAAGTTTGGGTAATCCGATGATGGATGGTCTAGAACCAACCTTTTCATCCGCACAATTTTATAGTCTAGCTAGTCACCAGCAGGAGACGGTTCGACCTTTTGTGGTGACTCTTTTGCCTGGTTCTCGTCCACCAGAAGCGTACAATAACTGGGAAACCATCGCGATCGCTGTGTCTGCATTACTTACGAGTTTTCAACAGCGAAATTCTGTTTTCCACACTTCTGGCACGGTGGTGTTTTTAGGTGCGATCGCTCCCGGTCTAGACTGTAATATCTTATCTCAAAGCGTACAATCCCAAGGCTGGCGAACTGTATCAGAATGTCCGATCCCAATTCCCGACCCAAATCTTTTGACATTTAAGCAAAGAAATGCATATTTACTGTTAACACAACAAGCTTATAATGACTGTTTGCAATTAGGAGATGTGGCGATCGCGATGGCAGGTACAGCTACAGAACAGTTTATCGGTTTAGGCAAACCTGCGATCGCTATTCCCGGCAAGGGTCCTCAATATAACCTTGGCTTCGCTCAAGCCCAAAGCCGACTTTTAGGCTCATCTTTGATTTTAGTTGAGCAGCCAGGGGAAGTTGCAAAAATAGTACAGTCCTTATTCAAAGATCCCGATAATTTGCAAATAATTGCCGAAAATGGCGTGCGGCGCATGGGAAAACCAGGTGCAGCACTACGCATTGCCCAATGTTTACAAGAAAGGTTGGGATGAAGGGCATTGGGCATGGGGCATTGGGCATTGGGCATTGGAGGCAGGAGGCAAGAGGCAGAAGGCAGAAGTTCTTGAATTTTGAATTTTGAATTTTGAATTTTGAATTGATTTGTCTCCCCATCTCCCCTGTCCCCAGTCCCCTCATGCTACCAACCCAGAACGTAAAGCCCTAACAGCAGCTTGGGTACGGTCATCAGCGCAGAGTTTATTGAGAATATTCCGAACATGGGTCTTGACGGTGCCAACTGTAATGTAGAGTTTTTCGGCAATTTGCCCGTTGCTACACCCAGCGACAATTAACTCCAAAATTTCTAATTCTCGTTGAGTTAAGGGGTATGTTTCCAAAACTTGCTCGTATTCTGTAGCTAGGGCTTCGATTTTTACGGTTTTTGGTTTGTCAGAAGTTTGGCTTTCTCCGGGAATTCCTTGGCGCATCTTCCGTAATACTACATTAGCGATCGCGGGATCGATCCAAGAGTTACCACCATAAGTTGCTTGTATAGCCTCAGTTAATTTACTGATACTTGTTTCTTTCATGTAATAAGAATCTGCCCCTGCCGCAAAGGCCGCAAGTACAGCATCCTCTGTATGATCCATTGTGAGGATGAGAATTTTGGTTGCTGTCTGCCCAGTTTCAGCTTGGTAGCGTCTGAATTTACGGGTAAGCTCAATGCCATCCATATCAGGCAAGCCAATATCTACAACGGCTACATCTGGCTTTGCTGTTTCCAAAAGTTTTAATCCCTGAGTAGCGTTTGCAGCTTCGCCAATCACTTTTAATGCACTGTGAGACTGTAATGCAGCCCGTAGTCCCATTCGTGTTAAATCGTGATCTTCAATTAAGATAATGCTAATTTCACTCATCGCTACACTCACTCTTACGCTGTTTGCATCTTTAAAAGTATTACCTTTTGTAATTACTTTTTGTGTTAAGAATTTAGTGGACAAAATAGTTCAATAATCACAAGAACGTTTAATGAATCAACAATATAAATCATATTAGATTCATTCTCAATTATGACTTCTGAACAGCAGGTTATACCCTGCGGTAAGCTAAGAGCGAACAAGTCGATAAACACTCTTAGCGCACTGCCTCATCTTGAGCGCCAAATTCTTACCTATATTTTATTTTCCCAAACCAAAGATAGATGATCTTTTGACCACTCTGCATCCACCGATAGAAATAATAAATATCCTATTTTTTTATATTTAGATAGAGTACAAATCTAGCCGGAGATATATGGTGAGTTGCACAAAAAGGATGAAATATTGAAACGAATACTAAATTCCTCACTTTTGTGCAAAAATCAGCTTTCAGTTCCTACGAACCCTTAGTTATTTACTATTATCTTGTACAAAGCTACGAATTAGGACTGGGGAGATGGGGGGCAGGGGGCAGAGGGAGAATATTAACGAAGGCAGGAGGCAGGAGGCAGGAGGCCGTTTTTGTAACAGGGATTTATACCCCGCTCCAAAAACTTTTCGCCTTAAAAGGCTGTCTTCGTAGCGGGATGAAGTCCGGTTTTAGACCTGATTGTTTCGATAACTCCTAACTCGTAACTCAGCACTTTTGAGCCAACAGTCAACAGCCCAACAATTCAAGGAGGTTAAGATTCCTTAAAATTTACGGTTCTTCAGTACACCTAATACTTTTTTATTTACCTCGTCCGAGCAAACTGATGGGTAAAACTGCTCAAGCTTATGGTACACAATAATGGTGTGCAACTCTCACTAACGACTGACGACGGTTGTGAACTCACTCATTTACAATTGTTTTAAGCTCTATAAAGTATTTTATTTTACTTTATACCAGCCTTGTTTGCTGTCTTCAGTTCAATATTTTTCAGTTTGTTAATTGCTAATTGTTTTTGAGGTATTGGTCATAAGCTAGCAGTTTAGTCCCAATACTTACTAAACTCACCAGATTCAAGATATAACAACTGAATTAAGTCTAAGGAAACGCCTGCAACTGTGATTAGTATACTACTTATGGAGGATAAAAGAATTCATATTATGGATGAATGTCAAGTGTACATTCATGAAAATTAATATTGTTAAGCTAGTTGACTTTACAGGTGATGAACTAGAAACAGTTAGAATTTGAAGCAGCGATCGCAGCTAGCCTCCTGAAGATATGCCAAATAAAACTTGCTTTTGCTGAATTTGGTCTGAGAAATTAGCATCGATTATGAGGCAGTCTGTTAGTTTGGTCAATAGAGTTATGGTAACTGCCATTCAAAAGTCAGAATCGATCGCGAGGCTCCGATGATTGGTATACTGATTTAGTAAATATTGTTTTGATTTTTAAATTATTCTGATTTTTGAATTTTTAACATACTTGGATATAAATAGAAGGCAGGAGGCAGAAGGGAAAAGCCAGTTTTTATCGGGGTTTTAAACTTTTGTCTTTTACATTTAATTATGTCTACCTACTTAGTAAAAAGGTCTTAGTTAATTAAGTTACAGATTTTAGATATCAAAAAATCTTACATTCTTTAATAGGATAATCCCAAAAGAGAAATGTTATACATCAACCTATGTTTTACGGCGAAAATAAAAACCGATGGAAGAGACGCTGAAAATTTTGGTTGTAGACGATGACGAAGTAGACCGGATGGCAGTACGCCGTGCCCTGACTAAAGCAGGTGTGCAAATGAATCTGTCTGAGGTAGGCGATGGTAATGATGCAATCTCTGTCTTAAGCACCACTACCTATGATTGTGTTTTCCTTGACTATCGCTTACCAGACCAAGATGGATTAACTCTCATCCAACACATACGCGCTTCGGATATTAAAGTTCCTCTAGTAGTCTTAACTGGACAAGGAGATGAACAAATCGCTGTTGAATTAATGAAAGCTGGTGCTACAGATTATCTTTCTAAGTCTAGAATATCCTCGGAAATATTAGCACACGTTTTGCGGAATGCCATTCGGGTTTATCGTGCTGAAATGCAGGCAGCTTTGGCCAACCAGCAACTTAGAGAAAGTCACGAGCAGCTAATTCGGAAAAACCAAGAATTGGAAAGGCAACAGCAACAAATTCAAATTCAAAACTTCAAGTTATTGGAAGCATCGCGGCTAAAATCACATTTTTTAGCTACCATGTCTCACGAACTGAGAACACCAATGAATGCGATTATTGGCTTTTCGCAAATACTTTTGCGTCCGAAATTTGGTCAACTAACGCACCAACAAAAGGATATGGTTGAGCGCATTTTGAATAATGGTAAGCATTTGTTGATGCTGCTCAATGAAGTTTTGGATTTCTCTAAATTGGAGGCCGGACGATTAGACTTAAAACCAGAAATATTTGATATTTCTAAGGTAATAAACACTGCTGTAGGAGAAATGCGTTCTCTAGCTGAGGCCAAAAATCTCTCATTGCTGGTGGAAACAGATTTGCAAAATCCTTTGGGATTTAACGATCCATTTCGTGTCAAACAAATCTTAATTAACTTACTTTCTAACGCCATTAAGTTCACAGAGTCTGGTGAAATTTGGGTTGAAGTTAAAGAACTACCTACCAACCAAGTGGCAATTATCGTTAGAGATACAGGTATTGGTATAGCACCTAGAGATTTCAAACTTATTTTTGAAGCATTTCGCCAAGTCGATCAAAGTATCACTCGTAAATATCCAGGCACTGGTTTGGGTTTGGCAATTGTAGATTCACTGGTACAAATGATGGGCGGTAAAATTGTCCTGGAAAGCCAATTAGGAAGCGGTTCAATGTTTAAAATTGAATTGCCGCGTCAAGTAACATTAGCAACTGTAGCAGTCGATCCTCCCAGTTTACATTGGGAAAAGGACGGCGTTTTTTGTTCGGCTAAAAATCCCCATCAATCATCTCCTTCAGCGAGAAAATCACCAATAGCTTCTCCCAAATTTAAAGTATAAATTATTCCTAAAAAAACTGATAAAAGTTGATAAATCATGTCTGTAGTTGAAAATTGTAAAATCGATCGCATTCTCGCAGTTGATGACACGCGAGATAATTTGATTTTGGTACAAGCAATTTTAGAAAGTGAAGGTTATGAAGTTGATTTGGCTTGTGATGGGATAACCGCTTTACGAAAAATTGAACAATCTCCACCAGATTTGATTTTGCTAGATGTGATGATGCCGGGGATGGATGGTTATGAAGTTACACGTCGCATTCGCAATAACCGTGCAATTAGTAGTTATATCCCAATTCTGTTGATTACTGCTTTTCACGAATCTAGCGTTGTTGAAGGTTTAGATGCTGGTGCTGACGATTTTATTCGCAAACCATTTGATACGGATGAACTGTTGGCAAGAGTGCGATCGCTTTTACGCCTCAAGCACAGTCTCGACGAACAACAAAAAATGACCCGCCAGCGAGAAGACTTTGTTTCCCGTCTGACTCACGATTTGCGGACTCCCTTGGTAGCCGCGGATCGCATGTTGAATTTGTTTGAGATGGAAACATTCTGCAAAATTTCGCCGGAAATGAAACAAGCGATCGCAGTGATGATTCGCAGTAACCAAAATTTGATGCAGATGGTGAACACTCTCCTAGAAGTTTATCGCTTTGAAGCAGGTAAAAAAACTTTAAATTGGGAGGTATGCGATTGGCCAGAAATTGCTCAAGAAGTAGTGAGCGAAATCACGCCTCTGACTAACGAAAAAGGATTGACCTTGAAAGTAGATACCAGTGGGTTAGATCCAAAGGATAAAAATGCTGGTATAGTTATGGGCGATCGCCTCGAACTCAGGCGAGTACTATACAACTTAATTGCAAAGGGAGCATCCCAATTTTGCAAAAATAAAGAAAGAAAAATTATTCGCGACGAATCGTCGCGAATAATAAGGGGGAACTTAATCTTGTGGATCTTCCTCCTCTTGCTCAGAACCAGAACTAATATCTAGTAGACAATTATCAAGGGTATCAATTATTTTCTGTAGCTCATCCCAAACATAACGTCTGAAAACAGACATAACAGCATCAATATGTTCAGTAGTACCAGCTTTGCCTAAATGCTTGTATTTACTCAGTTTTGAAGATGTCACTTGAGGTAAGCAAGGAGTAGAAGCTTGTAA
>LWTK01000032.1 GCA_003326205.1 Nostoc sp. ATCC 43529
GCCTGTGCCATGAGCTTCCAAATAACCGACTTGTGTGGCTGAGATTTTGGCTTGTGCCAGGGCTTGCTGAATTAATCGCTGTTGTGACTGACCGTTGGGTACAGTTAAACCACTGCTAGGACCATCTTGGTTGACTGCACTGCCCCGAATCACTGCTAGGATGTTATCCCTGTCTGCAATTGCTTGTGATAATCGTTTGAGTATTACTACTCCACATCCTTCTCCCCGTGCATAACCGTCGGCTGAGGCGTCAAATGTTTTACACCGTCCATCTGCTGATAGCATTCCTGCTTTGGAAGTGATGATGAAAATATCTGGAACTAGATGTAGCTTGACTCCTCCTGCTAGAGCCATGTTGCACTCTCCTTGGTGTAAGCTAGTGCAGGCTTGATGAATTGCTACCAAGGAAGAAGAACAAGCTGTATCAATTGCCACGCAAGGCCCTGTGAATCCAAAACTGTACGATAGCCGACCTGCAAGGGCTGACAAGGCATTACCTGTTAGTGTCTGCGCCAGATTGCTGTTTTCTTGTTGCAAAGATTGGGTAACTAAGCGATCGTAGTCACGACCATCATTACCAATAAACACACCAACAGACTCCTGAGCTAACCGCTCTGTCATCTGGGCTGCATTTTCTAGGGCTTCCCAGCTAACTTGCAATAGTAATCGCTGCTGCGGGTCCATAGCCTTGGCTTCTCTAGGTGAAATCCCAAAAAATGCTGCATCAAACAGATCCACATCTGATAAAAAGTGACCGAAGCGGGTATACATTTTGCCAGCTGCTTCCGGGTTGGGGTCGTAATAAGCGTCAACGTCCCAACGCTCTGTTGGTATTTCACTGCACGTATCTGTACCATTTTGTAGCAGTTGCCAAAAAGCTTCTGGATTGTTTGCTCCCCCAGGAAAGCGACAACTCATCCCAATGATGGCGATCGCCTCATTCATACTATCAATGATACCTGTGGTGAGAGCCGGGGAAGCAGGGGTGAGTGTTTGGTGTGGGGTTAGGCCCAATACTTCTGTAGCTAAGTAATACAATAAACTCTCAATGTTGGGATAATCAAAGACTAATGTTGTGGGTAAATTTACTCCCAGAAGCTTAGTTATTCTAGTACGTAATTCCACTGACATTAGTGAATCCATTCCCAAGTCAAAAAAGCCTGTATCCCTATCTCCTAACTCTGATGGGGGCATTTTTAAAACTTGCCCTAATTCTTGTTTTAAAATATCTCTCAAGAATTCTAAACGCTCTGCTTCAGGAATAGACTTCAATTGCTGCTGCAACTGAGATTTTTTAACTAAAGCTGGGTCAGCCTCTGATAGCTGCGGTAAAACTAATAACTCTAGTAATCGGCGCTGACGCCCAGCTTGATAAAATGAGTCAAATCGCTCCCAATCCACTGGAGCTACTATTGCTTGTTGAGCATCACTTCTGAGTAATAACGCTAGGGCTGTTAGCATATCTGATACGCTTAAAGTCCCTACACCTATTTTTTCTAGGTTTTCTGCTAGATTTCGATCCTCTTCTAACAAGCCTGTACCAGAAATCCCAGTCCAGTTTATCCCTAACACTGGCAAACCTTGTAAGCTCCGATAAGAGGTAAAGGCGTCTAAAAATTCGTTAGCTGCTGCGTAGCCACCAAGTCTTGACGAACCCCACACTGCTGCAATTGAGGAAAAGTTAACGAAAAAATCTAATTCGGAATTAGCAGTCAGCTCGTGGAGATTCCATGTTCCTAAGACTTTGGGTTGTAGCGGTTGTAGCAAGTCTAATACTTTTAGCTGTGTAATTGGCTGAGAATTACCTTCTATACCCGCTATATGAATCACTCCTCGAATTGGTGGTGCTAACTCTTGTAGCCGATGGAATACGCTCTCCATTGCTGTGCGATTGGAGACATCGACCATCAAAATCACTACCTGCACCCCTGCTTGCTCCAAATGCTTGATAGCTTCTTGTTTTTGAGGTGTGTTTGCCCCGCTACGGCTGAGTACAACCAAGTAACGAGCGCCTTTATCTACTAACCACTCTGCTACACTTAATCCTAAACCCCCTAACCCACCAGTTATTAAATAACTGCCGTCATTACGAATGGATAACTGAGTCAAAGTTTTAGGTTTGCTCTTGGCTAGCCGGGCGACATACCGAGTTCCTTTTCGATAAGCTAAGTACTCCTCTCCTTGAACCCCAAACAATTCAGTGGTGATGGCTTGGGCTTTTTGGACGATGGAATCTTCAGCATCCAGGTCTATCAACCCTCCCCACTGGCGTGGGTACTCTAAACTAAAGACTTTACTCAGACCACGAACTGGGGCTTGAGCAATTGCTGGTAATTCCTCACCCAACACCACTGCATACTCTGTTACAACCCAGAGTTTGGCAGTACAACTAAATGACTGCTTAACTAGGGTTTGCATCAAATAGAGTAAGCTTGCACAGTTGGAGTTTACTTCTGCCTCCAAAGTTGAAGCAGTGAGATTTTCTGTTTGAGGTGCATCAAGATTCCAAAGATAAATAATCCCTGCCAAAGGCAACTCAGTACTTTGCTGTATCCGGCTCCACAATTGCTCAAATGCGGCAGGGTTATTAGATTCAAGCTGATAAAGACTTCTGTTCTCTGTAACTACAGTGTTATCGGGTAAAACAATCAGGCTACAGGTCTGTCCGTGTCGCTGCAATTGCTGAAGTATAGTTGTACCCAACTCTCCTTGGTTAGCAAAGATTAACCAATGCTGTGGTATGAGAGATATAGTTGTTTGTTTTGGTAGAGGTTGAGGCTGCCAGTTGATTTGGTATAACTGCTCTTCTAACTCTTGACTCAGCACACTCCATCGACTCATGGATCTGAGGACAAGACCTTGCAAGTAACCAAATGTAGCACCAGTCTCATCAATTAGGGTCACATCGGCTGTTATCCGATTCGGGTTCTTCTGTGCAGCGATCGCCGAACCTAATCTTACGTGACACCACAGTGTTGTATTAGGAGAATGGTAAATTTGAAAACTCTCTATCGAGACTGGGATGAAAGGCTCTTTTTCTGAATATTTAATTGTTGCAGATATCGCTGTTTGGATGCAGGCATCAAGCAATATCGGATGAAATGTATATTTTTTGGCATCCTCAACTAAAGCTGACGGCAATGTCACTTGACTGAGTACTTCCGTTTCGTTTTGCCATAGCTGTTTAATTACTTGAAAGCTGGGGCCACAGTCGAGCGATCGCGCCTGAAATTCGCCGTAAAGCTCGGATATGGAAATCTCTCTATCAAACTGAGCCTGTAGAGCTGGCAAATCAGTTTTCTGAATTTCAGGATATCTATCTCCAATTGACACCAGTCCTTCAACGTGAAGAATCCATGAAGAATCTTCATCGACTTTATCTTCTTGCAAACTATAGATTTTAAAGGAATACTCTGTCTGATTTTCTGGTGTTAAAACTAGCTGAGTTGTCTTTGTTGTAGCTTCCGCTAAAACAAGGACTTCATGAATCAATATAGACTTGAGCGTTGGCTGTGGAAGTTGCAGGTTAGTTGTAGCAGCTAGCACACTTTCTAGAAAAGCAGCACAAGGCAAAATAGTTTTCTGGAAAACAGAGCTATCTTTCAAAAAACTCAACAAGTCTAAATTAATTTGCGATAGGAAGTGTATTTTTTGAGTTTCAACAACAGGTAGCCGATAACCCAGCAGAGGAGAATGATTCTGGGAAGTGGACTGCAAAACGTTAACTTTAGAGGATGTTTCGATCCAGTAACGCTTTCTTTGCCAAGGGTAAGTTGGTAATGCCACCTTCTGACGAGAATAATCAAGGGAGAAGCCAATCCAATCAACTGGTACTCCCCGCAGGTAAAGCTGCGCCAGACTTTGAAGTAATGGTTGCCAGTCCGAACGTTGTTTAGGATCTAAACTAGGTAGCCATAGCGCCGTTTCTTCTGGTAAGCACTGCCGCCCCATTCCTAACAGAATATTTTTTGACCCACATTCCAGGAAGACATCGTAACCTAATTGATGTAATGTTGCCATTCCAGAAGCAAATCTCACTGGTTGGCGCAAATGGCGACACCAATATTCTGGATTCGTTACCTCATCTGTTACTAATTGACCTGTAACATTGGAAATCAATTTCAGTCTGGGTCGAGAGTAACTCACCTGGGAAGCGACTTTTGCAAACTCGCTCAAGATTGGCTCCATCAATGGAGAATGAAAGGCATGAGAAACTTGCAAAGGAGTTACTTTGATTCCTCTGGCTTCCAGTTGGGCACAAACACGACGTACTGCCTCCTTGCGTCCGGAAATAACGCTGTTACTGGGACTGTTAAAAGCAGCGAAGGCAATTTCTGAGGAGTTGGGTTCGATGAAAGCAGCTACCTGTTGCTCTGAGGCCATGGCAACTGCCATCTCCCCATTTTGGGGTAGAGCTTGCATCAATTTTCCTCTGGTGACAATCAGTTTGAGTGCATCTTCAAGACTGAAAACTCCAGCAACACAGGCAGCGACGTATTCACCAACGCTATGGCCAGCGACTGCGCTTGGCTCAATACCCCAAGATTGCCAGAGTTGGTAAAGAGCGTATTCAATGGCAAACAAGGCAGGCTGAGTATAAGCAGTTTCATGGATGGGAGAAGGTTTGCCATCAGCAGGATAAATAACTGAGAGTAAGGATTTATCTAAATAGGGTCGCAGGAGTTCGTCACAGCGATCGAGGGCGTGACGGAAAATTGGTTGGGTTTGGTAGAGATTTTGACCCATGCCTGGATACTGCGATCCTTGGCCAGTAAACAGAAATGCAATTTTTGGATTGTTCTTGGAGGTTGACTCACTGAGCAAACCTTGGACTTTTGTACCTTCAACAAAAGCCTGCAATTTATGGTGCAGCACTTCAGTAGATTCTGCGACAACTGCTAAGCGGTGTTCAAAGTGGGTTCGCCCACTATTTGCTGTATAGCAAACATCTGCCAAAGAAACCTGAGGATGGGAATGCAAAAAAGTTAGATAACGACTCACTAATTCCTGCAACGCTTGTTCGCTTTTAGCTGAGAGCGTCAATAGATGGTGCGATCGCTCTATACCTGCTGTTTTTGTTTTTGGTGTGGGTGCTGCTTCCAAAATCAAATGGGCGTTCGTACCACTAAAACCAAATGAACTTAACCCTGCCAAACGAGGTATTCTGCTGTCAGACCAGTTTTGCCCAAACACAGGAATACTTGCTGGAATCCGTTCTAGATTCATCAGCGGATTGAGCTGATTGAAATGCAGATGTGGCGGTATATACTCATGCTGCATAGCCAAGACAATTTTGATTAGCCCTGCAATCCCGGCGGCGGCCTCAGTGTGGCCAATGTTGGTCTTCACAGAACCTAAAAATAAAGGATTCTCCCTATCTCGTCCTTGTCCGTAGACTGCTTCTAATGCTTGCACTTCTACAGGATCTCCTAGAGATGTTCCCGTGCCATGAGCCTCGACGTAAGACACTTCTGCTGGAGACACTCCTGCTGCTATTAATGCCTGTCTAATAACCGCCTCTTGAGCTAACCCATTCGGAGCGGTTAGTCCGTTACTGGCTCCATCTTGATTGATCGCACTACCACGGATAATTGCTAGGATGTTATCCCCTTCAGTTAAAGCTTGAGAAAGCCGTTTGAGAACTACTACTCCACAGCCTTCACTGCGTGCATAGCCGTTGGCAGAAGCATCAAAGGTTTTGCAGCGGCCATCAGGCGATAGCATACCAGATCGAGAGAAGGCAATACTTAATTCTGGAGATAGCAGTAAATTGACACCTGATGCTAAAGCTAAATCACACTCACGTTGACGCAAACTTTGACAAGCTAAGTGTACTGCTACAAGGGAGGAAGAACACGCTGTATCTACAGATATCGCTGGCCCTTGCAGACCTAGCACATAAGCTAAGCGACCTGCTGCCACTGAAGCAGAGTTGCCAGTTCCGAAATAGAGATCCAAGTCCAATTCTGAGTTGTGCTTGAGTTGGAGAATTTCGTAGTCGTGAGAGAAAATTCCAACAAAGACACCTGTATTAGTTCCTGCTAAGGACTCTGGATTAATTCCTGCTGACTCTAAAGCTGTCCAAGTTTCTTCGAGCAAAATTCGTTGTTGCGGATCGGTACTGATGGCTTCTCTAGGAACCATGCGGAAGAAGGGAGCATCGAAGCGATCGACTCCTTCGATAAAACCACCATAACGAGTTGCAATCTTTCCGGGATGTTCTGAGTCTGGATTATAGTAAGCATCGATATTCCAGCGAGAAGAGGGAACTTCAGCGATGGCATCAATCCCACCGCGCAGAAGTTCCCAAAAAGCTTCTGGGCTGTCGCATCCTCCAGGGAAGCGGCAGCCCATACCAATAATGGCAATACTGTTGTCGTCTGTGGCTGAAGCAACTGCTGGAATTTTTAGGTCATTTACTACTGATGTTTCTAGCTTGCGGTTGCTAAAGTTGGATAAGGTCTGAATCTGTTGCTCGCTAAGCAACACAGGCGACTTCTGTCCCCGAAAGTAATTAGCGATCGCTTCTGGAGTTCCATAGTAAAAAAAGAAAGTTGGTTCTAATTCAACTTTGAGGCGCTGACTCAGCAAAGTCCGCAGTTCCAATAGATCCAGCGAATCTAGACCCATTTCCATCAAAGCTATTTTATGCGTATAGTTGGCTTGGTAACGTTCTCCCATAACCAACCGGACACAGTTTTCAATAATAACTTCGACAGATTCTGTCGTTTGTAATTCAATTTGCTGTTCCTGTGATGCCTCCAAGACGCTAGGAGACAACTCTCCCAGACGATGGCGATCGAGATTATACTCAATGAGAACTCCATAACCGCAGTTGTCTGTATCCTCTGGGCGATAGTTGGGAATTACTTGCTTAATAGTCGCTCCACCTTCTGCATGAAAGCGTAATGTTGGGTCGAAAACTTGCCCTCGCTCATTACGCTTGTAGATATACTCTTCCATTGGCAGATGTTGATTGTGAAGGAAGTTACGACACCGAGTTACTCCTACTACTGTTTCAATATCACCGTTAAGGCTACAGTACTGGAGCATAAATTGTCTCAGATGATTACCTAATTCCCGATCTTGCATTTCAGGAAGAATATTTAAGCTTAGTAGCTGCACAATCCTACCGCGATCGCTGTGCAGTGAGGATACTTCTTGATAAGTAATATTATTAAGAGCTTCAACGCTAGCAATCTTCTGGGAATAAATAACTCCGACAACCCGATCTTCCTCAACGGATGCTCTCAATGGTTCTGGCCAGCATTGAATTTCTAAGTCAACCAAAGCTGCTAAATCATCTAAGTTTGGATGACGAATTTTGTAAAATTTTTTCTCAAAACAATTAAGTGTAATCCGTGTAAAGGGAAAGGTTTTTGGATATCTCTTAAAAAACTCTGGTTTGGTAAACAGTCCAGCTTCTGCGGCTGCCATCACAAAGACATGGGCTTCTACTAAATGTTGTCCGGAAAAAGCTTGACAGGCATCAAAGTGCAAATTCTCACTTTTATCTAGAAAGCTAGACACTACATTGGGAGCAAGAGAGTGAACTTCTAAAAGAATTAAGCCATGTCTGTTAACAACCGCAGCCCATCTTTCTAAATGTTCTACCAAACTTTGAACTGCTACATGATTGGGAATTGGGCGTCTTTGGGCATCAACTGAAATACAATCATACGGAATAACAGAACGAGCTTGAATTCTTGAACCATCGCTAGGTGGTATGAAGGGACGGTCGTGATCTAGAAAAGAACGGATATGCAGAATATCCTCAAAGTTAATTCCTAAAGCTTTTAAATCAGCGATTAATTGAGCCGGATTACCAATATCTCCTGGTAACACCAGGTGAGGAATGCCAGCTAAGTTAAGGGTTGTAGCCTCCAATGCCTTTTCGTTAAAATCCACCCCAATCATTTGTATGGGGTATTGTTCTAATACTTGTCCCCGGAGAGATTGCGATCGAATTACTTCGTACACTCGCTTTAAGAACGTTCCATCACCACAGCCCATATCGACTATGTACTTCGGTTGATCTTCGATAGGCTGGCGATTGAAAATTGAAAGAATAATGCGATCGACATCAGCAAAAAACTTTTCATGCTGAAACCCACTAGCTATCACGTTCAAAGTTCGGTCAACGTGCTTTTCATGACCAGTAGCTTCTCTGGAAAACACTGCCTCGGCATTGCCAAACAAGACTAATGGCATAGAGGCAAGCATTGGCTTATAAGAGGCTGTGACTCCCAAATTCAGTGCCCGCTCCAACAAGAATCGCCCTACTGCTGTTAAAGATATTTCTTCCCCTTGTTGATGGGCTAATTCCTTGCTGACAAACAACTCTTTGAGCTCCTCGCCAACCGAAGTCTTTAGTTGAGCAAATGATGGTACTTGCTTCCTGACTCTATCCATCAGAGCCTGATTACCTCGAAGTGCCAGCAATATCGGAACTAAGAGGACTCCATCACAAAAATCGGCTAAGAGGGAATCATCAATATGCCAGCGTTGACGGCAACGGTCAACCCATTCTTGAAGCAGTTTGATTGGTTGTCCTTGCTCCAAGTAAGACTCGATTGGTAATTGGTATAGTTTGAGGATATCGGATGGAATCTGTTGACGAATAGCTGCTTTGTCAGTTAAAGCATAAGCTCCTGTCTGAGTACGCTCAAGCCAGCCCAAGGACTCAAGTAGACGTAGAGCAACTTGTAAATATCCACTATTAGCTTCTAGCTGCTGTAGAAGTTGCTCTAAAGTTAGTGCTTTGTACTGTAATAGCTCAAATAATCCCTTGTCTCGGCAAGCGAGGATAACAGGGATAGCAACAAATCCGTGGGCATAGCGATTAATAAGATCTAGCATAACTATTAAATATTTATCTGGTTACTAATCGATCCAATATCTATTTGTTCTATTCAGGTGATTTGAACTAATTAATGATTATTAAATGTGTACTTACAGAAAATAGTTGATGAGTAAATTGAATAATTAGAATTCTCAAATTTCATCTGTTAGAGGACTTTTCTATGGAAGTAGCAGCCAAGATAGTTTATGTAAATAGCTTGATAAATTTTCTATTTAAAACTTCGCTAGCCTCAAACATTAACAAGTTTGCAATTTCATCTACGTGCCGATTACGCCAGTCTACAAGGTTGGTACCAGCTATCCATTGATTGAAAGACCCCAGTGCTGGGCCACAACTAATCTGAAAATTTACTCGATCGTCTATAAAGCCTTGAATTGCTATACGATTGCTGTAAGCAAAGTACCAACGAAATATTTTTGCCATTTTATGTTTGGGATTGTATTCCATTTTATTTAATTCATCTGGATTTTTTTGGGCATAATACTTTTTGGTTTCATCGTAAACTTGCTCAAAACTTCGCTGAAAAAATTTAGTCTCTATTTGATGTTGAGTTTTTTTATCTATCTCTTCTAGACAAGAGTGTGTTTTGTACAACTGATAGAGTTTATTTGCTCTGACTGGAAATAAAACACCCTTGCTTAAGACTTGCACCTGGGCACCAAGCTCGAACATATCTCCGGCTGGAGCCATAGCTGTGTCTTGAGGTTCAGCGAACTGTAGCAAATCTTTAACAGCATCACTAGTACCGGCTTCTAGAGTGGCTTGGTTAATTGAGCCAGTTAATACAAAGTCTGCTCCGAGAATAAAAGCAGAGGCGATCGCCTGCGGCGTACCAAGTCCTCCACCAACTCCAATACGAATTCGCTTAGCATAGTTCATTCTCTGCGAAATATCGTCTCTTAGCCTGATAATAGCTGGAACCAAACTGCTGGCCACCCCTTTGTCGGTGTGTCCTCCAGAATCTGCTTCAATGCATATATCATCAGCCATAGGAATTTCTTGAGCCAACAGAGCTTCTTCTTGTGCAATTCGCCCTTGCTCTAACAGACGCTGTACAATACGTGGTGGTGGTGGGGACAAAAACTGTAGTGCAACTTCCGGGCGGGACACCTTAGCCATAATTTTGTGAGGGATATTTATTGTATTGTCGAGATTGCGAGACAATCTCCGAATTCGGTACAAAACTAGGCTAGGAGTAATCTGCATAAAGGCTGAAGCTTCGATTCGACAAATTTTGTACTTTAAGTACAACTCCACTGTTGCTTCTTCAAATGCAGGGTTATCTAAGTTACATAACAGATTCATCCCAAATGGCTCATCCTCACACAGGGTCTGTTGTAGTGTCTGGATAGCACTTTCAATTTTGTCTAGTCCCCAACCGCCTGTACCCAAAAAACTCAACAAACGTTGTTTGGCCATACGAGCGACTAATGCAGTTGAGGCAATTCCGTGAGCCATAGCACCAGCTACATACGCAAATCGAACACCATGATCTTCGAGAAATTCCGAGTCACCAAGTCGCTCTGGAACCAGTTTAGGTAAGCTGAGACTGTTATTTACATTCCAAGTGGATTTGGGGTTAAGTTTTAGCATTATATGTTCTATTTGATATAGTAATTTTAATAACAATTATTTTCAGTATTTTTTACATCTAAATCGACGTAAGCAAAATTAATTGTGTTTTCAACGTTACTAAAAGTTAGAATTGGACATTTGAGTGGAGATTATAGTTGATAAGCATAAGTTTCTAAAACAGTAAGATAGACACCCAATTTAAGTAGAAATAGTCAAATCAAATCTTCATTAGACAACACCTTTTTTTATTAACATTTAAATTTACACATAAATAAATTTTTGATTGAGTTTATTTTAAAATGTCAGAATTTTAAATTATCAGTCTTGCACCTTTTTTTGAAAGCGGTTCAAAAACCAGAATAAAAGCAATAAGTGATAAACTAACCCTCCTAAGAGATAAAACAGATAAGGCTGCCCATTTACAGCTAACCAAAATGCTTTTGCAGACCAGTAGGTTGGCAATATTCCAAACATTAGCTGCCATTGAGAATTGACAAAATAAGATACTAAAGGGCCTACTACAAGAACGCCTAAACCTTTTGCAAAGGCTAGTCCTTCAACTTTATTATTTGCAAAGGATACTAGAAAAAGACTAAGAACAGGTGCAAATAAACTTGCCACTAAAGTGACAGGTACAATCTCTGGGAATACTGACATTGGTATTAGGCCAGTCAGGGGCAAACAGATGAGGTTATACAAAATACTAATTAAGGTGGCCATTAATACCCGATATGTCACAAACCCCATGACTGAAATAGGAGTGACACGCAAAGCTGTTAGGGTGTTTTCATCTCGTTCGTCAAGAACTAAAAAGCCCATTAACACGCCGAACAAAAGAGGTATGTTCAATAAAAAGACAAAACTCAGAATCAGCTCATAAAAATTTACAAGATTAAAGTTATAGCGTGTCATTAGCAAGTCGGTAAGGCTTGGTACTAATAAACGCACAGGAATGACAAACAGCCAAGGAGCAAATAGAATTCCTAAAAGTAGCGAGTCACGGCGAACACTTTTTAGATCGTTGCTGCCAAAAGCAACCAAAATACGAAACATATTTATCTTCCTCCTTCTCTGGCAACGATATAACGGTTAAACGCCCGGCGTGCCAACAATGCCAAGACTAAAACCCAAAATATCCCATAGGCTACAGCATAAGTAATTTGCCAACTAGCGATCGGATCGAAGGCTCCACGCAATAGCATGAGCGAACCTTGGGTAGGCAGAATGTAGAAAATAGGGTTTTTCCACCAGCCAAAGTAATAAATTAACGGCAGATATAATACTATTGCGTAAATTTGCGAAGGGATTAGGTAATGACTCAATGAAGTAAAGGGTGATACCGCAATAAAACCTATCGACAATGCAATGAATGACATAAACACCGTACCTAGCAAAGCTAAGAGCAGGTTGAACTTGAGTCCATACGTAGTAACAATAACAATTAATGAAACAATAGTAGCTAATGTTGTCAAAGTTACTAACTTAGAAGTCATGTACTCCCAAAAACGTAGGGGTGTCACTACTAAGGCAAAGAGTGTCGCCTCATCTTTTTCAAAAAGAACCATACCTGCAATAAAGTAAAATCCAACGATCGCAAGATCGACAAAGATAATAAACGGTACTGCAATATGCAAAGTTTGAGAAGGAAGCGCTCGTAAAATTGCAATCCATACTAAAGCCGAGAAACCAGCAGCATAAAACAAACCATAGCGCTGCTGTAGCAACACATCAAGGCGGAGGGTAGAGAGTAGGCGTTTCATGTCAGCCTCCTACCAGTTACCTGAACAAAAATGTCCTCTAGCGTTGCTTCCTTACTATGAATTGTCTCTACTTGCTTGGTTTGCAACAGATCTAAAAATGCTTCATTTTTTCCCAAGTTGTCCAAGGGGAACTCAGACGAATTGACGCTTCCATGAGCGCGATACTCCACCTGAACGAGTCGTTCACTTCTCTGTAGCTTCAGTTCGCGAGGAGCATCAATCAGTACTATACGACCATTAACAATGAAGGCCACTCGAGTGCAAAGTTCATCAGCAACACTCATATCATGGGTAGTCAGAAAGATTGTACGTCCTTGGGATTGTAGTTCACGGATAATTTCCTTCATCTGATAAGCATTGCTTGGATCTAAACCAGATGTGGGTTCATCAAGGAAAATCAACTCCGGACGATGGAGAATAGATCTTACAAATGTCAATCGCATTTGCATTCCCTTTGAAAACTGGGAAACTCGACGATGAGCATCTCCAGCTAAATTAACCATTTTTAGGAGTTTCATTGGATCTTCAGTTGGTACTGAGTAAAGGGAACTGAAAAATTGCAAATTCTCCAATGCTGTTAACTTTTGATAGTGGTTTGGTAATTCAAACGAAACTCCAATATGCTCGTAATAATCTGATCCCCAAGACTTGAGATCCTTACCAAGAATCTCAATATCACCTCGATATCCTTTAAGTAAACCAATCAGAATTTTCTGGGTAGTACTTTTGCCAGCTCCACTAGGCCCCAAAAAACCAAAGATTTCTCCCTGCTGAACATTAAAACTAATACTATTGACAGATGGCTCTCTACTACTAGCATATTTGAAAGTCAGGTCTTGCACTAGAATCATCATTGTCTCTCATGCTTTAATATCTGTTCGTTTGCTGCCAATCTTTGTTCATACTTCTTGTATTATAGCCATATATTAGCAGTATATTAGCGGTATTTTTTGTTAAATTTCTACCCTGAGTGTACTACCGTAACAGAATTAGAATAAGCTCTCAGATTACTTTTGAGACTTAGATGGTGTGCTTGATTCATTTGAAATCTGTTGTCTTTGATTAGTTTCTAGTTTTTGGATAATGTCTCAAACCTGAAGGAAAAGCTTACTGAGTAATTTTTAAAATACCTTGTTACTTAATTTTTGAGATTATCTGAGTAGCTTTTAGTTCATTAAAGTAGTAATCATTTTGATAATTACTTTTAGATGATGTCCCGTCCTATTTCAGCTCTTTCCTTGAGTCCTTGATTCATAATTCTAAAACTTTCTAGTGCAGTTGCTTCTAAATTCTTCCAAAAAAGAGGAACAAATAAACCTGAATAACGTTCACGTTGAACAAAGCTTACTATATTATTTCCTTTAGACTTAATCTCAAATATATGCTCACCATCAAATAATCCTGGGATAATAAATCGACTTAGCCAGATCAAATTACTCTTTTCAACCACCTTAGTCAGAATTGGTTGAAAAATTGCAGTTTTTCCGCTAGGTAGTTCGACAGACAATTTAAGCTTGCAACCTTCTCTAAGATCGCCTTCAACCTTTTTAATGAAAGGATTCCAATTAGGAAACTGGTTAAAGTCTGTCAGGATTTTCCATACTCTATCTGCTGATGCATAAATATCGGTTTCTACTGCAATTTCCCTGGCTAAATATTTATCCATAAAATAAAATGGCTGTTGTCATTTGGAGCATTGATCGATCAACAAGAAAGGAACAGAGAACAGAAAGGAACGACCTGTTCCCTATTCCTTTGTGAATAAAATCTAGTGTCGTAAAATTTGCTAGAAAAGACGACTCTCTAGATTAGCCATTGATATCAGGAAGGTTATTTGCTAAAGAAGAACCAAAAAGATGATTGTTTTGCTCTCCTAGAAATCCATCTGCACAAGAAAAATATGGTTTTTTCTGATACAAGGTTACAGATCCGATGGAACCTCCGATCGCATCGAATGGAGAACCGATAACTATATCATTTTTATCGATATCAACTGGAATACCAAAACTTTCGCCCTGATTGGGAGTAGGATTTAAGAAAGTTTGTACCAGTTCGCCGGTAGAAGCGTCAAACAAATAAGCAGCTCCACTGTTAGTAGCTCCAGCATCGTCATCAAAAACAGCACCGATGACCACGTTGTTGCCATCGATGGCAACTGAGGCGCTGAAGGCATCCCCACTATCTGGAGTAGGGTTTTCAAATTTTTGTAGTAATTCGCCTGAAGAGGCATCATACAGATAAACAATTCCGCTATTAGCTATTTCTGTATCCGCTCGCGATGAACCAATGAGTACCCTGTCTTTGCTAGCTTCAACTGGAAATCCAAAGGAGTCCCCATCGTTAGGGGTGGGACTGGGTATAGTTTGTGTTAATGCGCCAGTATCGATATCAAATATATATACAACCCCACTCTCTGGCGAAGTTTCGGCTCTAGGTGCCCCAATTGCAACTTTGTTGTTTCCAGCAAAACTTAGCGAAGCGCCAAAGCCTTCAATGCCTGGATTTGGGTTGGCAAAAGTTTGCAACAATTTGCCAGTTTTCGCATCGAATAGATAAGCAATTCCACTATCAGTCCCTTCTGTATCATTTAAGGGAGAACCAATGAGTATTTTATTTCCGTCAAGAGCAAGTGAAGCGCCAAAACGATCTCCATCTCCTGGGTTAGGATTGGTAAATGTTTGCAACAGTTTGCCAGTTTTGGCATTGAAGAGATAAGCAATTCCAGTATCAATTGCACCTGTATCATCTCCAACTGCTCCAACAAGTGCATATTTGTTATTAAGAGCTACTTCAAAACCAAAATTATCGCCTTTATCAGGTGAGGGATTAGAGAAAGTTCGTAACAATTTGCCAGTATTAACATCAAAAAGGTGAACGATTCCAGTATCAATTGCGCCTGTATCATCACCGTAGGCGCCAATGAGTACCTTTTTCTTGTAGAGATCTAGTGAAAAGCCGAAGAAATCAGTACCATCAGCATAAGCATCAGGAATAGGGCTAACGAAGGTTCGTGTCAGTTGAAATGAACCTGCATCTGAAAATTTAGACATGATTATTTAACTCCTTACATTCAAATGGGTCAAATTAGTCAAATTAAGTAAACAGTATTGCAAATATATAGGTTACAAACCTAGCAATTTAGCCAATTGAAGCTTTGATTTGCTCAACCATTTTTGTCAAACTTTTTTTACTTCCTACTTCCATAAAATTAGACTTTGGTTGTTGTTGAAGTAAGTAAGTAATGGAATCTGTCCAACGAACTGGACTACTAATTTGGCGGCTCAAGTTGACTATAACATCATTGAGTTGATACGGACGTGCTGAATAGTTAGAAATTACAGGAATCTTGGGTTCAGAAAACTCATAATCTTTCAAAAAGACCGCAAATTTCTCCCCAGCTTCATGCATATAACGCGAATGAAAAGCAGCATTCACTTTGAGTGGGATGACGATTTGGGCACCATTTTTTTCGAGGATGAGTTTTGCTCGCTCAATATCTTCTATTGGGCCTGCAATCACTGTTTGCTGAGGAGAGTTTAAGTTAGCAATATCTATGCGTTCAAACCCGAAGTTAAGCAAGAGATTTTTGAGTTTAGCTAACTCTAAACCAAGTACAGCCGCCATTGTTCCTCCAGACATCTGCTGCATTAAAGAGCCTCTCTTGGCAACTAATTCAATTCCTGTAATAAAATCGTATACACCAGCAACAAAAAGACTATTTAGTTCACCAAGACTATGGCCAATTAGAATAGTTGGCTGAACCCCGGTCTGCCGTAGTTCTTCTAAGTAATACAAGCAATTGACGACGTAAAGAGCAACCTGTGCGTATTGAGTTTGATCGAGAACATTATGGGTATCTTCTAGGCAAAGCTCCTTAATAGAGTAACCTACAACTTGATCAGCTTGGCGGACAAGGTGAGTATATTTGTCAAATAAACCAAGCCCCATACTTTTTTTCTGAGACCCTTGACCAGGAAAGAGATATACATCCATGACCATTTATGAGTTGAGATTTTTTATGCACTACATACCTTGATTACGAGTTACACTTTGACACCACCTACTAAATGTAAAGAGTGTGAGTGAAATCAATTTATTCACTGGGATGGAACGTGGATTACAGATAGCTGAAGCATTTTGCAACCGCAGTCCAATTGAGCCGCAGATAGAGACAATGCTTCGAGTAGAGATCGTCCACCTGATACATAATCCAGCCTTGTTATACAGTGCGTAAGTCCTATCATCCTTTTTGTAAAGATATCTAAATTACCAAATGAGTATTGCAAAAATCTTAGAAAGACCTAGTTTTTGTCAATGCATCTGATAATCAATGTTGCAGGCTAATTACTTCCAAATCTTTTGAAAGCTGACAATAGGATTAGAGACTAAGGTGAAAATTGTGAACCTGGCGATCGCAGGTGGTCATGAAAGCAGATAAGAGGGTTACTCGAAAAGTAGATTCTAAACACTGATTTTGACTCAATCCCCTCTGAGCAAAGAAATTTTCATAGCGGTTACCGACCTGGTGAGGTACATTTTCAAAACTACTAAGCTTTGGTAAAAAGAGTTAGGTGTACCTCAGTTGCTTAGGAAATGCTATAACCCTCTCCTATAGGAGAAGAGTAAGTATAACCCCTGATTTTATTGATGAAAAAAATACTTTATTTTTTCGAGACCTAAGGCGCAATAAAAATACATTTTTATTGAAATCCCACAATTTTAACTATGGAGACTTCCTTGTTACTGGTTCGCTGTTGACTTTTAAGCATTTCATTTTTTGTCTCAAATTAAGGTGCAAATGGTCTTCAGAAAAACTTACTTAATTGATGTAATGACAGTCAGGAACCTTGATGTTTGTATCTTTTTAACATCATTTTCACATTACATTAAGTATTCCAGTCTGAAAAGAATCGATAAATATTTCTTTAAAGAAGTATATATTAATACGTAAAATTTAATAAGACTTCATATTAAAATATGAAGTCTCTCTTTGTGAACTCTTAGCTATGATTGAGTCGATGGGAAGTATTACATCTGGACATCTGGCGTCTCTCGGTTAGTGAATTCGACACATTGAAACCTAGATTTTCACATTTTTATCTATCTAAAGATATAGATCATGTTAATGATAACTATGTCTTTAGATAGATACGGTAGAGAAAGTAATACGAAAAAATTGATATGGCAGCAATTAAGCAGTTAATAGTACCTAAATACTTGAATAACTGTTTAAGAAGCAGTGGATATGGCAGGGCATCGGTATTATGTCAACAGCAGGATTTGATTATCAATAAGCTCAAAAATAGTTATATTAATAAATATATATGCTTATTAACAGACATTTAGCGATCGCTGCCATTAACAGTCCAGAGAATATTCTTATTTGTGGAAGACGTGAAGCAATACCTGTATCACAGGCTTTTTGTCAGCAAAACGAACATAAGACAATCGATTTAAAAATCTCCCATACCTTGCATTCCCTTTGGATGCAACTATCATGCCAGAGTTTGAGCAGGCTTGCTTCACAAGTCCCTTACGCCTAACTGCAAATCCGTTTAATTTTTAATCTGACTGGTGATTTAGTTTCTAGTGAAATAGCCACTCCTGAATATTGGTGTCGCCGTATCAGGCAATCTATGGAGTTTACCACCAGCATGATAACCCTTGCTCGAATGGGATATGACATCTTCCTAGAAATAAGACCGAAACATACCTTGTTGGGAATAGTTCGTCAATGCTTATTTAACGAAGTTGGCATTTGGTTGCCCAGTCTACACCCAAGACAAAGAGATTGGCAACAAAGGCTTCAAAGCTTAGCTCAACTATATATCTATGCAATAGCCATCAATCGGTCAAGTGTTGAGCAAGGTTATTCCTCTTGCCACGTCCAACTTACAACTTATCTAGGACTTACGCACTGTACAACAAGACTGGACTATGTATCAGGTGCGCGATCTCTAGTCGAAGCATTGTCTCTATTTGCGGCTCAATTGGACTACGGTTGCAAAATACTTCAGCTATCTGCAATGGACGTTCCATCTTCCCTCAGTGAATAAATTGAGTTCACTTATACCTATATATGAAATAGAAGGACGACTTATGTTCTCTAGGTTCAAAACTCTGACTTTCTAAATGTGATTGATATTTAATATGGGTTTTTCACATAATTAGAATTTTGTCAATGCCTAAGTTATAGCTCGAACTCAAGAAGAAATTTACTATGTAGTAAATGCTCTTGCGGAAGAATTAACTTAACTGACAGCAACGTTAAGTTGGCAATGATAAACAAGACGATTTTTTCTAAACAACCTATTCTGATTCATCTACAATGTTTTCAAAATTTACTTCCAAGATTGAAACCCTTGTCGATTTACTTCGCTATAGATCGTTACACCAAACTAACGAGCGTGTTTTTACGTTTCTCGAAAACGGAGAAACAGAAACAGACTGGCTAACATATCTAGAGTTAGACACACAGGCTCAAGCGATCGCAGCCTCTCTTCAGTCTTTAGGTATGACTGGAGAACGAGCTTTACTGCTTTATCCACCAGGATTAGAATTCATTAGCGCTTTTTTTGGGTGTTTGTATGCTGGAGTAGTGGCAGTACCAGCTTATCCACCCCGGCACAATCAGAAGATGTCTAGGTTGGAGGCAATCGCCTTAGATGCTCAAGCAAGAGTCGCACTAACCACTACATCGATTTTGGGCAATATAAAAAGTCAGGCTGATGAGGCTCCAGCCTTAGCAGGATTGCATTGGCTAACTACAGATAAAAATGACCATTCCCAGATATCAGATTGGCAAGAATTACGGAGCGATCGGGAGACTTTAGCTTTTCTCCAGTACACTTCAGGGTCTACAGGAATACCAAAAGGGGTGATGGTCAGTCATGGTAACATACTGCACAATGAGCAAACGATCGACCTGGGTCTTAGAAATCCAGACGAAGCAGTCTATGTCAATTGGATGCCCTTGTACCATGATATGGGACTCATTGGTAATGTATTGCAAGCATTGTATTTGGGAGTTCCTTGCATTGTAATGCCGCCTGGGGCTTTTATCCAAAAACCATTTCGCTGGTTACAAGCGATTACTCGCTATAGGGCAACTACTAGTGGTGGGCCTAATTTTGCTTATGACGAGTGCGTAAGAAGGATTAAACCCGAACAGCTAACCAGTCTTGACTTAAGTGCTTGGGAAGTTGCTTTTAATGGTGCCGAACCAGTCCGTGCAGAGACACTAAAACGTTTTGCTAAAACCTTCGCTGCTTGTGGCTTTCGCCAGGAAGCATTTTATCCTTGCTATGGCATGGCTGAAGTAACCTTATTTGTATCGGGGGGAATAAAAACAGATCCACCTGTCATTTATGCTGTTAACGAAGAGTCTCTTCAGCAAAACCTAGTGATGCCAGCCAGGGGCGATGGGGAAAGAAGTCGGATGATTGTCGGTTGCGGTCAAAGCTGGTTAGGACAAAAAATTGTTATCGTTAACCCTGAGTCCTTAACTAAATGTGCAGATGAAGAAGTAGGAGAAATTTGGGTATCAGGAAGAAGCGTGACTCAAGGCTATTGGAATCGGTCTCAGGAGACACAAAAGACTTTTAAGGCTCATATCATAGATACAGGTGAAGGCCCGTTTCTACGAACGGGAGATTTAGGATTTTTACGTAATGGCGAGTTGTTCGTCACCGGACGCATCAAAGATGTGATAATTATCAAAGGACAAAATCATTATCCCCAAGACATTGAACTAACAGTCCAAGAGAGTCACCCAGCACTGCGACTAAATTGTGGGTCGGCGTTTACAGTGAAGATTGAGGGACAAGAGCGACTAATTGTGGTTCAGGAAGTAGAGCGCAATTACCTTCGGAAGTTGAATGTTGATGAAGTTTTAGGTAATATTCGTCAAGCAGTGGCAGCAGAGCATAATCTACAGGTTTATGCCACAGCACTAATTAAGACTAATAGTATTCCGAAGACTTCAAGCGGTAAGATTCAGCGCCATGCATGTCATTCTGCGTTTATTAATGGCAGTTTAGATGTGGTGTACGATTGGAGTGAGAATCCTCAGCTAAAAACAGAATTCCGCCACTTACAGGCTGAGATGAAATCTTTGTTAGAGAAGTTACAAGCTACAAATTGCTTGCAGTAAAAGCTGAAATTGTTTTATTTAAGGGGATTAAAATCATGGAAAATAAAATCCTTGAACTCGCCCAGATGGGTGAGATAGAAGTGAGTCAAGATAATTCACCTAATAATTTACCTACAGAGACCGAGATCCAAAACTGGTTGGTTTCTTATATAGCTGAATTATTGGAAGTAGACCTAGATAAAATTGATATCACAATTCCTTTCGATCGCTATGGTCTAGATTCCTCAGCAGCTATGGAATTGAGTGGCGAGTTGGAAGACTGGTTGGGGAGAGAATTAGCACCAACCCTGCTATACGATTATCCCACTATTGAAGCTTTAGCTAAAAATTTATCTGCAATAAATTAAATAGCAAATCAATTACTAAAAAAGAGAGAAAAATGGTAAAAAATACTGAATTATCCTGTACAATCAATCCACCTTCATTTAAAAATGAAAGATTGGCACAAAAGCCTTTCAAGGTGATGGAAAACATTTTTCAAAACAATACTAATTCTAACTATACAGAGAGAATTCACGAATTGGAAAAGAATTTTGTTTATAGTAGTAACAGCGATAGTTACTGGAGTGAACCTGAGCAATCAATATTATATGGTACACCATTATACGAAGCAGCTTCTTCTTCGCAGAAAATAGCTTTAAATCACCTTTATTGGGCGATACAATACAGCAAAGTCCCGGCTGACGAAGCTACAACAATAATATTTAATCAAATTACAGGTAGTGTTTTCTCTAACCTTGGAGGTTTTGGAACTCTTTGTCAAGAGCTAGAGCTTGAAACTTCTCAAGAACACTATCATATTCATGCGTTTCAAAGGATTAGTCGCTTAACAAAAAAAGCTTTGCTATGTAATAAATTAAAACAATCATATTTGCCGAAAATTAAGTTTAACGATCGATTAAAGTCTTTGCCAAATCTCAATTTTTTAACAGAAAGTTTGAAAATTCCTGATTTTTTGGAGCGTTCATCTTACTCTACCTTGCGCTTTATCAATAGGTTCATGCTAGAAAGCCAGGGCCAAAAACCTGGCAAATATTTGCAAGAATTAGAAAACAAGAATGAGTTTATTCAAGTACCGACAGATGGAATATTTAGTAAATTTCCATTTCGGCGTCAAACAGTACAACTGCTAACTTTCAACTTTGGAACTTCGCCTTTCTTAGCATCTCATTACTATGCCCTCCGCTTAATTGCAAATATGATGCTTAAGAACTGGGAATATAATTATGCTAAATATTTTAGAACGTTAGAAAAAAACGCTGAGTTTATCCCAGCACCAACATCTGTTTCCTATTTCCATTTTTTAGATGAATCTTTTCACACGACAATTTCCAAAACTATTGCTCAAGATTTGTACAAAGTGTTTTCTAAGCCAACAGCCTATGAGCTAACTATTGCTAATATGACGCTTTATTTGATGCAACTGAATCTAAAAGGGCTTTCTGGTGCAATTCCTTATCGGTTTATACAAGATGACCTTTCTTTTATGGGTTTTTTCTACCAGCTACTACAGACTCCTATATTTGATTTGTCTGCTTCGGAAGCACTGTATTGGTTAGAGAAATGTTTTTGTCAAGAGCATGAGGGTTTTCATCTAACTTTCAACCATCACCAACGGTTACTATCAAATCTCTGTCAAACCTTCGTTGATGTTGAATACTTTTGGCCTATAAACCGTGAAATGCGTCTAATGGCTTCAGGAGATAATATTGGTAAATCTGTCCAAAGCAACATCAAGACATTTAAAAGATTTTCTCAATCTCTTGCTTATTTGTGAAATCAGATTTTATTGACAAATTACAAATGGAACCTATAGCAATTATTGGTCTTGGCTGTCGCTTTCCTGGTGCAGAAAATCCAGTATCTTTCTGGCAACTCTTACATAACGGAGTAGATGCGATCGCCGAAGTGCCACCAAAGCGGTGGGACATTGATGCATTCTATCATCCAACATCAGCTACACCAGGGAAAATGAACACCCGATGGGGTGGCTTTTTAGAACAAGTGGATCTATTTGATGCTAGTTTCTTCGGGATCTCTCCTCGTGAAGCAGAGCGTATGGACCCTCAGCAGAGATTGGTTTTGGAAGTAGCTTGGGAAAGTTTAGAAAATGCAGGGATAGCACCATTAAAACTGTCTGGTAGCCAGACAGGAGTTTTTATCGGAGTCGCTAACTATGACTATAGCAAGTTGCTATCGACAGACTATACCCGCGTTACTGCTTACGATGGCACTGGTAATATTCTCTGTATTGCTGCCAATCGCTTATCTTATATACTCAATCTCCAAGGGCCTAGTATAGCGGTAGGCAGTGCTTGTTCTTCGTCATTGGTAGCATTGCATTATGCTTGTAGAAGTTTGCAGAGTGGAGAATCAGACTTGTGTTTAGCAGGAGGAGTTAACCTCATTCTGTCTCCAGAGTCAACAATAAATTGTTCTCAAGCCTTGATGCTTGCAGATGACGGTCGCTGTAAAACCTTTGATGCCAGTGCTGATGGCTATGTTCGAGGAGAGGGATGTGGTGTTGTCGTACTCAAACGCCTTTCCCAGGCCAAGAAGGATGGAGATAACATTCAGGCAATTATCAGAGGTTCAGCAGTTAACCAAGATGGTCTCAGCAATGGACTCACAGCCCCTAATGGGCCTTCTCAGCAAGCAGTTATTCGTCAGGCGCTAAAAAACGCTCTTGTACCACCTGCCCAAATTAGTTATGTAGAAGCTCATGGAACTGGCACATTTTTGGGAGATACCATTGAAATGAGTTCTCTCAAAGCTGTACTTATGCAAGACCGGCAACCAAATCAACGTTGTTGGGTTGGTTCAGTCAAGACTAATATTGGTCATTTGGAGGCAGCAGCTGGAATTTCCGGTGTCATCAAAGTCGTACTTTCTTTACAACATGAAGAAATTCCAGCGCATCTACATTTGAAGCAGTTAAATCCGCATATTAAAATCAAAAATACTCCTATTGCGATTCCAACTGAGCGACAGCAATGGCAGCGAGGAAAAGAGCAACGGTTTGCTGGAGTTAGTTCCTTTGGATTCGGTGGCACGAATACCCATATCATTGTTGAAGAAGCTCCGCTGCTACAGCCGATGCCAGGAAAAATTGACCGTCCACAGCATATACTCACCCTCTCGGCTAAAAGTGAGAATGCCTTAGAGGAATTGATACAAAGATATGAATATTTCTTAGCATCTCATCCTGGAGTATCGCTGGTAAATGTTTGCTTCACTGCTAATACTGGGCGATCGTATTTTAACCATCGTCTTGCTGTTATCGCTGAGTCTACACAGCAGTTGCGCGAACAGTTAAGGTTGGCATTGGCTTTTGAAAATACTCCTAAACTTGTAAAGAATCAAGTATATAGCAGGAACCGTCTAAAAATTGCATTTTTATTCACAGGTCAAGGGTCTCAATACATAAATATGGGACGAGAACTTTACGAACGATCGCCCACTTTTAAGCAAACCCTAGACCGTTGCAACGAAATTTTGTCTGCTTATTTAGAGAAGTCTTTGCTTTGTGTTCTTTATCCTGAATTAGGAGAAACTTCATTAATAGATGAGACAGCCTACACGCAACCTGCCTTATTTGCTATTGAGTATGCATTAGCAGAATTATGGAAATCTTGGGGCATAAAACCTGCCATTGTTATGGGCCATAGTGTAGGGGAATATGTTGCTGCTTGTGTGGCAGGTGTATTCAGCCTCGAAGAAGGCCTAAAGCTAATTGCCCAACGAGGACGTTTAATGCAAGCACTTCCCCAAAATGGAAAAATGGTAGCGGTATTAACATCTGAAAGCCAAGTGCGAGCAGTTCTTGATAGGTATGCGAAGGAAGTTTCAATTGCTGCCGTTAATGGTTCTGAAAGTATGGTGATTTCAGGTAAACGTCAAGCTGTTGAAACTATCTGTGCCATTTTCGATGCAAAAGGAATAAAAACTAAAACATTACAGGTTTCTCATGCCTTCCACTCTCCTTTGATGAAGCCGATGCTCGTAGAGTTTGAGAGGGTTGCTCAGGAAATCAATTACTCCCTGCCTCAAATCAATTTAGTCTCGAATCTCACTGGAAAACCTGTGACAGTAGAAATCGCCACTTCTGAATATTGGTGCAAACATGTGCTGGAGTCGGTGCAATTTGCGGCAAGTATGGAGAATCTATATCAGCAGGAGTGTGAGTTATTTGTAGAAATCGGTCCCAAACCTATATTGTTAGGAATGGGACGCCAATGCCTACCAGAAGGAGTAGGAGTTTGGCTGCCTAGTCTGCGTCCGGAACAAGGAGACTGGCAGCAAATTCTCCAGAGTTTGGCAGAGTTATACGTGAGGGGGGTAGCTGTAGATTGGTTCAGTTTTGACCGTGACTATCCCCGTTACAAACTTCCATTGCCGACCTACCCTTGGCAGCGATCGCGCTATTGGGTTGAACAAACTGATGAGAACCACTTAGAGAACAAGCAGCAAGTATTTCCTGTTTGGGAGTCCTTATTAGAGGCTGGTCGTTACCAGGCTCAACAAGCTCCCTTAGATTTAGCTCTCCATACTCAACCAACCAAGCAGCAGTATCTCGATCGCTTAACAATTGCATATATTATCCAAGCGCTTTCAAAATTTGGCGTTTATACTCAACCAAATGAACAACATTCTATCGAGAGTTTACTGTATAGTCTGAAAATTCTACCAAACTACAAAAATCTTTTGTTGCGGTGGTTAAAGAAATTGGCCAGCGGTGGTTTTCTTAAGTATGAGGAAGGGGAAATCTTTGTGTGCGATCGCCCCTTGCCTAATTATGGCCTAGACTCTCTTTTATCTGAAGCTCAAGACGTTTTCAAGGATACTCCCTTCTTACTAGATTATTTACAACGCTGTGGTAATAATCTCACAGATATTTTAATTAATAAGTTTTCTCCCTTGGAAACCCTATTTCCTAATGGTTCTCTAAATCTAGCCGAAAGTATTTATCAAGAGTGGTCTATAGCTCGTTATTTCAATCATATTACTAGAAGTATTGTTGAATCAGCGGTCAAAACCTTACCATTCAAAAAAACGTTACGAATTTTAGAAATTGGGGCTGGAACGGGGGGAACAACAACATTCTTACTGCCCGTATTACCTTCAGAAAAAACTGTTTATTACTTTACCGACGTATCAGACTTTTTCTTCGTTCGTGCTAAGGAAAAATTTCAGGCATATCCTTTTATTGAATATAGTTTGCTTAATATTGAACAAAATCCTCAAGAAGCTGGCTATCAGTACCAAAGCTTTGATATTGTAGTCGCAACCAATGTCTTGCACGCCACCCGCAATATCAAGGAAACCTTAGAGCACGTTCGATCTATTCTAAATCCTGGTGGTATACTGCTCCTCAATGAAGTAACTCAACATCCGTCTTGGTTTGACATTACCATAGGTTTAATTGAGGGATGGCAGAGATTTGAAGACCCGTGGCGACAAAATAATCCACTTTTATCACCAACGCAGTGGAAAAATCTTCTTCAAGCTCATGGGTTTGAGAAAGTTATGGCTTTTCCAGAACCTGGTTGTGTAACAGAAATACTGGGACAGCATGTTTTAATCGCTCAAACTCCAGGAAACCTAGTTTATTCTGAAGCACATACTACAAATGCTATAGCTCTTAAGGTTATTTCCGAACCTACTTTACCATTCGTAGAAACAAATTTAACTCGTGAGAAAATCCTCTCAGCAACCTCAGAAGAACGCCAGTATGTACTGGAGTCTTATCTCAGCCATCAAATTGCCAAAGTGCTTGGTCTTTCTAGTTTTAAAGCAGATATTCATCAGCCTATAAGAGAAATGGGACTTGATTCTCTTATGGCAATCGACCTGAAAAGTCGGATTGAAGCAAATCTAGGGGTGACCATATCCACAGAAAACTTTTTTCAAGGATTGAGCTTAAGTCAACTTACAAAGCAGGTGCTAGAAGAAATACTAGGAGAATCAGATGCTCATAACATCCAGCAATTTGTTAATGAAAAATCTGCTACTGAGCCTCCTCAGATTCTAGTCAAGATTCAACCTAATGGTTCAAAACCACCTTTTGTGTGCATACATCCTGGGGGATTAGATGTCCTAGTTTATAGAAACTTAGCAAAATATTTAGGCAATGAACAACCATTTTACGTGTTACAACCATCAGAGTTAGACAACTATAAAAATCTTGATGGAAAAGTAGTTTCTTCTACTCCTATTGAATATGTAGCAAGTCAATGTATCGAAGTTTTGTCTAGTCTTCAATTACATGAACCATATCTTCTGGCAGGTTGGTCATTGGGAGGAATTGTAGCCTTTGAGATAGCTCAGCAATTACAAAGGCAAGGACATCAAGTAGGACTACTGGCTTTGCTAGATGTTGGTAATTTCCCAACAGATGATGATACGATGCTGAACTGGTTCGCTAATTACTTAGGAACCCGTTTAGGTAAAAAATTTACACTTAGTAAAGATGACCTTCGAGGGCTTGAACTGAATGAGCAATTCAATTATCTCTTGGAACAAGCAATAACGATGAAGCTTTTACCTGTCAATACTAACCTTTTGGAAATTCAGAATCTTTTCCGTATATATAAAGCTGGCGTTAATGCTTCGATGCAACAAGCAAAAAACTATCAGGCGCAAGTCTATTCAAACCGTATCACATTATTTCAAGCTAGCGAATTAGATAAATCCGTTAGTCAAGATGTTTTTCATTGGAGCAAATTACAGAATTTCTCTGATGAACCAATAGAAACTTATACTGTTCCTGGCAACCATTATACAATTTTCATAGAACCTGAGGTTCAAGCTCTAGCACAAGTATTGAAGAATTGTTTAGAACAGGTTAATTTAACTTTCAAAATATAAAAATCAAAATGACAAATAAAATTCTTGTAGGAACTTGGAAATTAATTTCTTGGGAAACTAAAACTTCAGAGGGTATAATTCTGTATCCCTTTGGAAAAAATGTTATTGGCTATCTAAGCTATACAGACAAGGGATATATGTCTGCAATGATTATGAGAAATGATTGCCTCAGTATTACAATATCTTCAGAAGAATTTATGAAAGCCAGAACAACCCTACTAAAACCCTTGTTACTTCTTTTTAAATGGCAGGAGTTAAAAACTCTGTTTAAATACCTCCAAGTTGCAACCAACTATATTTCTTATAGTGGGAAATATGAAATTCAAGGAAACAAAGTTCTTCATCACGTTGAAATTAGTTTTCTTCCTGATTGGATTGGAACAACCATAGAACGAACGTTTGAGA
The DNA here is from genome assembly GCA_003326205.1 of Nostoc sp. ATCC 43529. Classification (GTDB taxonomy): domain Bacteria; phylum Cyanobacteriota; class Cyanobacteriia; order Cyanobacteriales; family Nostocaceae; genus Nostoc. The sequence goes on from LWTK01000032.1 coordinate 27,623, forward strand.
TTACAGGAGAAAAGTTGTTATTAATATCTCCTCCTATTGGAGGTTCTCCTCAATACTTAACCTGGCAACGAGTTTAAATATTAGTTGACGGGTTATTTTTATGAAAACTCACCTGTTAGTCAGCAATTTTTGACCTAGCAACAACCAAATTATATTGGAGAGACACCCTTCGTCCCTGGAACAAATTGACTGACGTTGTTAAAGAAAATAGCAATCGCTGAAAGTGAGCCGCAGGCTCTGATAAAAGACATTACTCCCCACTTCTCAAGACTTCAAAAAATTTATAAGTTCTACAAGAGGTCAGTATGCTGATAGCCCTTCGATTTTTATTTCTTGTACTTTATAGCATTTTTTATTGGCTTAAATATATTTTTGCTTCTATGAATAAAAGCAAAAAAGAACAAAACATTCTGCGTGGGCAATACATTTATCAATACTTGCTCAAAAGTGGGCCAGTTTATATCAAAATGGGACAAGTACTAGCAACCCGTCCTGATATTATTCCTTCAGAAATTGCATCAGAGTTACGCAAGTTGCAGGACGATGTACCTCATATGGATGAAAACGACACACGAAGAATTCTCAAGCAGGAATATAGTCAGCCAATAGAAGACATCTTCAGTGAGTTTTCGTTTAAACCTGTTGCTAGTGCGTCAATAGCTCAGGTTCATGCAGCAGTTTTACACACCGGACAAAAAGTTGCAGTCAAAGTTGTTAAAAAAAATATTCGCAAACAGCTTGAAAAAAATCTTAAAATCATTCAAGTTCTGGTATCGACTGCACATTCTTTAATTCCATCAATCAAACATCTCAATCTACCAGTGCGTTTACAAGAGTTAAAAATATTGCTGGTTGCTCAAGCAGATATGACTCAAGAAGCTCAGAAACAATCAGCAATATATACCAATCTTAAATCTCATCCTTATGCTTACGTTCCTACAGTTATTAAGGAGCTATGTACTTCCAATATACTCGTTATGGAGTTTGTAGAGGCAATACCAGGAAAGAATGTACGCCAAGTGGATATGCCCCCTTCAAAACTAGCTCGGCGTTTACAGCATAGTATTTACACTATGCTTTACCTGGATGGTCTCTGTCATGGCGATCCCCATCCTGGAAATATCTTTTTTACTAAAGACGGTAAGATTATTATTGTTGACTTTGGTATTACAGTCGAACTTAGTGAAGATGAAAAGTGGGGATTATCTTCATTTTACTTTGCTTGTACTCGTAGAGAATGGGATATTGCCGTTGAGCGTTTTACCAAACATTTTGTTACTAATAAAACTAATAAGCTTTTCGATAATTGGGTTGAATATCAAAAAGATTTAGAATTAATTTTGCTAAAGCACTTCGATGAATCCAATAATCGATGGTCAACTGTCAGTTTTTTCCGCGATTTCGTTGTTGTCTTGAAAAAGTACGGGGCACAATACACTACAAATTTCACAAAAGTTGAACTTTTGTTTTTAACCTGTGAAGGTTTTCTTACCCAAATAGATCCAGATATTGACCTTTGGGAAAATGCTCGCCAGTTTAACGATCGCTATTCTCCCTATATGAATCAGGGAGTCAAAAAGACTTTCGATGAGTACTTCTTCCAAACCAGTCCTTCTTCTCTAGAGTTACGCGATCGGGCTAAAAATTCGCTAGTTGCGCCAACTCACCTCGACCGATATTTTTTCCCCAGCACTTACCCAATATTTGTCAAAAAAGCTGTTGGAAGTAAGATAGAGGATGTAGATGGTAACGTTTATATAGATCTTTCCTGTGGCTACGGCCCTCATATTTTAGGCTATGGTCATCCTGCCATTACAACAGCATTAGGAGAAGCTGTTGTGATGGGAGGTGTTAATGCTCTTGGTCACTTGAGTGAAGTGCAACTCGCGGAAACCATTGTCGAAGCTTTCCCCGGTGCTGAAAAAGCCATACTTTCTAACTCTGGAAGTGAAGCTATTCTTCAAGCGATACGTCTGTGCAGAGCTTATCGTCAACGCGATCGCATTGCCAAGTGTGAAGGTCACTATCACGGCTTTTCCGATCAGGGAATGGTCAGTTCGTGGTTCCGTGTCACTGGATCTAAAGACTTTCCAGATCCCATCTCAGGAACTCGTGGCACTCACACAAGCATTGTTCAGAATACCCTTATTCTGCAATATGGACATCTACCCAGTCTAGCGCGATTGCGAGAACAGGCGAACGAATTGGCTTGTGTAGTCTGCGAACCTATGCCCTCAGCGACGGCAGAATGGGATCGACCCTTCCTCACAGCACTTAGAGAATTATGCACTGATTTAGATATTCCCTTGATTTTTGATGAAGTGGTTTCCGGATTTCGTGTCGCCTATGGCGGAATTCAGAACTTGATTGACATCACTCCTGATTTAACCTGTCTGGGCAAAATCATTGGAGGAGGTCTTCCCTGCGGATGTGTTGTTGGCAAACATGAACTTATCGACATAGCGAAAAGTTCTGAAGATCCGTTTTACGACTACGAACACAAAGCTTTTGTTGGCGGAACCTTGAGTGGCAATTCCCTTACTTGTACCGCTGGACTGTCCGTATTGACTTATCTTAAAGAACATCCAGATATCTATATTACATTGCAAAAGCAAACTGATTGGCTAGCTCAGCAATTTTGCCAGATTGCTCACAATCATGCCATACCTTTCCAAATTAAAGCCAACCGTTCTATCTTTTCCCTAACATTTAGCTACAAAAAAGTTAAGCTCTACCGAGAGAAATGGGCTGGCAGTAATTTTAAGGCTAGTATTGCCTTAGCTTACTACATGCGCAAGTATGGCGTTTATATGCCAGAACTCCACTTTTGTATGCTCAATGCTTCCCATACACAGCAAGACCTGGAAACAATTTGCCAAGCCTTTGACAACAGTCTCAAGGAAATGGTTCAGGACGGCTTCTTTGTTTCGTAGATGATGCTGTTGGCCAAATATTTCTTCACATTGCCGCTCAAGGAGACGTGAAGCCCAGATACGGATACCGTTGGCGAAATATTGCTTAACAAAAAAATGGCGGATTTACCGTGTAATATCATGTCCGGTTAAAGACTTATTGTTTAGACTGACGCAAAGACAGGGGGACACGGGTATTTTAAACTTAAGATAGTGCTAAAACGCGATCGCTTATTTACCAAAGGTGGTAGTTATGCAGCAAATAAATTTAGCTCAAGCATCTCAACATTTGCCCGACTTAATAGAAGCAGCACTCAGTGGTGAGGAAATCATCATTATCAATGATAATCAATCTGTAGTCAAATTAACTCCTCTATTTCCAGTTAAACGCCGCCGTCAACCTGGAAGTGCCAAGGGTTTAATTACAATCTCTGATGACTTTGTTTAAATCAGCTTAGATAACTGCTATAAGCAAAGAATTGCTTATACTAGATGTAGCAATAGTCCTTTGAAAAATCTGCTAATGACAGCATCGCTAGAAGAAAACTTGAATAAAAGTATCCGCATTCCGCCTTTAGAAAGTGGGGACAGACTTTCCCGCCAGGAATTTGAACGTCGATACTCAGCAATGCCTCATGTTAAAAAAGCAGAATTAATAGAAGGAATTGTATACGTGGCATCACCTTTGCGTTTTAATAGTCATGGAAAACCGCATGGAGACTTAATCATTTGGTTAGGCACTTATAAAGTTGCTACTCCTGGAGTTGAGTTGGGCGATAATGTCACAGTTCGTCTAGATTTAGATAATGAACCACAACCTGATGTAGTGCTATTAATAAATGAACTTTCAGGCGGACAAGCATGTATTAGTGAAGATGATTATATTGAAGGTGCGCCAGAATTAATTGCTGAAGTAGCAGCCAGCAGTGCTGCTAATGACTTACATGATAAGAAAAAAGTCTACCGTCGCAATGGTGTTAAAGAATATATTGTTTGGCAAAGTTTAGAAAATAAACTTAATTGGTTTAGCTTACAAAATGAGGAATATGTGCAGCTAGAGGTCGATGCAAATGGATTAATAAAAAGTTGTGCATTTCCAGGTTTATGGTTAGATGTAAAGGCTCTATGTAGAGGTGAAATGACACAAGTTTTAGCTGTGTTGCAACAGGGATTGAATAGTGAAGAACATAGAAACTTTGTGCAACAGTTAGCAAAAAAATCTTAGTTATCAATCAAAGAATTGCCTATACTAGATGTAGCAATACTCCTTTGAGAAATCTGCTAATGACAGCATCGCTAGAAGAAAAGTTCAATAAAGGTGCAAAAATTCCCGTTTTAGAAAGCGGAGATAGACTCACGCGCCACGAATTTGAACGCCGCTATCATGCAATGCCGGATACGAAAAAAGCAGAACTGATTGAAGGAGTCGTCTACGTGGCATCACCTTTGCGCTTTAATATCTACCTCTGTAGGTTTGTAATTATATTTAGAATCAGTCTTAGGGAATAGAAGTTGGGGTTACAGAGAGAAAACCTATCTCTGTGTTTCAAATTGTGTGAAAAAACCGATCGCCATTAATAATCGACGAAATGCGATCGCTATACCCAAAAAAACTTAACATTAACTTTAGAAGGGCTAAATCTTTATAAGATAGATTCATGGGTTACTACATTGCTCCGCGATTTTTGGACAAACTTGCTGTCCACATCACCAAAAATTTCTTGAAGCTTCCTGGTGTCAGAGTACCTTTGATTTTAGGTATTCACGGACGTAAAGGTGAAGGCAAGTCTTTTCAATGCGAGTTAGTCTTCGAGAAAATGGGTATCGAAGTAACTCACATCTCTGGCGGCGAGTTGGAAAGTCCAGATGCAGGAGATCCAGCGCGGTTGATTCGGCTGCGCTATCGGGAAACAGCAGAACTGATCAAAGTACGCGGTAAAATGTGCGTGCTGATGATTAACGATTTAGATGCCGGTGCTGGACGCTTCGATGAAGGCACTCAATATACTGTAAACACGCAGTTGGTGAATGCCACACTGATGAATATTGCCGATAACCCCACAGATGTGCAGTTACCGGGAAGCTATGATTCTACGCCTTTAAATCGCGTACCGATTATTGTCACAGGGAATGATTTTTCTACCCTCTATGCACCGTTAATTCGGGATGGACGGATGGAGAAATTTTATTGGGAACCAGACCGAGATGATAAAGTGGGAATCGTCGGCGGGATTTTTGAAGCGGATGGACTTTCGCGGCGGGAAGTCGAACAGCTAGTTGATACTTTTGCCAATCAATCTATTGACTTTTTTAGCGCATTGCGATCGCGAATTTATGACGAACAAATCCGCAACTTCATCCATAAAATCGGTTTTGAACGTGTATCCTTGCGTGTGGTTAACAGCACTGAAGGGCCACCAGAATTTAAAAAACCAGATTTCAGCCTGTCTCACTTAATCGAGTCTGGTCATTTGATGGTTGGCGAACAAAAACGAGTGGAAAATTCCCAATTAGTTGATGAGTATAACCGGCTGAATCGAGGTAGAAGCTATCAACCAGCACCACCACCTGCTGTGACACCAACTAGTCAACCGTCAACTAATGGTGCAACCACGAACGGATTCCCCAAAAAAGAAGCATCGAGTCCACATTTGAGTTTGGAAACACAAGCACAAATCCGGGAAATACTGTCTCAAGGTTACAAAATTAGTATCGAACATGTAGATGAACGCCGCTTCCGTACAGGCTCTTGGCAAAGTTGTGTTAACAGCCACATTGATGCCGAATCCGATGCCATATCAAATTTGGAATCATCTCTAGCAGAATATAGCGGTGAGTATATACGCTTGGTAGCGATCGATCCAAAAGCCAAACGGCGGGTTTTAGAGACAATTATTCAGCGACCGAATGGTAAAAATTAACAGTCGATAAGTTGATGGCAAACGCTAATGTTTTGTAATAGGTTGAGTAAAACGTTAGCAACTGCCATCAAACAATAGATTTTTAAGGATAAAAAGAAATAAGCTGTTGGAAACTTTAAAAGAGGTATAAACATGAAATCCGAACGCGACAGAGAAGAGTTAATAAACGAAATAAACCTACTGTTGCATCAAGCTTATGACAGTACCTTAGACGAAATTTACGCATTATTGAAGCGGATAGAAGCGGAAGAGGACGAGAACGATTTAAGAGCTTATCATGCTGCTAAAAGTGATGTAGAAAATAATAGTTCTATTGCATGGGAAGACGTTAAAAAGGAAATCGCTAATGAAAGAAAAAAGAACGTAGCGTGATTTACGAAGTTAAATTTACCAAGGGTGCGAGAAAAATGTTTATCAAACTATCTCAAGAATTGCAAGACCGCATACAAACCAAAATAGATGATTTGGCAATAGAACCACGTCCCAACGGAGTTAAAAAGTTACAAGGTGAAGAAAATTCATATCGAATTAGAGTAGGCGATTATCGCGTTATATACGATATTTTCGATGATGTTTTATTGGTAAGTGTTGTAGATGTAGGGCATCGTAGCAAGGTTTATAAAGATGAAACTTAACAGTGTATTGTAATTTGGCTGATTTATTTTGTAGTGCGAATATCTTCTTCGCTACATTCATTACGCGAAAATATGCTCATACTACATTTTAAAAAAATTATGATGTTCCCAAAGTTAACTAGACTGTTAGTCCTCCGACTTGCATATACCGCAATACAGATTCGCTCTTGAGTATCCAGCCTTTACAGTAGCTAATAAGAGGATATTTAGGAGATTAATAATTCATGTCTGATGAGCATAGATTGGAAGAAAAATTATTATCGCAGGAAGCTGAAAGAAGAATATCCGAAAATTTAGATGAAGTAGAAGAAATAGAAATAGATGTACAAACAGATTTGTTGAAAGTAGTTCAGGGTCAAGTCGATGGCGTTTCGGTTGCAGGTGAAGGATTAGTTATCCAAAAAGACATTCGCGTACAAGAAATAAAACTGCAAACAGATGCTATTGCCATCAATCCTTTGAGTGCTATTTTCGGCGATATAAAACTCGATCGCCCAGTCAATACCATTGCTAAAATAACAATGACACAAGCAGATATGAACCGCGCTTTGTCATCAGAATTTGTTCGCAAGCAGATGCAAAACTTTGATTTGGATGTAGATGGCGAAATTGTGAGTTTGGAGCCGCAAAAAATTGAAGTATTTTTGCCTAGTAATGGCAAAATGGAATTTAGAGGTAAGGTGTTGTTAAAGGAAAAGGAAAATACTCGACCTTTAGCTTTTAGTGCGATCGCGCGTCCACGTACTCACTCACAACCCGCAATGTTAGAGAGTTTTAACTGTACTCAGGGAGAGGGTGTTTCAATAGAATTAGTTACAGCATTAATGCACAAAGCCAAAGAATTAATGAACATACCATATTTTAAATGGGACGATATGGTATTTCGGATCAAAGATCTAAAAGTAGAAATTGGTAATTTAATACTTCTGATAGAAGCTAAAGTCAAGCAAATACCGTCATCAGATGTAGTACCTCTTTAGTAGGATTGACACTAATTAAAGATAATTTTTGTTACTGATGGGTGATTTAAATTTTCCCAAAGTTTTTTAAGCTTTATAAAGCTAATTAATTTCAAAGTAACAACTATGCAAGAGTATGATGTTGTGCTGATTGGTGGTGGACATAATGGGCTAGTTTGTGCAGCTTACTTATTGAAAGCTGGTTATAGTGTCCTGTTACTAGAAAAGCGTTCCGTTCCAGGCGGTGCAGCAACAACTGAAGAATGTTTACCACAAGAAGCTCCTGGATTTAAATTTAATTTGTGTGCTATCGACCATGAGTTTATTCACTTAGGGCCAGTAGTTGAAGAACTAGAACTAGAGAAATATGGCTTGCATTATTTAGAGTGCGATCCGGTTGTTTTCTGTCCCCATCCTGATGGCAAATATTTCTTAGGACATAAGTCGGTAGAAAAGACTTGTGCAGAAATCGCTCGTTATAGCGATCGCGATGCTAAAAAATACGCAGAATTTGTAGACTTTTGGCAAAGGGCTTTGGGTGCAATGATTCCCATGTTTAATGCACCGCCGAAGTCAATTATAGACATCCTGGGTAACTATGACATCACAAAACTGAAAGATTTATTTTCAGTTATTGGTTCGCCAAACAAAACGCTGGACTTTATTCGCACCATGTTAACCAGCGGTGAAGATTTACTTAATGAGTGGTTTGATTCAGAGTTTCTCAAAGCGCCACTAGCAAGGCTAGCTTCAGAACTTGGTGCGCCACCATCACAAAAAACCCTTGCCATTGGTGCAATTATGATGGCAATGCGTCACAATCCAGGCATGGCAAGACCCCGCGGCGGGACTGGCGCACTTGTGCAAGCTTTGGTGAATTTAGTCAAAAGTAAAGGTGGCGTCATTCTCACAGACCAACATGTAGAAAAAGTTTTAATTGATGATGGCAAAGCTGTAGGTGTGCGAGTCGCTGGTGGTAAAGAATATCGTGCCAAACATGGGGTGATTTCTAATATTGACGCTAAACGGTTGTTTTTACAAATGACTGATAAAAGCGAAGTTGATGGAGTCGATCCTGACTTGTGGGAAAGATTAGAACGCCGCATCGTTAATAACAACGAAACTATCCTCAAAATCGATTTGGCTTTGAACGAACCACTGCAATTTCCTTACCACGAACACAAAGACGAATATCTTGTTGGATCTATCTTAATTGCAGATTCCGTGGCTCATGTAGAACAGGCTCATAGTAAATGTACCTTAGGAGAAATTCCTGATGCTGACCCATCAATGTATGTGGTGATGCCTAGCTACTTAGACCCCACATTAGCACCACCAGGCAAACATACTGTGTGGATTGAGTTTTTTGCCCCTTATCAAATTGCCGGTGCAGAAGGTACAGGTTTGAAAGGCACTGGCTGGACAGATGAATTGAAAAACCAAGTTGCAGATAGGGTGGTTGATAAATTGGCGAATTACGCGCCGAATGTGAAAAATGCAACTATCGCCCGTCGTGTAGAAAGTCCAGCAGAACTGGGAGAAAGATTAGGTGCATACAAAGGAAATTATTACCATGTGGATATGACCTTAGATCAAATGGTATTTTTCCGTCCCTTGCCGGAAATAGCGAATTACAAAACCCCAATTGAGAATTTATTTCTCACTGGTGCAGGGACTCATCCAGGCGGTTCCATTTCCGGAATGCCGGGACGCAATTGTGCTCGCGTATTTTTGCAAGCAAAGCATCCCATCAGCCAAACTTTGAAGGATGCACGCGATTCGATTAAGTCTATCGGGTCAGTATTTGGGATCATTTAAGCTCCCCTACGTATATTTTCACGCAATCAAATAGTAGTCCAATAGTATCATCATGCTTACTTACCCTCAGATTTTTTTGGATCTGAGGGAATTTTATTTGTTGCTTGTGCTTGTTTAACGTGAGTTTGATAGCTGGAATTTGACCTCTCTTCTTGTAGGAGAGAGGCTTAAAAACCTGATTTTTTCATTACTCCTCTATTCCCTTGCAGGCCAAGCAGACTGGATGGGAGAGGTTTATCGAATCCACGTTAAGTTAAGTAAAAAATTGAAACCACTATGGTGTCGATAATGTTTGTGCTAATGTCGAACGGCGAAATTCATAAAACTTTGAATTTAATCTTTAATAAAAATTACGCGTAAACTTGAATTTGAACAAATATAGGACTCATATTTGATTTTTGAAATATACGTAGGAGAGCCAGCCGCATGGGCGGGTTTACCAGCTTGAGCGGACTGGCGTTGCGTTACGCCTGAGGGTACGGCACTATTCTTAAGGATTTGGTGCGTTATTGCAAAGCATAACGCACCCTACACATACTTAAATTTTTTCAATAATAAAATCGGATTCCTATAGTTGATTTATTTGAATATTTCATCAAACAAAAATGATTAAAAAATATCAAATTTCTATAGCAGTCATAAATCAGTCGTGAAAAAATATGTTGCCTATTTTCCTGCCTCCACAAATAATTTTACAACTCAAATAGGATTGCTATATGTTTAAATTATTCACATACGTTAGTATTTTTCTGATTACGACCTGTTTACTATTTGCTTGTAATGCTTGGACACCAACCGCATTCAAACGCCCTGCCTTGAAAGTGATATTTACATCTTTTGTTGGAGAGTATCCAGGCATCATTGCCCAAGAAAAAGGATTCTTCAAAGCCCAAGGAGTAGATGTGGAACTAATGTATAAACGATACACGCAATTGGAAAGAGCAAATTTTAGTGCGGGTAAGTATGATGGAATGACAGCTTCCTTGGGAAGTTTTATCCTCTTGAGTGCTACAAATCCTGATATACAAGGCGTGATTGTCATAAATGAATCAACAGGAGCAGATGTAGTAGTCGCCCAATCACAAATTAAAACCGTCGCTGACTTGAAAGGGAAAAAGCTAGGTGCAAATCTAGGTGGTTTTAGCGAACTTTTTGTGACTGAGATGTTGAAAACTGCCAACTTAACCAGCGATAATGTGAACTTGGTTAAATTAGAGGCTTTAGAAATTCCTCAACACCTGAAAAATAATGTTATTCAAGCCGGACACACTTGGGAACCCTATCTTTCTGAAGCTATTAAATCAGGGGGACATATCCTATTTACTAGCAAACAAACCCCTGGCTTGATTTTAGATATGATTGTTTTTCGCGGTGAAACAATCCGCGATCGCCCTGAAGACATTCGTGCATTTGTGCGAGGATGGCTACAAGGCTCGGCCTACTGGAGGGCAAATGTTCAAGAAGGAAACGCGATCGTCACCAAAGCCTTAAAAATTCCTAGCAATACGCTTTCTCTGGAAGGAGTAAATCTAACTGATTTAGCTGAAAATCAAAAATTCTTTCAATCGAGCAACCCTAACTCCATCTACAAAACTGCCAAGATATATGCAGACTTTTTTATTCGTTCTGGAAACATGACGCGCATTCCTGAGCTACAAAGTTTGTTCAATTCTTCCTTCTTGAACCCTCCCACCTAGTTTAAAGCCATGCAGCAGACTTTTTTGGGCGGCATCCGTAGAAAGTTGATCGCTTCGTTTCTCATTGTTGCTTTGATTCCGTTGCTGTTATTGGCATTTATCAACAAACAGACAACTGAAAAAGCACTAACTGACAACGCTCGGCAAGCCCTATCTGCGGCAGCTTACGAAACCACTAACAGAATAGATGCCTTTATTGATGGAAATCTGAATGCTGTGCGCGTAGAGGCGTTTTTACCAGGTTTGGCACGCTACCTCAGCCTAACTCCAAAACAGCGAGATGACAGCCCCCAAATGCAATTGGCGATAGAAACATTAATTCGTCTCAGTCGCAAAGATATGCTCAATATTCTCTCCTATGCCTTGCTCGATTTAAACGGGAAAAATGTATTGGATACACAAACATCGAACATTGGCAAAGATGAATCAGTTGAAAATTATTTTAAAAAACCACTAAAATCTGGGTTATCCTTTGCTTCTAGCATGATGCGATCGCCGAAAATTCCTGACCTTGTTACCATCTTTTTTAGCAGTCCAGTTCGCAATGCCAAGGGAGACATATTGGGTGTATTGCGTGTTTCATACAATGCTACTGTTGTTCAACAGTTAGTAACTCGACAAACTGAACGGGCTGGGGTGAAATCATTTGCTATTCTTTTAGATGAAAATAATATTTATCTAGCACATAGTATTGCACCAAAACTACTTTTTAAATCAATTGTACCTGTGCCTTTGGAAGTTGTAAATAAACTACAACAAAAAGAGCGTTTGCCTAATTCTTATGTTCAAAAATTGGCAACTAATGAGTTAAAACTTAAGCAAGCATTGGATAATAACGAGTCGTATTTAATTGCACCTTTGCAAGCAACAGGTAACCAGGTGAATCTGATTGCGATCGCTCGTTTAAAATATAAACCTTGGTCTGTGTTGTTCGCACAACCTCTTGCTGTTGCTCTAGCACCTGTAGAAAAGCAAATTCGTCACACAATGTTTCTTTTTGCAATTATCGCTTCAGTAGTGACAATCATCGCTTTTGCCATTGGGCAACTGCTAACAAAGCCAATAATTTACCTTACCAATATAGTTTTCCAGTTTAGCGCAGGTAACTTAGATATCCGCGCCAAAATTAACTCAAAAGACGAAATAGGTCAACTGGCAAAATCGTTTAACAACATGGCACTTCAATTACAAACATCTTTGGAAACTTTAGAACAACGGGTACAAGAGAGAACAGCAGAGTTAGTAATTGCTAAAGAAAAAGCGGAAGATGTAAATCAGAAACTAGAACAACTGGTAAATCTAGATGGTTTGACTCAGGTAGCTAACCGTCGCTGCTTCGATGGAAAACTGCAAGCAGAATGGAAACGCCTTGCACGAGAACAACAACCCCTGTCATTGATTTTATTCGATGTCGATCGATTCAAATCTTACAACGACTACTATGGTCATCTTGGAGGCGATGATTGTCTCATCAAAATAGCGCAAACAGTACAACAGACAGTTTATCGTCCTGCCGATTTACTAGCGCGTTACGGTGGAGAAGAATTTTCGGTACTCCTCCCCAATACTGACTTAGCAGGAGCAATCACAGTAGCACAAAATATTCAGCAAGTAATTCAAGATCGGGCTATTCCCCATCCACAGTCTGATATCAAGGATATCGTTACAGTTAGTTTAGGTATTAGTTCTGTTATACCCACTGATGAAATTAATCCAGATACACTCATCGCTTCAGCCGATAAAGCACTGTATAAAGCTAAACAACAGGGGCGCGATCGCTATTGTACTCATTTAATGTAAGTCTTCATTAGTTGGTTATATCTTCATACTGCGCCATCTAAAGTACTTAATTGCTTTGGCTGAAGCTTGATTTAATTTTTTAGACTGTTTTTACTGATGCTTGTATAAAAAAAAAGTGCGATGCCTGCGGCGGGCGTAGCCATCGCCATTGAAAAAGAATTCACATAAATCAGAAATTTCCACAATCAAAACCAAAAAGTGGCGAATTGAAACCCGCCACTTTCTTACAAACTTTAATTTTGAACTAGCCTAGACTATTGCTTTGACTGCTATTGTTGTTCTTTCCACTCTTGAAATTCTTTGTCGCAATCGCGATTTCTGGTTTCATTATTAGGCAGAGTGGTATGGCACTAGTAAGCATCTTTGATAATAAGTAGAAGGACTCAATTAAACTAAAGTTCGTAGTATGGGCTTGAGCGATTAAAACGTCTGTTAAGAGCGATAAATCGCTTACTACGAACAAAGCTCCAATCTTACATTTGATTATGTCTACCTACTTATCATTGAGATTGATATGGCAGCGGGTGGCATTACATAGGTCTACTTTAGTAAAATTGACATCACTAATATCAGCACCACTGAGGTCGGTATCACTGAATTTGGCATTATCGAGTTTGGCCTTGCTGAGCTTGGCGTTGCTGAGCTTGGCGCCACAGAGGTCTGCACCACAGAGGTCAGCTCCACGGAGATCGGCTTTCCTGAGGTCTGCACCACAGAGGTCAGCTCCACGGAGATCGGCTTCACTGAGGTCTGCACCACAGAGGTCAGCTCCACGGAGATCGGCTTCACTGAGGTTTACACCACTGAGGTTGACGCCGCTGAGATTGGCATCATAGAGGTTAGCTTTGATAAAGGTTGCACCATTAAGGTTAGCCTTGATAAAGGTTGCACCATTAAGGGTGGCTTCGGTAAAAGTGGCATAGCGGAGGTCAGCACCACTGAGGTCAGCATTGCAGAGGATGGCTTTATCAAGCGTCGCTACACAAAGTTTAGTTTTGATTAATTTGACCCCACGAAGGTCGGCGTCAATAAGTTTAGCCTCAGTAAGATTGGCTTTAGTAAGGTTAGCTCCGCTGAGGTTAGCTTTGCGGAGGTTAGCATTGGTGAGATTGACATCACTAAGGTCGGCATTGCGGAGGTTTGCCTCGTAGAGATTCCCGTCAGGCTCAATTAAATGCATTTTTTCAATTAAATGCATTATTTGGAGCTTGCGTAAAAAGAAAAAAGTAGCTAAACAATTGGTCTTTAGCAGAAAAATCAGAAATTTGATTAGTAGATTATAAAACCCCAAGCTACTATTGTTTTTAACAACTTCTCCGTTGGGGAATATGGTGTTGTTGTTATAGATTGCATCCTTAAATTCAGCGCCTTTGATATTAGCCCCACTGAGATTTGCATTGCAGAGGTTAGCTCCTGTAAAGTCGGCTTTACGGAGGTTCGCTTCGCTCAGGTCGGCATCACGCAGGTTGGCTTTTTTAAAGGAGGTAGAGCTGGCTTGAGCTTTCTGGAGTATTTTTTCGCTAAATTCTTGACCTGGGCGGAGAACAATGTTGATCTTACGAAGGGTAGCTTTGCGGAGGTTCGCGTCGCTGAGATTTGCGTTGCAGAGGTTAGCCTTGTTGAACCGTGTCCCACACAGGTTTGCCTTTGTCAGATCTACTCCACTGAAATCGACTCTGCTGAAGTCGATATTCTCGAATTTAGCCCCTTTGAAGTTAGCACCTTGGAGACTTATACTAGTCAGATGAAAACCCAACTTATTTAAAAGACCAGCATCACCTAAGAAAGATAAAATACTTGCTTTACGTGTAATATCAATGTTGTTTTCGTCATTCTCAAACATTCTTACCAGAGATAATGTTCTTGCTTTAATTACATCTAGTGCAGCGTCTGGATCTATATCTCCCTCTGCTTGAGAAGAAGAGTTCATTAACTTTTTTAATTTTTTGTCAATCAGTAGTTCGGAGAATTTGTCAAAGTAACCTTGCAGAGCATCTTCACGCTGTTTATCCGCATCCCTTTTTTTATCAGCTTTTTTTTGCCAGTTCGGAAACTGAGAGCCAAAATACAGTAATAAAGCTGGAACAGGTATTACAGTTAGCAAATCCCACAATGTTAGCTTGTTATTGGTAACAGTAATCTTAGTAATAATGTTGTCTTTTGTTTTTTCGACAACATTTGTTGAGCTTTTATCAAAAACAATTTTTACAAGCTTTCCACAAAAATTATAATCAGTAATATTATAAGCACGTAAAGCAAGAATTATAATTAGTATCACAACTGTAAGAATAGCAGTTTTTATATTGAAATGAGGTTTAGAATTCCTGTCATTACTCATACCTTTCTCCTTGTATACTAGTTTGTTGACATATAACCCCTACACAATAAAGCTCTCATTTTCCAGATTCAAATCCTCCGATCCCCTAAAATTGTCGAACTATTATGAGACGGAAGCTTTGATTCTTTAACGGCGAGGTTATGAGTACACACTAACTAGAAGAGGTAAGTCTATAAAATTTGACAACTTGTCCCGCTTGCCATGTATTGGCATACTGCCTAGTTTGTTCCTTGCCCCTAACTGATAAAACTTTGGCAGCATTCCACTTTTGACCGCAGCCTCTTAAATTCAGATTTGATGAAAAACTAGCACGATCGCACCCTGATTTATCAAAACCAAAATTAGCATTCCAAGTACGGTGGCTGCTGACATAGCAACACAAATTACCATTTTTTAGCCGAAGTAAGCTCTAAATTAAGCAATTGCTTGATGTCTGTTGAATATGTTATTATGGGGTAAATTTAATATCAAAAAACAATTGTAAAATTTCAGCAAAGCTTTTTGTCAAAAAATCACGAAATGAATGAGCAAAAAGAAGTAAATATTTGATAATATTCAAAAAATAACAAAATCGGAATAACAGAATTATAAGTTCTGTATATAAAGCATGGTTTGTAGGTACGGATTGGTTGCATCTAGCTTAATAATTTTCTTTGGGTTTGGTTGTACTAATGGGGCAAATTCATGGACAGAAAATACCACACAAGTTGTTCAGGAAACTAATGTAAACCAGCTTTTTGTAGAAGCAAAGGCTAGCCAAAAGGCAGAAGTTTTATTTGCTCAAGGTAATAATTTATTAGATAGACAGCGTTACGAAGATGCAATTAAAGCATACGACAAAGCGATCGCCATGAAAGCTGAGATTGCTGAAGCTTGGATAAACCGTGGCATAGCTTTAACATCACTACACCGCTATCAAGAAGCGATTGCATCGTATGATAGAGCGATCGCCATCAAGCCTGACAAAGATGAAGCCTGGTATAACCGTGGCATAGCCTTAACATCTCTGCAACGCTACAAAGATGCTCTTGCATCGTATGATAGAGCGATCGCCATCAAGCCTAACAAATATGAAGCTTTAACTAACCGGGGCATTGCCTTAATAAAATTGCAACGCTATCAAGAAGCAATTGCATCTTATAATAAGGCGATCGCTATCAAAAAAGATTTGCACCAAGCATATTACAACAAAGCTTGTGCTTATGCTTTACAAGGCAATGTACAATTAGCAATTGAAAACCTAGATCGAGCGATTCAATTTGTTCCTGCAAAGTACAAAAAATTAGCTAAAACTGACCCTGACTTTAGCAAAGTGCGTAGTCAAAAGCGGTTTCAGGAATTACTGCAATAGACGAGCATTGGGGAGGTAGTGCAGTGAGGCCACTAGCTGAGATTTTCAAACCAAGCTTCTAAATCTGCAACAGAAGAAAAATCCAGCAACGCCTCGCCGAGATTTTCTAGCTCAGGGGTTGACAGATTTTCAATTCTGCCCTTCATTTGTGGACTAATTTCTCCCAAGCGACGATTAAGTAGGCGCATTAGCAATTTTAATTCTCCTTGCTTTTGCCCTTGTTCAAGTCCTTGTTCAAGTCCTTGTCGCATCCAACTGGTAACTATCTGCATAACTTTTTCCTGCTCTTTTGGTTCAATGGTAGCAAGTGGTTAAAGTTAGTCTGCGAATAGGATTGATGTTCGGTGTGAATGATGAATAAAGTATCTTGGCTTTTCAATGACGCTTGCACAACAAGATCGAGGATTCTCTTTTCTCCCTCAGTGACATCGGTAATAACTTCCAATGGTAAAAATTTTATCGAGTCACGTTGCCACTCGGCGCTAATATCAGGAAAAAATAGCTCAATAAACTCTGGAAAAAAATTAGATAGAAGTTCTTTAAAAAGGCGATCGTGGTCTATCATTTCAATATATTACATAAAAGTATTAGTAAAATCTAAGTAGAGATAGTTCTAAGTAGAAGGACTCAATTAAACTAAAGTTCGTAGTATGGGCTTGAGCCATTAAAACATCTGTCAAGAGCGATAAATCGCTTATTACGAACAAAGCTCCAATCTTGCATTTAATTATGTCTACCTACTTATTTCTACGATCGCTACACCTTGAAAAACAATTCAAAATTTTATTTAGTGCGATCGCTTGTATTCTTCAAGCAATTTCGGCAAGGTATCGTAGCCATCGACACCAATAAATTTGATGATATTAGTTCGAGAATTTGCTATTACTTGTTCTACAGCTTCATTTCCTAATTTACTTTGTAAAATTGTCAGTAAACCAGCGGCTTGTCGCCATTCCGTCGCAGTAATTTGTTCTAATAAATACATCCCCAGGCAGCTATTGTATACTGCTGTTTCTAGATGATTCAAGTTGTAGTGACTTTCCGCTAAATACAAAAAGTTTAACCCTTGGAGATATTTGTCACCGGAAAATTGCACTGCCTCAGTACCTTTTTCTAAGTATTCTATGGCAGCTTGGGGTTTTTCTAAGGCGACGTGGGCAATACCAAGGCTTATATAACAAAGGGCTTGAGTTTGGCGTGCAGCCAAGTTAACACCAAATGCTGAATTACGCAATTTTTCTGACAATTCCAAACCTCGGCGCAAGTATTCTATTGATTGTTGATAAATATCTGCTTCTATGCATTCTGTTTGCTGCGCCGCAAACACTTCGCTATAGCCTAAAGTTGCCAAGGCGTGGGCTTCTCCAAAGCGATCGCCTGCTTGACGAGCTAAAATTAATGCCCTCTGGCTATAATTAATTGCCTGAGAATAATCTTTTTGAGCAACGCAAACACGACTACTATGGTTGAGATTGGCAATTTCACAGGGCTGATCCCCGGCTTGGCGGGCAATTTCTAAAGCTTGCTGGTGAAATGAGTTGGCTTGGTGATATTTACCTAAAATAAATTGAGAATAACCCAACAGCGTTAGTATCCGCGCTTTTTCTTGGGTACCTTCCACTTCTTTGAGTGGTGTATCTAAGTAATCGATCGCATCGTGTAACGCATCTCTGCCAAAAAATGCAAATACCCCGCCGTAAAGGGGAAAGTATTGGCGATGGGCAAAAGTTCTGAGAATTTGTAAAACGATTTGAAAACAGGCTTTTGCTAATTCTTCGCCTTTGGTGCGATCGATATTAGTAGCGACACGAAAACCATGAGATAACTCACACCAAACTACAGCAAAACTGAGAAAAGTGGCAATGGACGCAGATGTACCCCATTTGGAATCATAGGGCTGTCTTTCAAACCAAGTCACCAAACTTTGCTGCATCCTTTGGACAATTATTGTTAACTCCACCCAGTCTTTGATGTTGATATCAGGCTGGCGAACAACTACTTCTGTTGTAGATACGCCTTCAGCTAATGCAGAAAATAATATTTGTGTTAATGGACTGTTGACTGTTTCTGCCCATGAAGCCCAAGGTTCTTGTTTTGGTTGTGACTTTGTTAATTCTAATGAAGTTTTTGTTGGTTCGTAAATCCAACTCACAAGAGAAGCTTCTAATTGCTGATAGGATTCTACACCGCTAGCAATGGCGATCGCTAATTCTTCTATTTCTTGTTTTCGGTGAAAATCTTTATCAGCAGATACCGCTGCTTTTAATTCCTGGGCTAGTTGTTGTAATTGACTTTGGCTGAAAACTTCGTTTTGGTTGGGGTCGATGATTTGTAACAAAACTGAAAAACGAGAAGTTTCTGAGGCGGTGAGAATTTGTTGTACAGCTGCGGTAACTGCGGCTTGATTGCGTTTTTGTTTTTGGACTCGTTCCCATTCGCTTTGAATACTTTGTAATGCTTTCAGGGTACGATTTAAACGAGCTTTTTTCAATTCAGGAGTTTCCCTTTGGAACAAGTCCGGGGAAATTCTCACCTTATTTAGTTCTGATTGGGTAGAATTCAAGCGATCGCTCAAACAGCGTTCAAATATTTCACCATTACCAGCGCCAACATTTTCTATTAATTTACGATGTATATATTCTTTAGAGCGGATTTGACCTTTTAGGGCAGTCGTAACAATTTCTTCTATTAATTTTTGGTAGCTGTCAGATAATAAATTAGGTATTGCGTCTGGGGTAGGTTCTGCTACTAAATTATCTGTTTCAGAACTAGAGTTAGGATTTACTAAACTTTCTTGAGAAGTAGTAAAAGCGGGTATTTCTTCTTGATTTGGTGTTGCTAAAGTTTTTGGATAATTTGTAGATTTAGATAAGTAATAATCTGCTAAAGAACCGCAACCAAATTCTTCCCGAAAGCGGTTTATTTTCGTAGTTGAGTGGAGTTGACGCTGACGATATTTCTGATACCAAAAAGCAGAAACAATTAAGCCTGTTATGGCTCCTATACCAATGCCTGTAAGAGCTAACTTTGGAATTTCCAAAGTGTCATTTGGTTGCCCAGATTCAACGGTCAGATTAGAAGATGCACTTTCAGCAACAGCATAATCACTACTGTAACTTAGCTGGACGCTAGTTGCGATCGCCGCAACCGACAGTATCAATCTAAATATTAACTTTGATTTCCACATAATCTGACAGTTTACAAATATTTTGTCTTGTTCTGGGTTAATTCGGATTTAACTTCAGGCAAAAATAAACCACAGTTTTTTGTCAACCAACTGTCTCCCCAACAAGTGGAGAGTCAAAAATCAAGCTAACTAATAGGTCACAGCAAAAATAAACTGACCATTTGCCATCCCTTCCAAGCTTGTAGTATTAGGTATTTTTTCATTTTACTTTTGACTTTTGACTTTGGCTTTGTTCTAATAGCTCTCTTTTTTATTAAGAAAATTCACTCATGAATAGAAATTAAACTTTCCCAACACTAATTTCCGGAAGATATTCTTAATTCTTAACATTTATCCGTGTAGGAATGCTGGCAAAGCAAGATTTTATAGCAGTTGAAGGATACTTGAGGACATAAACCGATCCTAAAACCACAACACCAAGCGAGTTTCAAGCCTGTTCGCTGTTCCCTACTATAGCTTGTGGCTGATGGCGATCGCATTCCTTAACGGAAAAATGTACTGATAAATGAAACTTTTTAGCAAACAAATATCACAATACAAAATTATTACTTCGGGGATCTACTAGGCAGAATAACCCATTAAAGTCTTAACCGATGTGTCTCCCCAAACGCGGTTAAAAAAGCATCATTAAATATTCGCAATCTTGCTTACAATAAACTCACAAGATGCATGTTAATGTTTTAATCTCATCGTCTTGCCTTAGCGCCTTTTGATATGCATCTGCACTATTTACACCCCCAACACCTTGAAGAATTAGTCAAGAGTAGTGGTATAGACTTACACTTAGTGCAACTTAATTTTCAGTCGCTCCAAGGTGTAGCTGCTTATGAGTATTTGTTGATTTCTGAGCTACTTCCGCGCACCAATACTGGAATGGTAAAAAGTAGTTGGTTGCAGCGTTATGCTCATATTACCGAAGGTGGTTGGTGGTGTTCTGGACTAGACCCCTTGAATAATTGGCAAATGATGGAATGGGGGTGCTTTAAGCCAAACCAACCGCGACAAAATAACAAAGGCAAATCCATCAAATACGAACATCCCCCCAGCACGCCAACGCGGGTGTTTTGTTTGCGGGTAACATTGCAAATCTGGCAGCAAGTTGCAGGGCGTTACAATTTACCCATGCCCGATGATATCACCATTAACCCTGATGGCGAAGCTAGGGGTTTTTGGCAATGGGTGATGGAAAAGAATATTTCCGTCATTATCTGCGAGGGTGTGAAGAAAGCAGCAACGCTGTTGACACAAGGATATGTAGCTATTGGCGTTCCTGGAATTACCAGTGGTTATCGCGTCGTCAAAGATGAGTTTGGTAAAGTTACCCGTCGTCAATTGATACCCGACTTAGCGATGTTTGCGACGAGAAAGCGTCGGTTTTATATTTGCTTTGATTTTGAAACTCAACCTCAGAAAATTGCTGCTATTAATAATGCCATTTCTCAACTTGGTTGTTTATTTCAGCAAAAAAATTGTCCTGTGAAAGTCATCGAACTTCCAGGAAGGGAAAAAGGAGTTGATGATTTTATTGTTGCCAAAGGTGCAACTAACTTCGATAAACTTTATCGCCAAAGTCTTGATTTAGAAATTTATCTTGCCCAAACCAAACCCCACACCGAGTTAAACATTCCTGCTACCCTAACTTTTAACCGTCCTTATATAGGTGAAATCCCTTTTCCCACATCTGGATTAGTAGGAGTCAAATCAGCAAAAGGAACAGGTAAAACCACAGCATTGCAAAGCGTTGTTCGGCAAGCCAAAAATATAAATCAACCTGTTTTATTAATTACTCATAGAATCTTATTAGGACGATTTTTGTGTGAAAAAATTGGCATTCAATGGGGAGTGGGGAATGGAGAGATGAGGGAGATGAGGGAGATGGGGAGAGAATTTCATCTTACCCATGCCCAATGCCCAATGACGGCAGTTGCTCTACTTGGGGAGATCCCAAGACCGCACTGCCTCCCCCATGCCCCATGCCCAATGCCCAAATCTTTCGGTTTATGCATTGATTCGATTTGGAAATTGAACCCAGACGATTGGCATGGGGCGATAATAATTTTGGATGAAGTCGAACAATCTTTGTGGCATTTACTAAACAGTAATACTTGTAAACATAAACGTGTAAAAATCTTAAAAATCTTCCAAGAGCTAATTGCTACAGTTTTAAAGACTGGGGGTTTGGTAATTGCTCAAGATGCCGATTTATCAGACGTTTCACTTGAATATTTACAGGGATTATCAGGAATTAAATTAACACCTTGGGTAGTTATTAACGAATGGAAACCCCAAGAAGGTTGGGATGTGACGTTTTATGATTCACCAAATCCAACGCCGTTAATTCATCAACTAGAATTAGATTTACTTGCCGGACGTAAATGCTATGTTACTACCGATAGTCGTGCTGGGCGTTATAGTTGTGAAACCATTGAACGTTATTTGAAAGAGCGATTACAAAAATTAAGACGACAGTTTCCCCAAACTTTAGTAGTTAGTAGTCACACTACAAACACACCCGGCCACGCAGCAGTTGATTTTATTGCAGCGATTAATCAAAAAATATCTGAATATGACGGTGTTTTTGTTACTCCTAGTCTTGGTACGGGAATTAGTATTGATGTTCAACATTTCGACCGAGTTTATGGCATTTTTCAAGGGGTAATTCCTGACTCAGAAGCGCGACAAGCGTTAGCAAGGGTGCGGGATGATGTGCCGCGTGTTGTCTGGTGCGCTAAGCGAGGTATTGGTTTAATTGGTAGTGGTAGTACAAATTATCGGTTGCTATCTGATTGGTATCAGGAAAATCAAAAAGAAAATTTAGCTTTGCTCAGTCCTTTACATAAAATAGACGTGGATTTACCTTTAGTTCATGACCCGATTCATTTACGAACTTGGGCAAAATTATCTGCAAGGGTAAATGCATCAATTCGCCTCTATCGTCAATCGATGCAAGATGGCTTAATTGCTGATGGACATATAATTCAGCTACGGAGTAATGCTGTTCACAATAATATTATTCGAGATTTACGCCTTGCTTTTTTAGCGAGCGATCGCAATGATTTAGAAACCCGCAAAAGGTTAATTTTAGAAATCGTCAAAGTCCAAAAAGATTGGGCACAAAGCCGTCAAAAAGCTAAAGACATTAAACGCAAAATCAAAGAAATTAAACAACAAAATCAATTAGCAACAGCAACATCTGTGGCTAATGCTAAAAATATCGATTCTGTAGAATACCAACAACTATTAGTTAAGCATTCTTTGAGTGATGAAGAACGCAATAAACTTAACAAATATGTTCTCAGACAAAAGTATGGAATAGAAGTTACTCCCGCTCTAAAATTGCAGGACGATCGCGGATATTATAGTCAATTATTAATTCACTATTATCTGACTCATGAAAGCGAGTATTTTCACATTAGAGACCAGCAAGAATGGCATCAGCAATTATCTTGGGGCGAAGGGAAAGTTTTTCTCCCAGATTTAAAAACTTACACTCTAAAAGTTGAGGCCATGAGAGCATTAGGAATGCTGCAATTCTTGGAAGAAGGACGAGAATTTACGGAAAACGAAGATGATTTAATATTACTGAAAAATATTGCTTTTCAGCATAGCAAGCACATTAAAAGAGTGCTGGGTATTAATTTGCTTGGAGATAAAGAACAACTTCGGGGAATCAAAATACTCAGCCGATTATTAAATTTGTTAGGTTTGAAGCTGAAGCAAGTAAATGAAGTTTATCAAATCGATCCAGCAACGCTAAATGATGGTAGACAAAAAATATTTGCAGTTTGGCATCAACGAGATGAATTGATGTTGACTCATATTAAAAGTGGTGGCTATAGGGTGGCTGATTATTCATCAGAATGGAAGCTTGAGATTATCGAAACCAAGCTTGAAAAGTTAGACCAGAGATTGTCAAAGATATGAAAGGGACTGGGGACTGGGGACTGAGGAGATGGGGAGTGAGGGATAAGAATTAATAACCCATCCCTCATGCCCAATGCCCTTTACAAAACAGATTGCCGCTTGAGACGTTTGTGAGCATACATTAACTCGTCAGCTCTGGTGATGAGTTTTTCTAGTGACATATTGGTTTCTGGTGAGTAACGCTGTATTCCCATACTCATGGAAATTTCATAGCTACGGTTTTGCTGTTGATTGAAGTTAGCAATGTTTGTTTGCAAATGTGTTTGGATATTTTCTGCATCTTTGAAATAGCTGGAAATGAAAACAATGAACTCATCTCCACCCAAGCGAGCAACAATATCGGACTTGCGAAAACTTTGCTTGAGTAATCGGGCAGCATCAATAATCAACGCATCTCCGACATCGTGACCAAGGGTGTCGTTAATCTGTTTTAGTCCGTCTAAATCAATGAAGATTACCCAACATAGAAGTTTCATCCGGTGAGCGATTTTCAGTTGTTGTTCAGCTAGTAGGAAGAAGCCACGCCGATTATGCAATCCTGTTAGTTCATCGGTTAGTGATAACTGTCTTCCTTCGATCTCTGCTTGTTTGCGGTTGTGAATTTCCTGGATAAGTTCCATTTGGGCGATCGCTTGACGACTGAGGCGGTGCAGTGCGTCTAATTGTCGGTCATTTAATTGACGCTCAATCATATCGATAACACACAATGTCCCGACGGCAAATCCATTGGGTGTAACTAGCGGTACACCAGCATAAAAACGAATTTTGGGATTATTTTTAACTAAGGGATTGTTTGCAAAGCGATCGTCTTTGATGGCGTTGCTAACTATTAATATCTTCTGTGGTTGCAGAATTGTATGGGAGCAAAAAGCCCAGTCTCTGGGTATTTCCCTCACTTTTAGCCCCACTTTGGATTTAATCCATTGGCGATCGCTATCAATTAAGCTAATTAAAGCAATTGGAGTCTTACAAATGTAGGCAGCAAGAACAGTCAGATCATCAAATCCTTGTTCCGGCAGGGTATCGAGAATGTTGTAATCCTCTAATGCCTTGAGCCTTTCTGCTTCATTTTCAGGTAAAGGAGCAGGTCGGGTTTTCACAGATGAGCGTCTCAACTTGAGGCAACAAAGTCCGCTAGGCTGGAAGTTTTGCAATAATCGCAGGATTCTCTCTCGAACTTCAAACCTGCATGATAAAAACATCTCTGCAACGGAAATTAAAATTCGGTTGAATCTTGTACAGAGATATTCTATTGCATTATTATGTTCTTCATGCCTTCGGTCTGCTCTGTTGTTCATTTCACTCTAGCTTTGAGCTGCAAATTCCCTGGGTATTTAGATGCTTACAAGGTCTTGTGCCCAAAGCCAGGTCGAAAACGATCAATATTGGCTAAAAATTATCAAAACTTATGAAATTGTAAGAGTTCTTCGTCAAAGCTTGATATTTTTAATACTAGAAACTCGCCTAGACCCTGAGAAAAGTTCGGTGGAATTAGTGTAGTGGCGTGGTAAAACTAAAATCTTCCAAAAAAATTTGTAGTGGTGTGACAAGGCTAAAGCCTAACGCACCAAAACCTTCAGGTAATGCCCTACTAGGTGTATTTCAAAAATCAAATATCAGTCTTATAGGATTCTAAAATTCCACTGCGAATAATTAGTTGCGGCCAAATTAATATAAAAAATCCCATCCAAGCTCCTACAGGGATGGAAACGAGAACTGTTAGCCAGATAGTTTTAAATAATAACCAGCTACCAACAATCAGCGTCATACCTGTGAGGAGTATAGACCAGGGTTGACACCACCAAGGTTTGTAGTTCCAAGGATTGAGGGATTTTTGCTCAGACATTAATTTTATTTGGCAAATGTGCAAATGTTCCTCGAACAAGTTTAAACGTTATAGTGCTTTTTTTCTTCCGTAGCTTGCGTACTGCGGGAAGCAATAAATGTCCAAGTTGCCATATATTGTTTTACATGATGCCAACACTACAACTACTAATCCACTAAAGCAGTGGCATGTCAAGTTTTGTCATACTCTATTTGTCCATAATCAAGTTTGATAATTCGGTCTGCTAAATGAAAATAGCGATCGTCATGGCTAATTACCAAGACTGTTTTACCACGCGATCGCAGTTCTGGTAATAGTTGAGTATAAAATATTTCTTTAAATATTGGATCTTGATCTGCTGCCCATTCATCGAATAGATAAATTGGTCTATCTTCCAAGTATGCTGTGAGTAAAGCTAGCCGTTTGCGTTGTCCTTGAGAAAGAGCAGTGGTAGAAAGTTGCCCATTTTCAACTTTTACCTTATGGTCTAATTGCAGTTGTTTAATATATTTTGTAGCTTGATTATCTAAATTTGAATTTTTTAATCCTAAAAGTTCGTCGAATAAATAAAAATCGGAA
Organism: Nostoc sp. ATCC 43529; assembly: GCA_003326205.1. GTDB lineage: Bacteria > Cyanobacteriota > Cyanobacteriia > Cyanobacteriales > Nostocaceae > Nostoc. Next base: position 53,569 of record LWTK01000032.1, read on the forward strand.
AACACCACAGAAAAATGCTGCCGATACCATTCGCGATTTTCTTCATTAATTAACTCGTCATCAAACCAAATTTCGCCGCTAGCAGGAATATAAAGTCCAGTAATTAGTTTGGCTAAAGTAGATTTACCGCTACCATTCCCGCCGACAATGAAAACTAATTCCTGAGGATACAATATTAGGTCAATCGGCCCGAAGATAAAGCTATTGTCTTCTTCATTTGTGTAGTAAGCGTGTGTAATATTTTGGAATTTTAAGCTGTGCCACGAAGTTTTAATAGCAGGTGGAATAGTTGATACTTCAGAACGAGTAGCTAAAAATAAGCCCAATGAATCTATCTTTTGTAAAGCAATACCGGCTTTGCTTAATAGAGGAAGTTTGCTGATGATGTTATCCATTGGTAACACCAAGTAAGTGAAAGTCAAAATGTAACCGGAGAGAGTTGTGGCATCAAGAGCCAGTAAATTAGGCAGCACAAACAAGACAAAACCGATGGCAAAAAAGAAAACGAGTTGACCCCAGCTAGAAGTTGTGGCAAAAAGAGTTAAACCCTTAACATTATGATGGCGAAATTCATTAGCAGTTGCTTGTAGCTTTTCTTCTAAAAAAACTTGACGCCGCTGATAATTAAGCTTGAGTTCTTTGACTCCTTCGGTAATGGTGCGAAAATGCTTAAACAGTCGGTCTTCATCATCACGAGCCAGGGCTAGAAATTTTCTACCCTCAGTTAATAGCCACTGGCAACTAGCGATCGCTACTATGGAAATCCCACAAACCATCACCAATACCAACCAAGAAAGCCAGGTGATATATGCAATACAACCCACAACAATCGCTAAATTAATAAACAAAAAAGGCATCTGATAAACAGCATTAGCAACTGCTTGAATATCCTCAGTTAAAGTTGCCAATAATCGCGGGTTCCCCAAATCTTCTAAATGACTTAACTCAGAACCAAGAATTCGCCGACTCAAATGCATTCGCAACTTTAAAACTGCATTCTGAGAAAGGCGAATCAGCATCACTTGGGAAATAATACTGGTAATCAATGCAACTATAGCCAGCCCCGCAAAACCCCAAGCTATAGATGTAAAACGCTCAGGACTACCGCTACTAGCAGCACGACTAATCAAAGCAATCAAGCCAGCACTACTACCGCCACTCAAGAATCCTGTAACGATCGCGATCGCTACCATACCCCAAGCAGAACGTAAAAGAAAGTAAATCAAATTCATGATGTAGACGCCTATGCCCGATACTCAGGGATTGGGGACTGGGGAAGATGAGGGAAGAACGAATAATAACTCCTCAATCCTCAGCCAACAGTTAACACTTCCAATTAGGTAAGTTTTCTATCTTACAATTAAAAACTTCTGAAAGATCGCGGTAAGCTAGTTGGAATTCAAGCTGATTGTGTCAGAAAATTGTCAAATTAGCTGCTCAGTTTTCCGGGGTGAAATTTGTAATGACTGTAAATCTCAAGTCTTTAGAAAACCCAATTGCTCTGGCGGCCGATTCCAAAACCGCTGCTAATGCTCAAAAAAACCGCTACATTCCCCAGCATCATCGACGTATCCTTTGTATCTTTCCCAAGTACAGCCGTTCATTTGGCACATTTCATTACGCCTATCCACTCACGGGTAATGTCCGAGCTTTTATGCCACCCCAAGGTATTTTAATTGTGGCTGCTTACTTACCTCAAGAATGGGAAGTCCGGTTTATTGATGAGAATGTCAAATTAGCAACTAAGGCTGATTACCAATGGGCTGATGTGGTAATTGTCAGTGGAATGCACATTCAAAAACCACAGATTAATCAAATTAATGAACTTGCCCATCGAGCAGGCAAAATTACAGTTATCGGCGGTCCTTCTGTATCTGGTTGCCCAGAATATTATCCAGAATTTGATATTTTACATTTGGGTGAATTAGGAGATGCAACCGATCGCCTGATCGAGTATCTAGACCAAAACTCCGAACGTCCCCAAGGGCAAATTCGCTTTGAAACTAAAGAACGTTTGCCTCTGACTGAGTTCCCCACCCCAGCTTATCATTTATTGAATATCAATGATTATTTCCTAGCAAACGTCCAGTTTTCTAGCGGTTGCCCTTATCGTTGCGAGTTTTGTGATATTCCAGAACTCTATGGACGCAACCCCCGGATGAAAACCCCAGAGCAAGTTGTCGCAGAGTTAGATGCAATGCGGCAATCAGGCAATTTGGGAGCAGTATATTTTGTTGATGATAACTTTGTTGGCGATCGCCGCGCTGCCATGAAGTTACTTCCTCACCTCATTGACTGGCAAAAACGCAATGGCTATCCCATCCAGTTTGCCTGCGAAGCAACCCTCAACCTCGCTCAAAGTCCCAAACTGCTGGAGATGATGCGCGAAGCCTATTTTTGCACCATCTTTTGCGGCATTGAAACACCAGAACCAGAAGCCCTCCATGCCATTTCCAAAGATCAAAATCTGAGTATGCCGATTTTAAAAGCGATTCAGGTTTTAAATAGCTATGGCATGGAAGTAGTTTCGGGGATCATCATCGGCTTAGATACAGATACACCAGAAACAGGCGATCGCATTCTCGAATTTATTCGCGCGTCCCAAATTCCTATGTTGACAATTAACCTACTTCATGCATTACCCAGAACTCCTTTATGGCGGAGATTAGAAGCAGAAGGGCGACTTGTATTTGATGAAAACCGCGAATCGAATGTAGAGTTTTTAATGCCTTACGAGCAAGTTATCGAAATGTGGCGGCGCTGCATCACCATAGCTTATGAGCCAGAATTTTTATATCAGCGGTTCGCTTACAACATGGAACACACCTACCCAAACCGTATCAAAGTTCCTAACAGCCCAGCTCGCACTTCTGGGGCTAATATTCGCAAAGGTTTAACTTATTTAATCAATATTTTGCTACGGATAGGTATATTTAGTAACTACCGACAAACTTTTTGGAAAATGGCCAAACCAGCACTCAAAGCAGGTGATATTGAAAGCCTGATTCATGTTGGACTTGTGGGGCATCATCTAATTAAATTTGCCCAAGATTGTGCCAAAAATGAAGAATCAGCTTCGTTTTATTCCCAAAAAGTCCTGACTAAGGTTCGTAGCTAGTAGGTATTTTAGCCGAGATACTCTAAGCGTGTGCTTAACCACCGCTTGCATTGTTGATGCATCGCCCTGCATTAGCATCTGGTAAAAAACAATGTAGAGACGTAGCAATGCTACGTCTCTACGTCTCTACAACGATTTTGGGTAACTCCTGAATTCTGAATTCCCCTATAGGACATACAGCATTCTTACCCTAATGTATGATTTAATTCACAGAAAATTCATGTAGAATAATAATCTATATCTATAGACAGATGTGGTAATTAACAGTGTATACGCTTAAAAACCACATCAAATTCAAGTTCATTTATGACGACAAAGACTTGGGATGCTCAACTTGCTTACTGGCTAGTTCGACCTCTAAAAGACAGTTGGGTAAATCCCAATCATCTGACCACAGTCCGACTAGTAACAGGACTGGCGGCTGCTGTTGCATTGGCGGTTGGCAATAGTATCTGGGCTAACATTGGCACAATGCTGTTTGCTTTATCCAATTTTTTAGACCACACCGATGGTGAATTAGCCCGTTTAAGTGGGAAAAGCAGCAAATGGGGACATCAGTACGACCTTTTTAGTGATGCCATTATCCACATTCTCTTATTTATGGGTATTGGGTATGGCCTTAGGGAAAGTGAACTTGGTTCGTGGGCGTTGTTGATGGGGATAATATCTGGCGTATCTGTTGCTTGCATTTTTCATTTGCGAAACCAAATGGAACAGCGTTTAGGTAAAGACGCCACCCATCAACCGAATTTTGCCGGCTTTGACATTGAAGATGTGCTGTATTTATTTCCCATAGTCACCTTACTCAACGGACTACAACCCTTACTAATTGCAGCTAGTATTGGTGCGCCAACGTTTGCTATATGGGTAATTTGGCAATTTTTGGCACTTCCAGAGTCTTAAGGAAATTAGGGAATGGGGAAGAGGACACGGGGACACGGAGACGGGGGGACGCGGGGAAAGATTTATTGCAAATTGTCCCCAGTCCCTGAGATGGGGCATTGATGATTTTAAGTTTTAATTTACTAATTAACCTGAGTTCGGGATAAGCCCAAACCACTATTTTATCCTTGTCTCAAACTCCTATAGGACTTATGCAAAACGCCTCTCAAACTCTTATTCCTCTGTGACGCGCCAGTTGCTTCTCCTGTGGTCGCCGCTGCGCGAACAAGTCTCTTAACCGCAAGGGCGCACTGGCTTCTCTGCGCCTGGAGTGGTTCGATATTTCAGAACTTGTACTATCGCCTATTTTGGTTTTCGCCAAGTCTTTAGGCATTAGAGTTATTAATTTCACTTGATGTCAGTCAAAAGACAAATAAAAAACACCGAAAAATTTATTACTTGAGAAAGAAGCTACAAATTATTTAGTAATAGAAAATCAATTTTATTGATTACATTTATAGAAATTCTATAAATTTGGAAATGGGAAATTTAATTGAATTTACCTTGTTCGCTCCTCGTAACCAAGGGGCAGTTTTAATTGGGTCATTTTCTGATTGGCAAGAAATCCCAATGCAAAAAGGCGAAGATGGTTATTTTCGCACTCAAATACAACTAAAAGACGGGGTTTATCAATATAAATTTCGCATTCAAACCAAAAGTCCCAATTTTGCACCTGATGAATGGATAGATATTATTGATCCTAAAGCAACAGATGTTAATGAAACAAAAAAACACGCTATAGTGCGAATCAAAGACGGGCAACGTATTGTTGATACTTATGTTTGGCAACATGACGGAACACCTTTGTCTGATAATCGGGAATTAGTCATATATGAAATGCACGTTGCTGATTTTACTGGTCATGAGGTTGACCCTGATAAGCGAGGCAAATATTTAGGGGTAATTGCCAAGTTAGATTATCTGTGTGAATTGGGAATCAATGCAATTGAATTAATGCCACTCAACGAATACCCAGGTAATTATAGTTGGGGCTATAAAGTCCGCCACTACTTTGCGACAGAATCTAGTTACGGTTCCACAGAAGATTTAAAACGATTAATAGACGAATGTCATGCTAGAGGCATTCGTGTTTTTATGGATGCAATTTACAACCATACAGACGAAGAATGCCCATTATTGCTGATTGACCGAAATTACTGGTATTACGAACACAAGCATTATCCAGAAGACCCAGATAATTACTGGGGGCCAGAATTTAACTATGATAATTACGACGAAAAATTAAACGTTAAACCAGCATGGAAATACATCGGTGATGTAGTGCACTTTTGGATTCAAGAATATCATATTGATGGAATTCGCTTTGATGCGGTGCGCCAATTGGCTAACTTTGAATTTTTCAACTGGCTGACTAAGCAAGCAAAAAAACATGCCGCATCTAAGCATTTTTATAATATTGCCGAACACATTCCTGATACAAACACTGTAGTCAAACCAGATGGGCCATTAGATGGTTGTTGGCATGAAAGTTTTCGCTACTTTGTAGTTCCATATATTTGTGGAAAATCATTTGAATTAGAACAACTCAAGCAGATTTTAGACCCTAGAAAGCAGGGTTACGCAAGTGCCACCAATGTGATAAATTATTTGGCAACACACGATCGCCAACGTCTATTGCGAGAATTAGGCGATGCAGGCATCTTTGATGCAGAGGCATTTAAACGAGCAAAGTTAGCAGCAGTCCTGTTAATGACAGCAATGGGTATACCAATGCTGTGGATGGGAGAAGAATTTGGCGAATACCAGCCAAAAAGCGAAAGTGTGACTCAACCACAAAAGATTACTTGGTCATTATTGACAAGGGATCAAAATCATAATTTATTTAAGTATTATCAAAAACTGATTGCTTTACGCCAGCAAAATCTAGCCCTGCAAAGCGATAATATCGAATTTTTCCACGAAGACACAAACAATAAAGTACTGGCTTACAGCCGCTGGGATAAACAGGATTCTCATGTCGTCGTCGTCGTCAACTTTTCTGCCGCAAATCTAACTAAGTACGAAATTCCGAACTTTCCCACTGCTGAGTATTGGCGAGATTGGTTTGGTAATTGTGAAGTGGAAACTCAAGAAGATAATCTTGTCACTGACTTACCAAGCTATACAGCCAAGGTATTTGTTTGGCAGTAGTTTAGCTAAACTTTATCGATGAAGGTAGGAGTTAGGGGGCAGGAGGCAGGAGAAAAACTGACCCCTCACTCCTGCTGTAAGCGGATGTTCAAGGGTCTAATACCACGTGAATTCGACAAGACAAACCCACCCAGCCTCCCCTATTAGAGAAGGAGGAGTAATGAAAAATTAGGCTTTTTGCTCCCCTCTCCTTGAAGGAGAGGGGCTGGGGGTGAGGTCAAAATCCTGTACATCGAATTCACGTTAATACCAATTCCAGAAAAAAATGAAACAGATGCGTAGGTTGGGTTGTAGCTTGCTCGTATTGTAGGGGTACGAAGTGAAACCCAACAAATACAACGTTTTTGCTGTTGGGTTACCCTCCGGGAAGTCGCCTTTGGCGTCTACGTTCCTCAAACGCCACTTGCTACCCTACGGGTTCTCCGAAGGAGTACAAGCCGGGAAACCCGTCCAACGCAGTGGCTCCCCAACTTACATGTGCATCAGATTTTTAGTGGAATGGTATGAGACCCCCACGCCAACATGAGAAGATGTGCAAGTTAAATGTGGGACAGCTTACCACTCCCTTAAAACCAGAAGTCGAGTATGTATTCAAAACTTCCCAAATAACCTCTTACAGGACTTACGCAAAAGATAACGAAAGTAGCGGTAATACCCTGCGGGTTCGCTCTTAGCGTTCTCGCAGAGTAGCCGCTGTGCGTCTACATGAATTACCGCAACGCTTGAATAAGGTTTTCAGTCACATATTGCGTAAGTCCTGCTCTTAGTTGAAAGCAAATAAAAGCCCTCTGATGGCGCAGGGGGCTTTTGGCAGATATGGTTAGCTAAGGGGGCAAAAATAACAGAACTAATGCAAACACTTGGTATGTTGATGTGGATGCAATAAGTTGCTATGTAAATAAATAGTATCAGATGGCTATCAGATAGGATACTCACATACATCACATGTGCAACATTTAATTACTATTAATCTTAACTTCAGCCAAAACCCTTGAAAAATACCATTCGTTTAGGGTTTCAGCAAAGCTTAACTCACCTTTAGTTTTTAAGCTATGGGAAGCTTATTTATAGTTTTTTAATCAAAACTTTATCAAATCTTTTTATATTTAATAAGAGTATTTTACATACCAACTGTTTTGTAATATATTATATTACAAAGTATTCTTGTCAGTGTACAAATATATTTGTTGCAACGTCAACTTTCTTCAAATTTATCCTGGTAATAAACAATACTTTTCTTCCCAATTTATGTTTAGATTTGAGAAGGCAGGAGGCAGGAGCCAGAACATAGAAGGCTTTTATGGAAACCCATAAATAAATTTAGGGGATTCAATAGGGACGTACTATTTCTTACGCTGCGCGTCTCTAAATACATATTTTTTCTTTTTTCATAAATAAATTTAGGGGCTTTAAACAACATTCAAACTCTCTCTCCTTACAGGAGAGAGATTTAGAGAGAGGTTTTCCAGATCCCCTGAAAAGTCAGATTATTTTTTTACTTCATACTCGTTAATTCAATTAAACTGAATTTTGCACGTGGCATCAAATAGTATTAATATACTATATAAATGAGTCATTTAAAATATCTAAAAACAATTTCTGGCGAAAACCCAAATGTTATTACTCTTGTTCAAACTTAAATAGGATTGAAAGCAGATGAAAAAGCAATTATCACAAAACTGGTTTAGTTCTCAATTTTTGCTCCGCTTTTTAATTATCATTATATTAGTAATAGGTGTCTTTTTCCGCTTCGTCAATCTTGACAAAAAGATTTATTGGAGCGATGAAGTTGTATCATCATTACGTATATCTGGGTATACACAATCAGAAATTGAAAATAATTTACGTAATGGAAATTTAATCAGCACAGAAGAATTAAATAAATACCAGTATCCTAATCCTGAAAAAACTACGATTGATGTCATGAAAGGCATAGTCTTAGAAGACTCACATATTTTGCCACTACACGTCTTGCTGACTAGGTTTTGGGTGAAGTGCTTTGGTAATTCTATAGCAGTGACGAGAAGTTTTTCAGCGTTTATTAGTTTGTTAACCTTTCCTTGTATTTATTGGTTATGTAAAGAATTATTTAGGTCTTCGCTAACAGGGTGGATAGCGATGGCGTTGGTAGCCGTTTCACCTGCTCATGTCATATATGCACAAGAAGCACGAGCTTATAGTTTATGGATAGTAGCTATCTTAATATCGAGCGCAGCACTGCTGCGAGCGATGCGCCTGAAAACAAAGGTTAGTTGGTGTATTTATACAGCAACATTATCACTAGGATTTTATAGTCATATATTTTTTAGTTTTATTGCTATTGCACAGGCAATATACGTAGCTATAATTGAACGTTTTAAATTAAATAAAACCTCGATTTATTACCTGCTTGCATCGTTGGTAGGGTTTATGACTTTTGTACCTTGGATTTGGATTATTGTGACTAATACTCACTCAGATGCAGTGTATTGGGCAAATGTAAAACAAAGCTTATTTGATTCAGCTACAAGATGGGCTGGAATTATTAGTCGCGGGTTTCTTGATTTGGGCGTTAGCCCTAGTGACTCCAAGGAATTTAAATTTGCCTTGATTCCTTTTATTGGAATTATTTTAACTTTAATAAGTTATTCAATTTATGTTGTTTGTCGAAGAACTCCTAAAAGAGTATGGTTATTTATTATAACGTTAATTGGTTCTGTGGGGCTTCCCCTATTAACCTTAGATTTTGTGTTTCAAAAGCGATACGGTACTAGTCGATATACACTTCCCTGCATTTTAGGCATACAGTTAACTGTTGCTTATTTATTAGCCAATAAAATCAGGTTTAACTATACTAAAATTTTCCAAAAAAAGCTTTGGTCAGTTGTAAGTTTGTTGCTAATCATCAGTGGTATCATATCTTGCGGAATCAGTTCTCAATCTCAGATTTGGTGGAACAAATTTCCTGAAAAATATGAACAATATCCAAAAATAGCGAACATAATTTCTCAATATGAAAAAGCACTTTTAATTAGCGATGCCAAAATAGTTCCAGAAATACAAATACTTGGTCACCTACTTGTTCCAAAGGTGCAACTTCAAATTGTTGCTTCAAATAAATTACCAGAAATTCCTAGTGATTTTACTAACATCTTTTTGTTCCAGCCTTCTGATTCCTTAAAAGCTGGAATTGAGAAAATTTATAACTTAAAGTTACAGCAGATAAACACATTACTCTGGAAAATCATTAAATCTAGGGAAACCTAATACCATTTTGGATTTTATGAAAATTTGAGTGATTCTTCAGAGGATGTTTGAAACGTCTTATTGTCAGTAGCAAAACACTTTTCAAACAACCTCTCAAAGTGATTTTCCCGCCTTGTGTCTATATACAATTTCATCGAAACAGCGCTGAGTAAAAAGTAAAATTCAATTTTAAGGTGAGGCGACATTACCACAGGTATCTGAACTTTTCAAGAAGTATTGAGGATATGAGCCGTCGAACTCACATTAAAAATTAATATCAATTAGCTCACAATTAGGAAAATTAGAGCAAAAATATACTTGAATCAATCCATGATTTAAGTATATATTTCTATTGTTGCGGCTTATGTCATCGCCCCTTGAGCGCCCGCTAAAAATTGAAATCAGACTTCCATCTTCCCATCCTCACTTACTAGAAGGGCTGGAGATATGGCTACGCTTGGGTTTAATATCCGATTCCCAAGTCAGGCAGCTATGCCGAGAATTTCTCACCTGTACGGTGGTGTTGCAACCTCAGACTCAAGTCAAAACTAAAGTAAAATTTGCAACTTCAGATCCTGTGGAACAGTTGCCTGTAGCCGCTTTACAAGCTAGTAGCCGCAGACAACCGCCAGAAACTCCAGCTCAACCCAACTTTATCAGCACAATGTTGCAGTCACTAGGGGCAGAATTGAGTGTCCGTTGGCTGCTTTTTCTAGGAGTATTTTTAGTAGTGGTGTCCTCTGGGGTACTGGCTGCTAGTCAATGGGATAAATTTCCTGCTTCTGGACAGTATGGAGTTTTATTTGCTTATACTTTGAGTTTTTGGGGATTAAGCTTTTGGGCGACTAGGCAAAACAATTTGAGATTGACAACTCAGACATTATTGATTGTCACTCTTTTATTAGTGCCAGTGAACTTTTGGGCTATGGATAGCTTCGGGTTATGGCAAAATCCTTTGAATTGGATTGTAGTTGCGATCGCCTGCCCTACCCTCACTGCTATTACTGTTTTAATCTCCAAAAATCGCACTATTTTTCCCAATTTACATACCGCCAAATTACCTATAGTAAATATTCTTGGGCTGAGTTATCTGCATTGGGGTTGGCAATTCAAAGGATTTCCCCTAATTGCCGTTTATCTAGCAACGATCGCCACAACTATCATTACCATTATTGAGAATCGCCAGCCACATCCGGAAAATTCAGGCGATCGCAATAATTCAAGTATTAGCTTGCCTACTATTGTAATTATTTATGCTTTAATCATCCTACTAGTACGGGCGATTTTTATTGCTGGGGTAAATGTCACGCAACTAGGTTTAGCTATTGGCATTTGTGGCTGGTTGGTGACTTGGTTAGCACAGGAAAGGGCAGGGGAAGATGAGGAAGTAACAGTAATATCTCCCTCATCTCCTTTACTCTGGGAAAAACTCGGTGCCATTTTACTTTTCTTGGGTTGGTTGGTTTCAGTAATTAATTATCCCTGGCAAGCGATCGCTGTGAGTGGTTTGAGTTTGTGGTATGTGGGAAATCGCTTGCAGCGCTACAGTTTAAAAGTTGACTTAGCGGCGATTTTCGTTATTGGCTTACAGACAATTTGGCTTTTTTGGCAGTTAGTACCCGATAGCTTACAGGATTTGGCCATCGCTACTGCTACCAGACTGACAAATTCTCAAAATGAACCTTGGGCGTTGCTGGGTGTAGTTTTATTTCCCTACGTAATTTTGATGGTGGCGCTGACAGATCGTTTGTATCGCGTCCAAAAGCGAGAATTGGCTAGATTTGGCGAAGTACTGACTCTATTATTTGCAACGTTTCTGACAACCATCGCCCTAGTTAATCCTACGTTGCGATCGCTAAATCTGCTATTTTCCACCATCACCCTTGCCATCGTCACCAAACGCCGCCCTGACTCATCTCCCCCCCTGGTATACCTAACTCATATCATCGGCGTATTGACATTCTGCTCCTTCATTAGTTGGTTATTGCCGACACTCAGTAGAGAAGCCTGGGCAAGCATTTTATTGGCTGTGATGGTTGCAGAATGGATATTTAGCTTGGGAAATGGAATATGGCGGCGTAGTGCATGGGACATCGGTTTGGGACTAGCCGCCGTTAGTTTTTTGCTGTTGTGGATGAATGCAGAATCATCTTGGTACGGTATGGCTGATAGTACTAATTGGGGAGTTATTTGGCTAGTTACGCCCATAACTCTCACGGGTGTTGCCAATCGCACAAATATAGAGAATCGGACTATTAACCGTTACTTAAGTATTTTGGCTGTGGGAATTGCCCAGTTACTTACTTTACCTGTTCCAGAAACCAGATTAATCGGTTTGGCGGTGGGTGCGGGGTTAATGTTTGTAAATACGCGTCATTTGCGGAACCAAGTAAGTGCAGTAATTACCGAAGGATTTGTTTTAAGTTTTCTTGGAATGCTGCTGTGGACGGGTGTGCCTGGTTTGCCTCGTTTGGCGGTGGCTGGTTGGTTTGTTGTGGGAGCGATCGCCACTTTCAGTTTATGGTTAATCCGCACAGCACTTAGACAGCGTGGTAACGAATTAGGACTTGTTTATGCAGCCGCTAGCGATAAATGGGCGATCGCTTTGTGTGGTTCTCACTTGTTTGCTTTGACGCTGCACTCAGTTCTGATTTACCGAGGGGTGACTAATTCCGGATTTTTGTACTTAATTGCCACTGGTATAATTTTGGCAGGCATTGTCTATCGCAGTTGGCGACAACCAACAAATTGGGCATTTTATGGCATTGGCTGGTGTTTGGAATTGTTGACAGTCCAGGCGTTAGGATTTGGGGAGCCATCGATTATTAGAATCGCGATCGCCAATATCGCCTTGGGTTTAATTACTCAGCTTGTGGGAGAGTGGTGGAAACGACGACATCAATTACAAAGCTTGCCTAGCAGCTTTCACATTCTACCGATAATTTATGGTGTATTCAGTGTATTCCTACGTGTAAACACCTTCACCGATTGGACGGGTTTGTGTTCCTTGGGTGTAGCTTTAATTATCATTGGCGTGGGGCGACGGCGGGAAGACTTTAAACCCTTGGTGTATTTAGGAATCATTGGCGTATCAATTTCTGCCTATGAACTTTTGTTTTATCAAATGTTACAAGTTTCAGGAGGAGAATTAGGCGATGGATTGATTGCCATGTCTGCCCTTGGCACTACTATCATGTATGCCTATCGCATCCTTTCCCGTTGGCTGATAAGCTACTTACGCTTAACTCCCCAAGAACTCAAAGGCATAGCGGATATTCACTGGGCTTGGAGTAGCTGCTTATTAATCTTTGCCATTGCCGTTCCCATTGGAGTTAACCGTTTAGTGGGATTGGGAACAGGGGTATTTTTAGTTAGGTATGCGATTTTTCAGGGAAAGCAGCCGCCCCAATCCTCCGTATCTTCAACATGGCGGATAACAATAGATGAACTTTGGGTTTACCTGGGTTTGTTAGAGGCGGGTTTCTTCAGTATTTTCTTGCAGGAAACGCCAATAGGACGTTTATTTACTACACAATTACTTCCTTGGAATGGTGCGATCGCCTCTGTAGCTGCCTATTTTCTGTATATTCTACCTTGGGAAAATTGGGGTTGGTCTAAAAGACCTTGGCAACAAGCTGCATACGTTTTACCACTAATAGTTTTATGGCAAACTGCACTGCAAGTTTACCCAATTACTCTAATACTCACCGCTGGATATTACATCTTTTTAGCAAAAGTCGGTGAAAACATCCGTTTTACCTATATTAGTGTAGCGTTGGTTGATTGGGCGCTGTACCGTTGGCTTTATAGCTTCTATCTGCGCGAAGCTTTGTGGTACGTAACACCACTTGGTTTATCGCTACTTTATATAGCTCAAGTAGATACGCAACTGAAACTACCAGAATCTAAAACAGTTCGTCATAGCCTGCGGTTGCTAGGTAGCGGTTTAATTTGTGGCTGGGCAATTTTATTTCATCAAAACACGCCTTGGATTCCGGGAATTTTTAGCCTCATCGCCATTTTCGCTGGATTAGCTTTGCGAGTGCGGGCTTTTCTTTACATTGGTACAGCTACTTTTGTAATTACTACTATCTATCAATCAGTAATCTTCAGCTTACAGTACTCATTTTTAAAATGGGTTGTTGGCTTGCTAGTCGGTATTCTACTGATTTATATCGCCGCCAACTTTGAAACCCGCCGCGCCCAAATAACTTTCCTAATTCGTAATACGATTGATGAATTGCGATCGTGGGAGTGATAGCAATTCGCAATTAGAGTGATTTTTATCTCACGCATTCGCCTTTAGGCGTTCCCGTAGGGTAGGCGCAAAGACGCAAAGGAAGAATAGACAAGAGGCAATGAATCTTTTCCTATTGCCTATTGCCTGTTGCCTATTAGGAATACAAAGACTTAATCCATTGCCATTCCTTTGTTAAACCTTCTGTTAGGGAGACTTGCGGCTGATATCCGAGAAGTTTCTGGGCTTTAGATATATCAGCAGCAGTGTGACGGGCATCCCCCATCGCTTTTTCTATGTGATTTCTTTTGATTGGCTTACCAACGATTTGTTCGATTGTATCCAGAACTTCAGCTAAAACTACGCGACTCCCGCCGCCGATATTAAAGATTTCTCCCACTGCTGCGGGGGCGATCGCTGCCGCTAAATTAGCAGCGATAATATCACTAACATAGGTAAATTCCCGCGTTTGCTGTCCGTCACCGTAAATCGGAATCGCCTCATCCTGCAAAATCGATTTAAAAAATTTATGAAATGCCATATCTGGCCGCTGTCTGGGGCCATAAACTGTGAAATAGCGCAATGACACAGATGGCACGCCAAAGTTTTTATGATACAGCTTACACAAAAACTCACCCGCTAGCTTCGTAATTCCGTATGGAGAAACAGGTTGGGGACAAATTTCCTCGTGCGTAGGTAACGTTTCTGCATCACCATATACACTAGAAGAAGAGGCAAACACTAACCTTTTGAGGTTTCTAGCATCTTTGGCAGCTTCCAGCAAGATTTGTGTAGCGTTAATATTTCGTTCTGTGTAACTTGCAAAACCTTTACCCCAACTCGCCCTTACACCTGCTTGTGCCGCTTGGTGATAAACTACATCCACATCTTCGAGGAGTTGATGCCAATCTAAAAACTGAATATCTGCTTCAATTAATGTAAATCCCCGCGCTCCATTTAAATGTGCAATATTTTTATACTTCAACATCGGATCGTAGTAATCATTGAATTCATCAATTCCAATGACTTCTTCTCCTTGTTGCAGCAACGTTTCTGTTAAATGAGAACCAATAAAACCAGCGACTCCAGTGACGATAATTTTACCCATGTTGCCTATTTTTTGATATTTTAATTAATCTCTACATTCACAGGTTAATACTTATAACCAATAATCGTCATTACCTAAGAAAGGATTTTTTTACTAATGATTTCAATGGACAAAACTCATTAAAAATACTTAAAGAATAGCTCTATTTAAAATGTTTCAGTATATTTATTTAGTTTTTACTATTAATAACCTCGAATCTGTTGACTGTTGATTGTTGACTGAGAAGTTAAGAATTATTCTCCTTGTCCCCGTTGCCTCCCCTGCTCCCCCTGCTCCCCCTGCCTCCCCATCCCCCCATCTTCCCATTGAATGCAACCCTCATCAGGGGACTTGCACAAGTGCGAGAATTAATGGAAAAATTGATCCGCGAGAGCCGAATCGGGCATTCTCGTTTCGCAAGGAACGCACGAGGAAATCAGTGAAAGTTTTAGTTGTAGGGAATGGGGGACGCGAACACGCTCTGGCATGGAAACTGCTGCAATCTAAGCAAATTGAGCAAGTTGTTTGCGTACCAGGGAACGGGGGCACAGCAATCATGGAATGTTGCCAGAACTTGCCCCTGGCAGTAGATGATTTTGAGGGTATAAGCCAATACGCTCTAGAAAATAGCATTACTCTGGTGGTAGTCGGCCCAGAAGTGCCCTTGGCCAAGGGCATTACAGACTATCTCCAAAACAAAGGACTGATGGTATTTGGCCCAGTCAGAGCAGGAGCGCAGATTGAAGCCAGCAAAGCTTGGGCAAAAGCCTTGATGCAGGAAGCCGGGATTCCCACAGCGCGGGCTGCGGTATTTACGGAGGCAGCAGCAGCAAAATCTTACGTGAAATCTCAGGGAGCGCCAATTGTTATCAAAGCTGATGGCTTGGCGGCTGGTAAGGGCGTAACGGTAGCCCAAACAGTTGAACAAGCCCAGAGTGCCATTGACGCAATTTTTCAGGGGCAGTTTGGGAGTGCTGGTGAATTTGTAGTTATTGAAGAATGTTTGATTGGGCAAGAAGTATCGGTTTTAGCATTAACGGATGGCTTAACAATTAGACCTTTGCTGCCAGCTCAAGACCATAAGCGGATTGGTGAGGGCGATACGGGGGAAAATACTGGCGGTATGGGAGCCTATGCGCCCACACCCATTGCAACACCAGAGTTAATGGCACGGGTTCAAACCGAAGTTTTAGAAAAAGCGATCGCCTCCTTAAGATCCAAAGGCATTGACTACCGTGGCGTACTGTATGCTGGATTAATGGTTGCACCCGATGGCAACTTCAAGGTTTTGGAATTTAACTGCCGCTTTGGCGATCCCGAAACCCAAGTAATTTTGCCACTGTTAGACACACCTTTAGAAGAATTGCTTTTAGCCTGCGTACAGCAGCGTTTAGGCGAACTGCCGCCCATTGCTTGGAAAGCAGGAGCATCGGCCACAGTGGTGGCAGCTTCCGGCGGTTATCCGGGAGAATACGAGAAAAATAGGGCGATTTCTGGCATTGAAGAAGCAGAAAAAGCCGGAGCAACGGTATTTCACGCAGGCACGAAATTGAACCAGCAACAACAAGTAGTGACAGATGGAGGGCGGGTATTAAATGTAACTGGAATTGGCGAAGATTTTGAGAAAGCGATCGCCCAAGCCTACGCAGGAATCAAATATATTCAATTTGAGGGGATATATTACCGAAGAGATATTGGGCATAGAGTGGTGACTAGGAAGCAAAAGGAGCAAACTCTATAGCGGCTTTTGCAGTGGCATCTTAGTGATGGCTTCTTCCAAGAATACAATGCCGCTGACCTTTTTGTGCAAGGTAATATAGAGTGAGTTTTCCAGTAGCTCAATGAACTTAAACTAATGCCCCATGACGCCACTTGCTCCACATTTGGAGACCAAATGACCGCAGTGGCTCCCCAATGCCCAATACCCAATACCCAATCGCTAACATATTTGTCAAATTAACTGTTAATTTTTTAGTTGTTGGGGTTTATAACAAGGACTACTAACAACTTTATTTAAAATGCTAGCTCTGTTAAAAACAATTCGACATGCGATCGCTAGTTGGTGGTCTGAGTTCACCCTCCAGACCAAACTCTTGGCTGTGGCGACAATGGTTGTCTCCCTGGTGATGAGTGGTTTGACCTTCTGGGCTGTGAACACCATTCAGCAGGATGCAAGGATGAATGACACCCGTTTCGGGCGTGATTTGGGACTGCTGCTTGCTGCCAACGTTGCCCCCCTAGTGGCTGATAATAATCTGACTGAAGTTGCCCAATTTTCGCAACGCTTCTACAGCAGCACCTCTAGCGTGCGTTACATGCTGTATGCCGATGAAACTGGGAAAATCTTTTTTGGCATTCCTTTTTGGGAACCGGAGGTAGAAAACTCCCTCACCATTGAACGGCGGATACAACTGCCAGAGGATTATCCTGGTGATGGCGAAAAGCCGATGGTGCGACAACATACAACCCCATCTGGGACGGTCACCGATGTATTTATTCCCTTGATCGTTGATAAAAAATACTTGGGTGTATTGGCGATCGGTATTAATCCCAATCAAACTGCTGTCATTTCTACCAATTTTACCCGCGATGTTACCATTGCGGTTTTTATTACCATTTGGGTAATGGTGATTTTGGCAGGGGTGATTAACGCTTTGACCATCACCAAGCCGATTAAAGAACTGTTGGTGGGAGTCAAACAAATTGCTGCGGGGAATTTTAAGCAGCGGATTGATTTACCTTTAGGGGGCGAGCTGGGAGAATTAATTTTCAGCTTTAATGAAATGGCAGAGCGATTAGAGCGCTATGAAGAACAAAATATCGAAGAACTCACCGCAGAAAAAGCCAAGCTAGAAACCTTAGTTTCCACCATCGCTGATGGTGCTGTGTTGATAGATAACAATATGCAAGTGATTTTAGTCAACCCCACAGCCCAGCGAATTTTTGGTTGGGAAGCCGCTGAAGTGGTAGGCCGCAATGTGCTGCATCACTTACCCCCAGCGGTACAGATGGAAATCACTCGCCCATTGTACGAAATGGCCTCAGGCGAATGTGAAAGCGCCGAATTCCGGATTTTTCTCAACCAACCCATCCAGCGAACAATTCGCATTCTCTTGACTACAGTACTCAACCAGCAACGAGAAAGTATCAAAGGCATTGCGATTACCATCCAAGATATCACTCGCGAGGTGGAATTAAACGAAGCCAAAAGCCAATTTATCAGCAACGTTTCTCACGAACTGCGAACGCCTCTATTCAACATCAAAACCTATATTGAAACCCTGCATGACTACGGCGAAGACTTAGGCATAAAAGAACGGCAAGAGTTTCTGCAAACAGTGAACCATGAAACCGATCGCCTGACTCGCTTAGTTAACGACGTTTTAGATTTGTCAAAACTCGAATCTGGTCGTAATTATAGCTTCGATGGAGTGGATTTAGCCCAAGCGATCGAACAAACACTGCGTACTTACCAACTCAATGCTAAAGATAAATGTGTTGAACTCATTCAAGAAGTTGCGCCTAATTTGCCCTTCGTAGTTGGTAATTATGATTTACTAGTACAAGTATTTGGTAATTTGATTGGTAATGCCCTAAAATTCACAAAAGCTGGTGGCAAAGTCGCAATCCGCGCCTACCAACTAGATCCTAAGCCCAATCAGACCCAATCTCCTCCAGTGCGAATTGAAATTTCCGATACTGGAATTGGCATCGCCACAGAAGACCAACACTCAATATTTGAACGCTTCTTTCGCGTAGAAAACCGAGTTCACACACTAGAAGGCACTGGTTTAGGTTTATCCATTGTCAGAAACATCATCGACAGACACCGTAGTAAAGTCCATTTGGTGAGTGAAGTTGGCGTTGGCACTACTTTTTGGTTCGACCTAGCCGTATTTGAAGAACAAGCAGCACCTGTAGTAGTTGAACCTAATACTGAAACCCCCAAAATTACGACAGTGTGAAGTTTTGGCATTGGGGATGGGGCATAGGGCATGGGGCATTAATCATCAATTATTCTCCGCGTCCCCGCATCCCCCTGTCCCCGCGTCTCCCCATTCCCCACTCCCTATTCCCAAAAAACACAAATTCAAGATGTTGATATAACGAACAGCAAACACAGTAACAATAAACCTAATAGCAACAGCAAAGCCTGATTACGTTTTAGCCAATTTTTCACACTTACCGCGAAACCCTTGGATTCACGCTGCTGTTCTAAATCTAACTTTGTCTCTTCAATATTTTGGTAGAGGGTACAATCTTTGGCGTGGGGACGTTGGGGAAAATTGCAACTATCATCAGCGTGATAAATGCAGGTGTCGCATAAATACCCGTCCCCAGTGGCACGGTGCAAGGGAATGCCGGGATGACCGTAAGCTTTGAGTGTTATCCGGCAATAAGGACAACTAATAGCTTGACTATCAATCAGTTGATGGCAGCGGGGACAAGATACAGTAGCCAAAACCTTTAGGACAAATACGTTAAGTAAACACTTTGATTTTAGCCATTTACCACGGCAATAGGGAAATACCGACTTAGGTTGTTAATTTTTAATATAGTTAGCTCTTAAAAAGAGTCACTTTAACAGTGAATATACTAGCTTTGTCATCAAAATTTACATTTTTGTTAGTGATTTTTATCACTGAGAATAATAAAAGCTATAGGATAAACTAGCAAATATCAAGTTTTGCCCATGATTGTAATTATTTATAGGTAGAAAAATATTGCCTTTTAATCCTGAGCTGTGCCGTAACGAAAGTGAAGTTGAAAGCAAACTCATAGTGCAATATTTACTACCGCAGCTAGGTTATACTCCCGACACCTGGCATCAAGAAGTTGTCATTGGTAGCATTCGCTTAGACTTCTTAGCATTTGCAGCACAAGTAATTCCCTTTGTCTTAGATGCCAACTCACCCCTGAGTGTTGTGATGGAGGCAAAGCATCCCAAACAAAACTTAAATAATCATGTTCTCCGACTCAGGCATTATTTAACAAGTTTGAATGTCAAGTATGGGTTGCTGACTAATGGCAAAGAAATCAGAATTTATCAAAAATTACAATATGATATTCAGCTAGTTTTTCAGTGTTCTGGGAAGGAAGTTGAAATAAAGTTAGATGAAATTAAAGGTTTGATTGGTAGAGAAAGTTTTAAAGAAGGGCAGTTACTAAATAAACCAACAGTTGAAATAAGTCAAAAGAATTCCAATTTTGAAACAAAGAGGCAACATTCAATGAAAACAATTGCGGTTTACCATAATAAAGGCGGCGTAGGTAAGACAACCACTGTAGTTAATCTAGCTGCTGCTATTAGGAAGAAGGGTAAAAGAGTCCTAGTTATTGATTTAGATAGTCAAGCTAACACTACATTTGCCACTGGTTTAGTCAAATTTGATGACGAAGAGTTTGATGACATCAAAGATTCTAATATTTTTCATGTATTGCACTCAGAAGAATTTTACTCTATTGCAGAGGTAGCCAGAAAATCTAATTTTAGCAATCCAGAAATTTATGTAATTCCTGCACACATTGATTTGATAAGGCAAGAAACGGAACTGAATGCACTTGACTATAGCAGGCTAATACTGATTGAAAAACTAGAGGAAGTAAGAGATCAATATGATATCGTGTTAATTGACACACCACCTTCTTTAAATCTATATGCCAAAATTGCCTTAATAGCTACAGATTTTCTTATCATTCCATCAGATTTAAAACCCTTCGCTAACCAAGGATTAACCAATGTTAAAGAATTTATAAAAAGTATTAATGGATTTAGAAAACAAATCAGAAAATCGCCAATTGAGATAATAGGAGTTTTAGCTTGTAAAATATCAACAAATGCAAAATTTGTCCAATCAACTTTAAAAAATCGTCTAGAAAATATTTATAGCCGATATGATATCAATGTGATGGATACTGTAATTTATGAAAGAGAAGATTTGGCAAAATGCGCTGAAAGAATTCAGATTGTTGGAGATCTTGAGATAGCTGATCCAATTTCAGTGCTAGATTTTAAACCTGACTCAAATTCGGCACGTGAATTTGAGTTGTTAGCAATAGAAGTTTTACAAAAAATAGGGCTGTCTCAATGAAATTAGCTACATCACTGGTTGCTGTAAAGAAAATTACCTCAAGCAAACTTCGTTCAATTTTCGCAGATAATGAACTAGAACAGGCTGCTCGATTAATTTTAGACTCTGAGGGGGTTATTAATCCTATCGTGGTTCGCAGAACAAGCCTGCAATCATACGAGGTAGTAGATGGAGATTTTGAGTATCATGCTGCTGTTAGAGCTAGAGAGATAGACCCTCGTAAGGGCGAAATGATTGGGGTATTTATCATTGAATCTGAAAATGAGGAAACTTTAACTAAGCAAGTTGAATTATTTAGAAAACCAAAAGTTTTTATTCCTAACAATGTACCTCGTAGTTCAGATGGTATTGAATCCCGCTTAATAAATATGGAATCACGGTCTAGCAATACAGAGTCTCGCTTAACAAACCTTGAATCACGCTTTGAAAACCGCACTATTGAATTACAAACAGAGCTTAGGCTTGAAATTAAAAATATTAATGACAAACTGAAGGAAATTGAATATCGAATTCCAAAACCAATTGAACCCTTAGAAGCACTTAATACCTTGAGTATATCTGAGCTTACTTCTAAGTTGAGGCGTGTTGGGATCAATATTAAAATAATTGAAAAAATAATCAATGAGCGTGACAATGAAAAATTCAAATCTTTTAGTAATGTCGTCGATCGCATTAAAGGCTTAGGTGACAAAACAATGCTAAAGATTATTGACAGTTTTGCAGAAAATACTTTCTGATTATATTCTGTAAATTGGTGGCTCACATGGATAGTCTAGAATCTAAAATTGTTGAAATTTTAAAACGTGGCACTCCTCTAAGAGCAGTAAAAATTGCTGAAATGCTGGGAGTTGAAAGACGAGAAGTCAACCATTACTTATATTCTTCATTGAAGAGTATGGTTGTTCAAGATAGTGACTATAAATGGTCATTGAAAACAAATGAAATAGGTAATAATCAGCGTATCCCAACTCAACCAAGAACACCCCAAAATCAATCATCAAAACCTGCAACGCAAAATAAGGGATACAGTTTTACCAAAAAAGAGATTCGTCAAGATCCTCCGATTCTGCCAAATCAATCATCACAATCGATCAATCATGAAAAACTGGATAAATTTTATCAACAAAATGTTCAACCAAACTCTCAAATCCCATCCTCACAACCTCTAAAGCAAAGTAATCCTTATGAAGTTGTCAGGAGAGAACTTGCTCAAGTATCTTCTGAAGAAAAGGTAAAAATTCTAGAAAATGCTTTTCGACAAGATAGATTTGCAGAACTAGAAGATGAGCAGATAAATGCTCTGCAATCCATTTTAGAAGAAGCTAGGCGGGAAGTAAATATAACCAATATGGCTTACAAGCAAGGGAAACTCAGCTTTTGGAAGACTAACTCTTTAGCGATCGCAGTTATATCTATAGCCTTAACTCTTAGTACATTTTTCCTGATTAGTCAACTAATATCTAGCTCAAATTACCAACCTACCCCAACTCTTCCACAAAATAAGTAAATTCAGCAATCCCTTTGTGGTCTTTCTCTGCGCCTTTGCGCCTGGAGCGTGAAACATTGAGCTATTTCCTAACCCCGTATCTGTCGCAGTGCATCAAACGCCTTACCTCGTAACCCAAGTGGTAACAGCGATAACCCTAAACCAGTCCAAGCTTTAGCAGCCGAAAAAGATTTTCCTGCTAAAACTAGTTCTCTGCCTTTTTGCGTTTCTCCCTTTTCAATTAAACGCAAGCCTAATAATAATTGCGTTTCCATTAAACGCTCTTGCCTAATTTCTTCTATTTTTTCAGATTCAAATTTATAACTTTCTAAATATCGAATTTTATCAAACAAATAAGGAATAGCTCTGTCTATACCTTGCTGTTCTGCGTGCAAACGATATTCCATCAATAATTCAGGTAAGTAATAACCTTTTTTGCCAGCCAAAGCTAGCCGCACAAATAAATCATTATCTTCGCAATTTTGCAGATTGGGCAACATAAATCCTAATTCTTGCAAGGTTTGACGCCGAAATAATGTCGATCCAATTTGAAAACTTTGATGAACAAATACAACTTCCAGCAAATTATCTACAATACCCGCAGGTAAATTCTTTCTCCCCCAGCGATGAGAATTTTCCTCAGTTTTTGCCTCATCCTGGATATTGTTAATATCAATTATCCAATGGTCTGTACCAACAAAATCAATACTAGAGTCTTGGTCAAGAATCGCTGCCGTACTTGCGAGAAAATCAGGCGTTAGTCGGTCGTCATCATCAAATTTAATAAAATATTCACCGCTGGCAGCATCAAAACCAGAGCGCATATTATTGCTTTTACCTATATTTTGTGAATGACGAATGTATTTAACCCGATGGTCTGTGTACTCTGACATGAATTCAGGTGTTCCATCGCTAGAACCGTCATCACAAACAATTAGTTCAAAGTCTTGCTCTGACTGATTAAGTACACTGGCGATCGCATAAGGCAGCAGAGAGATACGATTAAAAGTAGGAATACAAACAGTAATTTTCGGCATATCACATAATAACTTGTTTATATTTACTCAGTAGTGCAAATAATTGCGATCGCTGCTTAATGAGCGATTATTCCCAAATCTAATGTTTAATTGTATACACATCTGTAGCAGTTGAGTATTGGCTTTTTTTGTTTCTCGCCACAGCATAACTCCTCTAAAAACCTAAAGTACTAGCATTGTCTAGGTTTTATCTAGCAGCATTACCTAACGTTGGTTAAGAGCGTTATAAAATAGAAATAAAGTTTATATACATTAGGCTAATTAAGCATAATTCCCCATGACCACTTCTAAACGCCACTATCACATCACTACTTTCGGTTGTCAGATGAATAAAGCTGACTCAGAGCGCATGGCTGGCGTAATGGAAGACATGGGCTTTGAATGGTCAGAAGATCCAAATAATGCAGATGTGATTCTCTACAATACCTGCACAATTCGAGATAATGCCGAGCAAAAGGTTTATTCCTACCTTGGCAGGCAAGCCAAGCGCAAGCACGAGCAGCCAGATTTAACGCTGATTGTTGCTGGTTGTGTTGCCCAACAAGAAGGCGAAGCGCTGTTGCGACGCGTGCCGGAATTAGACTTGGTAATGGGGCCGCAACACGCCAACCGCCTCAAAGATTTGCTGGAGTCAGTGTTTGAGGGTAACCAAGTTGTGGCGACCGAGCCGGTTCACATTATGGAGGACATCACCCAGCCACGACGAGATAGTAAAGTCACTGCTTGGGTGAATGTGATTTACGGTTGTAACGAGCGCTGCACCTACTGTGTAGTTCCCAACGTGCGGGGTGTCGAACAATCTCGCACACCAGAAGCTATTCGGAAAGAAATGGCAGAATTAGCACGACAAGGTTACAAGGAAGTTACTTTACTCGGTCAAAATATTGACGCTTACGGCAGAGATTTGCCAGGAGCTACACCAGAAGGTCGGCACCTGCACAACTTCACAGATTTACTGTATTACGTCCATGATGTGCCGGGAATTGAAAGAATAAGATTTGCTACAAGTCACCCCCGTTATTTTACTGAAAGGCTAATTCGGGCTTGTGCTGAACTGCCCAAAGTCTGCGAACACTTCCACATTCCCTTTCAATCTGGGGATAATGAAGTTTTAAAGGCGATGTCGCGGGGTTATACACATGAAAAATACCGCCGAATTATTGATACGATTCGGCGATATATGCCAGATGCCTCAATTAGCGCCGATGCAATTGTGGGATTTCCTGGGGAAACAGAACAACAATTTGAAAATACTCTGAAACTGGTGGAAGATATCGGCTTTGATATGTTGAATACAGCCGCATACTCGCCACGTCCGGGAACACCCGCTGCTTTGTGGGACAATCAACTGAGTGAAGAGGTGAAAAGCGATCGCCTACAAAGATTGAATCATTTAGTAAGTATCAAAGCAAGTGAGCGATCGCAACGTTACTTCGGACGCATTGAAGAAGTTCTAGTAGAAGACCAAAACCCCAAAGATAAAACTCAAGTCATGGGACGCACAGGTGGTAATCGTTTAACCTTCTTTACTGGGGACATCAAACAATTGAAAGGGCAGTTGGTTAAGGTAAAAATTACTGAAGTTCGTGCTTTTAGTTTGACTGGTGAACCAGTTGAAACCAGACAAGCCTTGTTTGTCTAAATATTTGGCGTTGCTACCTTTGCGAGATGATTTTTATCACGCAGAGGCGCAGAGACGCGGAGAGTAAGAGAGTTTGGAGATTTCTATAACTTACACAGAGGACAACATTGTGATTTTCTCTGCGCCTCTGCGCCTCTGCGTGAAACAAATTTATATCCTCAATTTGATTGTCGCAATTTGTCCACCAGGCTTTGCACCGTAGATTTTTCTTCCCGACGTGGCACCGGTTTTTGCTGTCCAAAACCATCAAATAAGTCATCAAGCTTGACAGTTAAACCCAAATATGATCCACCAGCCGATCGTGTTCCAGAAAAATCCCTGTCATCAACTTCACCAAAAACATATCCAGCAGAAAGTCGCAAATTAGGAGTCAGGTAGTAACCTGTTTCCAGAACAAAGCCTGTCTCACTGTAATTAGATTGACCAATCCAGCGAGCCTCACCAACTAAATCCCAGCTATATCCCAAACGATAAGTAGCTCGTAATTGTCCCAAATTCACTGTACTCGTACCAACTAAATCGTTAGCCAAATAAGAAGTACTATTACGCAAAGCATACTTACCGTAGAATTCCCATTGCCAGTTAGGGGCGTAGATAGCTTCTAAAGCAAAAGTATGGTCTTGGGAACCCGTACCACTACCTAACAGAATCGTCTCAGGAATAATCGCCGGATTTTGGCGATATTCATAACGCAATAAAGCATTAAATTTATCACTGTGGGGGTCGCGATAAGCTAAACCCACCTTGAGATTAGCGGTATCTGCCAATCCTGAAAGTCTTTGATTGGCAGAATTTGCTTGTTGATAACGTACCAGAGCCGTCAGAGATGGAGAAATTTTACCTACTGCACCTGCGGTAATTACTGTATTACTACCACTAGAAGAGGAGCGATGCTCGTAGCGGGCGCTGGCTTGAAACTGGGGATTATCGCTGTATTCTAAGCCAACGCTGTAACTATCGCCACCATCAAATCCAATGGCCGATGCCGCTTGACCATAGGCGTAGGGTTGGGAATATTGTTGACCCGCCGCAGTTCGATTGAAGAAGTTACCAAATACGTGTTCGTAAGCTAAATTCAACCGCAATCCACGAGCAATAGTCCAGCGGTTATTGAGACCGATCGCACCTTGGGTAGTCAGTTCATTGGCACCACCCAAAATTGAGTAACGACCAGTTATAGTGGTATCCCTTCCAAGTTTGTGTTCGCCGTTGACATTCAAGCTAGTGATGGAGTTACCAGACAATTGACCGCTACTGTAAAACTGTTGGGCCAGACTGACATTCACACCAGGAATTACCGCCCAATTCAACCCGAAGATGGTACGGTCTGGATAAACACTATCTTTTTGGGAAGATAAGCTGAGTTCGTTTTGAGCTTGGAAGGTCAGGTTTTTAGCGATGGGAACTGTGAAACGCGAACGCAATTGATCCGAATTACTACTCAAAGCGTTGGGTGAAATGCGGTCTTGGCGATCGCGATGAATCCAATCTAGATCGAAGATGGCGCTACCCAAGCGTTGTTGAATCCCAGCAGTAATTGTCGTTAGGGAATTATCAACTTTACTCCCTGGTATGGCATCATTACGGGGTGCAAATAATTCTTCAAATGTGTCTAGCGGTTGGGGAGCAATCCCAAAATTGTCTTCGTGGTCGTATTGCACCCTGGCATTGGTAGTTGGACTCAGTTTAGCTATAACCTGCGCCCCATAACGAGTTTGTCCCGGTACAAAGCTGACAGTGGCATTATTGGCAAAACCTGTATCGGCAAACCGATAATAAGCACGTCCTTGAATCCCATTAGCGATTTGTCCCTCAGCTTCCAAGCGATAGGCATCACCGCTAACCTTTCCCAGAACATCAGAATCATGATTAGAATGGGCGTATTCTGCAATTAGCTTACCCTTATCGCCCAAAGCAATCAGCGCATCTGCGCCATAGAGTTGAAAATCACGCACACCCTGATTTTCTTGAACGTAGGTTGCTCCAATCCAACTTTCTCGGTTCAGTTCGCGGGAAAGATTATATTGCAAACGACCGGCAAAGATATTGCTATCAGAGTCTTCACTTTCATATTGATAGCTAACAACAATCCGACGTACCAAGACTTGTCCAGTTTCATCGATATCGGTGCGAAGAATCGGTTCGCGGAATAATAAGGTACCGCGATCGTAGTCGATTTCGTAGTCTGGGCCTCGGTTTAGCTGTTTGCGTTCCAATACAGTCCCAGGACGATTTAGTTCTTCTAACTCGATAAAAACATTTTCGCTCCCTGGTTGTAAGAGTCTGCGAGACAGGAAATAATAACCACTGGTGCCATCGGGAGCAATGGTATCTCGTTGGAATCCTTCTAAGTTATTGCCGTAGAAACCTGTAATTTGTAAATTTCCTAAGTTGTAGTTAGCTTTAAAACCGTGGAGTTGGCGAGTGATAGAAGTAAATTGCTGCGATCGCCGTGTAAATTCTTCTGTGTTATAGTCACCCCACATGGCAAAATCAGGGGAAGATCCAGGTATACCAGTTGAGCGCTCAAAACGCAGAAACACGCTGTCAATAGAAGGAGCCAGCACATCAACTTTCGAGCTATCGCCATAGACAGGATAGTTTTGCTCGCTAAATTGGTAAGTTCTAAACAAGCGATTATCGCAGTTACAATCTTCATTTAAGTTACGAGAACTGTTATACGCGCCTGTAAACAACCATTCTCCGATGGTACCCGTGGCAAATATCGCTGAATGGAAATCTAATTGCGTTCGATTGTCTTTGTCGGGAGGGATGAAATCACGTAAACTGCCATAATAATTTGTACCTCTAGCGCCCAAACGTAAATCTATGACCCCAGTCAGCAAACTCGGACGCAGTGCCGTTTCAAATTGCAACTGGGTAAAAGCTTCTAAATTATTAACGATCGCTCTAATTGTGACAGTTTCTGCTTTTAGTTGCGATCGTAACGTTGCTGTAAATTGCCCCCCTTTAGCCTCTACTTGAAATCCAGGTTCATCGGGTTTAAAATCTTTCTCCACAAAGTCCCCAGCAGTAGGTATCAAAGTGACAACAGCATCATAATTAGAGCGATTCCCACTTGCATCGAGCAGTTGACCCCGGATTGTAGCCGTAGAACGTCCATCTGCTGGGATACGAGACTCAACAGTTTCCAAAGTTAATTGCTGCGGCGCTCCTCGGACTGCAACCTGCACCGTTACAGGCGCTTGGGTTCCTCCGACTACCTGTGCAGAGATAGTATTTTGACCTTCTTGTAGCGAAACACCATACCATGTCTGCTTTACTAAGTTAGTACTCGCATCAGTTTCCGTCCGCCCCACTAAGGAAGGATCTACCAACACCCCATTTACCCGCAATTCCACCTGACTACCAGCAGGAAACTGCACAATTACCGTAGTAGCTTGTACATCTACAACACTGTCAGCCGTCGGAGTCAAGATTTTGATTCCTGTAGAAATCGGTGGAGGTGAAGACACAGGCATATTTTCATTCACCCCTTGTCCCTCCTTCCCCCCATCCCCACGTCCCCCCGTCCCCCGAAGTTCAGATCGCCGGAAGCCGGCGCTCTGACTTCTCTCCGCGTCTCCCTGTCCCCCTATCCCCACATCCCCATTAGCAATTTTGCGTAACCCTCTAGGTAACCCTACAGAACTTGCTGGTTGAAATGGTTGTATTTCCCTTCGAGATTGGCCTTTCTTATTTTCTATTCCTGCAATTTTGCGTAAGCCTCTAGGCAATTCCACAGAAATTGCTGGTTGAAATGGTTGTATTTCCGTTTCACTTGGCTGGATATCTGAAATTGAACTAACAGTAGCCGATGCTAAAGAAGTTGAGGAAAATCCAACAGATGTAACCTCTTTAGAACTTCTCAACAAACGATAAGAATTTAAATCTTGCTGAATTCTTCTCCTAACCTTTGCGCCTACCCTTCGGGAACGGCTTTGCCGAATGCGCCTTTGCGTGAGCCTTTCATATCCCGAATCACCAACCCCAGAATTCACATCCATACTTTTTTCAACCACTTTATTTTCAACCGCTTGGTTTTTAACACCCTTCTCTGCTTGCAAAAACAGGTTTTCATTGGTGACTTTTGCTTGGACTATGGCAGGATACAAAACGAGGCTGAGAGCTACCGGCATCGCCCCCATCAACCTCAAGTTGAAAATAGTGTGCAGTCTAGGTTTCATTTTTTGACTGTTTCCTGAAATGTGGGGGTGACACCGAAGTTCATACGTACCAATCCACCTGGTTCTAAATGCACTAGGCGAGATTGGCTATTGCGTTCGCGGAATTTTTTATTGGGAGCTAGGGCATAACCAGGTACACTACTGAGGTCTAGAACACCTGTGTGGTATCCAGGTAAGACATTCGCTAAAGAGAACAAACCATTCGGATCTGTAGTGATGCGGTTACCATCTTCTAGAAAAACTACTGCATTGGGTATTCCAGGCTCACCACGCTGTTGTTCGCCGTCAAAGTTTTTATCAACAAACACCCGACCGATAATCGTGCCACAATCAGAAACGATTCCAGGACGAATTTTCAGTTGGTGTGTTGCTGGGCCATCCTTAGTACTAAAACTGTTATCAATTCGTTGAGCATTAACGATCGCACTATTGCGACCACTACCACGCATAGCATCGGCTGTTAATTGAGCAGCGTAGGCAATATTCAAGACTTTCCCTGTGGGAATCGTCATGTCTGTCCGGAATATCACCGTATTTCCATTCCTTTCCGACGTGATAGGAACTGCTGCACCATCCATCTCTCCCTGCACAGATTTCGGCAAGAACTGGAATCCTAAAGGGAGGTTATCCGTAATAACTACATTGTTTAAACCAACATCAGCCAGATTTTTTACCGAAAGGCGATAGATTACCGTATCTCCAGGTTCAGCAGTAGCGCGATCGCCTGTTTTAATAATCTGCAACTGATTGGCTTGACACAAATTTGTAGTAAATTCAAAGGCTAATAAATCCAATCCCACTGTTTCTGCATTGGGAACTAAAACAACTGTTTGCTCTACTCTGGTTTCACCTGTAAGACTAATTGGTTGCCCATCCAAAGAAGTAGCAACATATTGCACAACATCATTACTATCTTTGGCAATAATTTCAATCTTGACGCGCCGTTGTCTGTAGATCGAATTTGATGGGGGATTGACTACAAAAATATAAGTTCTACCCGGATCGGTTTGACCTTTGTTTGGATCTAGCAAAAAATTGTAGACACCAGCAGGATTATTTGTAATGAAATATGGGTTACTATTTTCAATATTTGGCGATTTTCCCCCAGGCACATTGTTATTAGGAATATCCGGTAACTCTGTGCGAGTCAAAGCAGCTAAACTGCCCAATTCTGTGCCCGTCGGGTCGCTAGGGTTAAGTTCGTATACCCCAACTGAAAAACCTGTATAGTCCGGTAAAAGTGTACCAGCACAACCTAAAATCCTTCCTAATGGGTCAACTAATGGACTAGGAGTAACGTTAAGCTGGCTAGAACTTCCTTGATATTGATAGTTACTAGCTGGGTCTGTATAAGTATAAGTAGCTTGATTTGTGATTGCGGAAGATGCAACTTGACTATTATTTTGTTGGGCTGTTGCTGATATAGGTAAACTAGTATATAAAAAGCTTCCCAGCAGAATATTTGCTGTTAATTTTTGCCACCAGCTACTACTAAAATTAATTTGCTTTTGTTTTTGAGGACGGCTCACAGAAAACATCTCCTCTGGATGCCAAGCTGATTGTTAATAAAAAAATTATCAAAACAGAATTCAGAATTCTGCATTCTTCTTTCAATCAACGCACTTGGGTTTGATAAGTCGCCTTGACTGTCGTCTTTGCTGGAACTGACGAAATCTGTAAACGGATGTGGGTGTAAGCAATGGCTGGCGCTGGTTTAGTTTCCACTTTGCCGTTAGGAACAGTAACTTTAACGGTGGGATTTTCGACGAAGCTACGCCCACCATCAATGCTATAAGTGATTTTTCCATTATTAGTTACATTTGCAGATTTAAGTACGTAGACCATTCCTCTAGGAATGGGTTGATTCAGAGTCAAATTTTTCACTGGGCGATCGCTCTGATTTTCGCCGCTCAAGGTATACCTCAATACATCTCCAGGTCGGACCACGGCTTGACCTTTCAAAGGTTCCCATTTCTGGCTTTGCTTACCCTGCCGATCTTGAATCACCACTAGCTTTTCAGCTTCTAAGCGCAATTGAATTTGCGCTTGAGTTTTGATATTTTGAGCGTAGGCACTTCCTGAATGCCAAATATTTGCAACTCCTGGAAATTGAGCCAAAAATGGAGCTGTAGCTATTAGCGCGAACGCACCCAAACCTGTAAGAGAAGCACCTTTCATCATAAATAAGTTCTAGAATCGTTGATTGTTGACTTATATTTCCCTGCTTTTGCTAATAAATAGTCACTTTCCTCTTACTTGAGGTTTGTGGGAGTGAAGCCAACTGTTTGCGGCAATAACGCAAACGTCCCCACTCCCAACGAATTAGTTAACTCTGCGTTGGAAAGTAAACGTTCTTTGAACGCCCGGTGCGATAACGCCAGTTACAGTATCCACATATTTAGTAACATCAGTATTTACCGTACTTCCGGTTTGGTCGATGCCAGAGCTAGTAGCGGGATTACCGCTGAAGAATTGAATAGTTGCACTTCCAGAATCTTTAGCTGAACCAACAATATTGCTAGTATCAATTTGACCGCTGGCATCGTTGTCTTTCGCCCAGTTGTTGGGGCTTTGCGTACCATCTTCAATAATCACAACTTTGTCAGCATTCAAAATCACGTTACCAGTTCCAGATTGAGGCTCAGAAATGTTAGTGTACTGAATTTGATACTCAATAATGTTTCCTGGTGCAGGCTTTTTCGGGTCAGTACTGAAGGTACCATCATTTCCTTGAACTACAGGCCCGCTTCCTTGTAATACCCGTGAAAGTTTCAGTAGTTTCAAGTAACCAGTGTAGACGCGATCGATAGTGATGTTAGTTGAATCAAAGGTATTATCGTTGCCAGTATCCTTGATTCCATCTCCGTTAGTATCCGTCGTGTAGTTGTCAATAGAAGCAATGATGGGTACTGGGAAGCCTCTATTAATATCGGTGGATAACTGGGTACCTGGAGGCAAATCAACTTCTACACCATAGTTAATAGTTGCATTAGGAGCAAAGTTGGGAATTGTTATTGCTGTACCAGATGATAATGTAAACGCTCCATTGTTGTAGGTATAGACAGCAGACTGACTATTATAGGTAATAGTCA
Source organism: Nostoc sp. ATCC 43529 (assembly GCA_003326205.1). Classification (GTDB taxonomy): domain Bacteria; phylum Cyanobacteriota; class Cyanobacteriia; order Cyanobacteriales; family Nostocaceae; genus Nostoc. The sequence goes on from LWTK01000032.1 coordinate 85,865, forward strand.
CCTTCGTATCATTCGGTAAATCTCCTGGAACTGTCGGTGGCGTTGGCTCTATCTTCAAAACGCCTGGGTCAGTACCACTATTCTTAACTGTGTTAGTGAAGCCGACTGACTGAGGATCGAGTGTACTACCAGGTACTGTACCGGCAGGAACGAGAGAAGATTTATTCGTAAAGTCATCGTTGGTTCCACCTGATGGCCCGGTAGCATCCGGCGCATTCTGCGGCCCGTTGAGTATCGCTGAGGTCACAGGTGTTTGCAGCGTGAAGACATTCGCTTCACCTCCTGGTGTACCATCACCGGTGTTGTTGTTGCCTGTGTCAGTTCCAGTTTCCGGAGTTGTTGGAGTATTAATATAGCCATCATCAACGCTGCCCTCTGGGAAAGTATCGGGAACACCATCGCCGTTGCTATCTGTACCCAGAGGAGGTGTCATATTGCCTGGTGGGCCATTGTAGTTGCTGGGATTTTGGTCGCCGGATTCGTCGTATACTGGAAAGTTACTGCCGGGTGTTTGACCAAATAATTGGGCGATGTTAGCGACGGTTAAGGGTGAAGTTGCAGTTGATTCAACAGCTAGCTGAATTGAGAAGCCATTCACCGTTCTACCAGGAGCGATGGAACTAATAGTAGCTGGAATATTGATAAAACCAACGCGAGTGACTGAGGCTAAAGGTGGTGCTGTGGTAGTCCAATTAGCTGCATTCGCATCAATCCCAATTGGGTCAGCGGTATAAACAGTTTGCCAACCAGGCGGTGCAGTTGGTACGCCTGTCAAATCTGTACCCGCAGGAATCGCATCAGAAACTAAGATATAAGTACCAACAACACCATTAACATTGATGCTTGTCCCCGTCAAAGGTGCTGGTGTAATTCCCTGTCCTGTAGGATCGTTAGACTCAACTCGCAAACTCAAATCATAAGTCAACTTGTCATCTGTAATTGCAGTCGTACCAGCATTGTTATAGCCGCTGCGAATCTTGAGAACGGTGGCTAAAGTGTAGGTCTTCACTGTTAAACCAACCTGAATTTGCTGGGTGGCGCTAGCTTCCCGCGTACCGTTAACTGGTAGGCCAGCTACCTCACCAACAACACTACCATCAGGGTTATCTGCGGTATAAACGTCGCCACCATCAGGATTCCGCAGTTGATTTTGAGCGCCACCAGGAGTGTTACCAAGGGTAACGGTTATTACGTCATTAGTTTGAGCGCCAGCCTGTACAGTAACTGGCACACGCACCAATACCGTACCACCAGGCGAAACCGAGGGCGTGAATACCTCAGTACTAGTGATATTTTGCCAGGTTTGGCCGCCGTCAATACTGTATTGGAGGCTATTAGGTGTACCACCATTTGGTAATGTTCCAGAAACTGTACCCGGCCCGGTTGTTGTAGCTAAGTTAGGAATCCGGAATTGGGTGGGGTCGTTACCTACGTTAGTCAGGGTGTAGGTGTAGATAAGTAAGTCACCAACTTGGACTGTTGTATTGGTAGGACTAGAAGTGGCATCTGTGACACCAGACGCACTGACCGTGATACCAGCAACTTCCGCTACGGTGACAACTACAGTGTTGGAAGTGGCGTTGATTGTTGTCCCTGGACTGTTGGGATCTTCGTAGGTTGCTGTGGCTGTGTTACTGATAGATGTACCCGCTGTAGTTCCGTCAGCTAATACAGGTGCAAGAAATTGGAAAAGGCTACCAGTTAATAATGCTGTTGCTACTAAGGATTGATAGCAGTAACGCTGCTTGTTTACAAATTTATTTTGTTTTACCATAGGTTTTGTTTGTTTGCTGAACTTGTGTCCTGAGTTTCAAAGAGGATAAAGTTCGGCAATTTTTTAAAGAATTACCGATGATATTTGCCTAAAACTTTAATGTTTTGAGAATGCAGACTTGAGGAGTTAAAGCAAAATTGCTGAATTCTCCGAATCAGAATTCCCAGAGAAGTTCGAGCCGTTCGCGTAGCGTCTCGAAGAGAGGCTTCCTCGGATCGAAACTTCGGAGAATAAAACACCCTTAACACCTGGTTTTGAGACCTAGTTTGTGTATTTCAAGCTTCTTGAATCCTGTCAGTTATTGACACTCCTCACCAAGTATGTTATTGCAATACTTTCAAATAATTCGCCGATCTCAATTTGCGATCGCCTTTGATAATCAAGGCTAGTAATCACAAGTATGGGGAACTTACTGTTGCGTACTGCCGAATTGTTTATGCAAGTAGAAATGTAACTTTTGCTGCAAAAAAAGTCCACCGTATAAATAAGTAACTTGTCTAGTGGTGAATGATTGTATTAAAGATTAAAATTCAAATTTATTTTTGTAATATCAATAGCAAGTTTAATCTTGAATCCAAGATAAAAAATATTAAAGCCTATATCTGAAAATACTTTTGGCTCTTTGCTGTTATATATTTTCTCTACTCTATAAGGTCATTTGAATAAATTTAGTAAGCAATTTAAAGTCACAATCATTCCAATAAATGCATATCCATCATATATAAAATGCAATTTAATCATAACTACTAACAGTATTAAGACTGAATATCTCAAACTCAGATCTGAATTTGTAACTAGAAATAAGTAAGTGTAAATACTAAATACACGAATTTATTGATAGTAAAATTTTACAAAAATTATTACTATCACTACTAATAATACCCGACAATTTTTGTCGGGTATGTTTGACTGGTATTTTTACTCGTGTTACTATCAGGCGACAGTTGATGGACAGACAGGGAAAGCTAGTTTATGACTCAGGCAATCACAACCCAATCCCAAGTCAGTAATGCCACATTTTTCAAAGCCTTGAAATGTAAGGAATGTGGTGCGGAATATGAACCCAAAGCCAGCAATGTTTGTGAGTTGTGCTTTGGGCCTTTGGAAGTCAAGTATGACTACAGTGCCCTGCGTCAGACCGTCACTCGTGAAACAATTAAAGCTGGCCCTAATTCAATTTGGCGCTACCGTCCCTTTTTACCTGTCGCAACTGATAACGTTATAGATGTGGGAACTGGTATGACTCCCTTGGTTCGTTCCCACCGTCTTGCCCGCCGCCTGGGTCTAAACAAGCTTTATATTAAAAATGATGCCGTGAATATGCCCACCCTTAGCTTTAAGGATCGGGTGGTATCAGTTGCCCTCACCAGGGCGCGAGAGTTGGGCTTTTCCACTGTTTCCTGCGCCAGCACTGGTAACTTGGCAAATTCTACAGCTGCGATCGCTGCTCACGCCGGTTTAGATTGCTGTGTGTTCATCCCCGCAGATTTGGAAGCTGGTAAAATTCTCGGCAGTCTGATTTACAGTCCCACCCTAATGGCAGTAAAAGGCAACTACGATCAAGTCAATCGTCTGTGTTCGGAAGTTGCCAATACACATGGTTGGGGATTTGTCAATATTAATTTGCGTCCTTACTACTCCGAAGGTTCCAAAACACTAGGCTTTGAAGTTGCAGAACAACTTGGTTGGGAATTACCCGACCATATTGTTGCTCCTTTGGCTTCTGGTTCGCTATTTACCAAAATTTATAAGGGTTTCCAAGAATTTGTCGAAGTTGGTTTAGTAGAAGGTAAGAAAGTCCGTTTCAGCGGCGCTCAAGCTGAAGGTTGTTCGCCCATCGCCCAAGCATTTAAAGAAGGGCACGACTTTATTAAACCAGTTAAACCGAATACAATTGCTAAATCAATTGCCATCGGTAACCCAGCAGACGGCATTTATGCTGTGGATATAGCTCAGAAGACTGGTGGTAACATTGAATCAGTCAATGATGCAGAAATTATTGACGGCATCAAGTTGCTGGCAGAAACCGAAGGCATCTTCACAGAAACAGCGGGTGGTACAACCGTAGCTGTGCTGAAAAAATTGGTGGAAGCTGGCAAGATCGATCCAGATGAAACTACCGTGGTTTACATCACTGGCAATGGTCTGAAAACCCAAGAAGCAGTACAAGGCTATATTGGCGAACCCTTGACTATTGATGCCAAACTCGATAGTTTTGAACGTGCCCTAGAGCGATCGCGTACTCTGGATCGCTTGGAATGGCAACAAGTTCTCGTTTAATTATTTGTCACTAGTCATTAGTCATTAGTCCTTTGTTAAAACCAAGGATAATGGACAATGGACAATGGACAAATCTTTACTTTTCACTTTTAACTTTCTACTTCTATGGCCGTAACAGTCTTAGTTCCTACAGCTCTTCAACAATTTACAAATAACCAAGCTACGGTAGAATCCAGTGGCAGTACCATTGCTGAACTTGTGGATTCATTAGAACAAAGTTTTCCTGGTTTCAAATCACGATTATGTGATGAAGAAGGAAAGCTACGTCGGTTTGTGAATTTTTACCTCAATGACGAAGATATTCGGTTTTTAAAAGGTGCAGATACACGCCTCAATGATGGTGATGAAGTCAGTATTGTCCCTGCCGTCGCTGGTGGTTAATACTGAAAATACAGTAGAGTTCAAAGTTGCTGAACTATGCTATCAATCCGAATGTAGAGACGTTGCAATGCAACGTCTCTACAGTGATTTTGATATCAAGCAGAATCGTTGTCATCGATGAAATCAGCAATATTAAAAGAGTTTAAAAGAGGTTTTTGTCTAAGTTTTAAACTAAACAGATGTAGTCTTGTCGTGATTGACAGGTTTATTTTTATTGTTTGGCTAATTACAAATTGTTTTGACTGAGCCTTGATGCTCTATCTGGTTACATCTTAGCCGTGATTGCAAAGCATCAATCTTTTGTAAAAGCGACATTCCCCACACGATAGAAATCGCCAACTTGATGGTCATACCCAAAAGTAAAAGTGCTACGATTCGGGAAGATCTTCTTTGTTGAGCAAGCCTTTTTTGTTCTTCTGCAAGTCGCGCTTCGACTTCTTTGGCACGTTCAGCCTCTAATGCTTGCTGCATTTCTCGTCGGTCTAATTCTTCACTAGCAGCTAAAAATCGATAATCTAAGTTGCTTAAGCTTTTACCATTTGCCCAAGTTTGGGCGTCAATTAAGGCTTGACCGCGCAATAAGCGAGATTCATCTTCTTGCTTTGAGGCTACCCATGCATTAAAACTTTCGTAGTAGGGGCGCAAGTTAGCTAATTTTTTGCCAACCCACTCTAGATTGAAAACTTCTTCATAAATGCGGTTTTTGATTTTGAGAAAACCTTGCTTTTTAATCACCAAACCAGATAGCAACAGTTCTACTTGTTCTCGACTATCGTCAACGGGTACTTTAATTCCTTGGAGGATTTGCTGATAAATTCCCAGCAATCTGGCGGCAAATTGTTCGTTTCTGAGAATGCGATCGCGAATTGTCCTCAGATGCTCTGGTTCATCTTGGGATTCCCATTTTTCAATAATATGCGATCGCACTACATTTTCTATCCAAAATTCTTCTGTTCCTGGAGGAATTTTCAGCTTTCTACCCAGGTCGTCTTTAGATAAATTCACAAGCAGTCGACACAGCTTTTGGGTCAAAAATGGTTGCCCTTGTGTCCAAGACAAGATTTCTTGTAAGACTTTTTGGGCATGATTGCCTTGAATATTTAGCCCCAAAGCTAATGGTTGAGCTTCTTCAAATGTAAAACCATTTACTTCGATAGCTTTGCCAATATTAAATGGGGTAGTATGATTTCGATATAAAATTAAGTCTGAAGGTGTAGCAACGCCAAAAATTGCGAAGGTAATCCGATTGTACTCTGGATTAATTGCTCGTTGGTTGTAGCAAAATCTAATCAAGCTAAAAAAGTCATCAACTGGAAAATCTAAGTTCAGAATACTATCAATTTCATCAATAAAAATAAACAATCTTTCGTTAGGAAACTGAGCTAACAGGACTTGCGAAATAAAATGACTGAGTTTTTGAACCAAAGAAATATCTTTTTTTTCTTGCCACCAAGTTTTTAGATTAACTTTTCCTAATAGCTGAAAACCTAACCATAAATCCCCTGCTACTCCTTTGTACCACTGTTCGGGAGTGATATTGTCACAGCCAATATTGGTCATATCAACTGTGGCACATCGAAAACCCTCTTGTTGTAAGCGATGTTTTGTTTTAACCATTAATGAGGATTTCCCCATCTGCCTACAGCTGAGAATATAGCAAAAGTCACCTTGTTTTAAAGCATGGTAGAGTTCCACATCTGCCTTGCGCTCAACATAGCTAGGAGAATCACTGGTGAGGGTACCACCAACTTGGTATCGATAATTGTTCATTTTATTTTAAATATTTTTTATTTCTTAATCAAATAAAGTTATATAAGAAGAATAAATCTTTTAATTATTTACCTTTTAAGATTTTACCAGAAGTATTAACATCCTGAGTACTTTGCAAGCTGTTGACTAAAATAAAGACGATATAATTCACACATGACACAAGCTTGATTGCCGTTGAGTTGTATTAAACCCATGCTTTCTAGTTTATAAGCAGCGATCGCATCTAATTCTACCTTGTCATCACTAGCAATTACCTGTTGCATCGCAGACATTAATTCTGGTTCTTTTTGCAGCAAGTTTAATAGTTCTCGCAAATGCTGGCTGTAAATTCCCATTGGTGTCGAAGCTGTTTCCAATAACATTTCTAGGGTCATTTTTTCCCCAGATAAATGATATAGTGCAAGGCTTACCAAATAAGGATGTCCCCCCACCATTGCTTGTAGAGATTCTAAGCGTTTTGCCCCTTGGGAATCTGCTGCCCACTCTAACCCGTAACGCAATGCTAAATCTTGTACCTGGCTCTTGGTAAATGGTGGCAGAGTTATTGTAATTCCCACATTAAAAGGCGATTGGTTGAGCTTGAGGGGAACATAAATTTCTGTGGTGTGAACTACCACCATTCGGAGTTTTTGCCATGTCTGGTCTTGCTTTGCTTGTTCGTGCCAAAATCGCAGCATTGGCAAAAAGTCTTGGGCAATTTTTGGATGTTCAAAAACTCGCTGCACTTCATTTAAAGCCAAAACCACAGGACTTTCAGCTATGTATTGTAATAAATATGCTTCAAAATAAATTTTGCAGCTGACTTTGCTGCCCATGTCTGTATCCCAAAAATCATCAACACAGGGAAGCAGGTTTAGCTGCCTGGTGACATAGATACAAAACCAACGTAAAAATTTATCCAACGAAGCAAAAACTTCTTCGTCAGCTTCTTGAAAGTCCAAGTAGACAATTTGATAATCTTGCTCTTTAGCAAAAGCAATCATTCGGTTGAGCAGGGAACTTTTGCCCATTTTCTTGGGTGCTTTAATTCTGATTAAGCAACCAGGGTGTATCAATTCACTACAAATAAGTTCTTCTAATGGAGGGTGTTCGATATATAAAGGAGAACCAAGTGGCACAGGGCCGCTAGGATAATCTATCTCGCTAGCTGAAAACACGTCTGAAAAAACCATTTCTAAGCTGCATTTTCTTTTAAAATTTTTTTCTATCTGATTCCCGTGATAACTAGTTTTAGCTTGCGAAAGGGCGTGGGAAAGGAAAATTTTTTCATTGTTGGTTGTGGGTTTTCCCCATGAGGAACTCTCCTGTAGATGTTTCCTTAAGGCTACATGCAGATTTTTTTTTGTTACTCTTTTTCCAATGGCTACAGAAAGGTCTTGCCACAACTGAGAGCCAATTTCCTTAATGTAGTGGTTAGCATAGCCTGATGTCTTTGACATTTCATCATAAGTTTTGCCCAACCACGATTGATACAAAACAAATAATTGAATGGAAGCAAGAGGTTTGTCTTGCAGAATTCTTTCTACAGCTTGCAGAATATCTTCCACGGGTGTTCAAGCTTGAAAATTGGTTAAGTAAATGTACTTAAGTTTTATTTGCTCATAATAGCATATTACCGAATAAATACTTGCAGAAAAAATTTTTTACGAGCAGGCACACTGGCGGCGCATCACCCGCTACGGCAAATGAAATTAAGACTTTCTTTGCCTACTTCCTACTACTCTACAGACGAGATTAATCTCATCTGTACCCACTTCCCCTATTTCTTGAAAGTATGTCTATAAAGGCGATTATTGACTGGGGATTTTCTTTTAGGCAACTAAATTACAAAAAGTAAGTTTTAGTCGGAAAAGTAAGTTTTAGTGGGAAAAGTAGAAAATATTCTCGATAATCTTGCATTTTCCATTCATTTTTTGTAGGTTAATAACTAGCAATTTCACTAAGAAATCAAACGTTTAGTAATCAGCATTCTGGCTACAAAGCGTACTCACAAGCAACCAGATACTCATTTTTTGGGGTAGCTGACAACTTTGTTTGCCTGGCATTCTTAGTGAAGTAATTCAACTCATTTTATATAAGGAAGAAATTGTTATGTCTCATATCACTTTTGGACAAGAAGAAATTGCAGTTATGACAGAGTTAAACGAAGAAGAAATCAGTGCCGTAGTTGGCGGAACTGGTTCTGATGATGATCTCGTAGATATAGATGATATAAATATCCTCAACGGAAGCCTTAACGATATCAATGTCAACGTACTTGGCATTCAAAACACCAATGTAGCAGCAGCCCTTTTGGGTGGACTAGCTAAAACCCTCGGCTTTAACTAAATTTTAAAAAATGCAGAACAGGCTGTGCTATCAAAACTTTTTCATTATGTTCTGTAGGAAGAGTCTAAGCTTAAACAGCACTATTAATGGTTAGAGAAGTTTTGCTAGCAAATTACACAGTAAACTGCTGATAAAGTTATGAGCGGAGGAAGCTTCCGCTCACTTTCTTTATAATCTTTAGACAAAATTCAAAATTTAAAAGCTTGATTTACTCAGGTTTGGCGTTTCATCAGATGCTAAATTAGTGATTGCAGCAGCAAAATTTTAGTGTTTCCAAATTGTTCCCTATTTTGACTCCCATGTAAATTGGGATGGTGTTCGGTGACTAGCCAAAAAAGTAACCTGTTCCGTAAAGAAGCTTTAGAGCGTATTTCTTCACCTGAAGAACTAGACCAAATTATGGAGGTAGTCAGCCCGAAAAAGTGGCTACCTCTAATTGCTGTTGGTTCCTTGGTGGTGACAGGGCTGAGTTGGAGTTTTTTGGGTCGAATTCCAATTACGGTGACGGGTACTGGCATCATAGTTTATCCCAGCACGGTTACTTCATTTCAGTCACCGATCGCCGGCAGGTTGCGAAGTGTCAACGTTCGTGTTGGCGACTTTGTAAACAGAGGAGATGTGCTGGCAACCTTAGACCAAAGTGAACTCACCAAACAGCTACAATTAGTACGCTCAAAATTAGAGCAACTACAGCAAGAAGATCGCGAAGCTAACTTAGTGCAACGACTACGGCAAAATGCAGATCGACAGGCCATTCAACAGCAACGCCAATCTTTGCAGCAAAATCTTCAAACACTACAAAAGCTAACGCCGATTTTAAGAGACAAAGGGCTGGACTCAATCCAACGCGATCGCACTACCCAAATACAAAGCCTACAATCTTTACGGGAACTGCTGCCGACTTTCAAACAGAGATTCGATAACCGCAAGCAACTATTGGCAGATGGAGCAATATCAGGAGATACAGTACTACAGTCACAGCAAGATTATCTCAACGCTGTCACACAAATTAACGAAGCCGAATCTCAACTCAAGCAACTGGATGTCAAAGAAGCAGACGCCCAGCGCCAATACCTAGAAAATCTCAACTCCATTAAAGATTTAGAAACTCAGTTAAAGCAGCTAGATAGTAAAGAAGCAACATTGGCACAACAAGACCTAGAAGTTGTCACTAACCGCAAAAAAGAAATTCAGGAAGTGCAGCGGAATATTACCCAATTAGCAGTGCAATTATCGAGTAACAGCTTAATCAAAAGTACTTACTCAGGAAGGATTTTAGAAATTTCGGCAACACCGGGACAGGTTGTCTTACAGGGTACACCCATAGGAGCGATCGCTGCACAAAAGCGATCGAGTCAACTGGAGACTGTAGCATTTTTTCCCGTGGGTGAAGGTAAGCAAATTCAACCAGGAATGAAGTTACAAGTCACACCTAATACAGTACAACGGGAACGCTTTGGTGGCATCATTGGCGCTGTTACAGATGTCTCAGCTTTTCCCGTAACCAAAGAAGGTGCATTAAGCGTAGTAGGCAATTCCGAATTCGTTCAAGGTTTGATGTCACAAGGGCCACAAATCCTCATCACCGCCCGACTGCGACCAGACCCTTCCACAGTCAGCGGCTACAAATGGTCTTCTTCCCAAGGGCCGCAGATGAAAGTAACTTCTGGAACCACTACCTCTGTACAAGTCACCGTCGAAGAACGTGCCCCGATTACATTTGTCTTGCCAATTTTGCGATCTTGGAGTGGGGTTTATTGAAGAGGGGCATGGGGCATGGGGCATGGGGGCAGAGGAGTGGAGTTCAAAAACTCGTTAACGAGTATCAAAGACTCATTCACGAGTATCAAAGACTCGTTGGCGAGTATTAAAGACTCGTTGGCGAGTATCAAAGACTCGTTGGCGAGTATTAAAGACTCGTTGGCGAGTATCAAAGACTCGCCCGCGAGTATCAAAGACTCGTTGGCGAGTATCAAAGACTCATTCACGAGTATCAAAGACTCGCCCGCGAGTATCAAAGACTCATTCACGAGTATTAAAGACTCGCCCGCGAGTATCAAAGACTCATTCACGAGTATTAAAGACTCGCCCGCGAGTATCAAAGACTCATTCACGAGTATTAAAGACTCGCCCGCGAGTATCAAAGACTCATTCACGAGTATTAAAGACTCATACTATTTCACGAAATTATTGATAAAAATCATTCTTCTTGCTCCCCCTGCCTCCTCTGCCTCCCCTGCTTCCCCTGCTTGCCTAAATGAAATGTATCAATCTTAAGTGAAACGGTATCATCCGCTATTCCCCATGCCCAATGCCCAATGCCCCATGCTCATTCTTTAGCGTTGCTCCTATGATCTTGTGGCGAAATCTCCAAAACCTACTGAAGCGTAAAAACAAGCGCTATCGCACTCCGACTCTGCTGCAAATGGAGATAGTAGAATGCGGCGCTGCGGCTTTGGGAATTATTCTGGCTTACTATGGTCGTATTGTCCCGTTGGCAGAACTGCGGCAAGCGTGCGGTGTGTCGCGGGATGGAGTTAGTGCTTTGAATATCTTGAAGGCTGCCAGAAATTACAAATTAACCGCCAAGAGCTATAAAACCAACTTGGCCGCCCTCTCTCAGTTAAAATTTCCCTTCATTGTATTTTGGAAATTTAACCATTTCCTAGTAGTAGAAGGATTTGGCAAACAGCGAGTTTATCTCAACGATCCTGCTACTGGACGACGCTGGGTTTCTCTAGAAGAATTTAGCGGCGCTTACACAGGTGTGGTGCTAGTTTTAGAGCCTAGTTCCGAGTTCCAGCGAGGGGGACGTAAACCCAGCACTATTGTCGCTTTGTGGTCACGGCTGCGAGGCTCAATTGGGGCATTACTTTACTGTGTGCTGACGGGATTTTTGCTCGTGATTCCTGGACTGGCCATACCTGCATTCTCCCAAATATTTGTAGACAACATATTAATTGAGCGCCGGGATGAGTGGTTACGTCCACTGATTTTAGGGATGATTTTCACAGCCGGACTCAAAGGATTTTTGACGCTGCTACAGTTACAGTTTTTGCGTCAGCTGAAAATTAAATTGTCAGTGGGTATGAAGAGTAAGTTTCTCTGGCATATTCTTCGCCTACCCGTGAGTTTTTATGACCAGCGGTTTGCTGGGGAAATCACTAGCCGCGTGCAACTCAATGATAGTATTGCGAATATACTTTCGGGTCAATTAGCTACTACGGTAATTGCAGCAGCCTCAGTATTTTTGTATGTGGTAGTGATGCTGCAATATGATGTGATATTGACCTTAATTGCGATCGCCCTTGTTGCTGTTAACCTCGCTGCCTTACAGTGGGTGAGAGGGCAGCGCGTGGATGCCAACACCAGACTCATCCAAGAATATGGAAAAGTCAGTGGTGTAGCGATTTCCGGTCTTCAGAGCATGGAAACACTCAAGGCCTCAGGGTTAGAGTCAGATTTCTTTTCGCGGTGGGCGGGTCATTATGCCAAAGCCATCAACACCGAACAGGAATTAGAAACAACAAACCAGACATTAGGAGTTTTACCAGATTTCTTGTCAGCGATCGCCTCTATGCTACTTTTAACTGTAGGCGGTTTGCGAGTCATGGATGGAACCATCAGCATCGGTATGTTAGTAGCCTTTATGGCGATGATGCAAAATTTTTTCCAGCCGATAAATAACCTTGTCAACCTGGGAAGCGACCTGCAAAAGATGGAAGGAAATCTGACTCGCCTCGATGATGTCTTGCTTAACCCCATTGACCGACAGTTGGAGCAGGGGAGCAGACGCTCTGACACGGAGAATTTATTACAAACACTCTCCGCGTCACAGCGTCTCTCCCTCTTTGCGTCTTCTTCACTCCCCCTTGCCAAACTCAGGGGATATGTTGAATTACGCAATGTGACATTTGGCTATAGCGAAATTGCTCCACCCCTGATTGAAAACTTTAATCTCTCTCTCCAACCAGGGCAGCGAGTGGCTTTGGTGGGTGGCAGTGGTTCTGGTAAGTCTACCATTGCCAAACTTTTATGCGGGCTGTACCAACCGTGGCAAGGAGAAATCCTGTTTGACGGCAAACCCAGACAGCAAATTCAGCGCCAGGTACTAGCCGATTCTATATCTGCGGTGGAGCAAGAGATTTTATTGTTTGCTGGCAGTGTCAGAGACAACTTAACACTTTGGGACACTACCATACCCGACAGCCATTTAGTCCGCGCTTGTCAAGATGCCGCACTCCATGATGTAATTCTTTCTCTGCCAGGAGGTTATGGTGCTGACCTGTTAGAAGGTGCTACTAATTTGAGCGGTGGTCAGCGACAACGGTTGGAAATTGCCCGTGCTTTGGTGAATAATCCCAGTATCCTGGTTATAGATGAAGCTACTAGCGCCTTGGATGCTGAAACAGAAAAGACCCTCACTCGTAATCTGCGTTTGCGGGGTTGCACTTGCATAATTGTGGCACATCGACTTTCCACCATCCGAGATTGCGATGAAATTATTGTCCTTGATGGCGGCAAGATAGTCCAACGAGGAACCCATGAAGAATTACAGCAGATTGAGGGAGTTTATTTACAGTTGATTCGTAGTGAGGGAGCAGGGGAGGCAGGGGAGGCAGGGGAAGAAAATACTTCTTTATCCACCTCATCCCCCCATCTCCCCATCTCCCCATCTCCCCTAAATCAAGGAGAATACTATCGCTTTGCGGGCAATGAATCGCTACTATTAAACGATCCGCAGACAATTTGGGTAGTAAAATCTGGTTACTTGGCGCTATTTGCGATCGCTTTCAATGATGGCATTCCACAAGGAACTCGTCGCTACTTATTTAGTATCACAGCAGGACAGGCGATGTTTGCCACTGCACCAAGTTTAGATAAACAGCAGGAAATTTTAGCGGTGTTCTTTGAAGAGACGGAACTCCTGAAAGTATCGAGAGATGAATTTAATCGGTTGTTTGTTGATGCGAATAGAGAAGCAGTAGCTTTTATAGAAGGCTGGATTTATCAATTAAGTTCGGTAATTTCTGGCATCACTAAACCAACCACACCACTATTACCCCAAGGAATTCACCACTATTCATTAGCCAAAAACCAAATCTTCCAACCTCAAGGTTATATATCGTGGGTGCAAATCTTACAAGGGCGTGTTAAATGGATGGGGTTTGAAGATCTGCTGTTAACTTCTGCCTCTGGTATGTTACCCATACATCCAAATATGTGGTTAGAGGCATGTGAAAAAGTTGAGTTGCAAACCTTTAGTACTCTAGAAATCACAGATGTAGATACTTTGTTAGACGGTTTATCTCAACTACAAACTTATTTTCTCCACTGCATTGAACTCCTGCAACGCCAGGAGATGGATGCAGAATTACTCAGATTTCAAGCCAGGGAACATCTTGAGCGCCAAGTCATGCAACAAACGTTGGTAGAACTGGCATCTGTGCTGCCACAGCCAAAGTTAAACAGGTTAAGTAGTAGCTCAAAATTCAGTACTAGTGTTGATGCAACTCACCCAAATCAAGCCTTGCTAGTTGCTGCTGGTGCAGTCGGACGAGCCTTAGGAATTACGATTCGGCCGCCAGCTACCTGGGAAGATTTTAATCGAGTACAAGATCCTGTCAAAGCGATCGCCCGCGCTTCCTGTATTCGCGTGCGGCAAATTCAGTTGCCACAGAACTGGTGGCAAAAGGATTGTGGGGCGATGTTAGCATTTACTCTTGGTGACAAATTGCCAGTGGCACTGTTACCAATATCTGATACTCGTTATCAAATCTGCATTCCTGGGCAACAAAAGCGCATCTCTGTAGATGCCGCCATCGCAGCAGCCTTGGCTCCCACTGCCTACGTATTCTATCGACCTTTGCCTGATAAACAGCTAAAAACTCTTGATTTGCTTCAGTTTGCTGTCCAAGGACGTTACAAAGAACTAATTGTGGTTTTAGTAATGGGAATTACCATCGCTTTGTTAGGAATGCTGACACCTCAAGCCACAGCTATCCTGATAGACAAAGCTATACCAGATGGTAATCGCGGATTTTTGAGCCAAATTGCTATTGGTTTAGTGGCTGCTGCCTTTGGCGGAATGCTGTTTCAATTAACACTGGGATTTGCCTCCATCCGCCTGGAAACTTTTGCTGATTCTGCCACTCAAGCCGGAGTGTGGGATCGATTATTGAAATTAAAGCCGACTTTTTTTCGGTCGTTCTCGGTTGGAGACTTGAATTCGCGAGTCACAGCTATTAGTCAAATTCGCCAAAGACTGGGTAATACGGTCTTAAAAACCATCTTTTCCAGTATGTTCTCGCTGCTGAATGTGGGGCTGTTGTTTTACTACAACATTTCTCTAGCTTTGATAGCTTGTGTGGTGGCACTAATAAATACTGCTATCACCATCATTTCCGGTATGCTTATAGTCCGGAAAGTTCGCCCCCTACTAGAACAAGAAGGACACATTTTTGGCGTGATGGTGCAGTTGATTAATGGAGTTGCTAAACTGCGAATTGCTAAAGCTGAAGCCCGTGCCTTTGCCTATTGGGGTAAAAAGTACACCGAACAACTGAAACTGATGCTAAGTACCCAAGGCATTGAAGATAGCCTCGCAGCCATCAATCAAGTATTACCTGTGTTAACAACTGCCGCTATTTTTTGGTTTGCAACTACGTTAATTGGGCAATCCCAAACCCCAGGAGAAACTAGTCTATCCACTGGCACTTTCTTAGCATTTAATGTAGCTTTTAGCACATTTATCAGCGGAGTTACTAGCTTGAGCAGCACTGTAGTGGAAGTTTTGCAAGTCTTACCATTGTGGCAAAGGGCACAGCCAATCCTGCAAGGGGAACTAGAAATCACCTCCAGTCAGGCAGATCCGGGAAGGCTATCAGGTAAATTAGTTTTAGACCGGGTAAGTTTTCGCTACCGTGATGATGGCGGCTTAACGTTGGATAATGTCACCATTCACGCCGAACCCGGAGAATTTATTGCCATTGTTGGCCCCTCTGGTAGCGGTAAATCAACTTTATTAAGATTACTTTTGGGGTTTGAATTCCCGAAAACTGGCACAATTTACTACGACGGACAAGACTTAGCTTCTTTGGATGTCCATGCTGTGCGCCGCCAATTAGGTGTTGTTATGCAAAATAGTCGCTTGATGTCAGGCTCTATTTTTGAGAATATTGCTAGCGGTGGAGTGCTGACGATGGATGAAGCTTGGCAAGCAGCACGGATGGCTGGTTTGGCGGATGATGTTGCTGCAATGCCAATGCAGATGCATACAGTAGTTAGTGAAGGAGGCAGTAATCTCTCTGGGGGACAGCGCCAAAGGTTGTTGATTGCTAGGGCTTTAGCCCTGAAACCGCGAATTTTGCTATTTGATGAGGCGACTAGCGCGTTAGATAATAGAACCCAGGCAATTGTTAGTCAAAGCTTAGAGCAATTAAAGGTGACTAGGATAGCGATCGCTCATCGCCTGAGTACCATCCAAAATGCTGACCGAATCTACGTCCTCCAAGCTGGTAAGGTCGTACAGCAAGGTAATTTCACTGATTTAGCAAATCAACCAGGGCTATTTGCACAACTGATGTTGCGACAGATGCTTTAGTAAAAGATATAGCAGGCAGGAGGCAGGAGGCAGGAGGCAGGAGGCAGGAGGCAGGAGGCAGGAGGCAGAAGGGAAAAGCCAGTTTTTATCGGGGTTTTATTTTGTCTTTTACATTTAATTATGTCTACCTACTTAAAAAGCAAAAGAACTACAGCTGCATTTTTTTTGGTCTTGCAGGTGACAGTCAAAAGTGAACGGCGACATTTAATTTGTGAATGTACAACACGAAAACCCATATTTTCATGGGCTTTTGGTTAAAGCCAGCAGTCGGATTTGAACCGACGACCTTCCGATTACAAGTCGGATGCACTACCACTGTGCTATGCTGGCGAGTTTTTTGTATGCATTGCTCTTAATGAGCAACCACAATTTCTAATTTTACCATAATCAATGTATTTGTCTAGGGCGATCGCTAAAAAATATCTAGCTTGAAAATAGCGTTGACTGATGACTGCCAAAGAAATATTTTCATGGCTTGGTTGTGGGATTTCCCTGTGGATGAGTGCTTCGATACGAAATTAATCTGATTGCTGCCTTTTCAACCATAGATGCTTGAATGGGGCTTGCAAATGCGACGATGCTACAAATCAGTGATTGCGATCGCGAATAATGTTGGTAAATTAATATTCATAGCAAAAGCTAACTCAAATCCTGGGCTGGACGACAAAATATTTAGTACATTTTCAAAATTGTACTTTTTTGACACGGCTGGGTAAAGAAACAGAATTATATAATTGTTCTTTACACATCACAAGCATGGCAGCGTTGAACGGACGAGATTTATTAAGTCTGGCGGACATCAGTCCAACGGAACTCCAAGAACTTCTGCAATTGGCAACTCAACTTAAAACCAAACAGTTGAAATTGCAGTGTAATAAAGTGTTAGGGTTGTTGTTCTCTAAAGCTTCAACTCGCACGCGGGTAAGTTTTACTGTGGCGATGTATCAACTTGGCGGACAGGTAATCGATCTTAACCCCAATGTTACTCAAGTCAGTCGTGGGGAACCCGTGCAAGATACGGCGCGAGTTTTAGATAGATATTTGGATATTTTGGCAATTCGCACCTTTGCACAGCAGGAGTTGGAAATCTTTGCTAACTACGCCAACATTCCAGTAATTAATGCCCTAACTGATGCAGAACATCCCTGTCAAGTTTTAGCTGATTTATTGACGATTCAAGAAGCTTTTGGCACTCTTGCTGGGTTAACTTTAACCTATGTGGGTGATGGAAATAATGTCGCTAATTCTTTGATGTTAGGCTGTGCTTTGGCAGGAATGAATGTCAGAATTGCCACTCCCAAAGGATTTGAGCCAGATTCTAAAATTGTAGAGCAAGCAAGAGCGATCGCTAATAACAAAACTGAAGTTCTGCTCACTCATGACCCAGAATTAGCCGCCAAAGGATCTGCCGTACTTTATACTGATGTTTGGGCAAGTATGGGACAAGAAGCAGAAGCAGACAACCGCTTGCCGATTTTCCAGCCTTACCAAATTTCCGAGCAGTTATTGAGCCTTGCCGAGCCAGAGGCAATTGTTTTACACTGCTTACCAGCACATCGTGGTGAAGAAATTACCGACGCAGTTATTGAAGGTTCTCAATCACGAGTTTGGGAACAGGCAGAAAATCGCCTCCACGCCCAAAAGGCTTTACTTGCTAGTATCTTAGGGGCAGAATAAAGGAACTAGAGACGCGATTCATCGCGTCTGTACAAGAGTCAGAATGGCGACGTGCGGCTGACTCTTGACGAGTTATCAGTAAAAAATCAAGAATAAATAGGTGAAAGAAAAGAAAAAATATTCTGACTTTTGCCTTTAATATTTTTACTTTTCTATTGCTTATCGGGAGTTTTTTGTAGTACTAATGTTCTAGAGACATTTATAATTACTTCCCGAAAATTTATGGAACGTCTAACGGAAGCTCAACAAGAACTTTACGAATGGTTGGCAGAATATATCCGAACGCATCAACATTCGCCTTCAATTCGCCAAATGATGCAAGCGATGAATTTGAAGTCACCAGCACCAATTCAAAGTCGTTTAGAACATTTACGTACAAAAGGATATATAGAATGGACTGAAGGCCAAGCAAGAACGATTAGAATTTTGCGTTCTGTGAAGCAAGGTGTACCAATTTTGGGCACGATCGCTGCTGGTGGTTTAATAGAACCATTTACTGATGCTGTAGATCATTTAGACTTTTCTAATTTATCGTTACCTCCCCAAACCTACGCTTTGCGGGTAGCTGGCGATAGTATGATTGAGGATTTAATTGCCGATGGCGATGTGGTATTCTTGCGTCCAGTACCAGAACCAAATCAGTTGAAAAATGGTACCATCGTCGCCGCGAGAGTTGATGGATTTGGTACAACATTAAAACGTTTTTATCGTCAAGGCGATCGCGTTACTCTCAAACCAGCAAATTCTAAGTACAATCCCATTGAAGTCAGCGCTATGCAAGTGCAGGTGCAGGGTTCTTTGATTGGTGTTTGGCGGGGTTACAACTGAGGAATAAGAAAGTGATGAGTTATGAGTGATGAGTGATGAGTTTTAAATTAGTAACTCCTAACTCCTAACTCCCAACTCCCAACTCTCAACTCTTAACTCTTAATTCCTAACGTTTGGCGGGGTTACAACTGAGGAATAAGAAAGTGATGAGTTATGAGTGATGAGTGATGAGTTTTAAATTAGTAACTCCTAACTCCTAACTCCCAACTCCCAACTCTCAACTCCTAACTCCTAACTCCTAACTCCTAACTCTTAGCTTGTGCTTAACATATGTACCTGACGGCAAATCCAGTGCGGGAACTGCCTACTTTTCGCTTAAAATCACCATTTGCGAGGGAAAGTAAGGGCAGTTATCAAACTTCGCAACCATTACCAGGATGTCCACGAAAGCCTGCATCTTTGCAATTGCGGCAATATCAGCAAGAAGCGATCGCCAGCTGGTTTGCTAATAATGGTAGAGGGACGCTCAAAATGGCTACTGGTAGTGGTAAGACTATTACAGCATTAGCGATCGCTTGTGAATTATATCAGCAGATTAATTTACAAGTGCTGTTGGTGGTGTGTCCTTACCGCCATCTTGTCACCCAATGGGCAAGAGAATGTGAAAAATTTAATTTGCAACCGATTTTAGCCTTTGAGAATTTACGCACTTGGCAAAGTCAACTTTCAGGGCAAATTTATAATCTGCGTTCTGGTTCGCAACGGTTTGTCACGGTTATTACTACGAACTCGACTTTAATTGGAGATGGGTTTCAATCTCAACTCAAATATTTTCCCGCCAAAACTTTAATTATTGGGGATGAGGCGCATAATTTAGGCGCACCCAAGTTAGAGGAAAGTTTGCCGCGTCGGGTGGGGTTGAGACTCGCTTTATCTGCCACGCCGGAAAGATATTTTGATGATTTGGGGACGCAATCTTTATTTGATTATTTTGGCCCAGTTCTCCAGCCAGAGTTTACTTTGAGAGATGCGATCGCTCAAGGTGCTTTGGTACATTATCTGTATTATCCTGTGTTAGTGGAGTTAACAGAAGCAGAAAGTATTGCTTATTTAAAGTTAACTAAAAAAATTGGGCGATGTCTGCTATATAGAGAACGAGAAAACGGACAACCAGGAGATTTTGAAGACAATGAAGATTTAAAGCCTTTATTGATGCAAAGGGCAAGGTTAATTGGTGCAGCCGAAAATAAATTAAATGCTTTACGCGATTTAATGACAACTCGCCGCGAAACTACTCACACTCTTTTTTATTGTAGTGATGGTTCTCAAGAGGCGGGACAACGTTCATCGCTACGCCAACTCAAAGCTGTTGCTAAAATTCTCGGAGTAGAACTAGGTTACAAGGTAAGTACCTATACGGCTCAAACTTCTTTAGAAGAAAGGGAATTATTACGTCGTCAATTTGAAAGCGGTGAATTGCAAGGATTAGTGGCAATTCGCTGTTTAGATGAAGGTGTGGATATTCCGGCAATTCAAACTGCGGTGATTTTATCAAGTTCTGGTAATCCTCGTCAGTTTATCCAGCGACGGGGGCGAGTTTTACGCCCTCATCCAACTAAAGAACGTGCAACTATATTTGACATGATTGTTTTGCCGCCAGATTTAGATAGAGAAACTATAGAAGTTGAGCGCAATCTGTTAAAAAAGGAGTTACGCCGCTTTGTAGAGTTTGCTGATTTGGCTGATAACGCGGGCGTTGCCAGAATGAAATTACTCGATTTACAAAAGCGATATGGTTTATTAGATATTTGATATATCTGGCGAAAATGAATGTAGAGACGTAGCAATGCTACGTCTCTACAAGGGTTGTGGGTAACGCAGAATTAATTTCACCAAATGTCTAACGATCGGATTGTATTTGTATTTTTTTGTAAAAAATTTTTGAGTTTGGTAGAAACAAGCATTAACTATGAAATAATAAAAATATGAATTAGATCATAATGGGATATAAGTAAAATTTTTAAAGCAGCTTACATGCCATTATAATATGGTTTATTAAGATTAATAATATCAGGAAACTATTAAAGAATAAAGCCTTTTTTCAAAAAATCTCAGATTTAGGTATTATAGTTTCTCAAAATCTAAAGATAACGGTAACCGTAGCTTCACGGTGACAAATGTAGTACTAGTGAAGGTTAAAATATAAAAAAATTATTTTAGAATCCAAGATGCCACAAGAGGCGAATATCGATGATGTGCAGGAGCCAATAACCAGCGCTCCACCAGAAGTACGGCAAATTATTGAGCGAGTGTGGAAACTGGAAAAAAGTCGGCTAGATCGGAAAAGCAAAGGGCATATTAACGATGATATTCTAGATATTATCAAGGAAGCAGTGCAATGAAGCTGACTTCAATTAAGCTGTGCAATTTTCGCTCGTTTTATGGTACAACGCCAGAAATGAATCTCGCTGGAGGAGAGATTCACAACACGACGATTATTCATGGTAATAATGGTGCTGGTAAAACAAGTTTGTTGAATGCGTTTACGTGGGTATTATATGAGAAATTTAGTGCGGCATTTGCATCAACAGAACAGTTAGTAAATAAAAGAGCGATCGCCGAAGCTGAAAGAGGGCAAACTATAGAATGTTGGGTAGAAGTTGGCTGGGAACATGATGTCACCCGCTACCGAGTGAAACGTTCTTGTCGGGTTTACAAAAACGCCAGCGAAATCGAAGCAGGTAAAACTCAATTAACCATGTGGGTGAGTGGCGACGATGGCAAATGGAATTTACCAACTCAGCCACCAGAAGATATTATTAATCAGATTTTACCCGCGAGTTTACATCAATATTTTTTCTTTGACGGCGAACGAATTGAAGAGATAGTCCGTTCTGATAAAAAAGCCGAAATCGCCGAAGCAACAAAGATTTTTTTAGGCGTGGAAATTATCGAACGTTCAATTACACATTTAAAAGGAGCTAAAAAAAGTTTAGAAACAGAATTAACAGCTATCGGTGATGCGGAAACCAAACAACTTTTACGGCAGCAAGAAAAGTTAGAACGTGAAATTGATAGTATCACCAAACGGCAAAGCGAAATTGAACAAGAGTTAGAATATCAACAAACCTTCAAAAAAGAGACAAGCAACCGTTTACGAGAACTCAGTGCGGCGAAAGAACTGCAAGAAAGAAGGCAAAATTTAGAATCACAAAAAGAAGCAAACCGCGAAGAACTGAGAAAAACGAGAGAAGCGTTAAAAAAACTGATTTCGGCGCGGGGTTATACAGTTTTGCTGTCAGACACCACAACCCAATATCGGAAAATTGTTGATGATTTGAAGCAACGCGGCGAGTTAACTTCGGGAATTTCGCGGGAATTTATCAATGAATTACTTAAATCTAAACGTTGCATTTGTGGTGCAGACTTAAATGCAGGAAGTCATTCTCATACAAATGTAGAAATTTGGTTAGAAAGAGCAGGTTCATCAACAGTAGAAGAAACTGCAATTCGGATGACTGCTCAAGTAGATGAAATCGATAAACAAGCAATAGTATTTTGGGAAGAGGTCGATCGAGAACAAGTTAGAATTGAACAGTTAAGGCAGACGATATCACAAATTGAAAGTGAATTAGATAGTATTCAAGAAAGATTACGCAAAGATGCTAACGAAGAAATTAGCAGTTTGCAAAAACGCCTAGACGGAATTGAAACTAAAATTGATGAATTAAATCGAGAGCAAGGTGCAAATCAGCAGCGAATTGCTCAACTGAAAATAGAAATTGATGCTTTGAGCAAACAAATCGCCAAGCAAAAATTCAATGAAGCCAAGCAAGTTTTAGCACAGCGACGCATTAACGCTACTCAAGATGCGATTGAACGGTTAACAGAAGTCAAAAATCGTCAAGAAAAACAATTTCGTCTGCAACTAGAAAAGCGAGTTCAAGAGATATTTACAGAGATTTCTGTTACACCATATATTCCGAAAATCAGCGATAAATATGAATTGACGCTGGTAGAAAATACAGCCGGCATGGAAGCGCCAGTCGCAGCTTCCACTGGGCAAAATCAAATTCTCAGTTTATCCTTTATTGCCAGTATCATTGATAGAGTGCGGGAGTGGAGTGAGAAGCGAAAAATGATGATGCTTCCCGATAGTAGTACCTTCCCAATTGTCATGGATTCGCCATTTGGAAGCTTAGATGAAATTTCACGGCGACACATTGCTCAGACAATTCCGAAATTAGCCAATCAGTTAATAGTGTTAGTCACAAAAACTCAATGGCGAGGTGAAGTTGAAGAAGAAATAGCAGAGAAAATTGGTAGGGAATATGTGCTGACTTATTATTCTTCTAAACCAGATTGCGAGCAAGATTATATTGAATTAGGTGGCGAAAGATATCCTTTAGTTCGGCAAAGCCCCAATGAATTTGAGTATACCGAGATTATTGAAGTGGAACGCGATCGCTAATTGAAAATTAACGAACCGCAGAGGCACGGAGGGCACAGAGAAAACTGTTGTGTCTTGGTACAACAGTTTTTTCTGTGCATAAAGTTACTACCCAAAAAAGTTAAAGTTGAAAAAGCAACCTTTAATAAGAGATATGGTTATGATTGCTAATTCAAACCGAAAGTATATGTCTCCCCAAGAATACTTGGAATGGGAAGAAAGGCAAGATATCAAATACGAATACATTAATGGCGAAGTCTTCGCCATGACTGGGGGTACAATTCCTCATACTACTATTGCTCTAAACTTGGCTTCGGCATTAAAAAGTCACCTCCGGGGAAGTTCATGTCGTGCCTTCATGGCAGATGCAAAAGTAGCAGTAACAGAGAACGGCCCGTTTCATTACCCGGATGTTGTAGTGAGTTGTCATCCAAGAGACAAACAAGCGATTAAATTTATCCAGTATCCTTGTTTAATTGTCGAAGTTCTCTCTCCCAGTACAGAAGCTTACGACAGGGGTCGTAAATTTATTCAGTACCGCCGTATTCAGACTTTACAAGAATATGTTTTGATTGATGCTGAAAAGATTAGTTTAGATTGCTTCCGGCTAAATGATAGAGGAATTTGGGAGTTACATCCCTATGAAGAGGGGAATGAAGTTCATTTAACCAGTGTTGATTTTCGCTTTCCCATATCTTTAGTTTATGAAGATGTGCAGTTTCCAATCTAAGTTTTGGAGAAATGAAGCCTAAATTAATTGCCCAGTAACAAACGCTCAACACAAGTACAATTATATTTAACATTATTTGTCGCTATGTGTGGGCGATCGCTATTATCATGAGCAGAGGCAAAATTCTCGACCCAGCCGAGAGTTATACCTTCGCCAGCTATGCCGAATTAGCCTACGATAGCGCCGATATCCTAGCTGAATTTGGTGTTACTCTCAACAATAGTTCACTCCAACTGCCACAAAAGTTACCAATAGATCCCGAACCACTGAGAACAGAACTACAAGAAAATCTCACCTTGGTAGATCCTGCTTCCGAAATCGCTAGACGCGAAGCACTGATATTTCCCATTCTCAAAACAGTTTGCAAGTTCATTCAAGCACCACTCAAAATTGAATATCCTGTGCAAGTTAGCAATTGGCTCAAAGGCAGTTTTAATTATTTCATTCCTACACCGCAAAATTTATTAGTAATTGAAGCTAAAAATGCTGATTTAGCAAGAGGTTTTACCCAGTTAGCAGTAGAATTAATTGCCCTAGATCAATGGACTGATTCAACAGTTCCAATGCTTTATGGTACTGTCACAACAGGGGATACCTGGAAATTTGGAATTTTTCAACGCCAAGAAAAAATAATTGACAAAGATATCAACACATACGCAGTTCCTAGCGATTTAAATTTGGTGCTTTCTGCTCTCTTTGGTATTAGTTTGAGCTAGGTGAAGTGTTTAAAGAAAAGATGTCGTATGTAACTAAAAAATGAGAGCAGCAGTTGACTGAAAGTGCGAAAATAGAAGAATAAATTAGCTGTAATCTTCAGGATTTAGATTATGGAAATTAAGGAATTATTACTACCATTTCGGGAAGAGATATTAAAAATTGCCGCTAAATATGGTGCGTATAATGTGCGAGTATTTGGTTCAGTTGCTAGAGGAGAAGCAACACCGGATAGCGATGTAGATTTTTTGGTAGAACTTGAACCAGGACGTAATTTGTTAGACCGTATTGCTTTAATGCAAGATTTGGAGGAGTTGCTAAACCGTAAAGTTGATGTAGCCAAGCCTAATAATTTACATGAATTAATTAGAGAGAAAGTGTTAAGTGAAGCTGTAACACTATGAGAGACGAAAAGCGTTATTTATTGGACATTGCAGAATGTATTGAGAGGATAGAAGAATACACCCGTGATGGTAGAGAGGCTTTTATCCAAACAAAAATAATTCAGGATGCTGTGGTCATAAATTTTGAGATTATTGGTGAAGCAACTAAAAGAATATCTCAGGATTTAAGGCAAAGTTATCCTGATGTGCAATGGAAGCGTATAGCTGGATTTAGAGATGTGCTAATTCACGACTATCTACGAGTCGATTATGATGATGTTTGGGGAATTATTGAGCGTGATTTACCAGCTTTGAAAGCAAATATTCAGATGATTTTAAAAGATTTTGGTATGTAGCGCAAAAAGCCTGTAGGCATCGCTTATAGCTTTCGGTTAATATAGCTACACAGTACATATTAAAGTCAATGGCTGAAACTGGTAGAATCAGGGTTGCTAAAGATAAAGCTCAATTGGTGAAGGATTTAACATCCTCAGATGGTGGAACAGGGCCTTTTCAAACTTTTGCTGATGTAGTTGTGTTTGCAGCAGCTTTGGGTGCAAAGCATAAAAAGCGTGTACCTTTGGGAGAAATTTCTAAAAGAGAACCATCGCCAATCAGGTTAGAGTATTTCGCCACAATGGGACATGATGTCCTAATTAAATTACTTGGAATTACAGAAACTCAGGATATCAATATTTTATCTCTTGACGAAGAACAATATGAAACTCAACGTCACCATATATTTGAAGAATATGCTAATGGTGGACTAGAGATATTGCAAAACGAGTTGCGGGGAGCAGTAGATTATTCAGAAAGATTATTATTGATTATGAGTCTTGAGAGAGATAAACAAGACGATGGAGAAGAGGAATTTGACTTAAGCAAATTCCTTTCTTGATTTAGTTCATGTAGAAAAGGATTAATCTATATCCATCCCAGTCTGATTTTTACTATCTTCACTGCATCAGCTACAGCATTTGCAGCGGTAGATAACTTATAAGGCTTCTCTGGATTTTTAGGTTTGGGATCTATCCTAACTATATTATCTTTCCAAAGAGAGTTTTCTCTTGACCAATCTATTTGTGAAAGTTGCGATACTTTTTCTTGATTAAAATAATTTCCTTCTCGATTATAAGTATCGAATAATAAACGTCCTAAAACCTCTAGCCCAACGCTGACACCTAGAAGACAGTCTTCTTTAAATGCAGCAACTTCATCTTCGGTTAATTCTTCGATATTTGTATCAAAGATATACTCTGTATTGCTGCATTCTAAGAAAAATTTATTCAGACAAATAACTAAAGCGTCTGATGCTTCATAAACATCATAATCTCGAAGCTGATGACTTGGATCGTTGGTAAAAACACAACTGACAAATCTAGCTATATAATTAGTTGTATAAATCAGCTTTTGTTTAGTAGCGGGAGACGATTTAATCTTTTCTGTTTTACCTTGAAACATTGGCACTCTTTGTATTAATTCTTTAGTAATGCCAACTCGACCTGAAAATTCTCCGAATGATAATAACAATGATTTATCTAATTGTCTTGTTTGTGCCATGTCTCTAAAATCTGTCTGACATTGGCGAAAATCCCCTTCTAATACTAGCGTAATTGGAAAATCATCATCGCTAATTAAGTTACTTTCAGGGCTTTCTATTAATTCGTGAATTGCACGCTTCCGATGTTGTCCGTCAGTAATATCTAACTTGACTCCACGACGAATAACAACTAGACAAATACCTCTACCTAACTCAATAACTGTTATATCTTTTGGATCTACATTTGCAGTCAGAGTTCCTACAATCCAAGGTTTATCTTTTTTGGCACGTTCAACTATATATTGCTTAATTTCTTCTGCATGACCTTTTACCTCTGGGCGATTTTTGCCAGAATCCGGATTGTTACCAGTAGAAGGTTTAGCTTGGAGAAGACCAGAAAAGTCACTTGCTGGTACGTTGATTTGCAGCATAGTCCGCTTCCCATGCTTAAAAATTAATCCTGGGTAGCAGCGATCGCGGTGATATTTCGAGAAGAATGGCTCAATAAAGCCGCTAAACTGAGCTTTCACTTCAGGAGGGACAATATTATTAGTATCCTCGTTTATTTGAGCCATATAAGTACTTGTATTGATTAGTAGACGTTAGCAAATATAATACGCAGATGTTGTAAACTGTAGCATCAGTAGAAACCACAGCGAAAATTTATAGCTAACTCTACTAATTGAGAATAGATGGAAGTCCTACCTCTTTTGGTTCAACCAATTTTCCATCAAAGCCTATTGTTTGATTTTCAACTGTTCTCGCATCAGCTAAAGCTTTGCGAAGTTCAGCACGTTCTATCTGCTCCTGAATTCCACCCAAGATGTAAATTAGTAACTTTGCTGCTAGTTCTCTTCCAGCAACCTGCACTCGCTTTTTATTCGGGTCATACAAAACACCGTACCAAAGAGATTGCGGAAATTCCATACCACTAAAACCGCCTTCTCGATCGAACTTCCGTAACTTTTTAAAGATATTTGTTAAAGAAAAACCTTTTTTAAAAACCAAAAATCCAACAGCTTGAGCCAATGCAACTTGAGCAACCGGACGGAAAAGCATATTTCCTTCGCCACCATCCTTTTCAAAACTGAAGCGTCGTAAAACTGGTGTATCTTCGTGTTCTAAAATCTTATAACTAGGAAGAGTAGCTAAATTATCGAATAGCTGTTTAAATTCTTCAATTCCCTGTTCAAGTTCCTCATTCTCTGGACGCATAGGAATTAGACCTTTTTCTAAAGGTTTCCAATGAGGAAACTTTTGCCCCAAATATCGCTCAGACATATCTTGTAGTGCTTGCAAAGTCGTCAAAACTGTAGAATTTGCTGCTACTGTTGAACTATTCCAATTAACGCGTGGATTTCGGTTTGGTTTTTGTTCCAAAAGCGGATGACTAACCGCAATTTTTCTAGCCACAATTGCAAAACCATCATCTTCATTCAGCTGTGCTAATTGACCTTTTGTTAAAGGTGCAGCCATCAAATTTACATGAACAAAAACAGATCTTACGCGCCGCCTTGCTTGGATGCGAGTTTCCCCAGCAGCTACCGCACAAATGAACTCAATACCAATTTTTTCTTTAGGTAAACTTTGTAAGTAACCAGAATCTACTTGATACTGATTTATCAAATCAGACACCGTAATCAAACTATCATCAGCAGTTTTATCTTTTTTATATCGCTGGAGTTTACCAGTTTTAATTAACTCTATCAACCCCTGGACTCCCATCAGTCGGTGTTGACCATCTAGTGCATAAATGCTTACATTTTCCTCAGAAACATTGAGTAAGCCGACCTTACCATCTTTATCTAGGGGTGTAAAATCTGTAGTTGATTTTCTCGCCTGTCCTTTTTCATCCCATTCACTAGCTTTGACGTTATCTACCCAAGATTGATTAATTACTACTAGGACTGCTGGAAATTTATGATTGTGTCTAGCTGCTAAATACTGAACTAGCGGTGCTTGACGCGACCAATCAAGCGGTCGTTGTTGAATTTCATCGATACTATCTGCATCAATTTCGATGTTATCCGTGTCTGGATTGTACTTTTTTTGCAGCAAGGGTAAACCAGAGGCGAAGTGAACCCGGCTTGCAAACCATTCTAATGTCACAGAGCCAATATAAGCTTCTGTACCCCCCATCTCGGTTTTTTGAACGAGAATTTGGTCTTTTTTCTCTAGGAACTTGTCCAAAAGTAAAGATAGTACCTGTTTTTCTTTGCTTTCTCGCTCTAGGTACTCTCTAGCTATATCAGAAGTTAGATCGGATGTACTATCTTGCATGTTAGTTTTTGAAAACAGTAGGCTATAAAATAAAAACTTTATAAAAAAATTAGATGAAAATTGTAAAATTTTTAAAAAATGCAGTAAATATATATAGAGTCAATCAAATATTTACTGTTTCAAGCAGGCTCATCAAGTTTTGCTCCTGAAACTGGGAGACTGTAGCTAAACAAATTTAGCCTACGCGGATTTAAGTCCACGTGGGCTAATCTTGCCTGTTTAGTCAAAAATTGGATTTGCTTGGATGTAATAGATGAGGTGACATTCTTGTTTTCAGAGGTAGGGAGAAATGAGTACAGCACAACAGCCAGAAAATAAAGGTCAGCAGACACGTACTGTATCAGAGTTATTGGAAGATATCCAAGCTCTCACCACTGAAATTCAAGAATTGTATTGTTTCGATGCAATACCTTGGGTTATCGGTTATTCGGGTGGAAAGGACAGCACTGCAACTTTACAGCTTGTTTGGAATGCAATATTGGGACTCCCACCAGAAAAACGGACTAAAACGATATACGTTATTACTACAGATACATTGGTAGAAAATCCGATTGTTGCTGCTTGGGTACGTAATTCTCTAAAACAGATGGAAGTTGAGGCGCAAGCGCAAGAATTACCATTTAAACCCCATCTATTACAGCCAGATTTTAAAGAAACATTCTGGGTCGGTCTGATTGGTAAAGGTTATCCTGCACCAAGAGGAAAATTTCGCTGGTGTACAGAACGTCTTAAAATTAATCCTTCAAATCGATTTATTCGTGATGTGATTCGAGCTAGTGGAGAAGCAATTGTTGTGCTGGGTACACGCAAAGCAGAAAGCACAAGGCGTGCTAGCAGAATGAAAAAACTAGAAGCTATGCGGGTACGCGATCGCCTCAGCCCCAATATGAGTTTACCAAACTCTTTGATTTATAGCCCGATTGAAGATTGGCAAAATGATGAGGTTTGGATTTATTTAATGCAATGGCAAAATCCTTGGGGATACAGCAATAAAGATTTATTCGCTATGTATAGAGGTGCTTCTGCTGATAACGAATGTCCCTTAGTTGTCGATACTTCTACACCTAGTTGTGGTAGCTCTCGTTTTGGTTGTTGGGTTTGTACGTTAGTCAGCCAGGATAAATCTCTGGCGGCTATGATTCAAAATGACGAGGAAAAAGAGTGGATGCAACCGCTACTCGATTTCCGCAAGGAATTAGATGCTGAAGAAACCCGCGATCGCCGAGATTTCCGCCGCAGAAAAGGAGATGTTCAACTATATGAGCGCAACTTGGAAGGTGAAATATCGATAGAACCAATTCCTGGCCCTTATGTTAAAGAAGCGCGGGAAGATTGGCTGATAAAATTACTTACAGTTCAAAAAGAAATCCGCCAAAAAGCACCAGAAAATATGCGCGATATTACTCTGATTTCTATAGAAGAACTCAGCGAAATTCGCCGCATTTGGATAGAAGAAAGACATGAGTTTGATGACAGTTTACCCCGCATTTATCAAAAAGTAACTGGGGAAGAATTTAAAGACCCACGCCCTGGTGTTGAACATAAACTACTAGGTAGCGATGAATGGGCTGTGTTAGAAGAAGTCTGTGCTAATGACAAAATGCACTTGGAACTCATGTCAAAACTTTTAAGCACAGAATGGCAATTTCGTAAGAAAACAAAGCGTGTAGGAATCTACGACTCTTTAGAAAAATGTTTTAATACTAGTTCCCGTTCTGCTGAACAAGCAATTAAAAATGCTCATTTAAAACGTGATTTAAGAGAAGCTGTTAGTCAAGGTGATATTGCCACAGTTAAAGAAAAAGTCAAGCAGCTAACTTTGGGCGATGCTGTAACTGAAAACGAAAGTGAAAACTCTTCGCAGCTAACTTGGAAAAACATAAAATTTAAAAAATAGGCTACAGCACTTTAAGGACGTTCCCCATCCTCGTCAGCGTCTCCCAAGTACAGCCTGATAAACTCTTCGGCTGCGGCGGGATTAATTTTCCTGAGTGCGTCACGAATTTCCAACACCGCATCAGCCACAGGGTCTGTCATCTCATTAACCCATCGGTGAACGTTTGGCCGTCCTGTTCCCATTGTCACTGCTAACTTATTTTGGCTGATGCCGTAGATTTCCAACACCTGTTTTAGCGCTTTTCCTGCTTTTCCCATGCCTTTGATTTTGTCAAAGGCTTATCACCTAGTAAATGTTCTGTATATGTAACAAACAGTGTAAGATCATCTTGTTACGTTTATGTAACAGTGCAGATCATCAACAAACAGGTAAATTTCAATGAGTACAAGCTTTCTAGCAGACACTTTTCAAACCACCATACCGCTTGTTTCTACCAAAGATTCTACAGAAACAACACCAGATAGAGAATCTGTAAAAGTTGTAATTTATGGTTCTAAAAGAGGTGTGAACAACACAATTCTGACTTTATACAAACTTGGTTTCGCCCAAGTTAACGAGTGGAGTCCTTTATTACCTAGTTCTAACTCTGGTGAAGTTATGAGTATTTTAACTAGGCACATTCTGACTACTTAAGTTAAAAAGATACCGGGCGATTAGAAATCGCGGCTACACAGACAAAACCCGCCTGCGCGGGTTTCAAAAAAAAATGAGAGCAAATTTCACGCAATTATATCTACATTATGTTTGGGCAACGTGGGATAGATTACCTCTTATCACACCAGATATTCAGAAGTTAGTGTATGCAGTAATTATTAAAGAATGCGAACAATTAAAATGTACTGTAATTGCCGTTGGCGGTATTGAAGACCATGTTCATCTATTAACAGGTTTTCCGGTAACTATGAGTGTGTCTGATTGAATTAAGCAGATTAAAGGCAGTTCTTCCCACTTTATAAACAATGAAGTTAAAACAAGTGATTTTTTCAAATGGCAAGGTAGTTATGCGGCTTTTACAGTTAGTTATGATGCGATTGATAATGTTGCTCACTATATCAGAAATCAGGCTATTCATCATCAACAAAAATCAATTATTTCTGCATGGGAATTCAATTTACCTGATACCAATATAAAAGGCGATTAGAAATCGCGGCTACACAAACAAAACCCGCCTGCGCGGGTTAAGAAACATAAACTTTATCTTATCTTAGTCCGCGTTCGCGTAGCGTTCCGAAGGAAAGGCGGACTTTGCCTGTGTAGCCGCGAATTCCATTCGCCCAGAATAATCTTCGCTTCGCCTGTGTAGCCGCGAATTCCATTCGCTCAGAATGATTTTCGCCCCATATTTTATCTATAATGACCAATGATATTCCTAGAACTCGTATTACAAAATTTTGGTCCTTACTCTGGCAGACAAGTAATTAATCTTGACCCAAGAACTGAGGAAAATCCGCGCCCAATTCTCCTATTAGGTGGTATGAATGGCGGCGGTAAAACTACTCTCATGGATGCTATTCGTCTTGCCCTATATGGACAACGCGCCCAATGCTCAACGCGTGGTAATCTGAGCTATAGTGATTTTTTAAATCAATGTGTTAATAGTAAAGCTAACCCTGCTGAAAAAACCCGAATTGAGCTACTCTTTGAACACATTGAAGACGATAAGCCAATAAAATATCGTATTGTTAGAACTTGGGAAAAAAATCCTAAAGATGGTAAAGATGCTCTAGGAATTTTAGGCGATGACGATACTTGGCCTGTTGAATCTTTGGTGAATACTTGGGACGACTATATAGAAAATCTACTACCTTTGGGGATTTCTAATTTATTTTTATTTGATGGCGAACAAGTTAAAGAACTGGCAGAACAAGAAACGCCACCACAACTTGTTATTGAAGCTATTCGCGGATTATTAGGTCTAGAGTTGGCAGATAAATTAGCACTTGATTTGGAGGTATTAGTCAACAGGAAGCGTAGAGAAATGGCTGATACCAAAGATTTAGCCAATCTAGAACAAATTGAAAAAAGGTTATTACAACAGCAAGAAGATTATCAAACAACAGAAGAAGAATTAGCTAGTTTCAAAAATCAAGTTGAAGAATTAGAGACTATCCAACGAGAAGCCTTAGATAAATTTGTATCTGAGGGTGGTAAAATCGCTGGAGAACGCAGTCAGCTAGAAGAAAAACAAAAAGAAAAAACTACTACATTAGAAACAATTCGGCAATCATTATGTGAATTAGCTGCTGATATTTTGCCTTTGGCATTAATTCCTAATTTATTAATTCAGGTAGAATTACAGGGAGCAAATGAATTTCGGAATCAGCAGGTACAACTTGCTAAAGATGTTTTGCTTGAGCGAGATAAACGCTTACTTGAATGGCTTAGTCAGTTAGCGATCGCCTCCACAAAAATTGACAAAATTCAATCATTCTTAACAGAAGATATAGATAATTTATATGCCAGTTCACTCCAAGCTGAAGCACCTTGGTTATTAGCTGACGAGGAAAGTTTGAGTCAACTAGATAATGTCAGATATCATTTACAAAATGCTCGCAATATAGCAAAACAAAAGTTAGGCAATCTCAAGAATCTGGAAGAAGAAATTATTACCTTAGAAAGACAAGTGCAGACAGCCGCCGAACCAGAAGCTTATCAAAAGCTGCGCGATGCTGTGGACGCAGCACAAAATGAAGTTGTACAAGCTAAAGCAAATTACGAAACGACTCGCCAAAAATTAGTAGCATTAACAGATGCAATTGAAATCACCAAAAAAGAATTAAAAGATTATACTGACAAAAATATAGACCATAAAAATAGGGAACATATCATTACCTCTGCTTCTAAAGTTCAAGAAACACTTAAGGTTTTTCGAGAAAAATTAACTCTGCGAAAACTCAATAAATTAGAAGAAGAAGTGAAGAATTGTTTCCTCTATCTACTGCATAAATCTGACTTAGTATTTCGTATCGCTATTGATACTAAAACCTTTGCCTTATCTTTGTTCGATTTTGATGGGAAACCAGTTCCCAAACATCGCCTTTCGGCTGGTGAAAAACAACTACTAGCGATCGCATTTCTCTGGGGTTTAGCCAAAGTCTCTGGACTGCGCTTACCTGTAGCCATCGACACACCCCTCGGCAGACTCGACTCTTCCCACCGCAACAACCTAGTAGAAAATTACTTCCCCGCCGCCAGCCATCAAGTAATTCTCCTTTCTACCGATACTGAAATTGGTAAAAAGGAAGTGGAAACATTAAGAAAAAATGAAGCGATCGCCCGCGAATACCTTTTAAAATACGATTCCAACACTCGCCAAACCACAGTTTTGGAAAATCAATATTTTTGGTAGGAGATATTTTCCAATGGTAACATCACTGCTTTCGGCGTACATAGCTAAACCCATCCAGCCAGATGGCACTCTTGGGATCTTTGGGATCGGTAATCAAGATGCGACGTTCGCTTGAGCCATCATCGTAAGTGATATTTAGTGTCAGACCTTCGACACGATAGCGACCGCGCTGATTTGGTGTCGCGCTGCTAACAGCTACAGAGGAATCGCCGCTTTCTGCGCGTCCACCTGCACCTTGACCGCGCAAAACTCGGCCATCAGGCCAGAAACGATATTCTTTCCAAGCTGCGATGGAATCGTTACCACCAATGGCCACCGTCCCTGTGCCAGATAGAGAATAGAAGAGTCCATCCAGCTTGAAACCATCGGGCAATTTTGGATATGTTGTTTGGAAAGGTAACGCCTTCCAACCATCCTTACGTGCCAGTTGGAGTTTACCACCTTGATTTCGCCAACGCGTCCATTCATTTGGTTTTGCTTGTTTGTGGGCTGCAAGTCCACCTGTGAAAGAAAGCCCTTTGACGTTGGTCAGCGCATCACCGTTGCGAAAGAGTACAACAGGGAAAACATCAAGAATCAAAAAGCCACCAACGCCCATTTTCATGCGGGAATCGAAACCGAAACTATCAATCTGAGACACAGTTGCAGGATTCGACCCGGAAGAAACAGTCGCAGGTTTCTTGGAAGTTGATTGTTCAACCTTCTTTGGGGTTTTAGGTGGATTATTCCCCGCCGTAATCAGTTCTGGTGACACCTTTGCAAACTGGGCGTTAGGTATCTGTGACATTGATACTGCCGCAGCGCACGCATTGATATTAGGTTGTTGAGCTGCAATCTGTTGAGTAATCACCGACAAAGCTTGGTCAAGTTGTTGCTTTTGGGTGGGGTATCGGTCAAACTCACCCAAGCGCGAACGGATTTGGGCGACACCATTCGCTGTTTCCCATGCCTCAACCTTGGCGGCTTGACTAGGACTAAAACCCCCATCTTGCTTACATTTTGTGGCGTAATAGTCGAAAGTCATCACCGCCAAAGCCGCACGCATGAATGGCTTACTCGTAATGTCCGTGTTTTGTGCGTAAGCAGTCTGCACTCCAACCAGCGACACTACTAAAGTCATTGCTATAGGATTTACGCGCATACACATTCTCCTATTGTCACACTTAGAATAATACATAAAAAATGCTACCTACAAAAGTCAAGCATTAAGAAATTGCTTGAAGTTGAAGCTGCCGTTCGCTATTGTTTGAGTTTATGCCTACAAAATAAATTAATATTTACTAAAACTATGGAATCGCCAATCGAAAGAATAAAACTTTCCCAAACAGCCAAAGACCAACTCCTCAAACTCAGACGCAGCACCAAAATCGACCAATGGAACATCCTCTGTCGTTGGGCATTTTGTCGTTCCCTCTCAGAACTAACTCCACCTTCGCCCGTACCAATTCCCCAAGATAGTAACGTCGAAATGACTTGGCGCGTCTTTGGCGGCGAAATGTCTGATATTCTCCTCCTCGCCCTCAAGCAACGCTGTCACAATGACGGCTATGATACTGACAAAGAAACCCTCGCCACCCAATTTCGCCTACACTTGCATCGCGGTATCGGTTACTTAGCAGGCGATCAAAATATCAAGAAAATTGAAGATTTAATTCAACTGGCCATTAAAGATTGAAAGGATATTAGTTAACTGTTAACTGTTGACTGTTAACTGATATTATGCCTGAAGCTTTAGAAATCGATCGCCATCGAGCTGCGATCGCTCGCACTGACATCTCCCGCCCTGTACGATTGGCAATAGAATGGGCAATCCTGCACCAAGACACCACTTTTTTTGACTACGGTTGCGGCTACGGTGGTGATGTGCAGCGAGTCGCCAACTTGGGCTATACCAGCGCCGGCTGGGACCCTTACTACTATCCTGATGTCCCACGCACCCCCGCCGATGTCGTTAATTTGGGTTATGTCCTCAACGTCATCGAAGATGCAGAGGAACGCCGTCAAAGTCTCATCCAAGCTTGGGAACTTACCCAACAAGTTTTAATTGTCGCAGCTCAAGTTCTAGTTAATGCTCCGAGTAAAACTCAGCTAGCTTACAACGATGGCATTGTCACCCGCCGCAACACTTTTCAGAAATATTACGAACAAGAAGAACTCAAAACTTACATTGATGAAGTTCTAAATGTAGATGCGGTGCCCGTGGCGCTAGGTGTGTACTTTGTTTTTCGGGATGAAGCTCAAAAAGAAAGTTACAAAGCTATCCGCTTCTTTTCTACCTCTTCTACACCGCGAGTCCGTATTCCCACTAAGCGGTTTGAAGATTACCAAGAACAGCTGCAACCACTTATGGCTTTTTTTACCAAGCGCGGCAGACTGCCTGTAAAAGGGGAATTGGAAAACGAACAAGAATTACTGAAGGAATTTGGTAACTTCCGCCGTGCCTTTGGCGTAGTTTTGCAAGCTACCGATGAAGCAGAATGGGATGCGATCGCTTATCGTCGTTCTCTAGATATCCAAGTATATCTCGCCCTCACCCACTTCGATCGCCGCCCTGCATGGCAGAAGCTATCGTCACAAATGCGTCACGACATCAAAGCCTTTTTTAGTAGCTACGAAGAAGCCTGCCAAGTTGCCGACCAAAAGCTTTTCAGCTTAGGCAAAACTGGGGTAATTCAAACTGCTTGCGAAAAAAGCAAAATTGGTAAACGCACACGCGGTGCCCTTTACGTCCATGTTTCGGCACTTGCAGCACTCGATCCTTTGCTGCGGATTTACGAAGGCTGCGCTAGCCGCACCATTGGCCGTGTAGATGGAGCTACGTTGATAAAATATCACATTGAGAAACCGCAAATATCCTATCTTTTTTACCCAGAATTTGATACTGACCCACATCCAGCTTTACAAGCAAGTATCGGTATTGACTTAAAAAGCCTAGCTGTTACTCACCGAGAATATCAAACTAGAGCAAATCCACCAATTTTGCATCGGAAAGAAACATTTGTTACCACCACATACCTGCGTTACGAAGAATTTGCTAAACTCACCCAACAAGAAGAAGAATTAGGATTGCTCAAAGCCAAAAGCGATATCGGCACTCGTGAAGGTTGGGAAAAATGCCTCGCCGCACACAAAGTAGAAATTAGAGGGCATGAGGTTTATCCAATTCAAGAAAGTTAAGCGCTATAAAGGTATCCTGAATTTGGATTTAGACCAAGTAAATCTTGGTGAGTTGGTGTGTTTGCAGGAAACTAGAGACAACCTCTGCTAAGGATTAATACTCAATTAGTGCTGTTGCGATGGCGCAAATTCTTATAGGTATTAGTTTAGATGATACATTTTTTCTTTGTCTTGTTGTACTTTATCCAAACTCCAATTACCATAGCTGAGATTTGCTCAAAAGAGGCAAGAGGCAAAAAGTTGAAAACATGAGGAAAATTGAATCGCTGTTGCAAGTTTTCGGTAGTCGCAAGATGGCGGCTTTGTTATTTTTGGGCTTTGCATCAGGTTTACCGTTATTGTTAATCGGTAATACCTTGAAAGCTTGGATGACTGTGGAGAAGGTAGATTTAGCCGCTATAGGGTGGTTTAGCCTCGCCGGGTTGCCTTATTCCTTGAAGTTTCTCTGGTCGCCGTTAATAGATAGGTTCACCCTGCCAGTTTTGGGACGGCGACGAGGTTGGTTAATTTTGACACAGGTTGGCTTGATTGTAGCGATCGCCATCATGGCCTTTCAACAACCCAAACAAGCATTACAACTTTTAGCCATCAACGCCATAGTCATTGCTTTTATCAGTGCAACTCAAGATATCGCTGCTGATGCTTACCGCACCGATGTTTTGGAAAAACTAGAAATGGGTGCTGGTGCAGCGGTTTTTATCTTAGGTTATCGAATTGCTTTGTTAGTCGCAGGTGCTTTAGCTTTGATACTTGCTGATAAAATGCCTTGGTCATCAGTTTACTTATTGATGGCAGGAGTGATGTTAATTGGTATTTTTGCCACCTTGTTAGCACCAGAACCCAAGGAAATTAGTCCTCCCGCTTCCTTAGCTGATGCTGTCATCTTACCTTTTGGTGAATTTTTTCGGCGTCAAGGTATCTTATACGCTATTTTAATTCTTGTGTTCATTACCCTATATAAACTGGGAGATGCTTTATTGAGCAATATGACCACACCCTTTTTGCTGCAAACAGGTTTTACCAAAACCGATATTGGAGCAATTCAAGTTGGTATGGGATTAATTGCAACGATTGTCGGCGCCCTAGCAGGTGGTTCAATTTTGAGCGCTATAGGCATCAATCGATCGCTTTGGGTTTTTGGTATTCTACAAGCAGTAAGTAATTTAGCTTACTTTTTCCTAGCATATATCGGTAAAAATTACCAAGCTATGGTACTTGCCATCAACATAGAACAATTTTGTGGTGGATTGGGGACAGCAGCCTTTGTTGCCTTTTTGATGAGTCTTTGTAACCAACGGTTTTCAGCAACTCAATATGCTTTGCTCTCCAGCTTAATGGCTGTCAGCCGCGATATTCTCTCAGCCCCTGGAGGTGCGATCGCTCAAAGTACAGGTTGGCCTATATTTTTCTTAATAACTATCGCCGCCGCTGTCCCCGGACTACTTTTATTGCCAATATTTGCCCCTTGGAACCCTCAGCCAGCGGCAGTATCCAGACCAGGACTTGACGACGAAGAAGAGGATATATGGGGAATCAAGTAGTTATTGCTGTCGGCACATTCATCCTCTTGCTTACTGGTTTATTACTTGGGTATGTTCTCTCACAGTTAGTTCTAGGATATCTAGCGTTTAACCTCCTAACTTTTTTTGGAACACTCAGCTTAATTTTAATTTTTGGTACGCTTTATTACGTTTTATTTTGGCAACTGCGGAGAGAACAGTCTCGGTCATCACCATCATCACTAAATCGCCCAATACCAAACCAAGCAGAAGATGATGTATCTGATAGCTATCTCAAAAACAGGCTAATTGCTAGGTTATCTGGTGATACCGCCGCTGCCGAAAGGTTAATTGAACAGGCAAGAGAAACTTATCCTGGAATGCCGGAAAATTGGTATTGCGAGAGAGTACTTGATGACTTGGAGGGCGATCGGCAATCTTAGTGGGGCATGGGGAGATAGGGAGATGGGGAGATGAGGAAGACGCTCTTACGCGGAGAATAACCAATGCCCAATGCCCAATGCCCCATTCCCCATTCCCAAAAACTCGCTAAAATAAACAAGAATACTTTACAAATCTTCAGCTACATTCTCATAAAAGTTTGTAGCTCTCCTTGCAATTAAAATATGGCTATTTTTCGTCAATACATCGCCCCACTCCTAGTTGTTTTAGTATTTGTCTTTGCCCTAGTGGCGGTCAGCGCCCGCATATTTTTACCTTCCGATATGGCAGCACCAGCACCAATTGAAGAGGTAGGGATAAGTTCTCAACCAACTCCCGCTGATTTATCACCAGCGCATAAGTCAGCTAGCTAAATTAATAAACTTTAGAAGTGTCTGAGCAATTACTACCTGGATATTTCATTCGCCGTGGCTCAACTCTAGACCGATCGCTGCTGCTAAAATTCATGCAGCGGACTTACCAGGATCTTTTTCCCGATCAAGATTTTTCCCACCTAGAACAAACAGTTAAGCAATACTTCTCCAGCGACACACCCTTGTGGTGGGTCGAGCAAGACGCGGAGAGTGGGAGACACGGAGACGCGGAGAAATTAATCTCCGCGTCCCCTTGTCCCCCCGTCCCCGCGTCTTCTAACCCCATCGCTTGCCTCTGGGTGGGCAACGCCATAGACCAAGTACAGGGTAACCGTCATGCTCATATCTTTGTCCTGTATGTTGCGCCAGAACATCGGCGGCGAGGTATTGGTACAGCTTTGATGCAATATGTAGAAAATTGGGCGATTCAAAGAGGCGATCGCCAAATTGGCTTACAAGTTTTTCAATCAAACAAACCCGCATTAAATCTTTACGACCGATTAGGTTATCAAACCCAATCCCTATGGATGGTAAAATTCCTGAATGCACAAAAATAAATTAGAGGATAGCGATAAAATACTTTAGTGTCTTTTGTGACGGTGGTTCTCGTTTGGATTAAACTCAACGAAGGACAACCGAAAGTGTACAATAACGCAACTGATATATATAAAGCTTTAAATTATTGGCGTAGGGGATTATTGTGTTAATCCCCAAAACGGATTGAAATGAAATTATGTATGACGAAGACGATCTAAGCCTACTTGATGCAGAGGAGGAGCTAGAAAGCCCCTTAGATAAATTACAGCCGCTAACTACCTCCTCAGAAGTGCCCAAGCCCGATCCAGAATTAATGTTAGCCCTGCTAAACAATCCCCAGCCCCAGCAAAGAATGTTAGCGGCGCGTGCTTTTTGCGATCTGGAAGATGCTCGTGCTACTCCCCATTTGATTCGCTTGTTAAGTGATACCTGTCCCTTAGTGCGGGTGAGCGCAGCTTATGGCATCGGACGCAATCCTAGTTCTGAGGCAGTGACTCCGTTAATTGCTCAATTGAACCAGGACTGGAATGGCTATGTGCGTAAAGGCGTTGTTTGGGCTTTAGGAAACTGTCGCGATCGCCGTTCTTTAGCACCCCTAGCAGACGCCCTAAAAACTGACATTTCCGCAGTGCGTTTGTGGGCTGCTAGCGCCCTAGCACAAATGGCAGAAGTAAGTTATGAAGCAATTATTGGGGCGATACCACCCTTGATAGGAGCCTTAGTCAATGACCCAGTAGCAGCTGTACGAAGTAACAGTGCTTGGGCAATTGGTCAACTGTGCCGCGAACTCCCTTCTAACGTAGTTTATGCTACAGCGATCGACGCTCTGATTCAAGCCTTTGCTGAAGACGAAGATTTGGGAGTACGGGAAGACGCCAGAGCCTCACTCTTGGGAGTTGGCGATCCGCGTGGCTTACAGTTGATTGAAACCCTAGAACAAGAAGGGTGGTTTTGAATTGGGTATTGGCCAAACAGGGCAAGCAGGGAGTTTGGGGTGGTGGGGTGATGGGGAGGTGAGGTTTAATTCTCTCCCCATCTCCCCATCTCCCCATCTCCCCTGCTTCCTGCTCCCATGCCCCATGCCCCATGCCCTACTCATTTTCACTTACAGACTTGACCAAATTTAGTTCATAGGGGCGTTCTGTATCGTCCTCTCCTAAGTACTCGCCATTTTGAATTTCTAAAATAACTAATGGAATATGACCGGGGTTTTCTACCTTATGGAGTGTTGCTGCGGGAACATAAGTTGACTGGTTGCGATTGAGTAGGATTTCTTGTTCCCCACAAGTGACTTTAGCTACACCTGAGACTACAACCCAGTGTTCGTTACGATGATAATGGATTTGTGGTTTAATACCGTGTCTGGGTTTAATTTCAACCCGACTAATTCTATAAGTTTCTCCCTCTTCAATCACCTCGACATTACCCCAATATCGTGCACCTGAATGTGATGACACTTCATTAATATTATTAGACTGAGTATTATTTTCATTCAGAGTCATAACTAATCTCTCAACTCAATGATTATTAATATTTGTCAATAATCTAGCCTAAAGGAAGTAAATCCGGATAAGAATTCCCAATAAAAAAAGAACTTAAGGCATGGGGAGTGTGGGAGGAGAGGGAAGCATAAATTCTCTTTGTGCCCACACTCCCCATTTTCAAACTAGTACAGCACGGCGAAATAAACCATCCATTCCAAATCAACGAAACGCTTACGTTGTATTAATTTTGAATTTTGAATTTTCAATTCCGCCTTGCGGTACTAGCCTCCTGTATACTGAATCCTATAAATCCGATTATTGGCTTCTTCTGTTACTAGTAAACTGCCGTCTGGTAAGACAAGTAAACCTACGGGTCGTCCCCAAGTACTTGGTACAGAGGGATTGAGCAAAAATCCGGTGAGAAAATCTTCGTAGTAGCCTTGCGGTTCTCCTTTTGCATCAAAAGGAACAAACACGACTTTGTAGCCAGTACCGCGATCGCGATTCCAAGAACCACGAAAAGCAGAAAAAGCACCGTTACGGTACTTTTGTGGAAATGTCTTACCATCATAAAACTGCAAACCCAATGCTGCTGAGTGTGCCTGAAACAGCACATCCGGTGTTTTGGTAAGGGCTGCTAAGTCAGGGCGTTTGCTTCGATCATTGGTTTTTTGACGCGGATCGAGGTTATTTGGCGTCAGGTAAGCATAAGGCCAGCCGTAGAATTCTCCTTGTCGGATGCGCGTCAAATAATCTGGCACCAAATCATCACCAATTCCATCCCGTTCGTTAACTGTAGTGTAAAGTTCCTTAGTTAGAGGATGAAAATCCAGACCAACAGGGTTACGTAAACCGGAAGCGAAGGTTTGCTGTTGGGAACCATCTAAATTCATCACCTGCACCGAAGCCCGTGGTAAAGGTTCTTCATCTACGTTGGTTCCC
Source organism: Nostoc sp. ATCC 43529 (assembly GCA_003326205.1). Classification (GTDB taxonomy): domain Bacteria; phylum Cyanobacteriota; class Cyanobacteriia; order Cyanobacteriales; family Nostocaceae; genus Nostoc. The sequence goes on from LWTK01000032.1 coordinate 128,243, forward strand.
GAACCAATTGATACATATAATTTATTACCATCAGGAGAGACAACAACATTGCGTGTCCAATGATTGTTATAACCTTCAGCAGGCAAGTCAGCAATTTTTTGCCCATTACCTGTAATTTTGTTTTCACCTTCAGTATAGGGAAAACGCAATAGAGCATCTGTGTTTCCCAGAAAGAAGGAATCACCAGTAAAGGCCATACCAAAGGGTCGATTGAGTCCGTTTTCCCTGGCTGCAAAGGTTTCTCGGATATCGGCTACCCCATCGCCGTTGCTGTCACGCAACAGACGAATACGATTTTGCCCGGTTTCAGTCACCAGTACATCACCACTAGGGGTTAAAGCCAGCCAGCGTGGGGCATTTAGATCCTCTGCAAAGACATTAACTGTAAAACCTGGTGGTACGCGTAGTACTGGGTTTTGAGGAATGGGCACAACCTCAGGGCGCTTAGATACACTTTCTGTTGCGAAGGGTGCTGGTAAGTTCTTGAGATTAATTCGGATAGGTTTAGGTGAAAATACTTCAGTGCGAATGATATTTTTCGACTGTGTAGTATTTTGTGCCAGTTCGGTAGCAGGTACAGATGTTTGCGGTGGTGGATTATCTGAAGAGGCGCGAGTCTGATTACACGCTGCTACCAAAACGAGTAGAAAAACTGGCAGCAAGAAACGTGCAGGAGCTTTCATGGCGGTAAACACTATACACAATTTTTATACTTTAAACTTGAAACTTAATAATTGTCGCCAGTCTAAAGTCCGATTTTTCTTAGCAGCTGGCTCTCAACAGTTAAAACTCGCAATGCGCCATGTTCATGCATATAAACATTTATTTGTCAATAAAAATTTTTCAAATTCGGCTGCTGGTAATGGACGACTAAATAGAAAGCCTTGCATGGAATTACATTTGTGTTGCCGCAAAAAAGCTAGTTCGGCTTCGGCTTCTACACCTTCAGCAACTACATTGAGGTTGAGATTGTGAGCCATTTGAATTAGTGCCTTAGTAATGGCTGATTTTTGGAGGTCGTTGGCAACATTATGGATAAAGTAACGGTCAATTTTTAAAGTATTAATTGGTAAATTTTTCAGATAAATTAAAGAAGAGTAGCCTGTACCAAAATCATCGATCGCTATTTTCACACCTAGAGAACGCAATTTATTCATAGTGGCGATCGCGCTATTCACATCTTGCATAATCATGCTTTCAGTGAGTTCTAATTCTAAGCAATCTGCTTGCAAATTATTGGTTTCTATAAAATTTATTATTTTATGAATAAAATCTGGTTGATTAAATTCAATCACCGATAAATTCACAGCAATCTTCAATGAAGAAATTCCTGCATCATCTCGCCAGCTTTTAATTTGCTGGCACACTCTTTTTAAGACCCATTTGCCAATCGGAACAATTAAACCTGTAGACTCAGCGATCGGAATAAATTCTGTCGGATAAATTATCCCCAATTCTGGGCTTTGCCAGCGCAACAAACTTTCAGCGGCTACTATCTTCCCAGAAGCAATATCCACTATTGGTTGATAATAAATCTCAAATTCTTGAAAATTATGTTGTTTAATTGCCCGATGCAAGCTAATTTCTAACAACTGCATTTTTGGAGACAAGTTGTGAGTTGCATTCTGGGCAGATAAATATCTTTTTAAAGTAGCGTATTTTTCTAACCTATTCATGATAGCACTTAATAACTCAGACCGAGTGAATGGCTTAGTTATATAGTCATCTGCACCCAGATCCATACCTCGACGAAAGTCAGATTTGGCAGATTTGGCAGTGAGAAAAATGAAGGGAATTGTTGCCGTAGTTGGGTCTTGACGTAATGCTGTGAGCACGCCATAACCATCAATTTCTGGCATCATCATATCGCATAAAATTAAATCAGGAACTTCGGAAATCGCCAAATCTAGCCCGATTCTGCCATTGGCGGCGGCAATAGTTTCAAAATCTTCAGCTTCTAATAAATCTAATATGTTTTCCCGAACTGATTCTTCATCTTCAATTATTAAAATTTTGGGCATAATTGACCTCAAATTATATTTTATTATTTAATGCTATAATCACAGTAAATTTAGTTCCTAAACCTTCTGTACTTCTAACAAATATTTCACCTTGATGGATGTCTATACACTTTTTTACAATTGCCATTCCTAATCCAGTACCTAATATATTGCCCACATTTCTGGCGCGATGGAATGATTCAAATAGAAACGGTAAATCTTCTTCTGGAATGCCAATTCCCCAATCTTGAATTTCAAATAATGCTCGGCCATTTTGGCAACTGAGACTAAACTTGACAATACTATCATCTGCAGAATATTTAATTGCATTTGATAGTAAATTATTGAAAATGTGGCTCAACAATTTATCATCCATACAGCAAGGTATAGAGTGATATTGACTAGTGAAAGAAATCAAACGTTGATTGTTGAGATTCATCTGCATTTCTTCCACTAGCTGTTGGCAGTATTTGACTAAATCAAAGGATGTTGGTCTATACTCTAATTTACCGGTTCCTGCTTTACCAATAACTAACACGTCATTTAACATCTCAGTCATCCGCTTGACGGCAGTTTGAATACGATGCAAATGAGTAAGTTGTTTTTCTTGCGTCCATTTTTGGCGATAGTGTTCTAGTAACTCACAAGAAGAAAGGATAGTAGTTAACGGCGTGCGGAATTCATGAGAAGTCATGGAAACAAAGCGAGATTTAAGTTCGTTGAGTTGTTTTTCTTTTTCTAGTGCTACTCTAAGTTCTTGTTCTGATAGCTTACGTTCTGTAATATCTACCCAATAACCAACTATTTCCATAGGGTTGCCAGTTCGATCTCGGACTAACTTTCCTTGGTCGTATATCCAACGATAGATGCCGTCTTGGTGTAAAAATCGGTATTCTATTGTGTAGTTTCCTCGCTCCAATATCTCTGAAAGTTGACCAAATACTTGGGTTATGTCTTCTGGATGAATATGACTAGCCCAAAAATCAGAATTTTCGACAAATTGTTGTGCTTCATAGCCCGTGATTGTTGTGACATTTTCACTAACAAATGTCGCGCCGTAGTCTCCAGAAATTTTGCAGGTATAGACAACAGCTGGGCTAAAAGAAAGTAAATATTGTAGCTTTTGTTGACTCCCAAATAGTGGAGTTTCTGATTGCTTACCCTCTGTAATATCTCGATCTATACCGCGATACCCACGGAATTGGCCCTCAGCATTGAAGACTGGAACTGCGCTGCTTTCGAGAAAAACTAAATGACCATCTTGATGAATATTAATGTTCTTAAGACATTGAAATGGTTGTTGTGCAGCAGCTATCGGAGTGAAAATCTTAATCACACGTTCAGCTTCTTCAGGTGACATTAAATCAAAGGGTGTTTTACCTAAAATTTCCGTTGGTTCATAACCCAAAATGTCACGTATTTTCGGACTGACATAGGTATAGACTGTATTTTCATCAATTTCCCATATCCAATCGCTGCTGGCTTCAACTAAATTGCGGAATTTTTCTTCACTATGTTTGAGTGTTTCTTGAGCAAGTTTACATTTTTGTAGCGCCGCTTGCTGGGATTGCCACAGTTGTTCCTCTTTTGCCTGTACATGGGAGGTAATATCCACAGAAACTCCAATGAGGCGGGTAGGTTTGCCTGTCGTGTCTTTAGGTACTATAGCGCGTCTGGGTAACCATTTGTACTTAGGCCATTGCCTCTGAGGGAAAATCAGATGTTCTACCTCAAAAGAACTAATAATAGCGATATGGCTTTGGACATCTTTTGAATCAATACCTTGGCTGCAAGTGCAACCTAATTTCTGTTCTAGAGTTCCTTCAGTGAACTCTAGCCAAGATTGATTAAAAATATTACCCAAAGCGTCACTATCTGATATGCAAATCAGCATAGGTACTGTATCAGCTATGATACAATAGCACTGTTCACTTTCACGTAGTGCCTTAAAAGCCGTGGTATCCTCGTCAATCTCGGCGCATTCGTGAATTTTTTGAGATTCATTTTGACCCAGCGTCGCATTCACTACTGCTGACTCTAGCAAATACCGTTGTTCTTCAGTTTGCTGGTAGTTATCTGTAGTTTTATCTATTTCTTGTGCCAGCGCTTGACAAATACTCTCAGGAGTGATTGCGCCGACGACTTGACCTTGGTTATCCACAACTGGCACTATATCCAACTGCTGCTGGCATAGTAGTGACAAGACACAGGAAGTTTCCTGAAATTCTGACACTTTCAGTGTTTTCACTAAGGTATGCATCACCTCAGAAATCTTAGCTGTTTTCAAGTCAGTCCCGGAAGCTATGAGCTGTACAATATCATGCTTGGTAAAGCATCCCGCTAATTGCGAACAAGACCCAACTAAGATACTTTTGCTCTGTGTTGCCATCAGAGCGATCGCATCCGATAGTGGTGTTTCTGGCGCAACTATTAGCGGCGAACAGTCTATTATTGACTCTAAGCTTTCTAGCCTGAGAAACTTAGATAAAGCTTGCATAGATTATTACTATAGCTATTATCAAAGGATAGTTATCTAAAGCTGTTCACTTAAGCATTTTCTAATATTTTGACCACAAACAATTAGTAATCTTTGAAGTATAAACACTGGAAAAATAGTTTTAAGGAATACAACGCAGTTTCTACGTTGATTGGGTATGGGGGATGGGGGATGGGGAATAACAACTCTTGTGTCAATCGAAGGCAGGAGGCAGAAGGCAGAAGGCAGAAGGAGGAGAAAGCCACGCCACTTGCGGGTGGGGCTTAAACCCAACAAGCATTTTTCTTCCCTTCTGCCCTCTGCCTTTCTTTGTCAACCTTCAGTCAACAGGAGCCAGTGCGTTGGACGGGTTAAGAGGCTCGTACCGCTAACGCGGAACCCGCTTTCTTAGCAACTGGCTCTCAACACTCATCCTCCCAACGCCCAACTAACGCAACTCTATCCGCTTTTCGCCATAACGCAATAGCCTTTCTATGGTTGCAAGCCGATTTTCCCAGACTCTGACCTGATAGGAATTTGACTTGATTTCTTCCTTCATTAATACTCGAAATTGAGACTGGAAGCGAGTCAGAGAGGCTCTGGCTACTAGTAATTTACTAGCAGAAGGCGCAGTGGCAAGCTGATTTAAAGCAGTACGTAAAACTTCTGCCTGGTTGTTAAAATCTGAAATTGTTTGAGCAGGCATTGGCAATTGCTGATTTTGCAAAACAAATTTCCATTCCCGTTGCAACGCAGTGTAACGAATAGCAGCAGTTTGAAAAGGCTGGCGATGAGGAATAGGTTCAGTTGTTGTGGATTGAACTCTACCTTGGGTACTAATAAAAAGTTTTTGGAGTTCGTTATTAAAATTCTCTGCGGCAAACAGAGCATAACCACTAACTGGCAAATCTCTTACCAATTGGAGTTGGTCGAATGCTCCAATTGTTGGCAAAGAAAGTAAGCGGATTCCTGGTACTAACAAAGCAGATCCTAATTGTTTGGAGGCAATCCAAGGTTGAGCCAGTCGTTGAAACCGAGATGTATCGAGAGCATAAGTCATGGGAACAATTAAATCTACATCCCCTCGCCTTGCCCAAATTTCCCAGTTTTGTTGAATTTTATCGACCCGTTCTGTTTGTGGTAAAGGAAAAACAGCAACTGACAAAATTAAATTTCCTCGCTTTTGTCGCAACTGCTTTGATAATTGGGCAACAAAGCTATCAACTTGTTCGGTGCGAAATGTCGTCCATTTTTGCCACAGTTCTGGTTGACTGGGAGAAATATTCATTGGATCTACACCAATGAGTTGCTGAAACTGCGCTCTTGCAGCTTTCCCATAACCGTATGTTCGACCTGCCAGGGGGTCTTGGAAGGGGTAACGAATGTAATCTAGCTGTAGACCATCCACGTCATAACGGGTGACAATTTCCTCATACAGCTTGAGTAAATACTGTCGCACTTCGGGGTTAGCTGGGTCTAGGAATGGCTTGTTTTGCCCAACTGGAATCATGTTGCCCTGGTTATCGTAGTTTGCCCAATCGGGGTGAGCAGCCAGTACTGGCCCTGGGTAATTAGGATTAACGTTGATAATTTCATTGTGGCGTTGGTTACCAGCGGCAAAAGTCCAAACCCAAGCGTGTAATTCCATATCCCGCTCATGGGCTAGTTTGACTGCATCTGCCAAGGGATCCCAACCGCGAATTAATGGGTTTTGTTGTTTGGCAACTTGGCTGGGATAAATTGTGTACCCAGCGTTAACAGTTTCAAAAAAGATGGTATTAATTCCGGTTGCTGACAGTCGGTCAAAAATCTCGGCTAGTTTTGCTTTGCTACCGGCACGGACAATTGTCCCCCGGTCTAACCAAACTGCGCGGATTTCTGGCTGAGCTATTCTGCGATCCACAGGAAACTGCTGCCACAAAATTCTCTTAGCAATTAGCCACTGCTGACGAGCCAAGGCGTAATTTTTTTGGGCAATCAGTTGGGGGAAGTTTTTAGCAATTACTTTGGCCTGTTCCAAGGCTTGCTCTTTGCTGGTGACTAGTGCGCCTGGCCTGGTTGAGGTAACTAAAGTTTGTTGTTTGAGAGACTCGACATCTATCTTTCCTAAATTTTCAGAAGCTTCCCTAAGTTCAACAGCATTAGCTGATACCGCTAAATTGGCGCTTTGTACTCGACCAATGAGATTTTCTAACTCTTGTTGGAGAGCGATCGCTTCGTTTTGATTAATCGGCTCATTGGAATTGGGTACTACATCTAAACGCACCGCTTCTTCTAATCGATCGATGGCCTCTTGGGAAGCAGGCGGTTTGACTACAGGAAGCGGCCTTGGTTGGGGAGCAGTGGCAGATAAGGAAACGCGGGGAGGGGGGGACGCGGGGACACGGGGAGGGGGAGACGCGGGGACGCGGGGAGAGGGGGAAGTTGCAGTGAGTTTTTCTCCTCTGCCCCCCTGCTCCCCTGCCCCCCTGCCCCCCTGCCCACCCGCCGCCACCACACTGGTAGAGCAGCTTTGGGAAGCTCCTTCTATTTTTTTCATGCGATTTGATGGTGCTGGTGCTGTCAAATAGTAATTGACGGTGGTTTTTAACCAAGCACTGTCTAATTCTGCTGCTGAGGCTGTATCGGTTCCCCAGCGCCAGCCCAAAAATGTGGAACGTTCTGTGGTGACTACTGCGGCGGGATTATCTTTGGAATCCCAAATGGCAGGAGATTGGGTGCCCATGTCGTTGGCAATGACAACACCACCGCGCACTTTACCGAAGAGTGCAGTTTCATTTGCCCATCCTGGAAGTTTGGTTTTTGCAGGTTTGATTTCTTCGGTGCCACTGAGGCTGAATCCCCAATAACCTCCTAAGAGCGATCGCAATAATTGGCGGACTCCTGGTGCTGACAAACTACCCGCAGGGCCGCTGGCAATTAAGCGCCCTCCTTTACTCATCCATTCTTCTAAGGCGATAGCTTGGGTTGGGGTTAATGTTTCGACGTTTGGCAAAAATAATATCCGGCGATCGCCCCAGTCTGCCAAGCTCCTTACATTATCTAGAGAAATTACACAATATTTCACACCTATTGTTTGTAGGCGATCGCTTATCCCTGTCCATTGATTTGCATTTTCTTGGCTATGGACTACGCTCAATACAGGTTCTTCTGTTGCCGCCTTTACTGGTAAAATATTAAATAAATTTAAAATTAAAATTTCTAGACCTAAAATTAATAACTTTTTTGTTTCTTTAATTTCTAAATTTAGATCTTTTCGGTTTTCCGGATGCTTCACTAGTCACTCCCTACCTAATTATTGATTAATTCACTTATTAATCATAATTCATTAGTAAGTAACAGAGTATTCGTAAAGCTACTTAGTGAATAAGCCTAATCAATCTAGTGTATCAAAAAGGATAAAAAGTGCCAATAGAAATATTCAAATAGTTACAGGCGATTCCACATAAATTGTCGGCTCTTGCATTGTGAATTTAATTCCATTCTTAACTAGCTGTTTAGAAATTTTTTCATTTGCTAATTCTAATAAGCGCTTGCGTAATTGCAGAGAATTTTCGCTAGAACCCAAAATAAAGAATGTTATTCTTGTGCGAGTGATTTGCTTTTCTTCATTATGGTTTAAAAAACTAATATTAGTGCTGCCTGGATCGATACCAAATAGAGAGTTAGTACTTTCAATAATTACCTGCTCAACTAAAGCCTGTTCTCGTTCTTGCAGTAGCTCTAAAAAATCGAGGTAAAGTAAAACCATAACTTTTTTCCCGCGGGTAATATTTTCAATTTCTAAGTTTGCCAATATTGAATTGGGAATAATAGACAAAGTACTTTTAGCAGCAGTACGAATTTTAGTTGAACGAATACCAATTGATTCAACTCTCCCAAACAAACCTTCAGGAATTTGTTGGGATTTCTGTAAACGAATATATTCTCCTGGAACAAACGGACGATCTAAATATAAAACTATTGTTCCTAACAACTGTTCTAGAGTTTTTTGAGCAGCAAAAGCTACTGCTAAACCCCCAATTCCTAACCCAGTCAATAGCCCAATTAAATTAAATTCTTGACTTTGAGCAAAAGCCAAAACAGCAATAAATCCAATAATCACATTTGCAAGAGTTTCAAATACTAAAAGTAATTCATCTACTTCTCTCCCAAACTTACGCACTAACTCAATTCCATAGGCTCGAATAAACTGTCGGAATAAGCGAGAGGATAGCCAAGCTAAGCTGACAATCACAGCTAAATCCATAATTGTCGAAAGAAATCTATGGATAGATTTATATTCGATAATCCAGGCTAAAGAAAATGAAATGAGAATTAAACTACCTGTGATTCTAAATAGATTTCTAATTGGATCGATTAAATTGTTATAAATACTAGCAACTTGCTGCGGTGCGAAACGTCGAATGATAATTCGCAAAAATGTCGGAGTATATCGTCCTATCAGTAAAGACAGGAGAATAAAAATTAGAAATACTCCAAAACTGAACAGTGCTGATATTGTGCTGCCACGTTGTAAAAATTCCAGAATTATCTGTGAAATGTTTTTCATCACTTTTAAATGGTAATGGGTGAGTCTACATAAATTGTTGGTTCTTCGATATCAAAAGCGATACCATATTGTTGTAAACACTCAGTGATGCTTTGAGTTGCCATATTTAGCAGTTGACGGCGTAATTCCATCGACACATCTCCAGAACCTAAGATAAAGAAAGTAACTTGTGCTTGGGTTGCATCTATATCTGATAAATGATTAATAGCTTTAAAAGTCACTTCTGTATTCCGGGAATCAATGCCAAAGATACCATTTGTACTGTCTAGAATAACCTGACGAATTAAAGCTCGTTCTTCACTGCTAAGTGTTTGCTGAAAAGTCAAATAAAGAATTGACATGACTTTTTTAGCACCAGTAAAGTTCTCAATATTCACTTGAGTCAGAGAACTATTAGGAACTATCATTACAGTTCCCTTACCAGATGTTCTAATCCTAGTAGACCTTAAGCCTATTGATTCAACTCGCCCAAAAGTACCATCAGGAAGACCAATATAATCATCAATGACAAAGGGGCGATCTAAATATAGAACAATACCACCTAAAATTTGTTCTAAGGTTTTTTGAGCAGCAAAGGCTACTGCTAAACCACCGATTCCTAAACTTGCTAATAGTCCTAAAAGGTTAATTTGATGTGTTTGAGCATAAATAAGAATTGCTAAAAAGATAATGATGAGATTGGCAACCCATTTAAAGAGGATAAGTAGCTCACCACTGATTTTTTGTCCACTCTTAAAAGCAGCATTTAATAAATAAAAATCAAAGAATTTTTGAAAGATTTGTGAGGCTAACCAACTAATGGCGATCGCCAAAGCTAAGCTAACAATAATTTCTAGGGGATTTGTCCAGCGATTTTTGGGTAAGAACGATACAAATAACTCAAAATTTGCAATTACAACTACCACAATTAATAAGTCTTGATTTGGCTTAAATAATTTTTGGTATACATCAGTAATTGGCAAAAAATTCAATTTCTTACCCAGGAAAATTGTTAACGAAATCATGAGACGACCAAATATGAATATGCAAAATCCAACTAACAAACCTATGAACCAAATTTGTAGTTCTCTGTTTGTAATAATTTCTGGTAAAAAACTCAACATTTTTTCAGTTGTTGTAGAAAGCATCCCAAACTTGTAAATTTGCACTCATAGTGCTATTGCTGAGCAACAAATGAAAACACATGATTACTCAACATATCTAGCTTAACTCTTGACCAGACAATTACTAATTCGTAATTCTTAATTAAATAGGTACAAGCCTCTTGGTTCATCAATGAAAACATAAAAATGTGTAGTGTCATTATTCCAAGCCCGCGACTAAAGTCGTGGGGAAAAAATTACGTTATTGCAGCCTAAAGCCTTCTCATAACGGAGACGGTAAGCTAATGCTTAGAGTGCTTCTCCTGTCAGAGACGCTGCACGAACAAGCATCATTATCAATTACGAATTATTGGGAAGCAGTCAGAATCCAGAATACTGAATTGAGACGACTTTGAGATTTAAGCCTAATAATCACCAAGAAAATTGAGAATTCATATCACCCTTGATTTTTCAATTTAAAGCTGGATTCTAACTGCTTACTTCTGAATTTTTGCGGTTGTTGTATCTATCAAATTAGTCATTTGAGTTTTGAGAAAACTCTATCCACAGATAAATACTAGATAGATAAACTACCGCTACAATACAGATAGTTAAGATGAAGTTAAAATCAGTCATCACATTCAATCCAACGTAAAAGTGTGCAGCAAGTATACAAATTTAAATTTGTATACTTGCTATTTCACACCCAAATTCTTGGATGCAAAAAAGGAGTTTTTAGTCCAAAAGCTTGGACTAGGTAAACTTAATGAGGTCACTCAATCGATGAAACTTCGTATTTAGAGGGATAGCCTAAAGATGACTAACCAAAGAAGCTATCTATTTAAAAATTGACCACACAAACACGTACAGTTTGTGAACTGCTTGCTCTCAATTCTATTGAGGCAAGTGGCTTAAAAGGGGTAATGAATTAAGCTCGTTTTGCTTTTGATTAGGAATTTTAGATTTTAGATTGGCTATTTTAGATTTTTTTGGCTGAGAATTGACCCTGGTGAGTGAAAAAAGTCCAAAATCCAAAATCCAAAATCATCAACTAGTTAGCTTTGTTTAGCTGACTAGTCTAATTATCTGCACGCGATTATTGTATTTACTTACTGAATCCCAGTCTACACCACAAGGGATCAAAAAACTAGGCAAAAAATTATTTTTTTTAACGCTAACTAATAGAAGTTGCAGAATGTTGTTAAATTGTATAGGGTAAAAGATTGACAAAAATAAATTAAGCAATACAGGTATTAATTAAATCTTCAACCCCTGCTACTGGTAAGATATTTGTCTTCAATTTACTTGCTAATTCTTCAACGCTCATATCATCTAGAAATACCAATTCACCATGCTTTAACATCACCTTGGGCAGCAAAATTCCGTCGCCTAAATCTTCCCCTGCTAAATTTAAAAGCAAGTCATGGCCAGTTAGTAATCCTGTGACACTAATATCTTGACCCCAGTAGTCACTAGATAAAGCACGCATATTTACTTCTAAACCTTCAACCAAATTTAAACGCTTCAAAATCGGTTGAAATGCTTTTTCTACAGTGTTACCTACTACCCAAGTAAACTTCCTCTGAGGATATACTTTCGGCGGTAGCAATTCTGCTGCGGCGGTGGCAAATTCTTTGATAAATAACTGAATTGAACCAACACCGTTATCAATTTGGGGATATTCTTCGTATTCCGATTCGCTTGGTAATTCTTCACCTGCAATCAAAAACCACTCATCAGCTAACCAAGCAACGCTGGAACCGAATTTTTCGCGAAATTGTTGCGAAAGTATTTTGACTTGGGAAATCACTTCTTGAGCTTTTTCCCTAGTTACAGGTGTGAGTTCATCTTCTTGGGGACGAAACCGTGTCAACCCAACCGGTACAACAGCCACTGATGCCACCGTAGGCACTTCACCAATATGAAACGAAGCTAAATCTTTGAGAGTTCGTTCGAGATGTTCGCCATCATTAATGCCGGGACAAACAACGACTTGGGCGTGAATTTGTAGTCGCCTTTCTTGAAACCACTTGAGTTGTTGCAAGATTTGTCCAGCACGGGGATTTTTCAGCAATCTAATTCTGACTTCAGCCTCTGTAGCATGAACGGAAACATACAACGGAGATAAACGCATTTGTTCAATGCGCCGCCATTCTTTTTCTGGTAAATTGGTCAGAGTAAGATAAGAACCGTACAAAAAACTTAGACGATAATCGTCGTCTTTCAAATACAAACTAGAACGCTTACCTGGTGGCTGTTGGTCGATAAAGCAAAACGGACAGCGGTTATTGCACTGAATTAAGCCATCAAAAAGGGCAGTTTCAAATTCTAGCCCCAAGTCTTCGTCATAGTCTTTTTCGATTTCAATGTGATGTGTTTTTCCGGCAGCGTCTAAAACTTCTAGTTCTAAAACTTCATCAGCACATAAAAATTGATAATCAATTAAATCACGAGGATGCGTACCGTTAATTGCAACGATCGCATCCCCCGCTTCAAAACCAATCTCTGAAGCTATAGAATCGGGTAGTACTCTGGTAATGCGGGCAGGTTGAATAGTAGACATGGGCATGGGGCATGGGGCATGGGGCATGGGGCATTGGGCATCGGGCATTGGACTAATGACTAATGACCAATGACTAATGACCAATGACTAATGACTATTATCTAATTTATCCCTGCCAACCTGCTGCGATCGCTAATAAAATAGCACTACCGAATGCTAATCTATACCAAACAAAAATCATTGTATTTTTAGTTGCTAAGTATTTGATTAAGAATGCAATTGATAGGTAGGAAAATATAAAGGTTGAAATAATTCCTACAATTAACAGCGCAACAATGTTATCTGGTAACTGTTGGGCTTGAAATAATTTGAAAATTTTCAGACTTTTATATAAGGTTGCAATAGTCAAAGTGGGAAAGCCTAATAAAAATGAAAATTTTGCCGCTGTTGCGCGTTCTAATCCTAAAAATAACGCAGTTGTCAACGTCGAGCCAGAACGAGAAACACCAGGAATCAAAGCAAGTGTTTGTCCTAATCCCACTAAAATTCCATCGCGAATCTGCAATGATTCAAAACCTCGCTTGCGAGTACCGATTTTTTCTGCCAAACCCAGTAAAAGTGCCATAATAATCGACATGATGGCAATAATTAAGGCACTCTCAGGAAGAATATCTTTCAAAACAAAGCCGACAATTAAAGCAGGCAGTGTTCCGACTGCAATACCTACAATAATTTTCCATTCCTCGCGTTCCCAATCTTTCTGTTTTAGTGCTGCAATTCCACCTTTGACAACACTAGAAATCAACGACCAAAAATAACCTAAAATTGCGATAACGCTGCCAAATTGAATTGCATCGACAAAATCTTTAGAACCTAGCTCTTTCCACCCAAATACTTTTGTAACAATCAGCAAATGTGCAGTACTACTAATTGGTAAAAACTCTGTCACACCTTGAACAATACCTAAAATAAAAGCTTGGATAAACTCCATAATATCTTTTTCCTATTCTAAAAAAGAGAATGACATTTTTAAGTAGCGTTGTTACTTTATATACTTTTAGCTGCACCCAATCTTGTAGAAAATTCAATTTTAGCGATCGCTAACATCATCCAAGACGCTGACCATGTTCTTACACCCATCTCAATAAGTCAACGCAATTTCCGGAATTCATCAAACTTTAATATTTATAGCGGTTTTCAATTGAATTGAATGGAATACACCTATGAAAATCAAATCATTGTAGGGGCGCACAGCTGTGCATCGGTGTCAACTTAAGCCCAAAGCTATATCGGACAGACGTTTTGCAAATCCCTCACGCCCTCATCCCCTAACCCCTTCTCCCACAGGAGAAGGGGAATATAATTTCTGGCTCCCCTCTCCCAAAGGGAGAGGGGCTGGGGGTGAGGGCAAAACCTTGTCACAAAGCGGGTTTCACGTTAAGTTGACACCAATGACAGCTGTGCGCCCCTACTGTAGTCTATTCAACTGCAAATTGCTATAGCTGAACGGGGGGAGACAAGGGAGACAAGGAAAAAAGATTACTACCTTGTTCCCCTCGTCCTCTTCCATGACGGCAGCTTTTGCCGAAATTTGAGTATAATCTAAATGCCCTGGGGGGGGATTTTAAAGTGTGATATCTTAAATAAGGTAAAGTTTAGTAACAAATATTAAAAACGTTGGTTAATAATACATTGTCTTCATACACCGCTTCTATACCTCCCCTGGATGCCGAGTTGGATGTGTCTAATATCAAGCACAGGGATCTCAAAAAATTGGAATCTACACTCTCATCTTCTCCCTCTCTGCCTTTATCTATCTCTGCTCGACAAACATGGTTGGTATTTGCCGCAGCAGTATTTTTAGTATCAGTGCCCGTATTTATAGAAGCACCAATAGTGCGATCGCTACCTAGTTTGAGTTTAGCGCTGACAGGATTTTGGGTATGGCTAAGTTTTAGATTAATGTCACGTCCTGCAACATATGTCTGGGGGGATTTGCTGTTCGGGTTTAGCTGGAGTTGGTTAGCAGGAGCAATTTACTGGGGTTGGTTGCGTTGGGAACCTCTATGGCATCTACCGGTGGAGTCTATCGGCTTACCATTTGCTTGTTGGTGTTTGGTAAAAAATTGGGGCAAGGTGGGTAACTGGTTTTATTTAGGTTCCTTACTTGGTACAGTTTTAACTGATGTATATTTTTATATTGCGGATTTGATGCCCTATTGGCGGCAAATCATGATAGCAGATGCAAATAGCACGTCAAAAATTTTACAAAACGCTTTATTACAAGTACAAACACCTTGGGGACAAGCTTGGGCAATAATTCTCGCCCTAGTGCTGTTAACAGTGGGAATTTTATCTTTAGGTCGAACTCACAGACACTGGTATGCCTTTGGCGGCGCAGTTTTAAGCACAATTTTGGTAGACAGCTTATTTTTGCTAGCGGCGATCGCAGCCTAAAAATCACAAAACTGTTTCCTAAGAAATCTACGGTACAGCAGTGATGATGCTGTAGAACATTGTTTAGTTAAGAAATATTACAATAATTGACCAACAGCCGAAGTTGCCCGAACTGGAGTTTACGGTATTGGACATGCCAAAATCTCCTATCTGCTAGGGATGTAGAACCAGCCAGCCGGAAGATTTTGTACAGCCAGGAATAATAGCGTATTCTGTAGCTGCAACGCTATTGCGGCTGGAGCAGGCACTCTTACCACTGGGAAAATTTTTAGCAAAAGTACAGTCAAACCCAGTAACAGTAAATATTGTGGATATTAATACGCTGTATATTAGTTTCTGATGACTGCTGTGTTGATTAAGCTATCAAGTTTTGGCCTTTGTCCTTCGTCCTTTGTCCCTTGTCAGTTGTCCTTTGTCCCTTGTCAGTTGTCCTTTACAAATGACCAATGACCAATGACCAATGACCAATGACTAATGACTAATGACTAATGACTAATAACTGTTGTTAGCTTAAAAATTTTATTTCTGTTTTGATGGAAAGAGGTAGAAAAATCGTGAAAGGATTGGTGCGTTTATTAACAGTGTTTAGTTTGGTACTTGGTTGCTGGGGATGGTTGGGAACAACTCAGATAGCCCAAGCTGCTAGTTTCAACAGCTTTGCTTTTCCCCAAGTACCAGTTCTGGCAATTGAGCGGCAGAATAGCGCAGACAGGAAGCTAGCAACGGAATTTGGTAAAAAAATTGATTTGAATAATACCAACGTCCGAGCTTTTCAACAGTATCCAGGCCTTTATCCCACCCTTGCGAAGCTCATCATCAAAAATGCTCCCTACCAAAGCGTAGATGATGTATTGAATATTGAAGGATTGAGCGATCGCCAAAAACAAATCCTGCAAGCCAACTTCGATAACTTTGCCGTCACAGAACCAGAGTCTGCCTTCAACGAGGGAGACGATCGGTTTAACAACGGCATCTACAGATAACTGTAAATTGCAGTTAACGTAACAAATAGCAGCCCACTCCTGATTCTAGGGAGTGGGACAAAATTATGAGTTAGGAGTTAGGAGTTAGAAGTTGTGAGTTAAGAGTTAGGAGTTAAGAGTTAAGAGTTAGGAGTTATGAGTTATGAGTTGAAAACACAAAACTCCTCACTCCTCACTGCTGACTCCTCACTCTTCACTCCTCACTCTTCACTCCTCACTCTTCACTCCTTACTTCTAACTTATTTATTACCTTGCCTCAAATAGATATTCCTAGCCAATTTGATGTTTTAGTAGTCGGTGCTGGTGCTGCTGGACTCTACACAGCGCTGTGTCTACCAGAGTCCTTGCGAGTCGGCTTGATTACTAAAGAAACTGTGGCTTTATCCGCCAGTGATTGGGCACAAGGTGGTATTGCCGCAGCAGTCGCCCCAGAAGATTCTCCGACGCTGCATATTGAAGATACAATCCGGGCAGGTGCGGGTTTATGCGATCGCGCCGCTGTGGAATTTCTCGCCCAACACGCCCCTAGCTGCATTCAGTCTTTAGTTAACTTGGGGGTTGCTTTTGACCGTCACGGTCAAGCTTTGGCTTTAACTTTGGAAGCCGCCCATTCTCGCCACCGGGTTCTCCACGCCGCCGACACCACAGGACGAGAAGTTACCACCACCCTCACCGCCCAAGTTCTTCGCCGCCAAAATATTCAAGTCATCCAGCAAGCTTTGGCTTTGAGTTTGTGGATTGAACCCCAAAGCCAGCGGTGTCAGGGAATTAGCCTATTTTATCAAGGTAACATCGCATGGGTAAGAGCTGGTGCCGTGGTATTGGCAACTGGTGGGGGCGGTCAGGTATTTGCTCAAACCACTAACCCAGCTGTGAGTACAGGTGATGGCGTAGCGATCGCGGCTCGTGCTGGCGCTATCCTCCGCGATTTAGAATTTGTCCAATTCCATCCCACTGCCCTCACCAAACCTGGTGCCGATCGCTTTTTGATTAGCGAAGCTGTACGCGGTGAAGGGGCACACCTCATCGATAACGAAGGGCGGCGTTTTGCCTTTGACTACGACCCAGCCGGCGAACTTGCCCCCAGAGATGTGGTCAGTAGAGCGATTTTTAGCCATTTACAACGTACCGCCCTCGATCCCGCCACTGCTCATGTTTGGTTGGATATGCGCCCCATTCCCGCCGACAAGATTCGTCATCGCTTTCCTAACATCATCAAAGTTTGTCAGCATTGGGGCATTGATGTCTTCAACGAACCAATTCCTGTAGCCCCTGCCGCCCATTACTGGATGGGTGGGATTGTTACGGATTTAATGAATCGCACGAATATTCCTGGTTTATACGCAGTCGGTGAAACTGCCAGTACTGGGGTGCATGGAGCAAATCGCCTTGCCAGTAATTCGCTACTAGAATGTATTGTGTTCGGCGCTCAGATGGCTAATATTGAGTTGGCAGATATTGGGCAACCCTTAGAAACACCAGTACTCCCATTACAGAAATTTACTGCTAGTGCCAGCGAGTGGCAGACTCAGCAAACACAGCTAGAAACCCTCAGGGAAAAGTTACCGCGCCTAGTGTGGCAACAAGCTGGTATTTGTCGCGAACAGTCAGGATTAGAAAGTGCGATCGCCACTGTAGAGTCTTGGCAGCAAGATTTCGCTGCTTTGCCCTTAACTCAATTCTTGCTAGCCTTACGTCCAGCAGAACCAGCTAGTATTGACCTACCAGATGTTGAAGCCCGATTGCGACTCTGGGCAGAAACCCGCAATTTATTGGATGTAGCCCATTTAATTCTCAAAAGTGCCGCCTTTAGAACCGAAAGCCGCGGCGGGCACTATCGCCTAGACTATCCTCAACCAAATTCAAATTGGCAACTCCACACACTTGTACAAACAAACCGCTGGTGGAAATCTCCAGTGTTGCATGATGGGCATAGGGCATAGGGCATGGGGCATTGGGCATCGGGCATGAAAAAAGGCTCCAGGGACAGAGGAAAAATCTAAAGCTTCTCTGCTCCCCATTCCCCCATCCCCCGATGCCCCCTGCCCCCTGCCTTATTTAACGAGTACCACTACCATGCTGGCTGTCAGGGCCGCCATAATTTGGCGGGATATATGTGTCTTTGAAATCTGGAGAATTGACTTTGCGGGCAATTAAGGTGTTGCTGTCATTAGAGTTAAGACTACTAGCACTTGCAGCACTGAATACGCCTACGTAACCCACAATTTTTGGTATTAGGATGTAAGCTCCTATACAAAATATCATAAATTTTGTGATTCCCAAGTTGATTTTCATAATCTTCAGTAAATCTACTAGTTTTTTCCTGAGAAAAGTATTTTTTTAAAATTTTAGGTAAATATACGTAAATTTCCTTGAGAATATTCCAAATTATTAATTTCTGCTGCTAATAGACAAGTAATTGCCCTATTTGTTTGCAGTCCAGCGTTAATTTGCCGGTATTAAATAGTCTTAACACTTAAGGAATATTCTTAAATGTCCTGTTTCTGCATCAGTCTAAGGTTAGATCTGGGGATGAATTTCCATAGACAGTTTGACCAGTTCATTATTTATTAATAATATCTTAATAGTTTTAAGTATAAACACTAAGTTTAAAAAATATATAAGCTGAAAAAATTATAAAATAATACTTTAAATTTTGTATAGTCAAAACTTCACAAAAGTAAATATATATGAAGAAAAATCCTATAAGTCTTATATTACATGGGTTATAAAAATTATTTACTTTTTATTTTCGTAATTATTTGCCTAAGCATAAGTAAATATTCTTTAGTAAAAATATTTACTTACTTAAACTATATTTTTTAATTACTGATAAAGGCTATTTTTTTTATTTGCTCTTCGAGCGGGTTTAGGTTTCACATCCCAAAGCCTTGCTAGATTTGAATTTTAGTTAAAAAGCTACCTCTATGGCTCTAGAAAAAGCTTTTGCAAAACAGTGCTTTGCACGTGTCTAAAGTGCAAAAGTCTCATTTGATGGTAAAAATATTTACTTTATATCCAATGAATCGGAAGTAAAATCGTGATTAATTAAGCAAATTCGTAGCGATTTTTACCCAAACGCTTGGCACGGTACATTGCTGCATCTGCTTGTTTCATCAAAGTTTCACTGTCTTGACTGTTGTATGGATAAACACTAATCCCAATACTGGCAGAGACTCGGATTGCATACCCATCCAAAACAATTGGCCTGGTAATGCTGCTTAAAATTTTTTCAGCGACTTTAGCAGCTATCTGTACATTGGGAATTGCTCGTAAAATGACAGTAAATTCATCGCCACCCAAACGAGAAACTGTATCACTAGCGCGTAAAGAATTGCTCAGTCGCCCAGCGATAGTCATCAGCAGGCGATCGCCCATCTCATGCCCTAAAGTATCATTAACTTGTTTGAAGCCGTCTAAATCGATAAACAAAAGTCCCAGCAACAAGTTATGGTGTTGCGCCCAGTGCAAGGACTCATAAAGTTGTTCGGCAAAAAATTTGCGATTGGATAACCCTGTCAGGGGATCGTGATATGCTAAATAACGCAAATGGTCTTCTTTAAGTTTTAATTCATTGTTAGAGCGAAATAACTCAGCAGCAGTACGCTTGAGTTCTTCCTCCATCAACTTGCGCTGAGTAATATCTCGAATTACCCCAACTAAAAAGAAATTGCCAGCTGAGTCTTTGTGAAGCGATCGCTTAGTGGCAATTTGATGAGTTTGACCGTCTGCATTTGTAAATTCTTCTTCGTTTTCGTGGGGTTGCTGAGTCCGAAAAACCAACTCATCCTGTTGTCGAAACACATCAGCTTCATGTTTAGGGAAAAAATCATAGTCTGACTTTTCAATTAACAACTTATTTGGATAACCGATAAATCGACAATACGCCTCATTTAAAACAATCCATTGATGTTGTTCATTTTTAACAAAAATTGGATCGGGAATCGTATTAATTACGTGATGTAAAAACTCTTTAGAGCGTTTCCACTCTTCCTGCATATGGGCGATATGACTCGTCATCCAAATAGCTGAAATCCCAAAAGTAAACAGTCCAGGAATCAGCGGTATCCACCAACCGGATAAAAAAGCTACATAACCACTGAGGGCCAATACAAAGCAACAAACCAGAATACTAAGAAAGCTTTTAGTTGAGTCTCGTATCCGCCATGTGGTAACAGCCCCCACATAAGACCAAACAAAAATCCACAAGTATTCTATTAATTCAGACCAGACTTTGAGTAATGGTCTTCCTTCAATAGCAGCAGAAATTAACTCACTAATAAAATAAGCTTGTAATTGAATACCAGCTACAGGCTTCGCCGTACCCATCAAACCGCTGGAATAAGGAATAAATACAAAATCTTGTAGACTGGGTGCAGTAGAGCCTACAAGTATAACCCGATCTTTAATTAAATTTTCTTGCACTTTATCAGCGAGTACATCACTCATCGACACTTGGCGAAAATGAGAAAATTCTACAGATGGATTTTGAGATTTGGGTTTGGGAAAATTCGATAAAATTTGGTAGCCTCTAGCATCAGCTCCGACATAAGCACCATCATTAACTTCAAAACGAGTAAATACTGCCTTACCCAATTGCAAATACTCAGGGTTGCTTTTTGCTTGGGTAGGAGTAATGCCTTCTGATTTTAAATACAATAAAGCCAACTTCAAGGCAAAACTTTCGTGTACTTTATCCTCAACGTGCCAATACAACAAGCTGCGACGTACTTTTCCATCAGGGTCGTACAGCACATTGTTAAAACCCACTTGATCCTTGTTAAGTCCCAGGGGAGGTAAAACAGTGAGGTTTTTATTTTTTTCATTTGCCAGTAGTTCAATACCAATCAAGTTTGGCATTGACTTATAAACATTACGTAATTCCTCATTACCAGGCTCCACTGGCAAATTTCGGTAGATATCCAACCCAATGGCACGGGGTTTATGGACGTTTAATTTTTGCAACAATTCGGCAATATTCCGATCTGGAATCGGCCACGAACCTACTTGATCTAAATAGGACTCATCAATCACGACGATAGTGATACGTTCTTCTGGCGATTCATTTGGACGTAAACGAAAAAATTGATCCAAACCTGCCAACTCTAAGGATTGTAATAATCCGATGGAGCGCAAAAACAGGACGCAAACTGCAACGCCAGCAGCAGTCATCAATTCTTTGTGTTCTCGACTAAGCGATTGTTTGAGTCCAAAGATTAAGCTTATAAAACGCTTGCCTAGCTGTTGATTCATTAAGCCGCTCCCAAAGTTCTGAAACTCGGCTTGTAACTCACCTTTCCTAAAGTCCCAAAAACATCTGGAAACTGTTCATGGCATCTACACAAAGGTTGAGGAAGGAGATTTTGCTCTTTGAACTCGCGTTTTTTTACTAATAACAAAAGCATATTGAGAGTAACTTCAACAAACACACTTTCGCGTTTGACGCTGACATAATTACACTCGAAGGTGGCTTCCATGTGCTGCAAAAATAAATTAAAATACACACTGCATGAGAGCCAGTATACTTAATCAACTTCCTTCAGCTTCAGATGTTTGTAAGTAAAAGCCGCAAGAAAATTGATACAGGGTATTTTTAGTTGGTGAAATACACCAATGTAGTCTTAAAGCTAGGCATTAAGCCTATTTTACTTACAAATACCCAATGGGGAATATAGGTATTGAACAACACTTATTATTTTCACTAATATTACCAAAAATAAAAAAGTCAACTGGAAAGAGACTTGCTGTCTTTATCCAGTTAACTATACTAATCCACTTTGATATTTAACTTATTTCCGTGGTGCGCGTTGGCGTTGGCGTTGGCGTTGGCGTTGGCGAAGCCTCTCGTAGAGTAGAGAAGCCTCTGGCACCAGAAGCACAGCCCAAGCCTTATCGGCAGGGAGTAGGCAGTTGGCAATCAGACTTTTCCAGTTACAGGCGAGTTTTTTCACGCAATCAAATAGGAGTCTAAGAACAGATCTAAAAGCCAAATGACCAAAAACAGGCTTATGTTAGCAATTATTTGAAATATTTGAAGTTACGAGGGCCTGTGTAACCAGAAGCTTTGGCTAGTTCCTCTAAGTTTTGCACTCCACTATAGCTTTTCCCATTGATAATCCAAGTCGGGAAGCCTCCAATTTTTGCTGCTTTACACAGTTCTGGTTGAGCTTTGAGTCCTTCTGGGGCGCACTCTACCTTAATATTATTGTTGTCGATTTCTTGATAAGCTTCTTTACCAAAGATCAGCTTTTGTTCGTGGCAGTGAGGACACCAATAGGCGACGTATTCCTTAGCACCTATCTTCGCCAGATGTCGTGCTAGGGCTATTTCTGCCTCGCCAGAGGTGGTAGTGATTTGCCACCCCCCTATTGCGGGGTTAGGATCTTCTTTGGGAACAAAGGAAATTTTTACAGGTTGTCCGGGAGTTCCGGGTGTAACATCTGATTGATTGACACCAGCATAAATGCCTAAAGTACCAATCAGTGTCACCATACCCACAATCAACGCGGTAAACAAGATTTGTCCAATATCTTCCCAAGTACGACCAATAATTGTCAGTACCAAAAGACTAGTGGAGAACAAAGCTGAGCCGATACAGTAAGGACAAAAAGCTCTGATTTGGAATGCCAGCAGGTACATTAAGTAACCGCTAAACACAGACATAGCGATCGCACCCACTAATAATAGCCACCACGTCAAGTTTTCCAGTTGCTTGCGACTATTATTATTGTCTGGTGAGGAAAATACCAAAGGAGCCAAAGCAAATATCAGCATACTGGTGTATGCTAAAAACCCAAACAAAGCTAATGGCTGACCAAAAACTGTTGCCCAAGGACTGGAAAGCACATCATTACAGCCTTTGACACCAGCCTGTGCCACGCAAGCTGTACTGCCTCCTGTCAACTTTTCTATGGTGAGATAACCTGTCGTCAGGGCACCACATCCAGCGATCGCGGCAATCAATGGACGTGACCATTTATGAATCCAAGGAGTAGAACGGCGGCGAATCATAAACTGCTTTGGGAGTTAGGAGTTAGGAGCTAGGAGTTAAGAATGAGAAGTGAGGAGTTAAGAATGAGGAATTTAGGAACAATCAATTTAAAACTCATAACTCATAACTCATAACTCCTCACTCTCTCCCTAAGAATGTAATTTCACTTGTCCTGGTGACTTACTTTCACTTTTGGAGTTCCAACTGCGACGTGCGGCTTCCACAAATTGACTCACGCGAATGGGGTCAATTGGTTGCTCTATCCGTCCGTGACGTTTCAAGGAACTGGAAACTATGACACCATCTGCGGCTTGCATTAATGTATCAATATTTTCCCAATTTGCCCCACTACCTATGAACACTGGCGTTCCAGCTGCCGCACCACAAGCTAGTTCCAAATCTTCTAAATTAGGAGGGCTACCAGTAGCCCAACCAGACAAAATCACCCCGTCTGCTAAACCCCTTTCAATGGTGTCTTTGACGGCGACTGTGAGATTTGGAGAACTCAAAGGACGGGCGTGTTTTACCAACACATCGGCCAGGATTTTAACATCGCTGCCCAACTCCCGTCGATAGCGCAGTAGTTGATGGGCTTCTCCCTCAATTAATCCTTGGTCTGTCGCCATCACTCCTGTGAGGACGTTGACGCGGATAAATTGTGCCTGGACACAGCTGGCGATCGCCATTGCACTTTTGGCGTCGTTTCGCAACACATTTAAGCCCACTGGCAATGTCACCAAGTTCTGTATCCGCTGCACCACCATCGTCATGGCACTCACAACCACTGGATCTACTTGGTTTTTTGTAAACGGCGCGTCGAAAAAATTCTCTACAATCATGCCGTCAACACCTCCGCTTGCTAAGGCTGCGGCTTCTTGTTCGGCGCGGTCAATTACCGCTTTGAGGCTACCTCCCCAACGGGGTGAGGTCGGCAGTGGTAGTAGGTGAACCACGCCAATAATCGGTGAGCGAGTTTTAAACAGCTGATATAAGTCCACGTCTTTTAATTATTGCGAGGGATTAGGGTATACAGACTAGAGATTAGAGGCTAGTACTACAACACCCAAATATACCTACAATTCAAAATACCCGAAAAGCTTGACTCATCAGCTTCTTGAATTTTGAATAATTTTGCATAAGTCAATTTTACAAAATTCAGCACTCAGAATTCATAATTGAGCATTGGCTCAACGCCCCAAAGAAAGCTAACATAATTCAGTATTTCCAATACCCCATCCCTTTGTACCCTTGTCCCCTTGTCTGTTTTTTTAACTTGGTCGGTTTACTGCCTCCTTCCGAAGAAGGAAATTGGCGTCAAACTTGTCATAAGATATGTTAAGATAAAACCTGGCTACAAGAGGAGTTTGCCACTCACAACACGCAAGGCAGCTTTCCGTGGTTTAGGCGTCTCGTCCGCGCACAATCGTAGGACTAGGCGATCGCCAAGGTACCATTACTGCTTTATCGGCGTAGTCGCGAAGGCGATTTCCCTGAGGGTAGCGACTTCTCACAACAAGCCCTTTGGGCGGCTTCCCGATGGGGTAGGTTAACAACGCACACGCTGTGGTAATGTAAAATACCAATAGGCCAATTGTTAAAAAACATTACAAGTGTCAAATGTACCCAAAGACACTTCAATTTACCCTGGGGAACAAATTGATAGAAGTATCATAACATGACCTCTATTTTTATTAGAGATGGGGTCATAGGTCAACGGGCATTTGCTGACAGTGGGAATTTACCGCTGTAGATATTCTCATGAGGATGCTGATAAAAAAAGCTTGCGTTAGTGCTGGAATGAATTTGATTACAAGAAAAAAACTGAAAATTTTTTCAAAATATGGGTGACAAGCCAACAATTGCCATTTCTCACCTGGGCTGCGAGAAAAATCGAATAGATACAGAACACATGTTAGGAATGCTCACAGAAGCAGGCTATGGTGTAGATACAAATGAAGAATTAGCAGATTACGTTATTGTTAATACGTGTAGTTTTATAGAAGCTGCGAGGCAAGAATCTGTCAGGACTTTGGTAGAACTGGCAGAAGCAAACAAAAAAATCGTGATTACTGGCTGTATGGCGCAACATTTCCAAGAACAACTTTTGGATGAGTTGCCGGAAGCAGTAGCGGTAGTAGGTACAGGTGATTATCACAAAATTGTAAATGTAATTGAGCGTGTAGAACAAGGCGAACGGGTCAAACAGGTTAGTATCGAACCAACCTACATTGCCGACGAAACTACACCGCGCTATCGCACTACAACAGAAGGCGTAGCTTACCTCAGGGTTGCCGAAGGATGTGATTATCGTTGTGCATTTTGTATAATTCCTCATTTAAGAGGGAACCAGCGATCGCGTACTATAGAATCGATAGTCGCTGAAGCCGAGCAGTTAGTTAGTGAGGGAGTGCAGGAAATTATTTTAATTTCCCAAATCACGACTAATTACGGTTTAGATATTTATGGTCAGCCAAAGCTAGCGGAATTACTCCGCGCTTTGGGGAACGTGAATATACCGTGGATTAGAATGCACTACGCTTATCCCACGGGATTGACACAAGATGTAATAGCGGCAATCAAAGAAACCCCCAACGTCTTGCCTTATCTCGATTTGCCTTTGCAACATTCTCATGGAGAGATTCTCCGTGCCATGAACCGTCCCTGGCAAGGGCGTGTAAATGATGGAATTATAGATCGCATCAAAACGGCACTACCAACAGCCGTATTGCGGACAACATTCATTGTTGGTTTCCCAGGAGAAACAAGCGAGCATTTTGAGCATCTACTAGAATTCGTCCGGCGGCATGAATTTGACCATGTTGGCGTCTTCACCTTTTCACCAGAAGAAGGAACCCCCGCCTACAACCTGCCAAATCAGTTATCTCAAGAAGTGATGGACAACCGCCGAGATCGACTGATGGAACTCCAGCAACCGATTTCCCAAAAGAAAAATCAACAGGAAGTAGGCAAAATCGTCGATGTCCTGATTGAGCAAGAAAATCCTGAAAGTGGTGAATTAATCGGTCGTTCAGGTAGATTTTCTCCAGAGGTCGATGGCCAAGTATATGTCCAAGGACAGGCAAAGTTAGGAACCATCGTGCCAGTAGCGATTCACCACGCTGATGCTTATGACCTATACGGTCAAGTTGTCAATAACTAATTAGTCATTAGTCATTAGTCATTAGTGAATAACCAATGCCCCATGACCAATGCCCTGTTTGGCCAATGACCAATCGAAAAATCCTTAGATAAAATTTAGGAGAATTGATGAATCTTTCGTTTCAAGAATTAGGTATTTCCCAAGAACGCGTCGAGCAATTAGAAAAAATTGGCTTTACCACACCTACTAGTATTCAAACCCAAGCAATTCCCCAACTATTGGCGGGTCGCGATGTAGTGGGTCAATCTCAAACTGGGACGGGTAAAACAGCAGCATTTTCACTGCCAATTTTAGAACGGCTGGATATTAATCAAAAAGCTGTGCAGGCCTTGATTTTAACGCCAACTCGTGAATTAGCCATGCAAGTTCACGATGCGATCGCCCAGTTTATCGGCAATGACGGATTGCGGGTTTTAGCAATCTATGGCGGTCAATCAATTGAACGGCAAATGTTACAGCTCAAACGTGGCGTTCACATCGTTGTCGGCACCCCAGGACGAGTAATAGATTTACTCGATCGCGGCTGTTTGAAGCTCGACCAAGTAAAATGGTTTGTTTTGGATGAAGCCGATGAAATGTTGAGTATGGGCTTTATTGATGATGTCATCAAAATCCTCTCCCAAGCACCTACAGATCGCCAAACAGCTTTATTTTCGGCAACAATGCCACCCTCGATTCGTTCTTTGGTGAACAAGTTTTTGCGCTCCCCTGCGACAGTCACCGTCGAACAACCAAAAGCCGCACCTAACAAAATCAATCAGGTAGCTTACCTAATCCCTCGCCACTGGACAAAAGCCAAAGCCTTACAGCCAATTCTGGAAATGGAAGATCCAGAAACAGCTTTAATCTTTGTTCGCACCAGACGCACCGCCGCCGAACTCACCAATCAACTACAATCTGCTGGGCATAGTGTGGATGAATACCACGGTGACTTGTCCCAACAAGCACGAGAACGGTTATTGAGCAGATTCCGGAATCGTCAAGTACGTTGGGTGGTAGCAACTGATATTGCGGCACGCGGATTAGATGTCGATCAACTCTCCCATGTGATCAACTACGACCTACCTGATAGCGTAGAAACTTACGTTCACCGCATTGGTCGTACTGGTCGTGCTGGTAAAGAAGGAACCGCAATTTCTCTAGTACAACCATTTGAACGGCGCAAGCAGCAAACATTTGAACGTCATAACCGCCAAGCTTGGCAAGTATTGTCAATTCCCACACGGGCGCAAATTGAAGCACGGCACATCTTGAAATTACAAGAACAAGTGCGCGAAGCTTTAGCTGGCGAACGTTTGGCTTCATTCTTGCCCATCGTCAGCGAATTAATTGAAAAATATGATGCTCAGGCGATCGCTGCTGCTGCATTGCAAATCGCTTACGACCAAACTCGTCCTGCTTGGTTGCAATCCGAAGTAGAAATTCCCCAAGAGGAACCCGCCACTCCCAAACCCAGACTTGCCCACGGCAAGCGTCGGGAATCTTCTGGCGATCGCCCCCGTTCTAGCTGGAAATCAGATAGCAGCACAACAGACGAAGAAAGAAGTGGTACTCCCAAGCCCAAACTGCGGACAAGCCGTCGCGATGCTTCAGTGTCACCCACTCAAAAGTTAGGTTCGCCTACAGCTAGGGAATCTGCTTCTTAGTTAGAAGTTAATGAATTTTGGGTTTTAGATTTCTAATTTTTACTTCAATCCAAAATTCAAAATTCAAAATCTAAAATTGAGAGAGTTAAGAGTTGAGAGTTAGGAGTTAAGATTTTGACTTTGGACTCTTGACTTTTTGACTTTTTGGGTAACTTCTTCTACAAGTTTGTAGGAAGATGAATTAAAGATGCATTCTTCCTGGTCTTATGTTCAGTATTCCAGACTTAGAGCAGCTACAAGCAGAGCATCCAGAATGGCAGATGGAGCTGGTAGACGGAAACATAGTTGTTATGGGGCCATCAGATTATGAATCAGAAGAAATCGGTGCTGAGTTAATTAGATTACTTGGTAATTGGGTACGCCCACGAAAATTAGGACGGGTGACTGGTTCCAGCGCTGGTTTTATTTTGCCTACCTTAGAAACGGAAAACGGCAAAGAAGCTGATAACGAAAAACGAAATCTCCGCGCTCCCGATGTGTCTTTTGTTCGTGCAGATCGACTTAAAATCAGCAAGCGCGACTTTGTGGAACTCGTGCCTGACTTGATGGTAGAAATAAAATCCAAGTCAGACCGAATTAAACCATTGGTAGAAAAGATTCAGCTATTTTTACAACTGGGATGTACAGTTGGTATTCTGATAGATCCTGACAAATTGACGCTCACAGTTTATCGCCTCAACCAAGAACCGATAGTTTTGCAGGACAACGACAAACTGACACTACCAGAATTATTACCAGGTTGGGAACTAGTAGTGTCAGAACTTTGGCCTTTGGTGTTTGAGTAGAGAGACGTTGCAATGCAACGTCTCTACAGCCAGGGACGGCTAACTTTTTCTAACTCTTGAATTTCATCTTCGTTCAATCTCCAACCCAAAGCGCCGGCATTTTGACGTACATGTTCGGCTGTCTTCACGCCAGCAATGGGAATGACGTTACCCTGGCAAATTAACCAATTGAGAGCAACTTGGGCTGGGGTGCGATCGTATTTTTCTCCCAAACTGCGTAACAAAGATATTACTGGTGCAATTTTTTGTAAGCCTTCTTTAGTAAATTTTGGGTCTATTTTTCTTGCACCAGTGGGAGTCTCAGCACTATCAATAGTGTATTTGCCTGTGAGTAATCCCTGAGCTAAAGGACTATAAGCCAACAAAGTCACACCCAACTCACGGGCAGTTGCTACAATACCCTTACTTTCAACTTGGCGAGTGAGTAAAGAATAGCGTACTTGGTTCACAGCCAAAGGTACTCCACGGTCTGCCAAGATTTGATGCGCGTCTCGCATTTGCTCTGCTGAGTAATTACTTACGCCGATCGCAGCAATTCTACCGCGTTTAACTTCATCGGCTAAAGCATTCATCAGAGTTTTTTGGCTTAAAAAGAAAGCAAAAGGCCAATGTACTTGGTAGAGGGCGATTTGCTCTACTTGTAAGCGTTTAAGACTCTGTGTTAAAGCATCAGAGACAGATTGGCCTGTAAATCGCCACGGTAGAGGGCCAAATTTTGTGGCAATTTGCACAGGTTGTTGTGTCTGTTGCATAAATTCGCCCAAAAATTTCTCTGATAATCCCATTCCGTAGACTTCGGCAGTGTCGAAGAAGTTAACACCAGCTTGTAGTGCTGCGGTGAAGGCTTCTTGTAACTGTTCTGGGCCGTAGCCATTGCCATAATTCCAAAAGAGTTTATCACCCCAAGCCCAAGTACCTATGCACAAAGGTGTAACAACTGGGCCGTTTTGCCCCAATGTGATGGTTTCCACGGTTGCAAAATTTAATTTATTTACATTTCTTTACCTTTTTAGTGTAGCGTTACAGACAAGATTGGGTATGGGGCATTAGACGCGATCGCTCAAACTGACAATGTTTCAAATTAACTTCAGCAGCGATGAAATAGTCCTCATTAACTGAAGCATCTGTAGGAGCATTTTCTAGGATTCCTGCCAATGATAGTAGCCTTGAACCATTTTTGGGGCGTAAATTTTCCGCCAGTGCTGCCTGTACAACACTTGATGGGTTTTGCTCTGGGTGATCTTTTAAGTATTGGTCAAGTTCTGTCCACAACTCATCAGGAATATAGAGTGTGCGTTTCATTTTATTAGCCTGTGGAGGTACAACACTAGTTGCACTCTCATTGTAGTTGCTGGGGTGCGATCGCTATTTCTTAGCTAGTTTCTGCTCAATGTTGTGATAAGTCTTTGTTCAGTTTAAAAATTTGATAGTAAATGGAATCTCGTTTCACTAGTTCATCCTAAAATTCTTTTGTTATCCGTAGGTGTAGCCCGTCGTAGACATCGCCAATTTCAACCAAGCTATAAAAACTCATCCTAAATTCTGGAGATAAGTAGGGTGCGATCGCTCCTTTGCAGCGAGTAGGGTTTATCTTTATTTAAAGAGAGAGAGATTAAATCCTATAAAGCATACGAAAAAGTAGCTATGGCCACCAGCGATATTTCACCGAATCCGGAATCAAATCCTTCGGTATCTTTGCAATCATTACCCAGGCTTAATTTATTCACAATGTTCCGACTGGGTTTGTTTCAGATGGGATTAGGCATCATGTCGCTTCTCACCTTGGGTGTACTGAATCGAGTGATGATTGACGAGTTAAAAGTCTTGCCATTAATCACAGCTGCTGCTATAGCTATGCACCAATTTGTTAGCCCTGCACGAATTTGGTTTGGGCAGATGTCCGATGCCAAGCCATTGTTGGGCTATCATCGCACTAGCTATGTCTGGATTGGCGCAATCTTATTTACAACCATATCTTTCTTGGCTCTCCAAGTAGTCTGGCAATTAGGTAGCAGTTTGCAAACTACTGGCTGGAGTTTCCAAACTTATAGTTGGGCGGGAGTACTGGCATTAATTTTTGCCGGATATGGTTTAGCCTTAAGTGCTAGTTCCACACCTTTTACTGCTCTTTTGGTAGATGTTACCGATGAAGATAACCGTTCTAAATTGATTGGCATTGTCTGGTCAATGCTGATGATTGGTATTGTAATTGGAGCAGTGGTAAGTTCCAGGTTGCTAGAAAGACCAGAAATTTGTGGGACGGCTCTTTTAACGTACAACCCCTCTGAGGCAAACAAAGTTGTTGACATAGCTAAACTCCAATCCACAATCAACCCAGTTTTTATAATCATGCCTGCCATCGTCTTTGGACTATCGCTGCTGGCAACTTTCGGTGTGGAAAAAAAGTATTCTCGTTTCACAACACGTTCTTCTTTAGTAGGTAGAGAAGACCAGATAACTTTGGGTACAGCTTTACGAGTGCTGACTGCTAATCGCCAAACAGGAGTATTTTTTGGCTTTCTGTTGGTGTTGACTATTAGTATTTTTATGCAGGATGCAGTTTTAGAACCTTATGGTGGAGAAGTTTTTGGGATGTGTATTTCCCAAACCACCAGACTCAACATTCCTTTTGGCATAGGTACTCTCATTGGAATTTGCTCTACTGGTTTTGCACTTTTGCCGCGCTTAGGTAAGAAACAGACTACTAAAATTGGATGTATCAGCGCCGCCGTCTGCTTTGGCTTAATCATTATGTCCGGATTTAGCGCTAACCCAGGTTTACTAATGGGTAGTCTATTTTTCTTCGGTCTCTCATCTGGAGTGATTACAGCTGGTGCTACTAGTTTGATGTTGGATTTAACTGCTGCGGAAACGGCGGGTACATTTATTGGGGCTTGGGGATTATCTCAAGCAATGGCTAGGGGACTGGCTACAATACTTGGTGGAGCAGTATTAAATTTAGGTAAAATGCTGTTTCCTTTGCCAGTGTTAGCATACAGTACAGTGTTTGCGGTGCAAGCAATAGGAATGCTGATCGCTGTTTCGTTACTGTGGCGGGTGAATGTCAAAGAATTTCAGACGAACGCCAAAACTGCGATCGCCTCTATCTTATCAAATGAACTCGATTGAACTTTACCCTCCCAAGCAAAAATCCAAAAACCCTTTGCGCCTCTGCGCCTCTGCGTGAGAATTAATTAATGAATGATTTTTGGAATACAGTTATTGATTTTGCCCAAACAACCACTACCAGAGTGGGCAACCAATTAATGCAAGATTTTGGGCAAGTACAGGCTTCGCAAAAAGCCGATGGTACTTTGGTAACGCGAGCTGATAAATGGGCAGATCAGGAAATTCGGGATGCGATCGCTTCTAATTTTTCTGGTTACGGTATTTTGACCGAAGAAAGCGATCGCTCTTTTCCGGGTACCGAGTGGTGCTGGGTAATTGACCCTCTCGATGGTACAACCAACTTCACACGTGGTATTCCCATCTGGTCAATTTCTCTGGGTTTACTGTATCAAGGCACTCCAATTTTTGGTTATGTTTACGTACCACCCCTGAACCAAGCTTTTCATGGTTTTTGGCCGGGTTCATCTGGGATAACCACACCAACTGGAGCATTTCTCAACCATCACCCCATCCACAGCAGTAGCGATAGTCCCAGTAATAATCACTTTTTTAACCTCTGTTCCCGTAGCACCGCAATTATCCGCAACGGTTTTCCCTGTAAAATCCGCATGTTGGGTGTAGCCAGCTATAACTTTTTAACAGTTGCTACTGGGGCGACTCTCGGCGGAATTGAGGCAACACCAAAAGTTTGGGACTTAGCAGGTGCTTGGGTAATTGTCCAGGCTGCTGGCGGTGTTTGGTCATCGCTGAATTCTGAGCCGTTTCCTTTGTTACCCAGAGTTGATTATAGCGATCGCTCTTTTCCTACCCTCGTGGTTAGTCGCCCAGAACTGCTTCCCGTGTTTGAACCTTTTCTCGAAGGCATAAAAATTTAAGCTGACTGTTGACTGTTAACCATCAACAGTCAACATTTAACACTCAACGCTTTCATAGTATCCCTTTTTAGGGGTGGGATGAGCTTAACAAAGAACGCTTTAAGTATAATTAAAACTCTTGTCTATTATTTGGCAAGTGACAGTACCAGTATAAATGCTAATTTGCACTGTGTTGGAGCTTGCCTTACACTGGGTCACTGGCTATAGCAAAGTGCTGAGTATAGAGCCAGTTGCTTGATTGTTTTTTGCAATTAACACCGTCTGAACCCATGTGACTACAGTGATATATAAAAATTTATGTTGTCTAATCTAGATTTGATTCGAGAGTTTATCAAAAACTCTATCCACAAAAAAGATATTTTGTTGTCAAACCCTTCTTTCACAGCGCAAACAGTTTATAAAGCTAACCAGCTGAGTGCAAAATCTGAAGGTGTGATTGCGATCGCACAAATACATAACACACCATGTCAATTCTCAATTTCTCCAAACTCATCTCATTGGGAATTGATAAATCAGGCATTAGCAGAATATAGTTATATCCTCAAAGGAGAAATTGATAGTCGAGGTTTCTATCAATATGAATACTGTGAAATTCCCAAAGGCTATCAGATGCAGTGTACTAAATCTGTACTGCTATGGCGGGCTTGGTGGAAATATCGCAAGTATACCTCAAGACCAGGTATTCCTTTGGAACTTTTGATTAGGACGCGAGATTCATGGTATCCAATTAGAGATTTAATTATTAGTGACGGACTTCTTTATATAAAAACCTTAGGAAGCGAGATAGCACTTGATTCAAACGATTTGGTTACTTGGTTAAATAAAATTGAAGTGAGTTAATACGACTTTATACGATTTTAGATTGTCGATTATCTCTGTTTTCAGGAATAAAGGGGGTGGGGAAACAAAGACTAATAAATTAACTTTTGCAATTTCCAAATCAAGATTATGACTCGTAAATTAAATTATTCTGGATAATTTAGGCAATTTTACACGCACCGTTTTGTATAGCGGTGCGTTACGGCTTAAGATTTACTTTATAAATGGTTTTTTATTCTGCTGCTTCTAATTTTATCTTTATCCTAGAGAAGTTGTTATACTATATACCGATTAATCCCGCGTATATTAAGCTATTACGCTTTGAAATTGCACAGTTACTCATACTGTCGATCGCTTAGAATCAACAGTCAACACAAAAACATGTGCTGTGTTGGATGCATAAAAACTTATCTTTTTTATTACCCCTGAAACAGTAATGAAAGGACTCTGGCTCGAAAATAACCAATTGCAACTACGCACAGATATCCCCATTCCTGAACCAGCACCGGGAGAAGCTTTGGTGCGCGTCTTGCGTGCGGGTATTTGTAATACCGACTTGGAATTACTTAGGGGTTACTATCCTTATACTGGTATTCTAGGTCATGAATTTGTCGGTGTTGTCGAACAAGGACCAGAACACTTACTTAAGCAACGTGTGGTGGGAGAAATCAACGCTGTCTGTGGCCATTGTCGTTTTTGTCGCAGCGGACAACCGACTCACTGCGAAAACCGAACTGTTTTAGGTATTGTCAACCGTCATGGAGCCTTTGCTGATTATCTGTGTTTGCCAGTAGAAAACCTACATTTAGTACCTGATAATGTGCCAACAGAAGTAGCAACATTTACTGAACCTTTAGCAGCGGCTCTGGAAATTCAACAGCAAGTACCATTACATCCAGACAATCGCGTGCTGGTGGTTGGAGACGGCAAACTAGGGCAGTTGGTAGCCCAGACACTAGCTTTAACTGGCTGTGAACTCTTGGTTATAGGGCGTCATGCAGACAAACTGGCCAACCTGGAGGTACGAGGGATTAAAACGAGTCTTGCTAATGCTGTCAAAGATGGATATTTTGATATTTCAGTAGAATGTACTGGCAATCCAGAAGGATTTGCGATCGCCCGTCGTGCCCTACGTCCACGTGGTACATTAGTCCTTAAAAGTACCTATGCTGGCAACCTCAGCCTGGATGCTTCTTCTTTAGTGGTGGATGAAATCACCCTCATCGGTTCTCGTTGCGGCCCCTTTCCCCCAGCACTCCAGTTACTAGCCACAAAACAAGTGGACGTACAACCCCTAATTCATACCAGCTACCCCCTAATTGAAGGGCTTGCGGCCTTTGAACAAGCCCAAAGTCGTGGAGTTTTAAAGGTTTTGTTAGAAATTAGTCATTAGTCATTAGTCATTAGTCATTGGTCATTGGTTATAAGGTATTGAGAGTATAGGAGGTTGGGAAGCTTTTTTATAATCTACCCGCACTCCCCACTCCCGATTCCCTACTTCCTAATACAAATAAGGATTCGTCTTCGGTTGATAGTCAGAACAATCAATCGCTTCTTCTGTGTTGGCAATAGATGGGCGGACAGTGCATTTGAGACGGTAATTATCGGTAAAATATTGGCAACCAGTACAGGGTATTTGATGCATTTGTTTGGCTGTAGCTACACTATCTCGCGCTGCCGCCCAAAAATTCAAAATAGCCAAAATAATTACAGCCCAAGCAACGACAAAGCAAATCGGGACTAACAAAGGTTGAATTCCACGAATGAGGAAATAGATCAGTTCTAGCACGGCATTTCCTGATAGAAATTAGGAGTTAGAAGTATATTACCTCCTAACTCCTAGTTCTTAACTTCTCACTATAGAAGTATAAGTTTATTGGTTAAGTGCTTAGGAGGTGGGGAGATGGGGAGGTGGGGAGATGAGGGAAATGAGGGAGAATAATAACTCCTAACTCCTAACTCCTAACTCCTAACTCCTAACTCTTAACTCCTAACTCCTAACTCTTGACTCGTAACTGTTTTGTTAAATGCCAGCATGACCGAGTGCTAAACCAACAACGAGCATTCCCAAAACTAGGAATGGTTGGGCGCTAGCTTGGTACTTAACGTCATTAGCTACAGGATCGCGTAAAAAATAGATATTCTGCAAGATGATTTGCGGGATGATTAACAGTACTAGTATTCCTGCATACAAATTCTCATGGATGTAGACGAGATAAGCTGCAATGAATCCTTGAAATACATCAATTGTCAGTACGCAAATCCAGGCGGCGGTGGTGATACCAAACATTACGGGTAGTGAATTTAACCCTAACTGCCGATCGCCTTCTACACTCTTGAAGTCGTTGACAATGGCAATACCCAATCCAGCTAAGCTGTAGAACATTGTCAAAATCACAATTGTAGAATTGAGGTCGCCAAATAAAGCGTGTCCTGTAGACCAAGGCAGGGTAATATAGCTTGCACCCAAGGCGTAGCTACCCAGCCAGCCGTTTTGTTTGAGTTTCAGGGGAGGCGCAGAATAAATATACGCGATGAAAGAACCGATAATGGCGATCGCACCGATGGTGGGGAATTCATGACCAGCCCAGACATCGAGCAAAAATGCCAAACCAATACCGCCAATTAATAATACCCAAATCTGCGTAATTACCTGGTTGAGAGAAATTGCTCCAGAGGGAATGGGGCGATAGGGTTCATTGATGGCATCGATTTCGCGATCGTAGTAATCATTGAGGATTTGAGTATAACCTGTCATCAATGGCCCAGCCAGGAACATACAGGCTGCTACCTTCAAAACATTTTCTAGCGTCCAGGTATAGTTACCAGAAGAAGCCGCACCACAAACTACACCCCAAATTAAGGGAATCCAGGTGATGGGCTTCATCAATTGCAAACGGATTTTCCAAATTGAAGTCTCTCCTGGTGATGCACCTTTCATCCCCAGCAATTGCCGAGTTTTGGCAGTGCGATCCTCGGATACTATTGCTTGGTCGCTAGGATTATTTGCCACTGAGTCTAATGCCTCAGCCGATTTAGAATCTGGGGTAATGGGAGTTAATTCTGACATAAGGCGTATTTTTTTAGAGTGAGGAGTGAGGAGTTAGGAGTTATGAGTTATGAGTTAGGAGTTATGAATTATCATTTTTATTCCTAACTCCCCACTTTTAACTCCTAACTTTGTTCCTAATTCCTAACTAAATTAAAACGAAATTATCAAATAATTATTTTGAAACTTTGCTCCAGCAACGGGTCTACCACTCAAAGCCGGGGGTAGAGAAATATTCCGCCGCTGGTCTCCTGCTTCCACCGTGACTTCCGGCCCATACTGGGTGAGTTTGACTTGTTTTTTGTCAAATCCTGGTAAGAATAAGCGAACTTGACGATTGTGGATGTCAATTTCAATTGGTTTGGGGGCCTGTGCTGCTTGGGCTTCAAAGTTAGGTAGGGCGTCTATGAGTGTTTGCCAGTCACTTGTTGGGGAGTCGGGAATAACGCTCACAGGTAAAGGTGTAAATTCCTCTGACAGTTGGATGTTTGTCTCGGAAGATACAAGGAGAACACCACCGACAGTTAGACCAATTTGCTGAGCGCTACCCCACAAATAACGGGCACTTGCTACCTCAATAGGGTCTTGTGTGGTCACCAAAAAAGCTGCGATACGCTTGGGATCGCTAAGAGCAGCTCTTCCTTGGTCTAAGAAATTATTAACTTGGTTAGTGGGGCCTGCAAAGTTGTCTGCTGTCCAATTGACATTGAAAAAGGTGCTAATCAGCGGTTGAATTAACGGCGATTCAGCAATTGTTTTGCCTAAATCAGAGTTGACAAACAATTGCCGGAATCGCCGGACATACCAACTTAGAGATTCTGGCAATCCCAGCATTCGCAGGGTTGAAGAGTCACCTGTGCCATCGTAGACGATCGCATCATATTTGCCACTGGCATCATATTCGCGGATAGCATTCAGGGCAAGGGCGCTGTCCATTCCCGGCAATGCTATCAATTCTTGACCAAAAACGTCTTTGAATATGGGTGTGCGGAGGTATTGCGCCTCAAGTTTCTTTGCTTCTTCCCAGTTGCTCTCTAGTAGTACAGATGCTTGAAACTGTACTGCTTGCAAATTGGGTGCGATTTCCTGAGGTTCGGAACCAACAGGAGTACCCAGCAGGATTGGCAGTGCTGGTTCTGCTAGTCCTGCTAAAAGTACACGCTTGCCTTGGCTTGCCAATAATTTGGCGGCGGCGATCGCAATTTTGGTACGAGCGGTGCCGCCTTTGCCCAAAAATGTCAATATTAGAGCCATTATTTGATTCCTCTTTTCACCGCCGATCTTCAACTCCAACTTAGCATTCAATAAAGATTCTCAACCTGGGCTGTCGGCTTTGAGAATTCAACAGAAAAATCCGTTTGTGAGTTCTTTTTCCTACACAGGCTTAATTTCATCTTCAAAAAACCAAGTCGAAGAATTATCCTCAAACAGCACTACTACACCGATTCCTTTACCATCGGTGACTTTGTACCCTTGGATAACACCCACTTGTCCTAATTTTTTCGCAATGGGAGAAGAAACGCGATCGCGCAAACGATAGACTTTAACTTTTTGTCCGATTTCCATGCCTGATTACAATTTCAGATAAACCAGTCTCAGTTTAGCTGAATCCGTGACTCAGCTCTCATAAATTCAGGGAGAATTGGGCAGATGGGGAGGTGGGGAGATAGGGAGATGGGGAAGGGGAGGCAAAGAAAAACAAATGACTAATGACCAATGACCAATGACTAATGACTAATGACAAAAAGCTTAAAATTAAATCAACAACCAAACAGGTACAAGAACAAGAACGCCAACGAGCCGATAGATTGGCAGAGTATTTGCGATCGCTCGTAATCAATCCAGATAGTTTAAGTTAGGCAATGGAATAGCGCCTAAATCTTTAAACAAATAGACATCCTGCAAAGTATGATATTTGACTTTAAAATATTTTTATGGTATGTAAAGCCAGCTGATTTGTCGAAGACAGTTCTCAGAAATAATTAGATTGATAAATTAATTGCTCTTCCAAGAGGAAGATGCGGTTAAGAGTATAAGAATGGTAACTAGTAGTGTATTTTACAGCACTTTTTAAAATAAAGTTTTTAATGGTAGGGTAGTGCCGCAAAGTAGGCTCCGATAGTATAAAATTCGCAAATAACTTCCCTGTGGTGTGTGGTAGTTTTTAAAGAATGATAATTTTGCCTAAAAATAATTCAAATTTATTGCAAGTGCGGCGCTACTGGGAATTGCTGCACGTTTTGGTAGCGCGGAATCTGAAAGTGCGTTACCGAGGTTCATTCCTGGGGGTTTATTGGTCGCTGTTTAACCCCTTGCTCATGACAGCACTGTACAGTGCAATTTTTGGGACAACTTTTGCCTCGTATTATGACAACTCAATACTAAATTATGTGTTGGCGGCATTTACTGGGCTAGTGGTAATCAACTTTTTCTCAGCCTCCACATCTCAAGCATTGACCAGTGTTGTCAGTAATGGCTCACTTTTGAATAAGATTCGGGTACCAGTTAGCGTTTTTCCTGTATCAATTATTGGTGCGAACGTATTCCAGCTTCTCGTGGGAACATTTCCGTTGCTGGTATTGATGACTGCGATAAACGCCAAAAATCTAGTCAATGTGTTGTGTCTGGTGTTTCCAGTTCTAGCCTTAATTTTAGTCTCTACAGGAATTAGTTTTTTAATCAGTGCTTTATACGTATTTTTTAGAGACTTGCCTTATTTTTATGAGTTAGTTGTATTTGTACTTTGGGTCAGTAGTCCAATATTTTATCCAGCTGCTATTGTTCCACCGCAGGTCAGGCAGTTTTTAGGTTTAAATCCATTATCACCAATTATTGAAAGTCTGCGTCAGATTACATTATCTAATTCTCTGCCAGATTTAGGTTTAATCTGGGGTGCTTTGCTCAGTGGAGGAATTATTTTAGCCTTAGGTTGGACTTGTTTCCACATTTGGCGACATCAATTTATGGATTTGC
Organism: Nostoc sp. ATCC 43529; assembly: GCA_003326205.1. Taxonomy (GTDB): domain Bacteria; phylum Cyanobacteriota; class Cyanobacteriia; order Cyanobacteriales; family Nostocaceae; genus Nostoc. The sequence continues at coordinate 167,723 of LWTK01000032.1, forward strand.
TGTAAATGGAAGTAATACGCCTGGATAATGTTTCGCTATTGCGACGGACACAAGAGGAGTTTTCTTATGACCTTAAGAAAACTATGCTATCTATTTTAGAAGGTAAATATCGTCAACCAGTAAAAAAGTTAGTACTGGATAAAGTTGATTTCGTAGTTCAAAAAGGCGAAAAAATTGGTATTATCGGTGCGAATGGCTCTGGTAAATCTACTCTTCTAAAGATAATTTCGGGAATTTTGCAACCTACGAGTGGAACAGTACGAGTACGAGGTCAAATTGCGCCTTTAATTGAATTAGGAGCAGGTTTTGACGCGGAAATTTCTGTAATTGATAATATTGTGCTTTATGGTGTACTGCTGGGATATTCTAGAGCGGAAATGCAAAGTAGAGCGCCATCAATTTTGGAGTTTGCAGAATTGCAAGATTATGCTTTAGTTCCAGTGAAGGGATTATCTTCAGGTATGGTGGCGAGGCTCGGTTTTTCCATTGCAACAGAAGTGCAGCCTGACATTCTAATTCTAGATGAGGTTTTATCTGTAGGGGATGAAAGTTTTAAAAATAAGTGCAAGCGAAGAATTGAGAAATACTGGGATGATAATGTAACTATTTTAGTAGTGTCTCATGATTTGGAATTTGTGCAGCAGTCTTGTGTTTACGGGGTTTGGTTAGATCGCGGAAAATTACGCTTTATAGGTAAGGCTGATGAAACTGTAGATTGCTACTTAAAGGCATTAAAAGAAATTTAAAGTAAACTAATCCTAATTAAATACATATTATGAATAAAAATTGGGAAAAAGATTATCCTTCTAATATAGATTTGAGAGTAGAGACTTTAGATGAAAATCATAGTTTGAAAAAAATGCTACGCTTCATTGGACATGATAAAAACGTAGTAGACTTTGGTTGTGCAACTGGATATTTTGCTCAGTTACTTAATAGTAATGGATGTACTGTCACAGGAGTTGAAATTAATTCTGATGCTGCTAAGGTTGCTGAACAGTACTGTGACAAAGTAATAGTTGCTGACTTGGATTTTGTGTCTATCACCGAAATATTAACTAATCAGCATTTCGATGTAGCTATTTTTGGAGATGTTTTAGAGCATCTCCGCAATCCCTGGAAAGTATTAGAAGAAACAAAACATATCTTGAAGAAAAATGGTTATGTGGTAGCTTCTATCCCGAATATTGCTCATGGTGCAATTCGTTTATCTTTGCTTCAAGGTAAATTTGAATATACAGAATTAGGGATTTTAGATAATACTCATCTTAGGTTTTTTACAAGAAAGACAGTTGAAGATTTATTTGAGAAGTCTGGATATATATTAAATGATATTGACTTCACAAAAATAGGAATATTTTCGGGTAATAATTTAATACCTCAAATTACGAAAGAAGATTTTAGTAATGACATTATTGAGCAAATAGAACAGGATAAAAATGCTGACACTTTACAATTTATTGTAAAGGCAGTTCCTTGTTCTTTAGAAGCAAAATATACTGCCTTAGAGGAAAAATATAATGTTCTGAATGAACTATACCAGAAACAACTTGAAGAATTGCAGCAATTACAGTCTCAAAAAGTATCAATTAAAAATAACTTCGATCGATTGCAATCTCAACTCCAATTGACTCAAGTTGAATTAGAGCAATCCGAATCTCAACTCCAATTGACTCAAGTTGAATTAGAGCAATCGCAATCTCAACTCCAATTGACTCAAGTTGAATTAGAGCAATCGCAATCTCAACTCCAATTGACTCAAGGGGAATTAGAGCGATCGCAATCTCAACTCCAATTGACTCAAGTTGAATTAGAGCAATCGCAATCTCAACTCCAATTGACTCAAGTTGAATTAGAGCAATCGCAATCTCAACTCCAATTGACTCAAGTTGAATTAGAGCAATCGCAATCTCAACTCCAATTGACTCAAGGGGAATTAGAGCGATCGCAATCTCAACTCCAATTGACTCAAGGGGAATTGGAGCGATCGCAATGTCAACTCCAACACACTCAAGTTGAATTAGAGCGCTCGCAATCTCAACTCCAATTGACTCGAATAAAACTGGATTATCAAAAAATCAACACTTGTCTCGCATTTTGGAATAATCCACTAATAAAAATTATTACAAAATTTTATAAACGCAATGAAATATTTCCTACTGGAGAGATACAAGGTAATTTAGAAACACCAAGACCTCAAGAAAATAATATTAATGATAGTTTCTTAATTTCAGGCTGGATTTTCAACAAACAAGCCAAAATTCAGTCTCTCATCTTGGTCAGAGACAACATACTAGAAGAGCTTGAATACGGATTTCCTCGCCCTGATGTATGTCAAGCATATCCAGATGACGAAAACGCCAGTTTATCAGGATTTGTACATAACTTAATTTTAAACACCCAATATTATAAGTACATAGATATTCAAATTTGGGCAATCCTTGAAACCGGAGAAAAAATCTGTTGTTTTGCCAGACGTGTTAATTTTCAACTTCCCACTCGAACTAAGTACATAAAAAATAAAGAGAGTCTAAGAAATCTTCTTTTCTTTACGCGTAGCGTGGCAATCAAGGGCATAGCTGCATATAAACAAGGAAGATTACCAAATTCTCCAGCTTTATGGATTTATCATCTGCGACGTTATTATAGGCAAATTAAGCATTTTCAAAATACAGATATAAAATACTCCAGCGTAATTCATCCCTGGCAAACCCAAGATTTATATCAAAGATGGCTTGAGACTAATGCATTGTCATCAAATCTTTTAGGCAGGATGAGAGAAGATTCTGAAAAATTAGTTTCAAAGGGAGTAAAAATCAGCATTGTTGTACCTGTTTACAATACTCCCCAGAATTTTCTCAAAGAAATGATTGAGTCAGTAAGAAACCAAATATATACAAATTGGGAATTATGTATTGCTGACGATGCCTCTACCAAACCTCATGTCAAAGAATTGCTGCAACAAGTAATGGCAGAGGACTCACGAATTAAAATTGTTTTTCGACAAGAAAATGGTCATATTGTAGAAGCTACGAATTCGGCATTAGAAATTGCCACTGGTGATTATGTTGCCCTACTGGATCATGATGACATTTTATCTAGTGATGCACTATTACACATTGCTGAATGTGTAGACCACCATCCTGAAGTGGACTGGATTTACACCGATGAAGACAAAATAAACGAATCTGGATACCACTTCGATCCACAAATGAAGGGTGCATGGAGTCCAGAAATGGCAATTACTCACAACTTTACTCATCACCTGACAGTTATCCGCAATACTTTGATCGAACAAGTTGGCGGAATGCGAAGAGGGTTTGAGGGAGCGCAAGATTTAGATTTGTTTTTGCGTGTGAGTGAAAAAACAACCTCAGATAAGATTCAGCATATCCCCCATGTATGTTATCACTGGCGAACACATGCTGGCAGCACTGCTTCACACGGCACTCAAAAGCAGTATGTATTTGATAGCGCCCAAAAAGCGATAAAAGATGCAATTCAACGCAGAGGTTTAAAAGCTCAAACACTTTTACCTCCAATTGCTAAACAACATGGCTTATGCCTATACCAAATAAAATGGGATAATTCCCTATTAGCCAAAAATCCGATCACAATTGTTATTCCGACAAAAGATAGAGTAGACCTACTACAAAAATGCATTTCTAGTTTAGAAAGAACCGTAGATACGCGCTTTATCAAACTATTAATAATTGATGATTGTTCAACAGAGGAATCAACTCATCAATACTTTCAAAAATTACAAGAAAATGGTGTATTGCAATGTCGAGTTATTCCATCCAAACGAAAAATAGATGTTTTTAATTATGCCCGTTTAATGAATTTGGCTTGCCAGCATGTAGATACACCATATATGCTTCATCTAAATAATGATGTACAAGCCATACAGCCGGGTTGGTTAGAAGATATGATTGGTTGGATGTCCATCAATGGTGTCGGCATAGTTGGAGCTAAACTTTTATATCCAGATCGGACTATTCAACACGCTGGAGTTGTAGTTGGCCCTCACAATGGACTAGCGGATCACTTATTCCATCGTTTGCATAAAGAGGAAGTTGGCTATATTTGTTTACCTCATGCAGCACGCAACGTTTCAGCAGTAACAGGTGCTTGTATGCTAACTTCAACCAACCTGTATCGCGAACTTGGTGGCTTTGATGAAGAAAATTTTGCCGTTGAATATAACGATGTTGATTATTGCTTGCGGGTTTTGCAGTCTGGAAAACGCATTGTATATACACCCCAAGCCATACTAATACATGAAACTAGCGCATCTAGAGGTAAAACTTATAACCCCAAAGAACATATTAACTTTATTGAAAAATACAAGGACTTTAGAGATCCATTTTTTAGTAGAAATTTAAATATAAATTCTATGCTAATGGCTATTAATCCTTACTTTTATAGCCATACAGACAGAATAAACAAGGGAAAAATTATCTTTATTACTCACAACTTAAATTTAGAAGGAGCGCCGCTAATTCTTTATAATTACGCTCGCTATTTTGCAACTAAATTTGGCTGTGAAATATGTGTAATCTCTTCTAAAGATGGGATTTTACGCCAAGAGTATGAAAATCTGAATATCCCGGTAATAATTTTTTCAGAAACATTACCTCTACAGGAAGAAAGTTTAGAAAAATATCATTACCGTCTCCAAGAACTCGGCGAAAGTCTGAACTTACAATCTTATGAATTGGTGGTATGTAATACCTTACTTAGCTTTTGGGGTATAGAGTTGGCCAAACTCTTCAAATTGCCAACTATCTGGCATATCCACGAAAGTCAAAGTATAGAGATGAGCATGACTAATTTCTTTAGCCATGCATCTGAAAAAATCATGCAGAAAATATTACCTGATTCTTTTGTTAACGCTACTAGAGTAGTTTATCAGGCTGAAGCTACGCGGAAAATTTTTCATCAATTTGATATCAAAGGTAATTTCCGTACCATACCAGGAGGAATTGACTTAGAAAAAATAAAAGCTTTTCGGAACGCCCATAACAAATACGATTTACGGGATAAACATGGAATTAATCAAGAGCATTTGGTAATTTCTATAATTGGTACCACCTGTCAGCGCAAAGGCCAGCACATTTTTGTGGAAGCTATTAAAGAATTGGAGAAAATTTGTACTGACAAGTTTGCTAATATATCTTGTCTTATAGTAGGTGCAAGAAATAGTACATACATAGATAGAAATTATCTAGAAGTATTGAAGAATAAAATACAAGATTTCTCGCTGAGTAATATTTCGATTTATTTTGAAACTCAAGATGTTTATGATTTTTATGCGTTGAGTGATATTTTTGTCTGTGCGTCTTTTGAAGAGTCTTTTCCCAGAGTATTGCTAGAAGCAATGGCATTTGAATTAAAGATTGTCAGCACTGATGTATTTGGCATTCCAGAAATTATAAATGATGGAGGTGAAGGCTATTTAGTAAAGCCAGGGGATGCTAAAGCTCTAGCTGCTGCAATTCATAAATCTATCATTGAGCCAGATATATCAGATCGTTTGGCACAAAATGGTTACGCAAAATTATGCCGAATGTTTGATAATAATCATCTTCTGCAACAGCATTGGTTATTAGCAAAAGAAGTCATTTTGAGCCAGCCTTAAAGCAAAGCCCTAATAGATTATGTTGAACAAAGCTCTCCCATCCCAAAAAATAAATGTACTCTTGTTAGTTATCTATTCCCTACCAGTTATTCTACTTTTCTGGTTTGTGAGTACCTTCAGTGTTAACGTACCCTTTTGGGACGATTGGGAATTACTAAAATTATTTGAAAAAATTGATAGTGGTATTGCAAATTTTCAAGATTTTACTGACCAACACAATGAACATCGGATTTTTTTCCCGAAGATAATATTTGCAATTATCGCATTTTCCTCAAACTGGAACATTAAATTAGAAACTTATTTTAACTTGTTATTAGCTTTAGTGAATTTCGTTTTGCTATATAAAATTGCAATTCATAATTCCGAGCAATCTAATAAAAAACTATTTAATTTAGTTAATGTTGCAATTTGTATTCTAACTTTTTCTTTAACTCAGTACGAAAATTGGCTCTGGGGATTTCAAATATCTTGGTTCTTAATAAATACCTGCCTAATTATGGCAGTCTTTATTATTACTGTACCTAAAACCTTGCCGCCAAATTTGAGAATTTTTCTGGCATCTCTATGCTGTTTTATTGCTAGCTTTTCCTTAGCTCATGGATTACTGTGTTGGTTAGCAATGTTACCATCAATATACTCAATTGAAGGAAACAATAAAGATAAAAGAACTAGGATTTTGGTATGGATAGTACTTTTTATAATTTGTGTTACATTATACTTTATTGATTACGAAAAACCTTCAAAGCATCCAAGTATAATTTTTGTTTTACAGCAGCCATTAATTGCAGCTGAATATTTCTTCACTATCATAGGATATTCATTTGGGAAAAGAATTTTTAATCCTGTATTTACTGGTTTAATAATATTCTTTGCTTTTGCATTTTTTAATATCCATTTTTTGAAAAATTACAGATCCGATTTTAGTAACAAAGCAGCGCCGTGGTTATCCCTAGCTTGGTTTGCCATTCTCTTTGCTTTGATGACAACTGTTGGTAGAGCTGGTTTTGGTGTTGCACAAGCAACTTCCTCAAGATACGTAACTGTTTTGATATTATTAGTGATATCCTGCTTACAATTATGGCGATTATGGATATTAGACAAATGGCAAGACAGGAGCAAAAATACATATATTTTTTCAGGTGTTAGATTGTGTTTGGGTTTTTTAATAGCTCTCTTTATTTTCGATTCAACTAATAGTATTGCAGAAGGTAAGATTCTTTACACACAGAGAAATAGTGGTGAAAAGTGCTTAGAAATTATAAATTTTCTAGATCAATCCAACAGTAATTCACCAGGTAATTGTTTATCTTTTCTTTTCCCAGATGAATTGCAGATCCGAAAACTAAGTAAAACTCTTCAAACATTAGAGTTTAGAGATTTTCCTCAAACTATACCGTTTATCGCTAAACCTGAAAAACTTTACGGTCACATTGACGTTCCCCCAACAACAGGACAAACTTTAAATTTACGTAAGAGCGATACTTTAAAGTTGTTTGGCTGGGCTATTCTCCCTGAAAGCCGAGAACAGCCACCGCTAGTTTTATTGTCCTACGGTAATAATCAATCATTTTTTAGCACTGGGCTTGTCAATTTAAATAGACCTGATGTCGCTACAGCATTAAACTCAAGTCTTTACAATACATCAGGTTGGGAAGTAAATATTTCTCTAAATTCCATACCACCGGGTGAAACTGTCATTAAGGGTTGGGTTTATGACCGAAAACGTCAAGAATTCATACAGTTAATTGGTGAACCAAAGATAAAAGTAGTTGAATAATAAAGCAACCTAGTTTAGAAACTTTTCTATCGATGATTGGGAGCAAGAAATGAGTAATAAAATGAGAATGTTAGAAAAAATACTTAACCCCAAAGTAATCAAGTTTCTACTAGGTGGCGGTTTATCAGCAGTATTCAATGTAGTACTGATTTTTTTAATCATTGAAAAACTAGGATTTAATACGCCTTTATTACGAAATATTGCCAACGTAGTATCAATTGAACTTTCACTAGTATTCGGTTTCTTTATTTATCGAACTTGGGTTTGGACTGGCGGTATTTGGACAATTAAAGAAGTATTACTACGACAACTTCCTCTGTATCATGTTTCTGCTGGAGTTGCAGTTATTACTCGCGTTTTCTTGATTTTTCCAATTTTAGATTGGTTAAAAGTTAACTATGCCATTAATACTATAATAGGCGCACTTGCGAGCGCATCGATTAATTATTTGATTAGCGATCGCTTTATATTTAAAACTCCAAAACAAAAACCATCACTCACATATTATCCAGAATCATTGGCTCCAGCTCTAGCAGTAAATCCTAGCTCAGCAAAAGATGAACCAATAACGATAGATACTTCAAATGTTAAAACTTTATCAATAGTGATTCCAGCCTACAATGAAGAAGACTGCATAGTTCCAACTGTTCACACTATTAGGCAAGTTTTGGAACAAGAAAAAATAGATTACGAAATTTTAGTTGTTAATGATAACAGCAAAGATAACACAGAAGAACTATTACAACAGCTTAATTCTGAAAATAGTAAGCTGCGTTACATCAATAATTATTATCCTAATGGCTTTGGCTTTGCAGTTCGTTGTGGCTTAGAAAATTTTACAGGAGATGCTGTAGCGGTAGTTATGGCAGATAGTTCAGATGCACCAGAAGACATCGTATCTTATTATCGTAAACTGCAAGAGGGATACGATTGTGTGTTTGGTTCCCGCTTCATTAAAGGAGGTAAAGTCATTGACTATCCAAGCCATAAATTAATTGTAAATCGGTTAGCTAACTTATTTATTAAAATTTTATTTGGCTTAAAATTTAACGATACTACTAACGCATTTAAAATTTATCGTAAAGACGTTATTGAAGGTATCTCTCCATTAGTATCTCATCATTTCAACTTAACCGTAGAAATGCCACTTAAAGCCATAGTAAGAGGATATTCTTATACGACTATTCCTATTACTTGGAGAAATAGAACCACAGGAGTTTCTAAGTTAAAGCTAAAAGAAATGGGTAGTCGATATTTGTTTATAGTCCTCTACATCTGGCTAGAAAAGCATTTATCGCGTGGAGATTATCATCTAAGCAAAAACAGACTGCTAGGAAATCAAAGGTTGAAATCAAATGGCTGAGAAGATTCTGATTTTAGGAGGGGCTGGTTTCGTTGGTAGTTCCTTAGCGATTAGTCTAAAAAAACATCATCCTCAGTGGAAAGTTATATCTTTTGATAATCTCCGAAGGCGCGGTTCAGAATTAAATATTCCTAGATTCAAAAATTTAGGAATTGACTTTATTCATGGTGATATTCGTGCTTCTAGTGATTTAGATCCTGGAATGTTTCAGGTCGATACTATCATTGATTGTTCTGCGGAACCTTCTGTACTCGCAGGATTTCTTTCTCCACAATACGTCCTGCAAACAAATTTAATAGGGACGATAAATGTTCTGGAATTAGCTAGACAAATTCAAGCTCGTTTGCTCTTTTTATCCACCAGTCGTGTTTATCCAATTGAAACACTAAAATCAATTAATTTAGTAGAAGAATCAACTCGCTTTAGTATTGCTGCTGAACAGACAATACCTGGAGTTTCTCATCTTGGTATTGCAGAGGAATTTCCGCTTCAAAGCTACCGTTCTCTATATGGTACTACTAAACTTGCCTCGGAAATGCTCATCGAAGAGTATCGACAAGCTTATAATATTCAGGCAATAGTCAATCGTTGTGGTGTAATTACAGGGCCTTGGCAAATGGGTAAAGTTGACCAAGGTGTTTTTGTTTTGTGGTTAGCTGCACACTATTTTGAAAAATCTCTAAGTTATATAGGCTATGGCGGTACAGGTAAACAAGTTAGAGATTTATTGCATATTGAAGATTTGTTACGGCTAATTGATTACCAGTTAGAACATTTTTCCGAACTAGATGGAGATGTTTTAAATGTTGGTGGAGGTGTTGATAATAGTCTATCGCTATTAGAGACTACAAGATTATGTGAGGCAATTACTGGTAAATCTATTTCTATTGCATCAGAAGAAACAGCCAGACAAGGTGATATTCCCATTTATATTACAGATTCTTCTAAGATAATTTCTAAGACTGGATGGAAGCCAAGAATCGATCCCGAACAAACTCTTAGAGATATTTATAATTGGATTCTTGAGTATGAAACAATTCTCAAGGCAGTTTTGTCCTAAGCTGTTCAGTGAAAACAAAATTTTTGCGCTCGAAAACGTATGAAACAAGAAGAATATCTAAAAAAACTTTACTCTAACCGTTTTGACCATCAACAGAGAAAAGCTAAAGTAGCGCTGTGGAAAACCTTGATTCAAGAATTCTTACAAAAGTATGTGGGAAAAGATTCAATTACTTTAGATATTGGGGGAGGCTATTGTGAGTTTATCAATAATATTCAAGCAAGAAAAAAATATTTAATCGATCTCAATCCGGATTCTGAAGCATTTGCCAATCCTGATGTCAAGGTTATGAATTTGGATATTCTGAACTTAACAGAACAGGAGAAAGTGACGGAACGCTTTGACAGAATCTTTATTTCCAACTTTTTTGAGCATTTAAGCAATAAGGAAGAGCTAATCGAAGTTTTGTTATTTTGCTTTAACTACCTCAAGCCTGGAGGAGCAATATTAATCATACAGCCAAACTTCAAGTATTCCATAAAAGAGTATTATGATTTTATCGATCATCAATTACCAATTACCCATCTTTCACTTCAAGAATTATTACATACTATTGGATTTAAAATTGATGTTTTAATTCCCAGATTTTTGCCATATTCAACTAAAGGTAGACCAGGATCGCCTAATTTATTGAAGCTTTATCTCAAGTTACCATTTCTTTGGAATTTTCTAGGAGCACAGATGTTTATCAAAGCAACTAAGCCTTTCTAATTTAACTCTGGATGAAAGCCCGTTTTATCCTAAACTGATGATTGTAGTGTGAGGAAATTCAAAATATTATGCCTACCGTTTTAATTACTGGTTCATCCGGTCTAATTGGTTCTGAATCGGTTCATTTTTTTGCCCAGCACGGTTTTGATATTGTGGGTATCGATAATAATATGCGGGCTGTATTTTTTGGTGAATCTGCATCAACAGACTGGAATCGTCGCATTTTAGAAGATAAATACGGTGATAGCTATCGTCATTATGATATTGATATCCGCGATCGCTCTGCAATAGAAAACCTATTTCAAGAATATTCCTCTGATATTTGTCTGATTATTCATACAGCAGCACAACCATCTCATGACTGGGCAGCAAAAGACCCTCATACAGATTTTACAGTTAATGCTAACGGCACTTTAGTATTACTAGAAGCAACTAGACAATACTGCCCTGATGCAGTTTTTATATTTACTTCAACCAACAAAGTCTATGGTGATACTCCTAACTATCTCCCCTTGCAGGAGTTAGAAACCCGCTGGGAAATTGAACCAAATCATCAATATAGAGAAGGTATTGATGAGTCAATGACAATTGACAACTCTAAACATTCTCTATTTGGTGCTTCTAAAGTTGCCGCAGATGTATTAGTTCAAGAATATGGTAGATACTTCGGCATGAGGACTGTTACCTTTAGAGGAGGTTGCTTGACTGGCCCTAACCATTCTGGCGCTCAGTTACACGGTTTTCTAGCTTACTTAATGAAATGTACTATTACTGGTGACACTTACACCATATTTGGCTATCAAGGTAAACAAGTTAGAGATAATATCCACAGTTACGATTTAGTCAATGCTTTTTACCATTTCTATCAAAATCCTAGATGTGGCGAAGTTTATAATATCGGAGGTTCTCGACATAGTAATTGCTCTATGTTAGAAGCAATCTCAATTTGCGAAGACATCGTAGGTAAAAAACTGCAATACACTTATACAGAAGACAATCGTTCTGGCGACCATATTTGGTACATTTCAGATGTTAGAAAGTTCCGTTCTCACTATCCAACATGGGAATACAAGTATAATTTACGGCAGATACTAGAGGAAATTTATAATGCTCAAGCATCTAGAAAAGAAACTAATCTAAAACTCGTAAAATAATCTTGAGAAAATACTAGTTGAATCAATTATTTCTCCCATCGAAAACAAAGCCTTCACTTGGAGTCAAATATATCGTTTATGCCAAACTGAGAAATTAAGTTAGAATGCAGGGTAAAGAAAAAATTGGCATTGTTTTAGCTACATATAATCCTCAAATTGAATATTTCCGAAAACAGATCCAGTCGATTCAAAACCAAACTTGGGACAATTGGGTTTGTCATATTGTTGACGACTGTTCTCAACTCCAATATCAAACGGAAATTAAAAAAATTGTTGAACATGATTCACGATTTATCTGTCATTTTCATAGCGATAATGTAAAGCATTATTATAATTTTGAACGTGGCTTGCAATACTGTGCTCAAGACCCTAGCATCATAGCAATTAGCTTCTCAGATCAAGATGATATTTGGCAAGCACAAAAGCTTGAAGTATTGCTCGCAAAATTACGCTCTGAAGGCGCACTATTAGTGCATTCCGATCTTGAGCTTATCGACAGTCACGACCACACTATCAATCATTCAACTTGGGATTTTGAAGGACGCCAACCGGAAAAAGCTACGGCGGAATTATTGCTACTTCGCAACGTCGTCACTGGATGTTCGTTGTTGTTTTGTAGTTCTCTAATTCCTGATATTCTACCCTTTCCTCAACAAAATGAAATTGGTTGGCATCACGACTGGTGGGTAGCCTTAGTTGCAATTCAAAAAGGTAAAATTGGACATATTCGGCAACCTTTAGTCCGCTATAGGCTCCATAGTTCCAATACAGTAGGAACAATGCAAAATGCTGGGAATTTTTACACTGAATTAATGCTGTGGTTCCGAAAAAAATATCGTATTACAGGTAAAAGCTATTTAATTCACAGTGACTTGAGTAAAGCATTCCAAGCTAGATTTTGCCAACAATTAGGTTCAAGCTGGTCTAATCCTTTTGACGATCGCCATTTAGATTTTGGTTTAGGTATTCTTAAGCTTTGTCACCAAAGTTTAAAAGTAGGATATCATTCTGAAGGTATAGCACTACGAATTTGGATTTTTAAAATTTTATTCGATATTCAACAATTGTCAAAATCTATTTTTAAGTTGTTGCCAAGATTTCAAGCAACTAAAAGCAATATTCAAAACAAATGAACCAGCAACAACCTATTTCAGTATCAATTATTTTAGTTAACTATAATGGAGCAGAGATTTTACCAGATTGCTTAAATTCTATACAAAAATTTATCGATCTACCAAGCTATGAAATCATTGTTGTAGATAATGCCTCTAGCGATGGTAGCGTTGAATTAATTGCAGAAAAATTCCCTGATGTTCAGCTAATTAGAGAAACTCAAAATCGCGGTTTTGGAGCAGGAAATAATGCAGGTGCGAAAGTTGCAAGTGGAGAATTTTTATTCTTATTAAATACTGATACTATAATTACTCATAATATTCTACCCCATCTCATTGATTTGATGCAAGCAGATTCACAAGTAGGAATTATTGGGCCAAAATTGCTGAATCCAGATGGTAGTTTACAAATTTCTGTTTCGCCAGCCTTAGGAATTAAAGGAGAATATCAAGCTCGTCAGATGCATCTAGATTATCTCAATAACTCTGAGCGAAATTTGATTGAGCAGCAATTTCAACAAATTCAAGAAGTAGATATTGTTGTCGGGGCCGCTTTTTTTATTCGCTCAAGTTTATTTCAGAAATTAAATGGATTTGATGAAAATTTTTTCATGTATTTTGAAGAATCGGATTTATGCCAAAGAGCGCAGTATGAAGGATATAAAATTATCTACACACCTGATGTATCTTTGATTCATTTGCAAGGCTATTCAATTCAAAAAGCTGTAAATGCAATGGCTATTGAATATCGACGTAGCCAGATTTATTATTATCAAAAACATCGCCCTTGGTGGGAACAATTTGGATTACGAGTCTATCTTTTTTATAAATTTTTTGGCGAATTTATAACTACAGCTAATCCTAACAGTCTAAAAATTATTTTTTTGTTATTTAGTATGAAAAAACCTGTAGCTCAAGCAAATATTTAATTATGTCTATTTTAGCAAATTTATGTTTTGCTCCCACTCAACCGACAGGGTGGTTAAGTTATAGTTTAAATTTATTACAAGAATTAAAACAGTTAGAAATTGACGTATTAAGTCCCAAAGAATTTTCGGGGTTTAAATGCCATAATTCGCCACCAAATATAACAACTGATTTTGGCATCAAGGGGCATTTAAAACGTCTGCTATGGACGCAATTTAAACTGCCGACAGTATATAGTCAGATGCACTCTAAATTACTATTTTCTCCGATTCCAGAGGCTCCTGTATTTTCTTCATGTTCTTATGTTGTTACTGTTCACGATTTAATTCCTTTAAGATTTCCCCAGTCGTTTTCGATCGCGCAACAACTTTATTGTAATTATTATATTCGTGCTGTTATCCAACAATCGAAACACGTGATTTGTAATTCTAGGGCAACAGCCGAAGATTTAAACAAATTTTTGGGAGTTAATCAAGCAAAAATCACTCCGATCGCACTAGGATATGACAGAGAAAATTTTCGTTTTTTAGATTTGCCAACCCAAAATTATTTTCTGTATTTAGGAAGGCATAATCCTCACAAAAATCCCGAACGTTTAATTACCGCCTTTGCTGAATTAACTAACTGCAAAGACTACGAACTTTGGTTAGCAGGGCCAAGCGATCGCCGTTACACCCCAACATTAAAAGCCCAAGTTGCCCAACTCGGCATCACTAATCGAGTAAAATTCCTGGATTACGTTCCTTACAGCGAATTGCCAAAAATCATCAATCAAGCGATCGCCCTTGTCTTCCCTAGTCTCTGGGAAGGCTTTGGTTTACCTGTCCTGGAAGCAATGGCTTGTGGTACTCCAGTAATTACCTCCAATCTCTCCTCCCTACCAGAAGTAGCTGGGGACGCGGCGATTCTAATTGACCCCTACAACACTAAAGAAATTACAGAGGCGATGGACGCGATCGCCACTGATTCTACATTGCGATCGCACCTTTCCAACCAAGGAATTATCCACTGCCAACAATTCAGTTGGCAAAAAACCGGACAAGCCACCGCCGAAGTATTATCCCGCTACGTGTAGAATATTACCGTTGAGCAGAGGACGCGGGGAAAGAAAATGGGGAGATGGGGAGATGAGGGGACATGGAGAATGACAAATGACTAATGACAAATGACTAATGACTAATCCTATGAAAGCACTAATTCTCTCCGGTGGTAAAGGCACACGTCTGCGTCCCCTCACCTACAGTGGTGCAAAACAACTCGTACCAGTCGCTAACAAGCCTGTTTTATGGTATGGCATTGAAGAAATGGTTGCTGCTGGTATTACTGATATTGGTATCATCATTAGCCCGGAAACTGGCGCAGAAGTTCAAGCAAAAACGGGAAATGGAGAATACTTTGGAGCGAACATTACCTACATATTACAAGACCAGCCAGCCGGACTTGCTCACGCTGTGCAAATCGCCCGTCCGTTTTTAGAAAATTCTCCCTTTGTTATGTACTTGGGTGATAACCTAATTCAATTAGGCGACTTAAGTCACTTTTTGCAACAATTTAGCCAACAACAGCCTGATGCTTTAATTCTCTTACGTCCTGTTGCCAACCCTACTGCCTTTGGTGTGGCTGAAGTAGATGATACAGGAAAGGTATTGCAGTTAATTGAAAAACCCAAAATTCCACCTTCAAATCTGGCATTGGTAGGGGTTTATTTCTTTTCTCACATCATCTTTGATGCGATCGCTAATATCCAACCTTCCGCTAGAGGCGAACTCGAAATTACTGATGCTATTCAATACTTAATTAATCAAAAAAAGCAGGTTGTTGCACATAAACTCCAAGGCTGGTGGTTAGATACTGGTAAAAAAGATGACTTATTAGAAGCTAATCGTTTAGTTCTCGACACCTATTTGACACCATTGAATCTTGGCGAAGTCGATGCCCAAAGTCAGATTATTGGGCGAGTGAAAATCGGTGCAAAATCTCAAGTTATTAACTGCACAATTCGCGGGCCAGTAATCATTGGCAACAATTGTCATTTAGAAAACTGCTTTATTGGGCCATATAGTAGTATTGCTAACAATGCCACACTCATTGATACAGATTTAGAACACAGCGTAATTTTAGAAGGTGCGAAAATTGCTGGAATCCATCAGCGTATTATCGATAGTGTCATTGGACAACGCGCACAATTGACTCTTGCACCCCGTCGCCCAAAAGCTTTACGATTTCTAATTGGTGATGACTGTCAAATTGAACTCACATAATTTACTCAATTTTGGCACGGTTGAAATGTTATGCTACTACCTGTATTTATTCTGTGATTTATTTCCCAAATAAACATAATATATTAATGAGCATTACACGTACCAGAATTCCCGAAGTTATACAAATCGAACCCAAAGTATTTGCAGACGATCGCGGTTTCTTCTTTGAAGCTTATAACCAACAAAAATTTACTCAAGAAACTGGTATTGCAGCAAACTTTGTCCAAGATAACCACTCTTTTTCTAAGCAAAACGTCCTGCGTGGATTGCATTACCAAATCCAACAACCCCAAGGTAAACTCGTTCGTGTAATTTCCGGCACCATCTTTGACGTAGCCGTAGACATTAGAAAAAGTTCACCGACATTTGGTAAATGGGTGGGTTATGAACTTAGTGCTGAGAACAAACACCTACTTTGGATACCAATAGGCTTTGCTCATGGCTTTCTCGTGCTTTCAGAAACAGCCGAAGTTTTGTATAAAACTACAGATTACTACGCACCCCAGGGCGATCGTACAATCCTCTGGAACGATCCAGATTTAGCTATAGATTGGCCTTTGAATGGTTCACCGATTTTATCAGCCAAAGACGAAGCTGGTAAATCTTTGAAAACTGCTGAAATCTTTGATTAAATACTCTCAATAAACACAGTGGGCAGGTGGGGAGATGGGGGAGACGCGGGGACGCGGGGACGCGGAGAATGACTAATGACAAATGACTAATGACAAATGACTAATGACTAATAGTAAATCAATTCTGCTAATTGGTAGCAACGGTCAAGTCGGTCAAGAATTGCAACAAATTCTACCATCCCACGGCAATACTATCTCAGTTTCACGCCCAACAGTAGACCTTACCGAG
This sequence comes from Nostoc sp. ATCC 43529, assembly GCA_003326205.1. GTDB lineage: Bacteria > Cyanobacteriota > Cyanobacteriia > Cyanobacteriales > Nostocaceae > Nostoc. Next base: position 184,590 of record LWTK01000032.1, read on the forward strand.
CCTGACACTCTTCGTAGCATTATCAGAGCAAAGCAACCACAAATCATCATTAATGCCGCTGCTTATACCGCTGTAGACAAAGCCGAAAGCGAATCCGAACAAGCTTGCGCTATTAATGCCACTGCACCTTTAATTCTTGCCGAAGAAAGCGAAAAATTGGGGGCTTTTCTAATTCATATTTCCACCGATTACGTTTTTGATGGCAATGGGTGTCGCCCATATCAGGAAACCGATGCGACAAACCCCTTGAGTGTCTATGGAAAAACCAAACTAGCAGGAGAACAAGCAATTCGAGAAAATTGCACCCATCATCTCATACTCCGCACAGCTTGGGTTTATGGAAACTTTGGCAAAAGTAACTTTGTCAAAACCATGTTGCGACTCGGTGCCCAACGCCCAGAACTGCGTATAGTCGCGGATCAAATTGGTAGTCCGACTTGGGCAAAAGATATAGCCGCAGTCATAGGCGAGATTATTCCGCATTTGAGCTTAGATATTGCAGGTACATACCATTACACAAATAGCGGCGTTGCTAGCTGGTATGACTTTGCGATTGCCATATTTGAAGAAGCCCAACAGCTAGGGTTTCCTCTCAAAGTTGAAAATATCGTCCCCATTACAACCCCCGAATATCCCACACCCGCCCGTCGCCCCGCCTATTCCGTCCTTGCTTGTGGCAAAATTTCCGCACTTTTAGGAACCCATCCCCCGCATTGGCGACAAAGACTCCGGCAAATGCTTAAAGATTGGGGATAGGGCATCGCGGATGGGGCATGGGGCATGAGAAAAGGTTAAAGAGAAAAGGAATAAATTTAATCTTTCCTCTTTTCCCCTTACCCTTTTCTCTTTCCCCATACCCTGTTTGTTCAATCCCCAATGCCCAATGCCCAATGCCCTATCCCCTTTTCAAAACTCCTATTTCTTGTTGTATTGGCAAGACATCTAAAACATCTGTTTGGGAACAATATTTTAAATCTTCTTGACATTCCAGACGTAATAGGCGTTGACCGTGACTAGCTTGGTGGAATAATCCTAATAAGTTATCTTGCCATTGAGAGTAAAGAGCGATCGCACTAATAACTTCATCGTTACCAGCTAATTCTTCTGGTGACAAATTAGTTTTTTGTAAAACACTGTGAGCGATCGCACCCGCACAAACTGTATCCTCTAAAGAAAAACTGCCTTCCCAACCTGAGCCGACAATCCACACTGTCTCTGGTTGCTTTTCTAGAAGAAATTGCACCACTGCTGCTCGGTTGATTAAGGCTGCGGCTAATACATTTGGCGAGTCTTGTACCCGTTGTAAAGCACGAGTGCCATTTGTAGTACTGATAAATAACCGACGCCCCTGCACCAATTCTGAGGTGCAGTCGAGGGGAGAGTTACCCAACTCAAAGCCCGCTACTTTAGCGCCACCGCGTTCTCCAGCCCGCAGACGTTTTTCAGGAGGCCATTGTTCACTAACTGCGATTAGTCGATCTAAATCGCTGAATACTTGTACAGCTTCGCCTCCAGCTGCCAAGACAGTCGCTATAGTGCTAGTGGCTCGCAAGACATCGACTGCGATCGCACATTCTGGCGCTTTATCCGTTGGAGTCAATTCCGGAGTATGGTATACAAATAGCTTCACGCGCTGGATACACCTGCTTTTATACTAGTGCGGCAAACAAATAACATTCTACCTAGTTAGGGTGACTAACTATAGTCACAATTGCTCACACGATATTTTTTAACATCAGAATACACAATGTATCTCATTAGATAGATAAATGAAAATGGGGAAGGGGCAAAGGGCAAAGGGGAAGGGGCAAAAGGCAAAAGGCAAAGGGGGATGGCGAGGCGGAGTTTTAAGTAAATCTTAAAAGTCTCTTATTTCTAAAATAAATGGTCAAAAAGCTGATTTTTATGTTCTGAGACTTTCAGACTTACTCCACGATCTTGTAATCTAAAACAAGAAAGCTAACACTTATTATGCATTGGGTATGGCGAGTACTGTTAACAGTAGAATGACGTTTAGCCCGTCAGGAGTTCAGAGTCATTCTCCCCACACTCCCCACATCTCCTAATCTCCCTTGCCTTTTGCCCTTTGCCCTTTGCCCTTTCCCCTTTGCCCCTTGSCTTTTGCCCTTTGCCCCTTGTCTTTTGCCCTTTGCCCTTTGCCCTTTGCCTTTTGCCTTTTGCCCTTTGCCCCTTGTCTTTTGCCCTTTGCCCTTTGCCCTTTGCCTTTTGCCTTTTGCCCTTTGCCCTTTCCCCTTTCCCCTAATCTTATGGCACCTTTACCCGATTACCGCCCTAAACAACTATCTTTAGGTCCCTTAGAAGCGGAAATTTTAAATATCATCTGGGAACTTGGTTCAGCCACAGTCAAAGATGTCCACGATCGCATTTTGGCCGATCCCAACCGCGAATTAGCTTATACTTCTGTAACCACTGTTCTGCGACGCCTCACCGACAAAGGTTGGCTGGCTTGTGATAAAAAAGGGCGGGCATTTTATTGGCGGCCGTTGCTGAGTAAACAACAATCACAGGTAATCAAAGCCCACGAACAATTACAGCGATTTCTCGCGGTGGGTAATCCTGATGTAATTGCAGCCTTCGCCGATAGTCTCGATGAAGCAGCCAGCGAACAAATAGCAGCCATCGCCAAACGCATACAATCCGCACGCCAAGCCAGGGAGGAAAAATGATGCATCTAATGATGATTTTGATTGTTTTGGCAGTTGCTTGGTGGTTAAGATCCTCTTGGAAAGAACCCCAAGGCAATTGGAGTTTGCGGTGGCGGCGATCGCTATTTTTGTTTCTCTTTCCCCCCTTGTTAATTTTTATGACAGCGATCGCTGTTTTGTTCATGGGGCCTCAAGGAAAAATGGGCGGGATGTATGCAGGCTCAATCAGTTATTTTCTGGCATTAATTTATCTAGCGATTTTTGCCATTTTGTGCATTAAACTTGCTTTCCAAGGTTGGCAGTCTGTAGAATCTGCTCGTAACTGTCCTAGCGTGAATTTAGGGGAAAAACGAGCCAGACTACTGCAAACAGAAGCTATGTTTGCAGGACAAATTGGTTTTTGGCATCCTGAATTAGTGGTAAGCGTTGGATTACTGCAAACTCTTTCACCAAATCATCTAGAAAGCGTCTTAGCGCACGAGCAAGGACATTACCAGTACAGGGATACATTCTGGTTTTTCTGGCTGGGTTGGGTGCGTTCCTGTACTGGATGGTTGCCCAATACAGAACCATTGTGGCAAGAACTGTTAGTTTTGCGCGAACTCCGCGCCGACAGTTATGCCGCATTGCAAGTAGACCCTCTGGTGCTAGCAGAATCACTGCTGTTAGTGGTCAGTAGTAGCCCTCTTTCATCAGAAATTTGCTGCGCTGCATTGGGTTCTCCTAGCGCAGGCGATAGATTAGAACAAAGAGTAGAAGCTTTATTAGCACCACCAGAACCAACCCCAGAAGCTCAATTGCATTCCTGGCATGGATTTATGTTAGCTTTTCTACCTTTATTGTCTGTAATATTTCATAGTTAATTTGAATTGAAAAAAGTATCAATCCACATGTAGAGACGTTGCAGTGCAACGTCTCTATTGATTTTATTTGGAAGTTCCCTTAAAAAGGTATTACAACACGAAATTGCGACAGTAAGAGCTTCTGCCTTCCCTGTAAGAGCTTCTGCCTTGAGATTTCCGTGTTTCGCGCACCCTGTAAGAGCTTCTGCCTTCCCTGTAAGAGCTTCCGCCTTCCCTGTAAGAGCTTCCGCCTTCACGTTTGCGTGTTTCGCGCACCCTGCAAGAGCTTCCGTCATGTTTGTAGCAATATCAGTTCTGTCTATAGCGCAATACGGTTCACTTAAGGCCAAAACTCTTGTTTTACGAACCGCAGAGGCGCAGAGAACACAGAGAATAGACTTCTTGCAAAAGTCCTTCTTTTCCTCCTCTTCTTTGCGCCTTTGCGTGAGACAAAGAATTTTACCAGGACTTACGCAAAAACCCTCTGAGAATCTTATTTCTTTGTGCCCTTTGCGTCCTTTGCGGTTCGTTTTTTCATGATTTTGCGTAAGTCCTGGACTAAATTACTCTTCTTCTAACACTTGTTCTACATATTTTTGTACCAAAGGCACTTGAAAAGCATCGCCTTCTACAGTCAAGATTTCTTTTCGCACTAATTTGCGGACAACACCTTTGTCTTGTGGTGTAGGAGTTTCCCCTTGAATTAAACGCCGGAGTAAATTACGGTCGCTCTCTGCTAAACTCCTCCATAATTCCCGAAAATACTGAACGCCTACCTCAAGCACTTGAGGAATAATCTCTTCGACATTTTGGGCAGTGGCTTTGACTGTATCTGCATTTCCCTGGTTTCTTCTAATATCGCCGTTTAGCAACTCCACTAACTCGTAACATACCAACTGAACCAGAAAAGGCTGACAGCGAGTCAGTCGGATAATTTCATTTACAGCAGTTAGTTCATATATATTGGTGAAATTTTCCACTGGATTTGAAATCAAATCGCGGGCTTCTGATTCTTGCAGGTAAGTCATTCGCAAAGCACGGGTGTTAATTAAATAGTCACTCCAGTAATCTTCAAGTTCAGATAACTCGCGCGAACCGCTAAAAAGTAAAATCCATTTTTGGTGGTGTTGCAGCAGGTTACGAATAAAGTTGAGTGGCGCACGGCTGTTTGTTGCTTTCACGACTTCATCCAAGCGTTCGTATTCATCCAAACACAAAAGAAATCGCTGACCGCGGTTGCTGCGTTCTATTTCTGTTAACCAACTTTGCAGCGCCGGAAATGGATCTTCAGCTAGTTTCTTGGCATCTGGATAAGGCAAGAATACTTTGCGGGGTAATCGCCGTGCAGCTTCGATAATTTGGTCAGCTAAATTTTCAGCCAATCCTTTTAACGTTGTCGCTGATGCCGCACCCTGTAAATCTACCAGCAAAGGTACAATATCTGAGCCAATTCTATAAGGTAGATATTTCAACGCTGAGGTTTTCCCAGTCCTGCGCCCACCATAAAGTAATAATACTGGTGGTTGCTCAGAAAGCGCCAAAGTTTCAATTTCTCGAAATATGTCAATTCGCCCTTTGAAACGATTCTTTGCTGTTTCGGGGTCTAGGGAATTACCAGCAATATAAACTTGGCGAATTTCTGTTGATTGCTGTGCCTGTTCTTCTAAAGTGCGCTGTGCTGTCTCTAGTATAGTCAGCCAGCTTTGTGCAGCGTTGCCAAAAGACACAGCAGTGCGAACATTTTTTGTCAAAGCTAGACTTTGCCCCAGTTGGCGTAATGCCTTGATGGGAATGTTCAGTAACTCATATTTACGATAAGGAGAAGTTGCTTCCTCTGAAGCTCGTACATTCTGACTAATATCCAAAAATTGGGGCAGTACAGTGCCAAGTTCCTTTGGTGGTGGTGAGGGAATCCAGGCTAGTTGGTTGGCAATCTCCACAATATCGCTCAACCTTTGACAACGATTGAGAATATCTACAGCAATACCAGAAATTGCCTGTGCTGCAACTTTTTGCTGATTGGTGGATGTAATTAGATAATTAATAGTCTCACGGGCAGCAGATGGGTTGTTTCGATAAGCCTCTACAATCATCACATCCATCAAAGGCAAGGGCAAAATGATCATTTTATCAAAGCGAGGGGGCAAATATCGCAAACAATTTACCCACTTTCCATTGGGAAACAAAAAGAACAAGGTGAGTATCCAGAGTATTTCTGGCAGCCAGAAGTAAACCCGCAACACACCTAAAATCCACGCCCCGCCGAACGCCACGCCGAACGTCCTGCCTAACGTCAGTCCGTACACTACGCCGAACGCCACACCGAACGCCCCACTTAGCGCCACGCTGAACGCCCCGCTTAACACCACGCCGAACGCCCCGCTTAACGCCACGCTTACCGCCCCGCTTAACGCCCCGCCTAACGCCCCGCCTAACGCCCCGCCGAAAGTCTCGCCTACTGCCCCGCTTACCGCCACGTCTACCACCACGCGGAACACCACGTCTACCGCCACGCCGAACGCTACGCCGAACGCCCCGCCGAACGCCACGCCGAACGCCACGCTTACCGCCATGCGTAACGCCACGCCGAACGCCACGACGAAGACCACGCTTGCCACATCTGATAAAAATTGAGATGCCAAAAACATGGTAAGAACAGCAACAAGGAAAATAACTAGCCTATTTTTATTACCGCCACGGTCAACAACCCTTCCTATAAACCAGCCCACCAAAAAAATATAACTAACTAACCAGTTAAATAATCGGTTAAATGAGTTACCGCCAATCAGAAGATAAACTACTGATGCCACCAGCAATACATTAATCATTGGAACTACAGCAGTTAGCCAGCAAACCTGCCCAGCATAGCGACGCAGGTGAGGGTTAGTAAGAAACTCAGCCCGTCTATCAAAGGGGTTATCTCTCGGCTTCAATTGTGGACGAATATCGCGCAGCCAACGTTCAAAAGTAAAAGGCTTGAAGTAAGCCCAATACAACAGCCGCACGCATTCAGCCACATAATTCCAAAAGCCTGATGTTGGAGACGTGTTACTCATGGCTACTCTATTCCAAGCTTGTCACGCACAAAATCCCAAACTTCATTCCAGTGCAGCACACCCACCAAAACCAAAACTGGTAAAAGCAGAATCACTAACCCAATAATCCAGTTGCTAATATCATCTACAGTTCCACCGATAAATTTGGGTATCTTACCTAGACGCACTGGCAAATCCCAAAATAACCAACGCAGCCATAATTGCCATCGCTGCCCCTTTGTTGCCGATTTAGCTTTAGTCAGCTGTTGTTTAAACTGCTGTTTCGCCCACTTGATTGGCTTGCCTTGTTGACGTGCTTCCCACAAATAGTAACCAGCCAATTGCAACTTGTAAGGATGACGATCGCCCCATTGCTGCACACAATTCTGTTCGTCTACACTCAAAGCAGCACCATTAATAGAGCGACTTGGTAAGCGCGACAGTTCAATAGCCTCATCTGTAGTTAGTTCTTGCAAATAAATAGTGTGACCGAGATTGAAAAAACTAGAGCCGAAGTGATGCTCGTTAGCATAAACATCCAATTGTTTACGGGAAGCCACCACTAACATCAAGGCATTGCTATCCATGAGCGATCGCAAATTATCATAAAATCCATTATCGAATTTATCGGGATATCTCAAAAGGCTTTCAAAATCATCCAGACACAACACGGGTAGCTTTCCTTGCTGTTTCCATTCCTTAACCGCATCTGAAAAAGCCTGACGATTCAGCGGTTTACTCTTCCAAGGATTTTGCAAATGGCGTTGTTGCCATCCCTGAACGTGATTCAGTAAACCTTCTGCTACAGCCTCATAAAAACCCGTTTCAGTTTGGCAATCTACACCCCGTAACGCTAAGTAAATTACCACATAACGGTTAGTGTTTTGTAATACTCGCTGCTCCCAAGTGCGAAGGAAATAATACAGCAGTGAAGATTTACCAATGTGCTTGTCACCAACTATATTGATGCTTGTAGGCTGGTCGCCCTTCATCCGAGAAGCGATCGCATTTAGTTCATCTTTACGCCCCACAAACAGCCTCGGATCTTCAATCATCCCCGCAGCCAAAAAAGGGTTATCAGCCATTATTTGTAAATTTTAATTACATAAATTTATCGATTAATGCTTACGATAATAAAACAAAAATCTGCCAGAGCAATTTATCTCTTGATTTCTTAAAAATAAATTATTCAATCTTGTGGGGTGGGCGTCTCGCCCGCCCTTGTTTATGGGCGGGCGGGACGCCCACCCCACAATAAATTGTTGGATATTTTTTATTTGAAAGTCTTTTATTGAATAGATATTAGCTATGCAATTATAGTTTTGAAAAATAGAAATTATATACAAGAGAAATTGCGATCGCTTGCCATAATTTGCTCTAGCGATCGCGCTAGTGACAATGCTTGAAGCGAATGCAAATCAAGATGGTAGATTTTCGTACAACTTGGGTAACCTAACAGCAGGCATCGCCTAAGTGCATTAGAGTTTTTATTCTTCTTTATAAGTGCTTTTTAAATTTTGCCCAGATACAGAGTGCCTTGTCGCAGACATCGCACTCATTCAATTAACATCAGGAGCTAGCAAAGCATAAATGAGTCTACTGTTAAAATGTCTTTTAGCGGTCAACAACAATCACCTCAACCGTTATAAAAAACTACTAACTGGCCTTGTTCTGTTACTGTGCTACCTGAATTTTGACATACAATCTGCTCAGGCTGAAGGTAGTCGCACCCTATATCCCAGTAACGCCCCAGCTAACAGTAGTAGAGCTAACCTAGAGTGGCGTACTGATACTTATGGCGGTTTGGTGCTGCGACGAACTTTACTCAAAGTCTATGCCAACAAAGATGAGTATATTCTTTTAGGTTCCAGTGCAGTTGGGGTAAATAATGGTAATATCCGCGTTTACAACCCCGGTCGTGTTAGTGGAAGTATTGGTAGTGAAACTGTCCCCAACACACCAGATTTTGTGTGTTCTTCTCAACCTGGACGAGGGATTATCTCAAGTCGCCAACAGGAGTTAAATGGCCCCCGTGCGATTTCTGGCGCAGGTAATCCCAACGGCTATATTCCCTGCTACTACCAGGCTCCATCCACTGGAGTTTATGACATCGTTTTCTACGGGCCTGAAGGAGGTAACTCTGCAAATAATGGCGCTCCCACTGGTGAGATTAATTTGAGTAGTGGGAACAACTTTAATGCTCAACAAGGAACTAGTGTTGCAGCTTGGGATGTAACGGTACGCAGTAGCAACCAAACTTCAACAACTGACTTGAACGGGCGGTTATTTAGCTATTATCTGGCCTTATTTACTGGTAATAACGCTCGATACCTCAACTTCCCAGTTTATCCAGTAACCACAGATGGCTTCCAATATAAAGTAGAACTTAGAGGTACAGATCCTAATGGATTTGTTCTCTATGGTAATCAAACTGGCTTTTTTGACAGTGACGGGATAACGCCTCTGTACCACGACATACTGGGAGCAGATAGTCAGCTGGCAAATCCCCAAGGTGGTGTTAGCTTGGCTCGTCCGCAATACGCTACCTTTTTGAACTCCATCGACACCAACGTCCTTCCATACGTTGAACGTTACGGACGAAATGGCACTTTAGAGGGGACTGGTATTCCCATTAGCCCAATTATTCCTGTTGTTAGTAATTTACAATTCAACGGCACAGCTGGAGGAAATAACAGTTCTTACAGTACAGGCGGTACTTTGAGCTTTGAAAGCAATCTTGCAGGTACTTACGAACTGATTATCAGCCGAGATGGCATCAATTTTGACCCCACTAACTCGCAAAACCGACTTTTGCGAGGGATTATGCCTACAACTGGACAGCAAGCAATTAATTGGGACGGTAAAGATAACAGTGGCAATTTTTTTCCGGTTGGCAGTGATTACAAAGTTCGTGTCAGGACTTATGGAGGTGAATATCACTTTCCGTTGCTGGATGCGGAAAACAATTTTACTGGCGGCCCTACCATTACAATGCTGAATGCCACTAATCCCATAGGCAACAGTAGAGGATTTTACGACGATCGCGGTTATAAAACCATCGGTGGCACTCAAATCGGTACTTCTGGTCAAGTACTCTGTGGTACTAACCCACCAAACCCAGCCTTCAGCGACCCTGTTAACGGTTTTGATACCGCCAGCAATGACCGGAAATTTGGTCAAAACGATCTCAGTAATAACAACGGTGGTAATGCTGGGTCATCATGCAACGGCTCTTTTGGAGATACCAAAGGCCTGGATTTATGGACTTATTATCCCGGTCAAACTGCACCAACTCCATTGAACATTATTGATACAGTTTCACCCAATAATGGCAAAATCATAATCAATGAAGTTTTATATAACGAAACTGGCACAAATGCTAGTACTAATGATGAATTTATCGAACTTTATAATCCATCTTCATCACCTGTAGATTTGAGCGGTTTGAAGTTAGCAGATGGACACTTAACTGCTGATGATAATGATAGTACCAACGGTTTTACTTATACATTTCCTAACGGCACAATCTTACAACCAGGACAATATGCAGTGATTTGGATTGGTGAAAACAACCCCAATCATCAAGCCACAGGAGCAGCTTTTCAAGCTTGGTTAGGACAAACTCCCAAACTCAACAATTTGGGTGATGATGTTTGGTTGTACGATAATCAAAATCAAATTATTGACTATGTTGCCTATGGCAGCGGTAATGAAATTAATACACCTCCGGCGAGTGTTCTCAATCTCTGGGACAACACATATCAGTCCTCTTTAATTGGAGTTAATACCGGACAATCTATCAGCTTAACTCCCAATGGACAGGATACCAATACCAGTGCTTGCTGGGAAGCAGCTACAAGTGGGAACGCCAGCACACGATGTCCAAATTATCTACCAACTAGAGACACTGATACCATAGGTACTCGCGTTAACAGCGTCGGCGAAAACAATAACGGTGCTACTGTTACCAATGCAAAACTTTTGTTAGTCAAACGCATCACCCGCATCAATAATCAAGATTTAACCGATATTGTAGATGGTCGCAGCGACGTGGCGATAACTGCTGCCAACTATCTACCAGAACCATTCGCTTCTGATGATAACGATGCAAAATGGCCTGCTGGCTATCTGCGGGGATTGATTAATGCTGGGACTGTGAAGCCAGGAGATGAGTTGGAATACACTATTTACTTTCTCTCCAAGGGGCCGAATGACGCTACTAACGTTAAATTCTGCGACTTAGTTCCGAGTAATGCGACTTTTATTCCCACTGCATTTAATGGTAATACACCTAGTGATGGCGGTTTATCAGGAGCAGATCGAGGTATTGCCCTTGCAGTTAGTTCTAGTAATCCTACAGTTTACTTTAGCAATGTAGAGGATGGCGATCGCGGACGTTTTTACGCTGCTAACGAGTCAGCGCCATCATCCTGCGGTATCAATAGCAATGGCGCTGTAGTAGTGAATATTACCCGCAGTCCAGATTTACCCAATCTAGCCAAAGACGTTTACGGTTTTATCCGCTTCCGTGCCAAGGTGAAGTAGAAACGCGATTAATCGCGTCTGTACAAGAGTTAGGAGTTATTCTCCTTGTCCCCCTTGTCCCCTTGTCCCCCCAAACCCCTTTAGCCGCCGCTAACTGGGGGAATTAACACAACTTCATCGCCATCTTGTAAGAGGGTATCTGGTTCAACAAATATCAAATTAATCCCAAAGCGCGTAACGTCGCGCCATTGGGAGAGTTCGGGGTGTTCGGCTATGAGGCGATCGCATATTGCTTTCACCGGAGTACCATTGGGAAATTCCAGTATCAGTTCTGAAACCTTAAAAGCTTCTTGATAAGCGGCGAACAATTTGACGGTAACGGTGATTGCAGATTTAGACATACAACAGCTTTGGCACGGCCAGCAAGTATTTTAATGCTTGACAAGTACCCTTAATTTTTGAAATTTATTATACATTACTAAGCAGGTGGGCACAAATCAACATCGAATAATATTGCCACACTTAAGTAATACCTTAGCTTTATAGGACTGTAATTTAATTTTTGAAAAATTTGCCTTTAACTTGAAAAGCCTCCAGCCCTACTTCTTACTCCTTACCTCTGGCGCTTGCGTTGCGCTTCCCACACCACGTAGATAATTTCAAAAATCAAATATGATTCCTATATGAGTTATTGCCTCAATCCTAATTGTCCAAATCCTGCTGATTTAATGAATGCCAACAGTAACGTTTTCTGCCGTAATTGTGGGGCAAGCTTGTTACTAAAAAACAAATACCGAGTAATTAACTTATTAGGTAGTGGAGGTTTTTCTCGGACTTTTGAAGTAGAAGACAATGGAACGAAAAAAGTACTCAAGGTTTTGAATTTATCTTTATTTAAAGATTCAGATAAAAAATCTAAGATAGTTAATTTATTTCAGCGAGAAGCTGAAGTATTAATTCGTTTAAATCATTCAGGAATTCCTCAAGTTGAGCCAGATGGATATTTTGAACTGAATTTTTCAAATTGTCCAGAGCCACTATACTGCTTGGTAATGGAAAAAATTGAGGGTTTAAATTTACAACAATGGTTAAAAAATCGCGATAATAAACCCATCACACCAGAACTAGCGATCGCTTATTTAAAACAAATACTAAAAATTTTACAGCAAGTTCACGCTCAAGGGTATTTTCATCGGGATATTAAACCAGCCAACATCATGGTTAAACCAGATGGAAAGCTTGTTTTAATTGACTTTGGCGCAGTACGCGATTTAGCACAAACTTATGTGCAGCAAGAAAATGAAAATACCATAGTTGGTACAGTGGGTTACTCATCGCCAGAACAAATGAAAGGCACAGTAGTAAAGCAATCAGATTTTTTTGCTTTGGGACGAACTTTTGTGCATTTACTAACTGGAAAGCCGCCATTGAATCTGGCAGAAGACCACCAAACAGGTAAGTTAATTTGGCGCGACCAAATTATATTTAACTCAAATTATTGGAGAAACTGGTTAGATAAATTGAGGTGGCGATCGCTTTTTGATTTGCTTGATGAAATGATGGAACCATACTGGAAAAATCGCCCAGAAAATACTCAAGTAATTTTACGACGCCTGAACCACCCAATTACCTTACCACGTATTCCTCCTTGGGTAGCTGGCACGGCTATTTTATTTGGAATTGGATTACCTAGCAGTTATTGGTATTTCAATGGAGTAAAAGGATGTTCCAAGATTTGGCTGAGGAGTTTTACTTTAGAAGATAATATTAGCTGTGGCGAAGAAATTCTGTTACCAAATATCAATATGAAAGTAACAGAAAAAGAACGAGGAGTAAAGGCGATCGCGGCAGGAAATTATCAAGATGCAATTACTTGGTTAAACAAGGCGTGGCAAAAATATCGTGACCCCGAAACTTTGATTTATCTTAATAACAGCAGCTTAGAAGTTGAGAAAATTAATGCCTACACTATTGCTGTTGTCTTACCTCTGGGCAATAATAATGATAACATCAACTCCAGCAAAGAAATATTGCGTGGTGTCGCACAAGCACAAAATGAGTTTAATCAAAAATACAAAAACCAAAAACTAGGTTTAAAAGTTTTGATAGCTAGTGATAACAATCAAGAAGACGATGCTCAAAAAATAGCAGAAAATTTAGTTAACAAGGGTGATGTTCTAGCTGTTATCGGTCATTTGAGAAGTGATACAACTCTAGAAGCAATCAAAATTTATCAAGCACATCACCTATTATTAGTTTCTGCAACGGCCACATCAGAATCCTTATCTACATCCTGTCAATCAAATTATCCTAATTGTTTTTTTCGTGTTGTTCCTAGCAATCGTGTTATTGCGGAAAATCTAGCTAATTACTTGAAAAAAGAAAATAAATTAAAAGCAGCAATATTTTTTAATCCTAATAATAATTATAGTAGCTCTTTGCAAGGACAAATTAAAGGTAGACTTTCTGAGTTAGGCGGAGAAGTGGTAGTAGAGTTATCTCTATATGACAATTTAGAATCTAATATAAATCAGGTGAAACAACAGAAAGCAAATGTAATTGTTTTATTTCCGACTACGGATGGACTCACTTCTGATTCTGCACTTCAGGTAATTGAATACGCAAAAAAAAATAAATATTTAGTAGTTGGTGGAGATAGTCTAGATAATAATAAGCTGCTCAAAGCAATAGTAGGCAACCAAGCAGGTGCAGTAGTGGCTATACCTTGGCATCCCAGAAGTAATTTAAATCGGGATTTTCCCAAACAAGTAGAGAAGATTTGGGGAAAAACAGGGAATTGGTACACTGCATTATCTTACGATGCGACTCGTGTATTGCTAACAGCCTTAGAAAAAATACCATCACCTAGCCGTGAAAATCTACAACAAGCGATCGCTGAAACTAATTTTAAAGCAAGTGGCGCCACAGGCTTAATTTCTTTTAAACCAAATGGCGATCGCCAGCAGGATAATATTCATTTAGTGAAAATAGTACAAAATCCTAATACAGGACAAATTGAATTTCTACCTTTAAATTTACCAAAGCAATTTATAGCTGATTAATTTTTAGGTTATTCGCAAGCAAAGATACACGATATAGTAATGGTTATTCCCGATTTTTATAAAAATCGGGAATTTTATTTTTTAGAACACTCTAAGTTGAAGTATTTCAGAGCCAGAAATGAGAATGTAGCGTACTATGACTTATTACAGCAGATTGCAAGTTGGTGAGGTACAGATCATAGTAGGGGCGCTAAGCTTGGCGCCCCTACCCGTGTACTTCATTTACCTGAAAAACGCTGTAAGTTTCTTCTTGGTTATCAAAGTATTGTGAATTGAGAATTCCGTCACTCATCTATGCGTAGAAGCTTGCGATAAAATGGCTGTGAAAAATCGGTAGCACGATAACGTTTATAGTTTTCCATAAGTTCAATTAAATAATTAATAAACTCAAAACTCGCCATCATTAGTTCGTAACTCAGTTCAGCATTGCCATCAAACTGTACTCGACAACGCGTTAAATCTGAAGGTAGGGTAGCAACATTCCAAGAAGCAACAAAAGGGACATGTTCGCTAGCTTCTATTTTTCGATGCCCCTCTAAAACCCCTTTTTGATAAAGACTAATGGCAAAAGGTAAAAGATTCCTTTTAGCGCCCTGAACATAAGGTAAGTAAACACTGGCTTGTTGTTGAGTAGCTGGTTGGAGTTGCTCAATAGACATTATTCAATACTCCTCAAGTTATTTGGCAACTGGCGATAGACTCTTAGTAGTATTCCCAAAAAATGTGTTTAAAGCACATAGTAGGGAGTGGGGGAGATGGGGGGGGACGCGGGGAATAACTAATGACCAATGACCAATGACCAATGACCAATGACTAATGACTAATGACCAATAAATAAAGTTACTGCTAAGAAATATTAAAATTTCGGTTACAATAAGGCTGCATTAACTTTTATCGAAGTTGGGGCAATACACCAAAAAATCCCTGCTATAAAGTGGTGGATGCTGTTATTGCTGTTTCTTCCCGGAATAAAATGCTGCTGCCTTGCGATCGCTTCGCCTAAACTAGAGTTTCCATTGGTGAAGCTCCATACTCTACAAGCTTCCTGGCTAAGGGGCTATTAAAGGAATCAAGCTTGCGTCTAAGAGTGGCAAATGTGGTTAATGTTAAGGTAATTAAACACAGTAGCAGTAACAAAAATGGTAGTCCCAGAAGCTCTAGGCTAAGGGATGGTGGGTGTTACAGTTTACCCATTCCGAGTTAATATCGGGAAAAGTAATTAGGGATATTTGTCCGTAAAATTACTAACTGTAGACAAATAGTGGTTTTTGAATCAAGCAACCCAACCTATGCCAGCGAATTCCTGGCCCGAAAAAGATTCTTATCAAGAGCTTGATCCACTCAACTCCTTGTTGTCTGACCTCTCAGTAGATGAGGAGTCTGTGTTAGAGACAGAATCTGTGTCTCTACCATCCCGGTTTCAAGGCCGTAGACGTAAAGCAGCTCTGGTCTTGACTATCGTCTGGAGTGGCACGATCGCTCTGCATTTAGTTTCTTGGGCATCCATATTCATATTAGGATTGACCACCGTTTTAGGTCTTCATGCTTTGGTGGTAGTGTTTACTAAACCTCGTCGCTCACCAAAAGAAATGCAGGGAGATTATCCCTATGTATCTGTGTTAGTGGCTGCGAAAAATGAGGAAGCGGTAATTAGTAAATTAGCCCAAAATCTTTGTAATCTGGACTATCCAGATGGCAAATACGAAGTATGGATAATTGACGATCGCAGCACTGATAATACACCCCATTTATTAGCAGAATTACAACAGAAATATGACAAACTGAAAGTACTTACTCGCTCAGCAGACGCTGGTGGCGGGAAGTCGGGGGCGTTGAATCAAGTACTGCCTCTGACAAAGGGCGAAATCATCGCAGTATTTGATGCTGATGCCCAGGTGACACCAGATTTATTATCACAGGTAATACCTTTATTCCAAAGAGAAAATGTCGGGGCGGTGCAAGTGCGAAAAGCGATCGCCAACGCCAAAGAAAATTTTTGGACTAAGGGTCAAATGGCAGAAATGGCACTTGATACCTGGTTTCAGCAACAGCGGACAGCCCTTGGTGGAATTGGCGAACTGCGCGGCAATGGTCAATTTGTTAGACGTTCAGCTTTACAAAGCTGTGGTGGCTGGAATGAAGAAACCATCACCGATGACTTGGATTTAACAATCCGCTTGCATTTGGAAAAATGGGATATTGAGTGTGTTTTCCATCCAGCAGTGCAAGAAGAAGGAGTGACAAAAGCCATTGCACTCTGGCATCAGCGTAACCGTTGGGCAGAAGGCGGATATCAGCGCTACTTGGATTATTGGGATTTAATTCTCAAAAATCGCATGGGAACCCGTAAAAGCTGGGATTTGCTGATGTTTATGCTGATTATGTACATTTTGCCCACAGCAGCAATACCAGATTTATTAATGGCGATCGCTCGTCATCGTCCACCAATATTAAGCCCCATCACAACCTTGTCCGTCAGCATGTCGATGGTGGGAATGTTTACGGGTTTGAGGCGGATACGTCAAGAGCGGGAATTTTCATTTTCTACGTATTTTACCTTACTACTACAGACTATACGCGGCAGTTTATACATGTTGCATTGGCTAGTAGTTATGAGCAGTACAACCGCCCGCATGTCCATCAGACCAAAGCGTCTGAAATGGGTGAAAACCTTGCACACTGGGGCTGGGGAATAGGGTATGGGGCATGGGAAAGAAGCACGGGAGGCAGGGGAGGCAGGGGAGGCAGGGGGAGAAATAACCAATGCCCAATGCCCAATGCCCCATGCCCAATGCCCAATGCCCAATTTATTTATTCATCATCAAGTTCTGATTCTTCTACCCATTCAGGTGTAGTTGTGGAATCGGAAAATTCTGTTGAATCATCAGTGAAGCGGATAATTTGACCATTGAAAAATTCTGCCAAACGTTGAGCTGCGATCGCCACTTCATCCGGTTCCCAATTAGGTGGGGGTGTTTGGGTTGGTGGAGGAGGCACAGGTTTTACAGCATTTCCATTCACGCCATTGCTATTTTTGGATGCTGACTCGGTTTTTACTGGTGGTGTTGGTGCTGGTTGTGGAGTAGCTAGCTGTGGTACTGGTGCTGGAGGCGAAATCTGCCCATTGGAAATAGGAGTAGGTGGTTGCTGAGGGCGAGTAGAATCTTGCCGTACAGGAGCTTTTTTGGCTGGGGTAGAGTTTAATGAAGTTCCTTTTTCCAGATTTACCTTAATTTCACGTTGGAAAGTCTGCTGGAAAGCCGTGACAATTATGGGTAGATCGGATTTAACTTTTTCATACCATGCCTGTTTAATGGCAATATCAGCCACTGCACCATCGAACTCTATAAGTTGGCACATTTGACGTAGCAGTTCTCGCCTTGAGATTGGTTGGAAGTTAGCGAGTACTTGCTGCCAAACTTGAGTTAAGTCGTATTGCGGCGTTCCAACAACTTCTGAGGCTGCGGGTTCACTTTTCGCAGAAGTTACGGGTTCTGGGGTTGGTGATGAAACCGAGTTATTAGCAGAATTGTGATTTGTTTGCCCATCATCTGGCGTAGATGATTTCACGGCGTGATTTGGGGCAGATGGTTGATGGTTCCCAGAATTGTGATTTGTTTGCCCATCATCTGGCGTAGATGATTTCACGGCATGATTTGGGGCAGCTTGTTGATGATTCGCAGAATTGTGGTTTGTTTGCCCATCATCTGGCGTAGATGATTTCACGGCATGATTTGGGGCAACTGGTTGATGATGGTTTCCAGAATTGTGATTGGTTTGCCCGTTAGTTAAAGGTACGGAAGAGACTGAATGATTTTGGGCAACTGCTGGACGATAGTTTGGAGATACAGCAGGTGTATTAACTGGCGGTGCTATAGTTAGGGATTGTGGCTGAATATTCGTTGCACTGGGTAACAGTCCTAATATTGTTACCTCCAACCACAAACGCGGCTGGGTGCTGTTTTTGATTTGCACTTCAGCTGTTCGTAGGTGTTCTTGTCCTGCCAAAATCATGCTCATGTTCCAGTTTTGGGCAAACTCTACCAGTGCTTTCCAAGTTTGCTGAGTACAAGCAACTAAATCGTGGCGATTGGGCGCTGTTTTGGCTATCAGTAAATCCCGGTAAAAAGCGGCGAGATTTTGCAGAATAGTCAGCGGTTCTCGACCGCGATCTAAAATATGATGTGTATATTCGAGAACTGCTTCTGGTTTATCTTGAGCGATCGCATTTAACAGTTTTAATAAGTCTTGTTCGCTTACCGTCCCTACCAAATCCCAAACTTTATCTGGCGTCACTTCACCTGGTAATAAAGCCAATTGGTCTAGCAAACTTTCGGCATCCCGTAAACCCCCCTGAGAAAGTTGGGCTACCAAAGTTACAGCATCGGGTGAAATATTAATGTTTTCTTTAGAGGCGATCGCACTTAAATGCTTAACCATCGCCTCTAGCTGAATACGTCTAAAATCAAACCGCTGACAACGTGAAATAATTGTCGGTAACACCCGTTGCGGGTCTGTTGTTGCCAATACAAAAACTACGTGCCTTGGTGGTTCTTCTAGTGTTTTTAGTAACGCGTTGAATGCCTGATTACTGAGCATGTGGCATTCATCAATCACATAAACCTTATAGCGACACTCCACAGGAGCAAACTGAGCTTTTTCAATCAACTCGCGGATATTATCGACACCAGTGTTGCTAGCCGCGTCAATTTCAATTACATCTAACGAATAGCCTTTAGTGATTCCCTGACAAACATTACAGACACCGCAGGGGTCGGCGGTGGGCTTGTCACTTTTGAGACAATTTAGAGACTTAGCCAGAATTCGGGCACTAGAAGTTTTCCCCGTACCTCTAGGCCCGGTGAATAAATAGGCGGGGGCGATTTTGGATGTGCCGATCGCATTGGTGAGGGTAGTGGCGATCGCCTCTTGGCCTACCAGTTGAGCAAAACTCTTGGGGCGATACTTATGGTGCAGGGGTTCGTAAGACATGGAAATATGGACTTCAATGCCTTTTAACGTTGATTAATAGCACCGAGTCGAATTTGGGATTCAATTATTTTAATCTCTTGCCCCTGCTTTATTTGTCGATGTTGCCATACCAATTGCACTATATTTAATCTGTAAATTTTGGCACTAAGAGAAGCAAGCCAAGAGAACATATTTTTATGATTTCACCATCGATGCATCAGAATTATAGCATATCATTTAGTACATTTGTTCTAAATTAGTCATTAGTCATTGGTCATTGGTCATTGGTCATTAGTTATTCTCCGCGTCCCCGCGTCCCCGTTTCCCCGCGCCTCTCCACTTCCCCACCTCCCCATTATCTAAAGAATTTTCTTGACGGAAGTAACGCCATAGCGCAATGCGATCGCTACAATCTTAAGGATAAACAACACTCAATGGTGCAGCAGATGTTCAAGCGGCTAGTTCAATGGCTCAAAAAGCTTTTTGGGAGCTTATTTGGTGGAAAACAGACTGCCTCAAAAGCTAGGGGGAATGTGCAAAAACAACCAGCACCACCTCTAACTGATACGGATCTGGAATTTCTCTTCAACGAACTGTTGCAAGGAGTACATCAAGCACGAGGCGAAGCTTGGGCACGTAAGTGGCTGCAAAATATTGAACATCGCATTACAACTGAACGCTGGGTCGAGTGGTTGAGACGCTTTGGTAATAGGTTGCTAGCATCACCCACACCTAACAATGAAATGGCTGCGCGGTTGGTGCAATTCGGTGAGTTGGGTATCGGAGAAATCACAGATGTTGCCTATAATATCGGGATGCAGTTGCTAAAACGCAATCAAGGCGAACCAGTTTGGGAATATGAAGGGCCAGATGCTGTGAGTACTACTTTGCCATCTCCACCAGCTGCCCCACCATCCCAGGAAGTATATGAAGAAGAAAATTTACCAGAGGGAGAATATCAAACTGTCACCCTAGAAGAACTATTTGTGATGTTGCAGCACGATGAAAATTTACGCCATCAGATTGCCCAGCAGCTGGCTGTTGAGACGGACGATCCACAAGTACTGGTGCAGGCATTAATTAGTCAATTATATTCCGGTGGTCAATCGACTACAGAGCAAACAGAAAATTAATCACCAAGCCCAACTCTTGGAGAGGCTGCGCCAATAGGTAGGCAATAGTAATGAATCCTGTCCTTTATTGGGTTAAAGAGCAACTAAATTTTTTTGGATTTTTCCGCCCGCAAGTGACAGGGCATGTGACTTGCTCCTGTGCAGGAGTACCGAAATAATCTAAAATCTAAAATCTAAAATCTAAAATTTGGTAGCGTTCTCATGCTATATTCTTGACCTTTTGTGTATTTTTTGCTAGCCTGCCACAGAAACACTGTACGGATATAATGGGTTTTCACGTAATTCATGACTTTTTTAACACAACGATGGCTACAATCTAGAAAAACAAAATCCAAGAGTGTGGCAGATGCTCAGGCGGATATCTCAGTCGCTTAAAAGGTTTTTAAAACGCCTCATTGCAACTAAGCAGACTCGTTCTTTTAAGGGTGCAAGAGGACACAATCTGGTAGAGATTCTACCAGAACTAACCGATGCTGATTTGGAACAATTATTTATCCAATTGCTAGAAGGCGTGTATCAAGGACGAGGACGCCAATGGGCATTGAGGTATCTGCAACGAATCGAAAATCGCATTCCGGCTGAACGCTGGGTAGATTGGTTGGTGACGTTTGGCGAAAGCTTAGTAGCTTCACCCACACAGAATCCGCAGTTAGCGATACAGATGGTGCAGCTGCGAGAACTTGGTATCGGCAGAATTGGAGATGTTGCCTATGAGATTGGCATACGGCTGATGCAAAACTTACCCACAGAAATAGAAACAGAAATAGAGGATGAGGACAATCAGGCAGAAAATCTAGTCGAATTGACTCCAGGACAAGAACTGCTCCGCGACTTAGGGGAACAGTTATGGGAGTACGATGAGCCAGATGTCACAGAAAATACTCCAGGACAAGAACTGCTCCGCGACTTAGGGGAACAGTTATGGGAGTATGATGAGCCAGATGTCATAGAAACTACAAATGATGAGGAAATTATCGTAACTTCGCCAGCAGAAGACTTAATCCGTAATTTAGGCGAAGAGTTATGGGACTATGATGACCCAGATACCCAAACAGTAAGGCCAGTAGCTGAAAATGCCTTTGTTGAAGAAGTATCGACCGAGGGTTTAGAGGAAGTGATATTGGAGTATCAAGCAGAAGATACCCAAACCACAATATCTGAAAATTTCCCTCTCCCCCCAGCAAAAGATTCGATCGCTACATTAACTCAGCTGAGGTGGGACGATGAAGAGGAAGATACTCAAACTAAAACAGTAGCAAATCTGCTTCCTGCGAAGCAAAAAACTGAATTGGCAACAACTGACTCAGAACAAACCTGGGATAGCACTTTAGCGAATTTAGAGCCAAATGTGGCTAATACTTTAGATGAGTTGTGGGTGAGGTTGGATCAAAGCAGCAATTTAGTGCAGCAACTTGCTTCTAATTTGGCAGTTCAAAGCAGCAATTCTTCAAGTATTATTGAGCGCTATGGCAACGATCCTGTTAACCAAGCTCAAGCTTGGTTTTATCAAGGTCTTCAACAAGCGAAAACAGGCGATTTGTCAGGCGCGATCGCATCTTATGACCAAGCCATTGAACTACAACCAGAATTTTGGGAATATTGGTTTAATCGCGGTTTGACGCTGTTTCATTTAGAACGTTTTGAAGAAGCGATCGCCGCTTATGAAACAGCCATCCAACTCAAACCCGACTTCTACAAAGCTTGGTATTACCGGGGCGGAACTCTAGGAGAACTAGGATACTTTGAAGAAGCGATCGCTTCCTTTGATAAAGCTTTAGAAATCAAGCCAGACTATCAAGAGGCTTGGTCTAGTAAAGGTTTGGCACTGCTGAAATTAGGCTGGCTACGGGAAGCAATTTCTAGCTATGACCAAGCCATCGATTTGCAACCACAAGACCAAGAAAATTGGTATCACCGAGGCATAGCACTAGCCGTAGGCGAACAATTTGAAGAAGCGATTACATCTTACGACAGGGCGCTAGAAATTGACCCAGACTACCACGAAGTGTGGATAGACCGGGGTGTAGTCTTGTTTAACTTGGGACGGTGGTCAGATGCTATTACTTCTTGGGACAAAGCACTTTCAGTTCAAGCCGACTTTTATTTAGCCTGGTACAACCGGGGTGTAGCGTTAGATAACTTAGGCCGCCGCCAAGAAGCCATCACTTCTTATCGGCAAGCGATCGCCATTAAACCCGACTTCCATCTAGCCTGGTATAATCAAGCAGTAGCGTTGTTTTATTTAGAACAATTTACCGAAGCGATCGTTTGTTATGACAACGCTTTGCAAATTAAACAAGATTACTGGGAAGCCTGGATTGGTAGGGGAACCGCCGTTGGTAGTTTAGGGGATGCGAATTTGTTGCGGAATTTGTCGAGTAGTATCACCGCAACAAATCCCGCCTTACAACAGGTAGGCTACGAAGGTAAATTAGCCACCTACGAAGAAGGGTTAAAGCATCTGCGTACAGATACTCACCCAGAAGGTTGGGGTAGATTGCATGTAGCGATCGGTAATACTTATTACGACCAAGGTAAAAAACAGCCTAATCCCCGTGATTATTGGCGCAAAGCAGCATCCGAGTATCATCAAGCGCTGTTAACTCTCACCTTAGAATATTTTCCCCTGTTGCATTTAGAAGTTTTGCAATCCCTAAGCAAAGTACTGATGGGTTTGGGACAAACAACACAACTTCAAGAATTACTGCAACGAGGTAGAGATTTATTGCAACAATTACTGAATGAAGAAACTCGTTCAGAAGAAAGTAAAAAACAGTTAGCTTTGAAATTTGTCGGCTTCGATCAACTCGCAGTTGATTTATCCGTAGATTACGGTGATGTGGTAGAAGCCTGGGAAATTGCCGAACAAGGTAAAAATGCTTGTTTAAATTGGCTGCTTTTTGGCTGGAATGAGAATATTTATTCGCCTCATTATGGGGCAATTCAAGAATTATTCAATCCCACAACAGCAATTATTTACTGGCATATTAGTCCAGTCGCCCTACAAACTTTCATTCTCAAAGACCAAGCGCCATCACCGATTCTGCTGTTTACACCCATTCAAGATGTTGGGGCGATCGCTTTAGGAGAAGAAACCATTCGTCTCAATGAATTGCCCCTACCCGAAGCAGTGCGGCGCTTAATTGAATTTGAAAATTGGCTAGAAGATTGGCATCAACAATACCAAGAATATCGCACCACAGCCCAAGATAAAGAAAGTAAAACTCAGCATCCTTGGCGAGTGGATATGGAACAAAAGCTGTTACAGCTTTATGAAATCCTGAATATTTCCACAATTGCTCAAGAACTTGAAGGCATCACCGAACTGATTTTAATTCCTCACCGCGATTTGTACAGATTGCCAATTCATACCCTTTTTCATATCTCTTCTCCATCTGAGGAAAATTTACCAAATATCGAGTCAAATTTCACCGTTACTTATTTGCCTAGTGCCCAAATAGGTTTATCAACAAGAAATCAAGAAATGTTGCCGTGGCAAAATCAGTTGTTACTTAGTATTGAGTATCCTGAAAGCGCAGGTTATCCTGCGTTAAAATTTGCTAAGCTTGAATCGGAAATTGTCAGCGAAATATTTGTTAATAACCAGCGAATTCAGGGCGCACAAGCTACGAAAGATATTGTCGAAAATGCATTATTTGATAACCACAATATTTTTCATTTTACTGGTTATGCAACTAATAATTTAGGTGAACCGAAAAAATCAGAATTGGCATTAGCAGGTGAAGATAAACTCACTTTAGAAGAAATTTGTCAACAAAGTCTAGCAAGTTATAACCTTGTTACCCTCTCTGCCTGTGAAAACGCCACTACCAGCACCTACATTAACAGTAGCGAATATGTGAGTTTAGTTAATGGTTTTTTGAATCAGGGCGTTCCTCATGTAGTGAGTACTCTCTGGACTGTAGAATCTTCCGCTAGTGCCTTGGTAGTCATAGAATTTTACCGAAGATTACAGCCCGATAAATCGGCAGTTACAGCCTTAGCTGAAGCAACACTATGGCTCAAAGAACTAACTGCTGGAGAACTAACAAAATGGTATGAAGATATACTCAACAATCTACATCCTGAGGAAGTACGAATTAGAGCCTATTTAGCAACACAATTATATAGAAATAGCAAAATGACATCAGATAAAAAACTTTATAATCATCCTTATTATTGGGCAGCATTCACAATTACAGGGAAGCCAAATTAGAAGGGACTGGGGATTGGGGATTGGGGATTGGGAAAGGGGTAAGGGGAAAGATTAAATTTATTCCTTTTCCCTTTTCCCTTTAACCTTTTCCCTTGCCTCCCCATCTCCCCAGTCCCCAATCCCCAGTCCCCAATCCCCAGTCCCCAGTCCCTAAATTAAATGCGCTCCTGGTTGTCCGTTTTGGACTACAAAAGAAGCTAGGGTTTTGACAGAGGCATTTAAATCCACGATGCTGGATACAACCCGGTAGTCACTTTGCCAAGTTTGTGGGGTAAGCTGACAGCGAACATATCCCCGGAAAGCACCGTCAAAAAACTTAGTATGAGGATTATTCGGTAGGGCAGCTTGAACTGGAGGGATGAATGCGGTGGGAAAGTCAGAGGTAATTGAGGTTCCTACGAACTCGGTGCCTACCGTTGGTGATTTTGGATTACTAAAATCAAGCTTCAGGTCATGTACCCAACTAGAGTGGATGTCTCCGGTAATTACCACTGGATTAGAGGGTTTGCGCTGGTTGAGAAAATTTAAAAGTCGATTACGTGCAGCTACGTAGCCGTCCCACTGATCCACATTGAATACATCGACACCAGGATTACTATTAAAATTGTACTCGGCCAACATGGTCTGTTGAGCGATCGCATTCCAACGCGATCGTGATTTGTCTAAGCCTTTTAGTAACCACTGCTCTTGTTCTGAGCCAGTCATCGTAGCATTGGTAGCAAAAGCTTGGGGACAACGTGGCTTGAGTCCATCGTCACAAGGTTGGTCAGTGCGATACTGTCTGGTGTCTAATACGTTGAACTCAACTAAATTACCGAAAGTGAACCGCCGATAAAGCAGCAAATTTGCCTCATTAGGCAGGGAAGACTTACGTAGGGGCATGTGTTCGTAATAAGCCTGGTAAGCATTGGCTCGCCGTTTCTTAAAAGCCTCTTGGGTTTGGTCGTCTTCAGGAATTAAATTGGCATAGTTGTTATCAACTTCATGGTCGTCCCAAGTAACAATCCAGGGAAAAGCAGCATGAGCAGCTTGGAGATTCGGGTCTGTTTTATACAAGGCGTGGCGATTTCGGTAGTCAGCAAGAGTGAGGATTTCCAGGCCATTATGCTGGCGTGGGCCGCCAGGTTGTGGCCCGTATTCGTAAATATAATCACCGAGATGAACCACAAGATCGAGGTTTTCCTCAGCCAAATACCGATAAGCCGTATAGTAGCCATTTTGCCAGTCTTGGCAAGAAACAAAAGCAAAGTTTAGTTTTGAGATATAGCCATAAGATGCTTGCGCTGTCCGAGTCCGCCCAATGGGGCTAACTTCTCTACCCGCTTGAAATTGATACCAGTACCAACGGTCAGGGTCGAGTCCACGGACATCAACGTGTACTGAGTGTGCTAACTCTGGTGTAGCTAGCACTGTTCCTCGACGCACCACCTGTCTCATGTTTTCATCGAGGGCAACTTGCCACCGCACTGGGACATTTACGAATGGCATTCCACCTCCATTGAGAGGATTAGGAGCCAATCTTGTCCAAATCACAACCCCATCCGGTAAAGGATCGCCAGAAGCCACACCCAGACTGAACGGATAGCCAGAAAACCTAGAATTAGCGAGTACCGGATGCCATTGGCTAGCTAGTGTTAACCCTGTTAAGAATCCCACACCCAGCAAAAAATTCCGCCGTCTGCACCGATTTGCCAGCAGGCGATCGCAATCCATAAAATCCATATCCACTTTTACCCAGATCTAGATATAGTTGACAAACTTGGTGGAGTCAGCTGCCAAAAATGCAAGCAATAACTTGATTTGGCTTCTCTCCCACTTGCTGCTCAACCAAATACGAGAAACTTAGCAATCCAGGATCAAGCGGAAATTAAGATTATGTTAAGTTTAAAAGTCTATTGGGGCAATGCCCCATTCAATTTAAAACCTGCCATTTCCCTGAACGATGTGCTTAACCGTAGTCAAAGTTTCCAGGCTGATGAATCCCCGACGATGGCCTTTTTGGTTAGACATACCGAGAAATACTGAATCTCCCCGTGAGGGGTTGCGAGAAAAACGTGGGGAACTGTTGATGTAGGTGGAGGCGCTGTTAACTCCTAAAGCAAACTGCCGACTTTCTTGGTAGGATTCAGTAACGATGCAGTCAGCATGGCCGCTGCTGTATTGATTAATCCAAGCGATCGCAGCTTCTAAGCTATCCACCAGTTTAAAAGCTACTGTCCTAGTTAAATAAGGGTTTCCCCATTCGCTTTCCTTGACCAATTGCAACTGGGGAAAGGCTTCTACTAGTTCTGCATCGCCTTTAATTTCAAAGCCTTTTTCCATTAAGCTGTTCCACAGAACTGCTAAGGATGATGGCAAGGCTTGACGATGAATTAGCACTTTTTCAATGGCATTGACTGGATCTGGTTCGCTTTGATGGCTATCGAGAATCATCCAGCGCACCATTTCTAAGCTGGCATTTAGCGACCAGTAGAGGTAAGAATTGCCCATTGCTGATTTTAAAACTGGGCAAGTTGACTGTCGTACTACCTGCTGCACCAGGCTGGAACGTCCGTAGGGAATCACTAAATTCACGTACTCGTCTTGGGTGACTAAATCGCGAATTGAAGCGCCATGTTCAGCTGTGATTAGTTCTAGGCAGCCTAGTGGTAAACCAACTTCGGCGAGTGCAGTTTGCAGTACTGAAGCAATGGCCTCGTTAGAATGGCTGGCTTCAGTACTGCCTTTGAGAATTATACTATTGCCAGTTTTGATACAAAAACCCGCTGCGATCGCCGCTAAATCTGGAAATGCTTCATAAATAAACCCAATCACTCCTAAGGGCATTAGCTGGGAGTAACTTTGGGAATCTTCCAATTGGTAATCAGCATTCCTGACGCGCCGCAGCGGATCTGATAGCTCCCCCAACCTTTGTAAAATGTCCACGGTCGTCTCTAGCCTTGTGGGAGTCAGCTTTAGCCAGTCTAATATCAACTCTGGCACTGCCATTTCCCGACTGGCTTCTAAATCCAAGGTGTTGGCTTCCAGAATGTCGTCAAATGAGCGCTCAAGTGCCCGTGCCATCGCCAATACAGCGCGGCTGCGGTCTGCTCCCTTGGTGATCCCCAATTTTAGGGAAGCTTGGTACGCTCGTTGAGCAATACTAATCGGTTCGGGGCGTTCGTCCAAAACTTCAACAGTCATTGAGTTAACGTCTGTAAGTAAGCCAGACCATCAGTGCTGGCAGGATAGCTAACAGCACCGCCACCATTGCCCAAGCAATAATGCTGGAACTATTTGCCAATCGCAGTGCTAATGGCAGCCATATAATCACTAGCACGAAAATAATGCCAAGTGCTATAGGCAGATAGCTTTCTCCCAAACGCGGATGGACAACATGCCAACTATTTCCCATCCAACGCCAAGCTCGCTTGTAAGGATAGGTGGTAGAAAGCTGTTCTAGGACATGACCATTATCTTCCACTACAAAGATTTGCTGACAGCGATCGCAACCGAATGCTTCTGTCAACGTAATCGGAATTAACTGACCCCGCCGACGACAGGGACAGGGGTATTCAGTATTGAAGTCTATTTTTTCGGGTTTTTGAGATTGCACAAGCGTTCTAATAACTTGAGCGTGTTTTTCATAAACGGTGGGAATACGATCCCGTGGTAAATGCCTTGAGGGCTTCTCTCTTTATATAACTTGGCTGGCAAAACAAACATTGCCGTAATTGCAAACAGTAAATGCACCCAACTCTAAGTAGCGTAATTGCCGTATAAATAGAGGATTATCTGTTTGCGGTCTTTCCTCGTAGCTGGCAATCCGGTTTAAAAATCTCCTTCTCTCCATCTGTCGCTTTAAAGGTAATGTGGCTGCGTTTGTGGGCATTCATTGTGCTGACACACCTGGTACGATTTTAAGCCTACGTAGCTACCACTCCTAAAACAAATCGTTTGGGAAGGCTACGCCGATAAACAACATCCTAAATAATAAACCCTCATTTTCCTTGCGGTCACTATATATTAGTATGCAGTTATCAAGTTTAGATCGGGATCGCTCCCAATTTTCACTCCTTGCAATTGGCAAGGGTTTCCAGAGCGGCAATTGCCAAAACACCATCAGTGTGTGACTATTTCTCTGTGATACATACACTGCTCTTTAGTAACATGTATGCGTCTCATTCCAGTAGCCTTTGCCTCCTAGCACAAATAGAAGTTGGTTTTACACAGCGTCTCTCGTCAAAGGACATTTACTAGTTCAAGCCTAGACTCCAGCATTCACCTACTTTCTATAGGAGAATTGCTATTAATTGAGAAGCTGTGTCTTGCGAGATACTACAGTATTCACCTGCAAGCTTCAATGTGGTCTTTAGCTTTTTTATTTTTTGGTCTGACGAGTTTGCTGACTAGGGCTACTTTCGTCCGCCAAATAGCGGTTTTGACTACTACTACACTACCACGGAGATAGGCAAAAACTCAACTGTCGTCGCTCGTTCATCAACCGTAGGTCAACGTTAGTCGAAAAAGGTTTCGTTTTTGTCTGGTTACACCACAACACCCAATTAAGCCATATATCTCTTACCCTTGAGGGTGACATCGGAAGTTTGTGTAGGAACAACCTAGAAAATATAAAAAATCTCAAAGTTAGACACTCTGAGATTCTTTTGGAAGCGGGTAACGCGATTCGAACGCGCGACATTCACCTTGGCAAGGTGACGCTCTACCACTGAGCTATACCCGCAATCATCAGTCATTTATTAATATGTCAGATTTATTCTGGATTGTCAACCCCTTAATTTGAATTATTGGGCATAGTCGATCGTTGACGGTTGACTGCTGGGCGTCAACGATCGACAGCGCCCTATGAAGCACTAACTTAGTTCTTCTGACTCTACTGTTAAATTGCCGACGCTGGCATTTGCAATAGAAGGTGGCAAAGACTGGCTATTACGAGGATATGGTTCTGCCAAGTTAGAACGCAGTTGCCGCATCAAGCTAGCCATTTCTAGGGCATTGAGGGCGTAGTCCCAACCATGATTACCTTTGATGCCTGCTCGTTCTAAGGCTTGCTGCATAGTATCTACGGTCAAAATTCCAAAAATAACTGGCACTCCAGTTTGAAAGCTAGCGGCAGCAATGCCTTTAGAGACTTCCGCAGACACGTAATCGAAATGGGGTGTTTGCCCTCGAATCACTGCCCCAAGACAAATTACAGCATCATAACGATGGGAAAGTGCTAGTTGGCGAGCTACTAAAGGTACTTCAAAACTTCCCGGTACCCAAACGTAGTCTACCTGATTCCCGTGGGGGTTGGGGTCTACACCGTGGCGTTTCAAGCAATCTTGACACCCCTCTAGCAGCTTTCCGGTAACCAGGTCATTGAAGCGACCAATCACCACTGCAAAACGCAAAGGTTCCGTTTGAGTAAAAGTTCCCTCAAAAACTGCCATGACTGCCTCTTAATCAACTATACTTCTGGCCAATATACATTTCTTATGTGAGCTACCCACACCCTGGCTGACCCAGAGTATGTAGGCTTGCAATTAGTTAAACCTAGAGGAGCAGGAAAGCAAGATCAAAAAAAAGGAAGATGGAAAAAATTTCTCTTTTTTTCCTTAACCTTTGACCTTGGCTTTTCTGCCCCTCTAATTTTTATATTATGTGCCTGCGCCAGAGCGAAGCCGTTGCCTAGACGACAAAAAAGTTTAACAAACCAACTAAAAGTACCAAAGCAATCCAAACGCCAGAACCAAGCCAGAGAAGCTTTTTAGATTCAACCCAATTTTGGGGAGTGGCGTAAGCAACAGGAACGCCGACTACTAGAACGAAAGACAACAAGACTAGGCTAATTAAAGCAAATTGGAATATTATGGTCATTTTTGCTTCTCCCAATACAGCTAAATACTAAAGATAGAATATCGTGACATACTCCTACACCGATAGCAAGCTGTACAGTGTAGGCTTCTCAACCAATCCAGCTATTGCTTAGGAGGCGTTGAGCTTTGTTTTAAGTCCACGGAATGCCCTACCGCAGACTATGAATTTCTTACCTTGTACCCTACAAATTTTACTATCCCGGATGAAATGCTGGCATATTCGCGCTATTGGACAAACCAGTCGGTAATTTGTATTAATCAAGATGTGCCAACTTACTTTCATGCTGTGCAACGGAGTCGCTTACCAATAGTCGCTATGC
This sequence comes from Nostoc sp. ATCC 43529, assembly GCA_003326205.1. GTDB lineage: Bacteria > Cyanobacteriota > Cyanobacteriia > Cyanobacteriales > Nostocaceae > Nostoc. The sequence continues at coordinate 215,178 of LWTK01000032.1, forward strand.
TATTGGACAGAGGCTTATCAGACACCAATGTGGGTGAAGGAAACCAGAAGTATTTTACCAGAAAAAACTTATTAAATTGGCGATTCGTCGCCTACCCTTTTTTCAAGAGCGACTTAGAGTCGTTATGGTCGGGTCTGATTCATCATTACCGCCCAAAAATTCATCTTATGTTGCACTTGGGATCAGAGGTGGGGCAACTTTGAGTTTTACCTAATGGCTAATGAAGTATGGATTTAATTCTTTGCCACACAACAGCTGATTTTGATGCACTAGGGGCAGCGGTAGGACTAACCCGCTTACTACCAGGAAGCAAGATTGTGCTGACTGGCGGCTCTCACCCTCCTGTACGTGATTTTTTAGCGTTGCATCGGGATGAATATTCGTTAATTGAGCGCCGTTCGGTGAATCGAGAAAAAATTCGGTCTTTGAATGTGGTGGATACGCAGCAGCGCGATCGCCTGGGTAAAGCTGCTGAGTGGTTAGATTTACCTAATGTCACAGAGATTATAGTTTATGACCATCACTTAGGCCAAGAATCAGATATTCCCGCCACGCGATCGCATATTTCTTCAGTAGGAGCTACAACTACTCTAATCGCGGAGCAATTGCAACAACAGCAAATTTCCCTGACTCCTGCCGAAGCTACAGTCATGGCTTTGGGTATCCATGTTGACACCGGGTCGTTGACCTTTGACCAGTCTACACCACGGGATGCTTTAGCTTTGGCTTGGTTGATGCAACAAGGTGCTAGTTTAGCAGTCATTTCCACATACCGCGATCCAGGATTGTCTTTGCAATTGCAGCAGCTATTAACTAAAGCGCTGGAAAATTTAGAATATCTCTGTCTACGCGGATATACAGTCGGCTGGGTAAATTTAAAGACTGATGCTTTTGTACCTGGTTTATCAAGTCTGGCTTCAGAACTGGTAGAATTAACTGAAATTGATGCCATTCTGTTGGCTAATGAATATCCTTTGGGTGATGGTGACTCACGGTTAACAGTAATTGGGCGATCGCAAATTCCCAAAACAAATCTCAATCTATTATTCCAACTTTTCGGTGGTGGTGGTCACTCCCAAGCTGCATCGCTGAACTTAAGAGGAGTAGACTCACAAGCCACATTACAACAGATCCTTAACGGGTTAAAAGCCCAAATTCCCCACCCCCCCGCTGCCAGAGACTTAATGTCTTCTCCTGTCCGCACTATTTTGCCAGAAACTACAATTGCCGAAGCCCAGCGCATTTTATTGCGTTATGGACACTCTGGTTTATCTGTAGTTGATACCAAAGGGGAATTGGTAGGTATTATTTCGCGGCGGGATCTCGATATTGCCCTGCATCACGGGTTTAGTCATGCACCAGTTAAGGGCTACATGACGACAAATCTGAAAACGATTACACCAGATACAACACTGCCACAAATTGAAGCGCTGATGGTGACTTATGATATCGGGCGCTTACCAGTATTAGAAAATACGCAATTAGTTGGTATTGTCACACGTACTGATGTTTTACGGGAATTACATCAAGAGGATGCGGGGACACAGGGAGACGGGGACACGGAGACTGGTTCATTGTCTGGGTCACAGCGTGTTAACCTCTCTGTGTCATCTTCTCTGGCTCCTCAACTATGGCAATTACTGACCACAGCATCACAAGAGGCAGAAAAACGGGGTTGGCATCTTTATCTTGTTGGGGGTGCGGTGCGAGACTTGCTGTTAGCTAATGCAGCAGGCAACTTGATGATTAAAGATATTGACCTTGTAGTTGATGGCTTTCATAAATCAGCAGATGTTGGCGCTGGTGTGGAATTAGCAAAGGCACTCCAACAACTTTACCCCACGGCTCGTTTAGAAATCCACGGCGCTTTTCAAACTGCGGCTTTGCTGTGGCACAAAGACCGAGAATTAGATTCTTTATGGGTTGATATTGCTACTGCTAGGACAGAATTTTATCCTTATCCAGCGGCGAATCCAGAAGTTGAGGCAAGTTCTATTCGTCAAGATTTGTATCGTCGAGACTTTACCATTAACGCCCTAGCTTTGCGGCTAACTTCTCCCCGTGCTGGTGAGTTACTCGATTTCTTTGGTGGTTTACTGGATTTACAAGCTAAGCAAATTCGGGTTTTACATGCCAATAGCTTTATCGAAGACCCCACCCGCATTTATCGCGGTGTGCGTTTTGCTGTGCGCTTCGGTTTTGAAATTGAACCACAAACACAAGAGTTTATCCGCTATGCCATCAACAGTGGCGTTTACGATCGCACTGCTCAAGAGAATAGCAAAACTCCAGCTCTCCAAACTCGACTTAAAACAGAATTAAAACACATCTTAGAAGCCCCTTACTGGAAATCAGCTTTACAGTTACTCGATAACTTAGGGGCATTGCAATGCATCCATCCTACCCTGAAGCTAGATCCATTACTCCTGCGAGAATTACGCTTGCTAGAACGGTGTTTGCGGCGATTTGACCCCCAACAAACCTTGATTCACTGGGAAATGCGATTAGAAACAATAATCGCCCACCTAGAACCACAATATCGGGCGAAAGTGGCAAAAAATCTGCAATTGCAAGAGGATGGCATTAAACGCTTACAGAATTTAGCTCAGGCTGAAGCCGAAGTTTTAGAATCGTTACCAACCTGTCAACACCCTAGTCAAGTAGTTCAATTTCTCCGGCAGTACGACTTACCAATGTTAGTTTTAATCGCTTTACAAACCCAGCAAGTACTCAGGCGGCAAATATGGCATTACTTGACAGTTTTGGCTCACATTAGCCCGATTTTAAATGGTAATGACTTAAAAAAATTAGGTTATAAGCCAGGGGCGCAGTATCGACAAATGTTAGATGATTTACTTGCTGCAACTTTAGATGGAGTGATTAAAAATAAAACAGAAGCAGAGGAATTTTTAAGCCAGTCTTATCCTCGGTAATTGATATTGCAATCAGGTGATATTATGCAAATTCAAACATCAAAAAAATACTACACTCCCGAAGAATATTTACAACTGGAGGAAACATCAGATTTCAAAAATGAATATCGAGATGGAGAAATTATTCCAATGGCTGGTGGTACAACTAATCACAATGAAATTGCAGGTAATTTTTACGCTAATTTTAAATTTACAATGCGGGGTAAAAATTACAAAATCTACATGGGTGATGTCAAATTGTGGATACAGCGTTATCGGATCTATACTTATCCTGATGTTATGGTTATTCAGGGAGAACCACTTTATGAAAGAACTAGCACTACTACAGTTACAAATCCCATAATGATTGTGGAAGTATTATCTAAATCAACAGAAAATCATGATAGAACTAATAAATTTAGATTTTATCGTTCTATTCCGACACTCCAAGAATATATCATAATTAATCAATACGAATACCTTGTTGAGCAGTTTAATAAAAATGCTGAGGGTAAATGGGTATTAACTGAATACGAATCAGCAGATGCTATATTATCACTAAAATCAATAGATTTTCAAATTAGCTTCAGCGAGATTTATGAAGGAATTAATTTGGAAATAGAAGAATAATAATTAATGCGATCGCAGTAATCTAAATTGCATCTGGGTCTATATTTAACTCTCGTAATCTTGCTGCCAAACGTTGCATTTATTTTATAGCAGTTGCCAGCTAGGTTGGAACACAAATGTATAGCAAAAACCAGACAACAAAAGACTTTCGCAAGCCTATTGCCTGTTGCCTGCAATAACAGCTGATATAGTGTCTTGGGGTGCGTTAGCCTACGGCACAACACACCCTATATTTATTTAGATCTACGTCTTACGCTTTTTGAGGTTGAGCTACTTACTAGCTAAAGGGGAAACTAACAAATTACAGCATCTGTACATTCACAAACATCTGCTAACTCAACCTGATTGTTTTTTATTCAGGAGTTTTACCAATTCTTAATCACGAATCAGTCTCAGTGCTGTTGTTCATGAATTTGCCAGCTGTCGAAACCTTTCCTGAATTTCCTGAATCGAAAATAACGCTTCAAACTTCAACCCAGCTGACTGGTATAATTCCCCTCCACCTTGATGCCTGTCTACCAGTGCAATTATTCGATCGACAACATAACCCGCTGCTTGAAGACGCTCAACTGCTTTGAGAGCAGATTGTCCAGTGGTAACAACATCCTCTAAAACCACTATCTTTGCACCTTCTGGTAAAGTTGGGCCTTCTATATAAGCTCTTGTCCCATAACCCTTGGCTTCCTTGCGAATAATCAGCGCTGGTATCGGTCGATTTTCATAAACGGAAACCACGCTCACAGCGGTGACCAGCGGATCAGCCCCCATTGTTAAACCCGCTACAGCCTGGGTATCTTCAGGTAGTAAAGGAAACAGCAAGCGCCCAACTGCCAAAGCTCCTTGGGGGTGGAGTGTTACCAGCATCTTATTGACGTAATAAGAACTACGTAGCCCAGAAGCAAGAACGAAATCACCCTCTTGATAAGCCACTTGAGAAAATAAATCTAATAGCTTCTGGCGCAAGTGAGCCAAATCAGGGGTAGTTGCCCAAATATTTGATTGGATGGGAGTTTCAGTAGGATACGTCATTACAAAACATTAAAAGTTGTGCTACACCAAAGGTTGAACTGATAACAGTTCTGACAATTAAGCATAAATTAAGATTCGCCACAAATTTGAGGAGTAAGAAACGTGGGTATAAAATTAAAAACCTTTGGTGGTTTATTAATGCTGCTTGCTGCTGGTATTGCTTTTCCCTCTGTTGTAGCTGCCCAAACAGAAACACCCAAAAGTGAAACTACAAGTGATGTGTTTGAACGGGCATTTTTTCGACACGATCGCAATTTTTATGAAAACGGCAGCCTCAAGCGTCAATTAGACTCATTTTTCGGAGCTGGCGCCAGTTTTGGTGGTTCCTTTCCAGAAAATGAAATTGCCCGTGATGCTCAATTGGTTAATACTTTATATCACGATGTCCTAACTCAGCAAGCAGGCAACGATCCTTATATTCGCACTCCTGATTTACCAAATCCCTATGACACATCGCTAATGATGTCTCCTCGCTTGAATGCCAACAAGCTCAGAGTCGGAACTGAATTCAGGTTTGAAACTTTACCACCTCGGTAGGAGAGACGCGGGGACGCGGGGAGATCAGAGGGATGAGGGAGAAATAAGAAAACTATCAAATATTATCTCCGTGTCCCTCTACCCTTCTCCTTCGGAGACGCTACGCGAACGGGAACGCTTTCAGCGAACCGGTTCGGAAGTTTGGACTCGACGGGAACCGCCTTCTCTACGAGAGGCTTCCGCCAACGCGCAGCGTCTCGTAGAGAAGACTCCAACTTCCTCACCGCGTCTCCCCGTCCCCGCGTCTTCTTTTCCATTCTCATCTATTTTTTTATAATTTAGTGCGCCCTGCTGGAATCGAACCAGCCTGAAGACGAATTATGAGTTCGTTGCCTCCCCAATCGGCCAAAGGCGCTTATTTTGTTGGGTTTAGAGTTGCAATCAGGCAATTACTTAAACCCTGAAGTCAAGTTTATTTGCTAATTTTAGAGTGAGGTACACTACCTATACTTAACTTAATTTTAGCAAACTCACTTATCTTAGCACAAGTTTAGTGCCTGTGAATACTCGACAATAGTCTACCAGATTTTTATACTACATAATCTAATCATGAAATAGTGCAAACTAATATTGATTAACTTCCTTTAAGGATTGAGGTGTAAGCTTCATTTTTCTGAAAAAAACCAGCATTATTGTGCATTAGCTTGTCAGCAATGAAAATAAATTCTACTGTACTTCTTACTTTGATTTTGTTAATCCTGATGTTAGGAGCAGGTTCTGTAAGCGCATTTTTGGGGTTTGAACTAGGAAGTTCAGCACTCAAGGGTGTTAGCACACCAGATGGGCGTCCTACAACTAAATTTGCCAGCAGTAAAGGAAATAACTCCCAACAGGGAGGAGTAGTGCTATTAAAAGAGGAAGAAATTCTGAAAATTGTCAAAGCGCGAATTGAGGGTAAAACCAAGGCTGCAAAATCGGAAAAGCTAGAGGAAGATGATGAAGAAACCAATACCAGCAAGCAGAAGCCAGAAGAAAAACCAAAAGAAGTAGTTGAGGAAAAACCCCAGCCAGGTTTTCCAGTGGTTGCCCAGAGTGAAGGGGTAACTATGTCCGTGCAATCTGCCCGCTACTCTGGTGGTGATTTACTCTTGAAAGTAAAAATGCAGAACAAAGGTAAGGATTCTGTGCGCTTCTTGTATAGTTTTTTAGATGTGACTGATGATAAAGGACGAACCCTGAGCGCTAGTACAGAAGGTTTACCGACAGAATTGCCTGTCAATGGGCCGGCATTTACAGGTACCGTGAGCATTCCCACAGCTTTACTTGATGATGTCAAAAAAATATCACTGGCTTTGACTGATTATCCTGCTCAAGAATTAAAGCTAGAGGCATTGAATATTCCTGTAGAAAGGTAAAAGGGGTATTGGGGACTGGGGGTTTGGGACTGGGTACTGGGAAAGAATTTTTTTTAATCCCTCATTCTCAATATCCAGTCCCCAGTCCCCCTAATATGGAGGGCGTGAATTTTACACGAGCTTTGGCGGTGAGTGGTTTTCCTAATTTAATTTGGACGGAGGCAGGGCTGCGATTGTTGTCAGTTTTACTGCTGATTGCCATAAATGCCTTTTTTGTAACGGCAGAATTTTCGATGGTGAGCGTGCGGCGATCGCGTATTCACCAGCTAGTTAAAGCTGGGGATATTCCAGCCAGAGCTGTGGAGATGCTACAACGCAGTATTGACCGACTGCTATCTACTACCCAGTTAGGTATCACCCTCTCTAGTTTGGCTCTGGGATGGATTGGAGAAAGTACGATTGTCGTCCTGGTGAAAGCTTGGTTAAAATCCTGGCCTCTACCCAGTGGAATGACTACCTTCATCGCCCATTCTTTATCGATTCCTATCGCCTTTTTCTTAATTGCTTATTTACAAATTGTTTTAGGGGAATTATGTCCTAAATCATTAGCGATGCTGTATTCAGAACAGCTAGCTAGATTTTTAGGGCCTTCGGTAAAAGCGATCGTTCGTTTTTTCGGCCCCTTCATTTGGATTCTCAACCAATCAACTCGTTGGTTATTGAGAATTTTTGGCATTGAATACACTGGTCAAGGTTGGAGACCGCCTGTAACTCCCGAAGAATTGCAAGTGATTATCTCTACAGAATGGGGGTCTACCGGTTTACAGCGTGCCGAGCGAGAACTACTCAATAATGTTTTTGAGTTTGGGGATGTGATGGCTCAAGCTGTGATGATCCCGCGCACCAGTATTGTAGCGCTGCCAAAAGATGCTACTTTCCAGGCATTACTCCAGGAAATGGCTGCTACTGGTTACTCCCGCTATCCTTTGATTGGTGAATCTTTAGACGATGTTCGCGGCATTGTTTATTTTAAAGATTTGGCACAACCTTTAGCTGTAGGCAAGCTAACTTTAGAGACACAAATACAACCTTGGATGCGTCCCGCTAGGTTTGTTCCAGAACACACGCCTTTGAGCGAACTTTTGCCGATGATGCAGCAAGAAAAACCAGCTATGGTGATAGTGGTGAATGAATTTGGCGGTACTGTGGGATTGGTGACTATCAAAGATGTCATTGCCGAAATCATTGGCGACGCCAGCGAACCTGATAACAACGACGATTTGCTAATCCAGATGTTAGACGAGGATAAATTTCTGGTGCAAGCACAAATAAACCTCGAAGACCTCAACGAGGTTTTGCATTTGGACTTACCCTTGACAAGAGAATACCAGACACTAGGGGGCTTTTTGCTGTATCAGTTACAGAAAATTCCTGACAAAGGCGAAATCTTCTATTATCAAAATCTTGAATTCACTGTAGTGTCAGTCATTGGCCCGCGTCTGCATCAAATTGAACTGCGACGGTTGGAAGGGCAAATAGAGGGGTGAGGGAGAAGAGCAGATGAAGAGCAAAGAGGCAAAGGAACAGAGGAAAGAATAATTCTTAACTTCTAAGCCACATTCCGTACTTATACCAATTTTATGTGAAGCTGCACTGAATAAGTCATCCTCTATTCTTGGCGTTCTTGGCGTTCTTGGCGGTAGCCTGCGGCAAGCCGCTTCTCTTCTCCTGTTGGAGACGCTGCACGAACGAGACGCTGGGCGAACGCGTCTACGTTTTTTTTAATTCTGTGCATCTTCATACAGAATTGGTATTAAGTATTTTTGCCATAAATATTAATAGTTTAACAATCGTTAATTACGGAAAATAGAAAATAAAAAAAGTATTCTAGAAAATATCAACTTCTGGTAATGCAAAGCAAACTTATTATCAACAAAAAGCAATCTTTATAAATGAATACTACTCGAAGGCTTAATTAAAGTCTTTTTTTCAAAACTGGTATCAATCCCTGTGAAAGGTTTTCTAAATGAATAGCAACTATAGCTTCATCAAAAGCTCTTTCAAATAAATCTTGATTGCCTGAGTTTTTATAACCAAGTCCATCATAAAATCCTTGAGCAAATGCGATCGCTGCTTTGTCTTGGATTGGGTTATTCATCCCAATAACATAATTAATGTACTGGCTAATTGCCACAGCAGGTTGTTCTGAATAACAAGCATTAAGTACTACGCATTTAACATAATCAACGTGCAATTTAAACAGAAATCCTAAACTTTCTGGCAAAACTGGTTTATCATTTCCCCCATCATCCTCTAATAGCAAGCTGCCATCTTTCAATCCATGTCCACAAAAGTGAACAATTTGAGGCTCTTCTTCTGCAATAGCACGACGAATATCTTGAGGACGTACAGCAGTTCTAATGGCTATTTCAAATAAATCCCGATTAGCCGCTCGTCGTATAGCTTCCTGTATTTCTCGAATTTCTTTATCCAAGCACAGTCCGCGAGGAACTGCTGCCAAAATCAAGATTTTTTGCTGCTGAGTTAATTTCATTAGAGATTCAGGTGAGGAAGTAGATGCAGCTGTTACTGCACTAGAATTTGAATTTGCTTTAACATTTGTTGATAACTTCGCTTCCTGTTTTTCGATTTCTTGCTTAATTTCTTCAATTTGCCTTTTAACTTCCTTAATTTCCTGCTCTAATTGAAAACGAGTCGCTGCATCAGCTTTAATGATTTTTTCTCGCTGTAGAAATAAAAGCTTATTTTGCAACAAATCATAATTATCTTCCAGCTGTTTATGAATATCTTGCGTCATCGCTCAGTTACCTATGCTGAGTATTAGGATAACTGATAATAGGCAAGGCGATCGCAGAGCTGAACAAAGATATCGAAGACTATTTTAGGAAAAACTTATTAATTCGTTACATATAACGACTTTGTTAAGTTTTCAGTTCTGCTTGAAACTCTTCATTCAAAGCCTCGATAAAAAACGAAATAACACCAAAGCAGAAGTTATTTATAAAGACAATATTAAAAAAATAGTAAAGATACTCGTAAAGTGAGAACCTTTATTATAAGTATCAATATACACAAGGAATAAAGATGAATGCTCAATCTATAAATCCCATTCGTTTATTAAAAGATTCCCGGACTTTAGTTGCTCCAATATATAAATCAGTTTTATTATTCTTTATTCCTTATGGAATATTGATTATAATTTCACTATTTATTCCTAATAATTTCTCTCTTTTATTAGGTTTTGTGTATGGACTATCTATTCAGATTATCTCTAGATTCTCGGCTTTTTTTTATGTTTATCAGCATCTTATAAGTTGTGATACTACTATTTATAACTCTGTCAAATTTGTTATTGGTAAATATCTGCAAATACTTCTTTCTTACGTATTAATTAATTTAATCACTTTCCCTGCTTTTTTATTATTAATATTTCCCGGAATATATGTTAGCAATTGTTTAGCATTTGCTCCCTACGCAATTGTGATTGAAAATTGTTCGGCAGCAGATGGGATTAAACGGAGTTGGCAATTAGTTAAAAGAAAATGGTGGTCTGTTTTTTGGGCTTTATTAATCCTATCGATACTTGTATCGATACCTATAATACTTATTTCATTTATTGTTGCTAATGCTTTTGGTGTTTCAGGCTGGCATCTCTTTTTGGGTATGTCAACTTCACTTTATGCCAATATTATATATTCATTACTTATTGGAGGATTTATACTAATTTCAAATCCAATATTTATAGCTTATGAATTACTTTTGTATATGAATTTGAGAGCTTTGATAAGTGGAGAAGAAAATATGCTCATAGGTATTGAGTGAGCAATTAAAAACAATCAGACTAGAAATTTTGTACCCACTCAGCGAATTCTCCGATTTCAAATATTTCATTATGGTCAGATGGTTGGCGAGCCGGGTCAGGATTTTGCGGTGTTGATAATCGGGTATAAATATAATCACACTCTACCCCATCCAATTTGGTCTGTTGTGTAATTTTCCAATCTTCAATGCAAGCACCTGTTAAACAACTGCCTGTTAAATCAGCTTGGTCAAGCTGTGTTTTAATTAACTTTGTCCTTGATAAATCAGCGTCTTGTAAATTTGCATTTCTCAAATCTGTGCGAATCAGATTTGCATCTGCTAAATTCGCTCCAGATAAATCTAATCCTCGTAATGAAAAACCTTCAAGATTTTTTTCTTGCCCCATTCTTGTAACTAATAATTCTCGAATTTGGTAATTTTTAAGATAGCTCTGGCTCAAGTTAACTTGATACAGCTTCTGACATTGAAACCAGTTAGTTCGTGTAATATTAGCTTTTCTTAAATCAGCGTTGTTAAATATTGTATGAGAGAAGTTAACATCTGTTAAATTAGCTCTTTTAAAGCTAGTTCCTCCTCTAGTTGTAAAAAAAACAGCAGTTCTCCAAATAAAAGAATATTTCTCATCTCCATGTGATGCACGCCAACCGATATAAGCACCAGGAGCAGCTAAAGGCAAAACTGCGATCGCTGCTTCAATTCCAGTTCCTAAGAACGTCATTAATAGAGCAATCAGCCACAGTACAATCCCAACAAAACTTATTGTCCAAACCCAAGCCTTGCCAATTGTTCCTGCTATAACCCAAAACAAAGCCTCGACAATTGTTATGCCTACAGTTGTTAGTCCAAATAAAAATATTCCAAACAACCAAAATATATCGGAAAACCAATCTGGAAACCCAGGAGGTAGATTAGCTTCTGATATTATCAGGCTTACAAACATAAAACACAGGACGGTAGAAATCACACCAGCACCGATAATCCACAATCCAGACCAAACTCCCATAAAACCTAATGCACCATTACCAGAGGAACTTGCAGCTGCTATTAGAGTTAAAATTCCAGAAGTTCCAAAAATCAAAATTATTATCCAGCCCAAACTTCCAGCAGCCTGAGTTACAAAAAGAGTGAAAAATAGAACAAAACTGCCAAAAGTCGCAAGAGCGATCGCTCCTATGGTTGCTTCAATACCCTTATCAAAAATAATGAGATTAAACAATACAAAAACTATCAAACTAAATAAAGTAAATGACAATAAAATTTCACTACTTGGTCTAAATAGAAATTCGTGTAAGACCAACCCAAAAAATATGAAAGTAGAAGCTAATAGTATTGATAAAAGTAATGAAAACAGAATTAATATAATTACATAATAACGTCGTAATCCGGTAATTGCATAACTAAAGTTTGCACCAATAAGATTAGCATTAGTAAAGTCTGCTCCTCGAATATCGCAATAGGAGAAGTCGGCATATCTCAGGTCATTACCTTTAAAAGAGCGACCTCTGAGATTTGCACGACGATAATTTTTATATGCTTTTGAGGGTAAAGCGTCAAGCTTGTCTTTGACTTGTTTAGGAATAGGTAAATTAACTCCAACAATTCTTGTAATATTTTTTCCTGGTTCAACTAACTGGCCAAATTCATCTGTTGCACTGTCCAAATTTCCACGAGCAAACAGTACCATTCCTTGAGCATAATTACATAGTGCTGTGAATTCGGTTGCGAAAGTCTTTCCAAATGTTTGTAATAGCGATACTATTCGGATAATTTCAGGTTTATCATTATGGTTCAAGTTAGCAAAAATCAAAGCTAATTCACGGGCTGCTTGTCTGGGACGTATCTGAGCTAAAGCTGTCAGCCATTGAGCTTCAGCTAAATCTCGAATATATGAATCATCGCTATAAAGGTCTTGATGAACGTAACTGATAATAAATTCAGATAATTGCTTGACTCTTTCTTGCCCAAAGTTTTCATGTTTTTTTAATTGGCTCAATAGCTGATTTCGTACCTCGATATCCATCTCGTACAGTTCGTATCCCACTTCATGACAAAATCCAGAAAGAAGAACGTCTGCAACAGCTTCCCAAGGAACATTGAGTGATTGACCATGAATATCTTGGCGAAAGTATAGCCACAAGCGATACAGTAAATCAGGAGAGAGTGCAGCTGCAATAGCAGCATGATAAGCAAAAAATAAATGTGGTTTGCCAAAACGTCTCTCAAAATATGCAATACGCCTGGTAGCAATTTCTGATTTCATTTCATCAACTACTTTAGTTGATGAATTTATTTCACTCATTGCCTATATCCCCCAGATGAATTGCCCCGTAATATGCTAATGGCATTATCTAAACCATGACGATTCAATTCAAACATTGGAACAATCTTGGCGATTTCATTAGCTGTTGTACCGAACCAGCGCGAACGTGGCATCGGATTGAGCCAGGCGATATTTCTAACACGTTTTCTTAAAAAATCTAAAAAATTTTCTGTTAATTTAAGTCTTTCTGAATTAAATCCCCCTCGTGCTGCACCTGCATCGCTGAAAAACAGCACAACTATATTTTGAGGTTGAAAACTATTAATAACATCATGAATTAGTTGTGCTTCTTGAAAATAATAGTCTTGGTAAAGATATTCTATTGGACAGTTATGAAAGTAATATGTATTAGCTTGTTGTAAGCGTCCTCCTCTAATAGCTGTTTCAGTTAGTCGTTCTGAAAAAATATGAAAAGGTAACATTGAGCCATCGCGATCGATAAGTAATATCAGATTTATTTTATTTACTTTGGGCGATACTAATATTGGTTCTAGAAATATACCTTGTTTGACAATTTTTTTAATTGTTGCATCAACATCTAGCTCCGTTGGAAGACCTTTTCTGATAACTCGACGTAAATAACGCCAGCTTTGCTTCATCTGCCGACGAGTCACAGGAAAATATTCATCATTCACAATAAAACTACCAGGTTTTTTTATTTTTTTTGTTTTTGTTCTATTTTTAGTACCTGCTAATGAAGAAAATGATAACTTCTCATCTGCTTGCCATTTTCTTTGTGAATATGGCTTGTAATCAGTTGGAGAGATATTATGCTGACGTACAGATAAAAAATTTTTTATAATATTTGGAACATCTACATTTAATTTGGTAAATCTTCTCAAAATTATATATAAAACAATTATGCCAATCAAAATAAATATAAATATCCAAATATTATATTCAATTGAAGACGGATTTATGTCAAATGATTGTATATCTTTAGCACCGTGTTTGTCAGTGACTTGTAACTTTACAGAATAATATTTATTAGGCTGGTGTAAAGCATTTTCAAGAGTAATTATTCCCTGTAAAACTGCTTTTCCGTTTCCATTATCAGTTAAATTGAGCCATGAAGGTTTTTCTAGATGAGTAATAGTCAAAACGTCATTTACATTTAAGTCTTTGGCTTCTATATTATATAGATATAACTTGCCTATCTGTGCCTCTCTTACAGGTTGACTTACAAATTTTGGGGGAAGATTTACTAATAAAAATAAAAAATATTGGCCAATAAAAAAAGTAATTAAAATTACTAAGATTAAAAATCGCCTCCTAATAATTGAATTCAAAAGTAACCGAATATTAATTAGCCATCTTTTGTAAGGATTATTTTGTGAAATTTCCGATTCAGAAACAATAGAACTTGATGAATCTGAATTAACAGAGTTATTCTCATTTAATATAAATTTTTCAAAATGATAATCGAATAACCGCTTTTCTTCCTCAGACTTCACCCATAAAGTTTGACATAACCTTTTTAAAGCTGCTTTGTCGCTAATTCCAAACCCACCTTGCAAAGACTTTAAAACCAATTTATACTCATCAATTCCAAGTGGTAAACCAGCATCTTGTAACCTAGTAAATAGTTCCAGCAAAGGTAAATTACTAGCGTCCACGACTCCCCCTCAAATATCGCAGATGATCATCCAAAGTCTTCAACAACACCCCCCCATAAGGTAATTTCCCATCCAATTCCAATTTTGCTAAAACCTCATCTTCAGGATACTTCCGCAAAACGCGAAACCAATCAATTAACTCACTGGTACTGACTTTCTTTCCGGCTTCTCCTTTATCTTTGGCCATATCGTCACGCAATTTCAAAAATCTTGCCACAGCTTTATTTACCAAAGCTTCTGGTGCTGCGGGAAAGTGACTGTTAACTATTTCTACTAACCTGGGGATGCTGGGAAATTCCACATAGTGAAATAGACACCTCCGCAAAAAAGCATCGGGTAAGTCCTTCTCGTCGTTGCTGGTAATAAAAACTATCGGTGCTGCTTTGGCTTGAATATTTTCGCCTGTTTCATCAACAATAAACCGTTGCTCGTCGAGTTCCAAAAGTAAGTCATTGGGGAAATCAATGTCAGCTTTATCGATTTCATCAATTAATATCACCGTGCGCTGTGTATTTTGAAATGCACGTCCCAATGCTCCCCATTGCACATAGGTTGCAGGATTGCTAATACGGGGTATATCCTCATCTTTAATCATTCTTCCCGTAGCAGCAAGTTGAGCATCTCTCAGCCTACTGACAGCATCGTAGGTATAAAGTCCATCTTTGGCGCGGGTGGTAGATTTGATGTACCAAGCTTCTAATGGTAAACCCAATTCGTAGGCAACTGCACGCGCTAAGCGAGTTTTACCGCATCCTGGTTGCCCTTTGAGTAGTAACGGACGTTCCAGGTAAATTGCTAAATTTACCACTTCGATTAACTCATTGTAGGGTAAATAAGGATACAACAGTTGCCCATTTGCATCGCGATCGCCCAATTTCGGCTGTACTTTTCCTGTGTACTCAAGTTGTTTAGAAGTCACAGTTTTAACCACCTATCTTTTACTTCATACCAGTTACATTCACAGCGGTCGCATATCTCCGAAAATGTCAGTTCGGGAATGCCATTATTACTATTGTCTAAAATTTCTTGTATGAGGTCATCTTTTTGACTAATTACTTCAGTCAAAGGCAATTCATCAAATTCCATTTCTACCGTATCCAACCACTCGTTTAGCTCAGGCTCACAAAATTGATTGATAACGGGTAATTTCACAGGTATTTTAGCTTCCCAGTTGGGTTCAATTCTCTCAACAAATAATGTTTCTCGCGTTCCCACACAGCCTTCATAGTCTATAAGAAACATTAATAACCTGTATTTTCGCGTAGATGATGCTGTTTCTCGTGCTTGTGTTGCCAGTGGTAACCAAAATTCATGGATTAATGTGTGTAAATAATTTTCTGGCATACAATCAACGTCGTGAAAAATCAGGACAACGTTTTGTGTTTGCCAGCATTGATAAACGCGATCGATTATTTCTTCTTTTATATCTGCTACCGTACTCTGCCTCCGCAAACCACAACGTCCCCCCAGTTCGCGCCAAAGGGTAGAAATATCTGTTCTACGACCGATGCGGTGGAGTTCTACAGGTAAGGGTAAGGTTTTGTTAGTCGTTCCGCTGTCGATATGTTGGGTAACTAGACGATTCAGCAGCCAGCGCTGTCCGTAGTCGGGACAACCGTGGATCAGAAACGCACCAATGGATTGCGATCGCACAAATTTTTTAAAGGCGAGAATTTGGTCTTTATAGCCTAATTTTAATAAAGCTAGGTATAACTTTTGACTATTTAAACCGCAATTAATACTTTCTATTTCTAGCTTGAAAACTTGCCGTTGTGTTTCCGCTTCTTCAATTTCTTGACTAAGTTGAAACAATACTAAAGGGTTTGCTTCGGTAATTTTTTTACCCTTTAGGAATAATATCTTTTCATCTAACAGTTCAACTAATTTAAGTAATTCCTCAGGATGATTCATGTAAGTGTTGACACATACCCTAACAGTTAGTTCCGAGAGTGGCATCTCAAGACAACTTGATTTTATCTACCTACATCGCCAACACACTCTGTTACAGATATATACCAGAATTTTTTTATCTATAAAAGGGGTAAAATAAACACCATTCTGAAACTACGTTCAGGATTTGATGACCTGTTTTCAATATCCTTTTCATCTGGGAAAAACCTTTACCAATTAAAGCCTCTGAAATTTAGGAGCTTCAAACTAAGGGTTTCTGTGGTCGAATAGGAGCAATACATACCTCAGAACTGGATATGCGCCTTACAAAGCATCCGGCTCAAGCTCCTCATAAACCACAGATTGTCCCAGAATGTATTTGCCCGCAGTGCAGATGTAAACTGGTCAAAATAATTGATTTTTTGTATGATTTAACACTCAATACTCCAAGTCACTACTCCCCACTCCGTCTACTGAGCATACCCCACAGGATCGAGGAGTCCCAATTCGGCAAACGCCGCTAGCCGCAAACGACAAGAATCACAGACACCGCAGGCCACATCTCCACCAGCATAGCAAGACCAAGTTAATTCCCAAGGAACTCCCAATTGGTTGCCAAGTTGAATGATTTCGGTTTTTTTCAGGTTAATCAGGGGTGCAACAATGTTAATTGGTTGTCCTTCACGCCCTTGTTTAGTTCCCAGGCGAAAAACTTCTTGCATGGCTTGGATATAATCGGGGCGACAATCAGGATATCCTGAATAATCTAAGGCATTGACGCCAATATAGACGCTTTGGGCTGCGATCGCTTCGGCGTAACTCAAAGCAAAGCTTAAAAAGATCGTGTTACGAGCCGGAACATACGTTACAGGAATATTTTGAGCCATTTCATCCAGGGAACGCTCCTGGGGTAAATCAATAGCCTCATCCGTAAGTGCCGAACCCCCCCATTGCCGTAAGTCAAAATTAACCACCTGATGTTTTATTACCCCAGCTTTTTGACCCACAAGCAGGGCTGACTGTAACTCTCGTCGGTGTCGCTGCTGGTAATCAAAAGAAATGGCATAACATTCACAGCCATCCATTTTGGCTTTGTACAAAATTGTGGAAGAGTCCAATCCCCCAGATAATAGAATTACAGCTTTCATCTCGGTTGCAAATTTTGGATTGAAAATCGCTAAATCACGCTTCAACAAGATACTAACAAGCAATGTCAAAGATACTCCCCAATTTTTGTGAGTAATTGTAAATACCTTTGCACCCTAGTAGTCTGCCAAGCCAACTTTGCTAGGTTAAATTTGGATATAAACGCTCCATTTTTCGGCGAGCATCTTTAGTTTGAAAACCCCAATAGACACTAGCTTTTTGCTGATTACGTTGTTTCTCCCAAGCGGCAATTTCAGAAGTTAATGTTTCTGCATTAGGAATACGCCGTTCTAAACATTGGCGAGATAAAACAGATAATTCAATTTCTACTTGATTCAGCCCTTCGGGTTCGCCAGTTGCTTCAAGTCTCTTAACCCGCCCAACGCACTGGCTCACCAAGAAGCGTGTTTAGGAG
>LWTK01000033.1 GCA_003326205.1 Nostoc sp. ATCC 43529
GCAGCTAACCGCTTTGATTAATAGCTCTAATTTACTATGCCAAAAATCTAGTTTTGTTACTTCAATTCATTATTCTAATTTATGATTTCAGCGTTGAACGTCTTCATTTATTTATCTTATCCGAATCTATCTGCCATCAGTTCTTATTGCTCCTTATTGACAAGAGATTTTGATGCCATTTGTGGTGATTTATGGCTGCTCAAATCCCTGTTTTTTCTAAATATGTCTGTTTTTATTCTTGCTTGCCTTTTTTCTCTCAGTAATTTCCGTTTGTGACACTTGGGGGTGCGGAAAGTGGGTTAAATAAGTACAACCTTCAGAGTATTCTTTGATACGCATAAAGCCAAAGCCAAAATTTCCACAAAATTTTTTGAATTCATTAAAATGTTTTGAATTCAATAGTTGAGGCGGATCTATTAAATAACCAGTACCAAAAGCATCATAAGAATGACTATTTTCATAATCATTTATAACTATCTCTTCACAAATAAATTTAGACCACAGATAATATTGTTTTGGCTTGCTACCTATACCTACTATCAAAAAAATTGTGTCGCCTACTGTATTTAAAACCGCTCTTTTATTAGTTGATATACCAGGCAAAACTTCGTCATGCTCGTATTTTTCAATTAGGGATTCATCAAGAATCATCTCAACAGGTACGTAACCCAGAACATTGTAATTATGGTATTGAACCCAAAATTGAGTTTCAGAATCAATTTCCTTTTTCTTTCGGGCAGGTGTCCAAATATTGCAATTATATTCTGGGTCAATTTTATCTATCCAGAATCGTTCTCTTTCTAGCAGTTTATCTTCTGTGCATTCTTCAATAACTTTAAAATCAAATAAACCTGTTTTTCCTGGTGTAGCCACTACCTCTTTTAGTTCATATTTTAAAAAGGCATATCTAAGTGGGTAACTTCCAATTTCTAATACATTTGGCTTATCCAACCCTCTTGTATGTTCTTTCCATCTCCTGTATATATTTCGTGATTGTCCAATATAAGATTTACCATTAAGAGTATTTGAAATTTGATAAATACCACAAACCATGTTTTTTCTCCTTCGTGAAAATACTCAATTGCCGCCTTAGCTTCAGGCAGTCAAATTTTCCACCATCAGAGTTTAGTATTCCCATAGTCTTTAGATATTTATCACCAACAGCAACCTCACATCCCGTCAATCTGGCTATATCCACGTTGAATTCGCTAGAGGTAGTATGGTAAGAATCACTGTCCAACAAAAGTTTTTGTACGTACTCAAAAATTTACGAGTCACTACCAGGCAAAAAAACACAGCGATCGCACCTCTCAAATCTCTTCCTCTATCTACCTTTTAAATATTACTTTCTCCAACATTAAGTACTTGCTCTGCGGTTAGCTGTAATTCTGGGAAGATGGTAGAAACTATGGCTGTATTTCCTGCAAATCTGGTTTCTTCATAAAGCCCATCAACTAATATTAATACAGTAATTATGTTCCTTTGTGGATCGACAATCCAATATTCAGCAATTCCCCTTGCGGCATACTCAGAACGTTTGTAGCGATAGTCCCGATCCTCGTTAGCTTTGCCTGGAGAAACAACTTCAACAACTAATGCTGGAGGTGGCATATCCAAAGTTATTGTCGATCGCGTTGCACCTTCTAAGATTGTTGCAAGTTCATCTGTCAGTACAACTAAGTCAGGAATGCGAGTTGTCGCACGAGAACCACCAACGACAATTTCAACTTTGTTACTTAAACGATTAACTGGTACGAACTTGAGGAAATTTATGAGTAAAAACAGAGATATCTGGACATTTTTTGGGCTTTCAGGTGGCATTGCAATTAACTCACCTGCCACTAATTCATACTGGTTATCTGTACCATCGTCATACTTCAAATATTCCTCCAGCGTTAGATATTTGCCGATGATTGCGGTCATAAAGGCTAAATATGATTTACATATTGAATGGAAAATTTGGTGTTCTACAATTAGTGGCGGTTTAAATCCCCCACTAATTGATTCTGACTCCTGAATTCTGAATTCTGGATTCTTCTTTTTAAAGCGATCGCTTACTTAAAATTGCTGCAAAAATCGCAAATCGCTGGCATACAAACGACGAATATCATCGATTTGATGTAATACCATTGCAAAGCGTTCTACACCAAATCCCGCAGCAAATCCAGTGTAAATTTCTGGGTCATAGCCCACGGCTTTGAGTACATTTGGATCGACCATACCGCAGCCCATTACTTCTAGCCAGCGACCATTCCATTGCAAATCGACTTCAGCGGAAGGTTCGGTAAACGGGAAATAACTGGCGCGGAAGCGAATCGGTAAATCGCCAAAGATTGCTTGCAAAAATATTTTAATTGTGCCTTTGAGGTCAGTAAAAGTTAATCCTTCGTCAATGGCTAAAAGTTCTATTTGATGGAAAACTGCTGAGTGAGTGGCATCTACATTATCTCGCCGATAAACTCGCCCCGGAGCCACAACCCGAATTGGTGGTTCCTCTCTTTCCATATAGCGAATTTGCACTGAGGAAGTGTGAGTCCGCAGCAGATTGCCGTCAGGCAGGTAAAAAGTATCCTGCATATCACGCGCTGGATGGTCGGGCGGG
This sequence comes from Nostoc sp. ATCC 43529, assembly GCA_003326205.1. GTDB lineage: Bacteria > Cyanobacteriota > Cyanobacteriia > Cyanobacteriales > Nostocaceae > Nostoc. The sequence continues at coordinate 2,603 of LWTK01000033.1, forward strand.
GTATTAAGCGCCTCGAAATTGTAGTAATCTGTTTCCATCTCTGGCCCTTGAGCCACGGTGTAGCCCATACCGACAAAGATATCTAGCGCCCGGTCAATAATGCCATTCAGGGGATGAATGCGACCTTGGGGGCGGTAAATTCCCGGCATACTGACATCGAGAGTTTCAGCCTCTAGCTGGGAACGAATTTGCGCGGCTTCCAGGGCGGCACGTTGTTGGTCTAGACTAGTTTGCAGGGACTCTTTGACTGTATTGGCGATCGCCCCAATTTTCGGTCGTTCCTCTGCACTCAGCTGCCCCATACTCCGCAACAGCGCCCCCAGTTCCCCTTTCTTGCCCAGATAGCTAACTCTGAGTTCTTCTAGACGTTCTAGGGTATCAGCGGCGGCGATCGCTTGTTCTCCTTGGTGCCGCAGTGCTAAAAGTTGAGCTTCTAAATTGCTAGTCATTAGTTATTAGTCATCAGTCATTAGTCATTAGTCATTAGTCTATAGTCAAAAGCTGTGAACTGCTCGATAAATAAACTTATACCCATACATTAGCTCAACCAAAGAAACCAAACCTCTGTCTATTAGTTCGAGAACATAGGATAAATAAATGTGTTTTTTTGCTTGATACTTGTGACGACTGTCATTGACAAATGACAAATGACCAATGACAAATGACTAATGACTAGTGACCAATGACTAATGCCTATGAAATTACTAATTAGCAACGATGATGGTATTTCTGCTATGGGTATTCGTACCCTAGCTAACTATTTAGCACAAGCAGGGCATGATGTTACAGTAGTTTGCCCAGATCGAGAGCGATCGGCAACTGGGCATGGATTAACTATGCACCAGCCAATTCGCGCTGAAATTGTGGAGTCATTTTTCGATCCGGCTGTGAAAGCTTGGGCTTGCGATGGTACGCCTTCAGATTGCGTCAAATTGGCACTGTGGGCTTTGCTAGATAGTCCCCCGGATTTTGTTCTCTCTGGCATCAATCAAGGTGCCAATTTGGGAACTGAAATTTTATATTCTGGGACTGTTTCTGCGGCAATGGAAGGTTTAATTGAAGGTATTCCCAGTGTCGCCATGAGCCTTACCAGTCATACCTCAAAAAACTTTCAACCTGCTGCTAAGTTTGCCAAAATTCTCTTAGACCAGTTAGCCCAAAAACCACTACCAGATTTGATGTTGCTTAATGTCAATATTCCTGCTGTTGAGTGGGAAGAAATTGCTGGAGTGACTCTCACCCGTCAAGGAGTGCGGCGTTACATAGATGTATTCGATAAACGAGTCGATCCTCGTGGAAAAACTTACTACTGGTTAACTGGAGAAGTCATTGAAGATGTGGAACCGCCAATGGGGTTAAATTTACCGGAAAATGTACCCATAGACGTACATGTTGTACGTAATAACTACATCAGTATAACTCCCTTGCAGTACAATCTTACCTACGCAACTGGACTAGATAAATTATCTCAATGGGAATTCAAATTTCCCTGAAATATTGAATTCTTAGGAAAGAATTGGAATTAATTAAATGCATCACATGAAAATGTAGGCTATAACTTAGGGGCACCCTAGAGATAACGGATACACATACATCTGAAAAAGTTAAAAATGATAGCCTAGAGAACCTCATCGATATTTACACAATCAGCCGGAAACAGGGTATGCTGTTTTACCAAGAAATATTCCCTTTTATCGTCTCCCTAACAAATTCGGCCAGACAGCATAAACTCAAACCAAACACTTAACAATTTTTTCATTTATCGCCCGCTCAGTCCAGCAAGCAACACCCATGTCTAGGATAGAGAATCAATTTACCGTGCAATTTTGGGGGGTTCGCGGCAGCATCCCCAGTCCAGGGCCACACACCGTTCGCTACGGCGGTAATACCCCTTGCGTTGAGATGCAAGTGGGCGGTAAACGCTTAATTTTCGATGGTGGCACGGGACTACATGTATTGGGGCAATCTTTATTGCGCCAGATGCCGTTAGAAGCTCATATCTTTTTCACCCACTCCCACTGGGATCACATGCAAGGTTTTCCCTTCTTTGTTCCGGGGTTTGTTAAGGGGAATAACTTTCATATTTACGGCGCGATCGCTCCTGATGGTTCTACCATAGAACAGCGCCTCAACGACCAGATGCTCCACCCGAATTTTCCTGTGCCTTTACAAATAATGCAGGCCAATTTAAGTTTTCACGACATTCGGCCGGGGCAACCAATAGATATCGATGATGTTACTGTGGAAACAGCACCTTTAAATCATCCAGGTGAAGCCGTAGGATACCGCGTCAACTGGCGGGATGGTGCTGCTGTTTATATTACTGATACCGAACATTTTCCCGACCGACTTGACGAAAATGTGCTTTGGCTAGCTCGTAATGCCGACATTCTAATTTACGATTCCACCTACACTGACGAAGAATATCACTCACCAACATCCCCGAAAATCGGCTGGGGACATTCAACCTGGCAAGAAGCTGTGAAAGTGGCACAAGCAGCTAATGTCAAAACTTTGGTGATTTATCACCACGACCCAGCCCACAATGACGACTTTTTGGATCGTGTAGGAAAACAAGCAGCTGCGAAATTCCCTGGTGCTATCATGGCACGGGAAGGAATCGTACTCCAAGTTTCCACCTCAGCTTCCTTATCAGAATCTTTTCCTGTTAGCAAGTTTTCTGTCTAAAGGTTGCGATTGCAGCAATTGTAGATTTTAGATTAGATTGGCGATCAGAAGCTATCAGCAGGAAATTATATTGGGCATGGGGTATGAGGCATTGGTTATTCACTTTGGACTAATGACCAATGACTAATGACTAATGACTAATGACTAATGACTGATAGCTAAAATAAACCTAAAATCTCAAAATCCACGTGCTAAATTTGTCTCAAAATGGGTGTTCTGTGTGGGTTGCTTCTTCCAGCGAAGGGCTACTAACGCCGACTGCTGTTGCACTTGGCAAATTTGATGGCGTACATCTTGGTCATCAAAGGGTAATTGAGCCAGTATTGCACGCTGGTGGTCAGTTGTCAGTAGCTGGTAGTCCACAGTCTAATGAAAGTCAACAACTGACAAATCAACAACATATTTACTCGACAGTTGTCACCTTTCATCCCCACCCACAGGAATTTTTTACGGGGCAACCCCGGACTTTGTTAACACCACTCGATGAAAAAGTCCAGCAATTGCGATCGCTTGGAGTAGAACAACTGGTATTATTACCGTTCGACAAAGAATTATCTGCTTTGACACCTGAAGAATTTGTCGAAAAAATTCTCGTTCAACAACTCCAATGCCAGCGAATTAGTATTGGGGAAGATTTTTGTTTTGGCAAAAAACGCAGTGGTACTGCTAAAGATTTGCAATTCCTCGCCGCCAAATACAATATTCCTGTCACCATCGTTCCCTTACAAACTTATACAGGTGACTCACCTACCCAAAGCAGTTTCACCAGTGATGCTTCAAGTCAGGATGCCCGCATTAGCACTTCATTCATCCGGCAAACCCTTGAACATGGGGATATCGAAAACGCAAATCTCCTACTAGGACGCCCCTACACCCTCCTTGGTTTAGTCGTTCAAGGACAGCAACTAGGCAGAACCATTGGTTTTCCTACCGCTAACCTCCAGCTACCAAAAGAAAAGTTTTTACCCCGCCAAGGAGTTTACGCTGTGCGAGTTTTCACTCTCAGTGAAACGCCGGATGTATCCCTCAGTAATAACTTAGGCGTCATGAATATCGGTAACCGCCCAACTGTAAACGGTGTTTCTCCATCCGTGGAAGTACATTTGTTCGATTGGTCTGGTGATTTGTATGGTAAAAAACTGGCTGTAGAATTAGTCAAATTTTTACGTCCCGAAGAAAAATTTCCTTCTCTCGAAGCCCTGAAAACACAAATTCAACTCGACTGTATAGCAGCTAGACAAGTTCTGAGTGCTGAGTGGGAACAATAGATAGGGCATTGGGCATTGGAGACAGGAGGCAGGAGGCAGGAGGCAGAAGGCAGAAGTTCTTTAATGCAAGAATTTTGAATTGATTTATCTCCCTCATCTCCCGCCATACCCCATACCCGATGCCCGATGCCCCATTCGCCATTCCCCACACTGCATGAGAGAAAAAATTGACGCTTTAACACAAAATCTGACTCTTACCATCGTTGGTAAAAGTGAGGCAATACGCTTAGTGCTAGTAGCCCTGCTAGGTGGTGGTCATGCCCTCTTAGAAGATGTCCCTGGTGTTGGCAAAACCCTGCTTGCTAAATCTCTAGCTCGTTCAGTTGATGGCAAGTTTCAACGGTTACAATGCACCCCCGATTTATTACCAACCGACATCACTGGTACGAACATCTGGAACCCAAAAAGCGGCGAATTTACTTTTCTACCTGGGCCAGTCTTTGCCAATGTGCTACTTGCTGACGAAATCAACCGCGCCACACCCCGTACTCAGTCAGCTTTGCTGGAAGTTATGGAAGAACATCAAGTAACGGTCGATGGTGTCTCTCGTGCAGTTCCCCAGCCGTTTTTTGTCATCGCTACTCAAAACCCTATTGAGTATCAAGGCACTTTTCCTCTCCCGGAAGCGCAAATGGACAGGTTTATGCTGTCGTTGAGTTTGGGCTATCCTTCAGAATCAGAAGAACTCCAGATGCTGCAAAATCTCCAAAATGGTGTCAAGGTAGCTGATTTGCAGCCTTGTATTACTTTGGCAGAAGTACAGGAATTGCGTGGTCTTTGCTCGCAAGTCAAAGTGGCAACCTCCCTGCAACAATACATCCTCGAATTGGTGCGGGCGACACGCCAAGATGAAGAAATCGCCCTTGGCGTCAGTCCCCGTGGCACTGTAGCATTACAACGAGCTGCCCAAGCACTAGCTTTTCTATTAGGGCGTGATTATGCTATTCCCGATGATGTGAAATTTCTCGTACCTTATGTTATTTGCCATCGCCTCATTCCTAGAGGTGGACGCAACGCTAGAACTGTTGTTGAACGATTATTGCGCTCGGTTCCTATTCCTTAAAAAGAATTTTGCAGATATAGCAGGCAATAAGCAATAGGCTTAAAAGTCTTTTCGTTTCGGGATTTTACCATTGGTTTATGTCCTAACGTAGCTAGCAACTGCTATATCTTTGTAACTGTATTTCTTGGTGTGAAGGATATTTGTTGTCGCTTTTATTTAGGTTAATTATGTTTTAGTTTACACCCTGGCATTAATTCATCCAAACTACTAGGAAAAGTTCATTTCTTATTATTTTAAGAAATACTTCATAGCAGTCATAATTAGCAAATTCTTGATGAGAAAAACCAGCTAAACAATTGCGATCGCTTTCATTTGTAGAGTATCGAAATACTAAATTGATTTTAGGCGTGTTAAGATATCCTACAAATTCAGGTGGATAACAGATGAAAGCGATCGAAGTTACTGGCAAAATTGACTCTCAAGGAAACTTAATTCTAGATGAGCCAATTCAAGGAACTAATTATCCTCATCAGGTTCGGGTAATTGTGCTGGTTCCAGAAGCAATAGATGTACAAGAAGTTGACCCTGACGATACACCTATTGAAGAGATTAAAGCTAGTTTGAGAAGAGCCTTACAGCAAGCAAAAGCGGGGCAAACTAGACCAATTAGTGAGCTATGGGACAGGATTGATGCAGAGTAATAATCCGGTTTCAATTCGATTTGCTGATGAATTTGAAGAAGAACTTTACAGACTTTATAAGAAATTTCGCAATATTCGCACTGATGTTCAGCCGATTATTGAGCAATTACAACAGGGAAATATTCTTGGAGATAGAATTGCTGGCATCGGCGAAGAGTATGTTGTTTATAAGGTCAGAGTTCGCAATAGTAATATCCAAAAAGGTAAAAGTGCTGGTTATCGATTGATCGATCAAGTTGAGTCAGCTACAAGTATTTTGCTATTAACGATTTATTCCAAGTCTGACAGAGAAGATATTGGTGTAAATGAAATCATAGGTATTTTAGCTGATTTTTCTAGCGAATCAGGTTAAAACTACCAAGAAATTTTTTATTGCATAATCACCATTAGTATGCTTTAAAAAAAAATTATAGCGGTTTTCAATTGAATGGAATACACCTATGAAAATCAAATCATTGTAGGGGCGCCAAGCTTAGCGCCCCTACTGTAGTCTATTCAACTGCAAATTGCTATATATTAAATTTGATGTACTCCAAAAAAGCGATCGCTATATTCCTGAGCAAAACTACTTAGACGTAATTTGAAACACTTATAATACTCCGTAAGTCCTATGATTAACACAAGCGCCACTTCTAAAAATCTGGGAATGTGAGGAATGTCAATTTTTGTAAAGCAGAAATCTCGTGATGGGAAAAAGCGATCGCTAAAGAGCGATACTCAAGTGCTACGACAAAGCGCCGACCGCGAATTCAAACGTCAATTTTTCGGTTTACTGTTGGTCATTATTACCTGGAGTCTTGCTATGGGCTGGCTTTTAGCCTTGGTAACTAACGCCCAAAGTGCCACTCCTCCCGCCGAAATTGGCACAGTTGATGTCATACCTCCACAATATCAACTGGGGCAAGAACTGTATTTAGAAAATTGCTCCACATGCCACATTGCATTACCACCAGGCGTTTTTCCCACCCAAACTTGGAAAAATCTTCTAGAAGACTCCCAGCACTACGGCGCACAACTCAAGCCTTTAGTCGATCCGCCCCGCATTCTAGTGTGGAAATATCTTTCGACTTTCTCTCGCGTCAAACTCAACGACGAAGAAATACCCTATCGTCTGAATAATTCCCGTTATTTCAAAGCTTTACATCCTGGAGTTAAGCTACCACGTCCCCTCGAAATTGGTAGCTGCGTGAGTTGCCATTCCAGTGCTAGCGACTACAATTTCCGCCGCCTTAGCCCAGAGTGGGAGAAATCAGGAGGATGAGGGGATGCAAAGATGGGGAGAATAATTCTTAACTCCTAACTCCTAACTCCTAACTCCCAACTCCCAACTCCCAACTCCCAACTCCCAACTCCTAACTCCCAACTCAGCACTCACTGTTTGCCTTATGCCCCATGCCTAATGCCTTGGCCCCATCTGGAGGCAAAATGATACTATGAAGAAAGAGTAAATATAAGATAAGAGTTAAAACCAATCATTTAAGAAACTGATTGACTAGTTTTTCTCCTGTTTTTGAGCGAATTATCATTTCAGACCCATCCACAACTAAGATTGTTGAGTGGGTTAAATGTTTATAATCAATGCCAAATCTTTAATTGCCATCCCCCTTGATTCAGTTCGATAACCTGCCATGCTAAAACTTTTGTTGGGCGATCCCAACGCTCGTAAGCTGAAAAAGTACCAACCTTACGTTACTGAAATTAACCTTTTAGAGGAAGAAATTAACACTCTTTCTGACGAGGAGTTAAAAGGTAAAACCGCAGAATTTAAACAAAGACTCGCTAAAGGCGAAACTCTGGATGATATTTTGCCAGAAGCTTACGCTGTTGTCCGAGAAGCAGGACGCCGAGTCTTAGGCTTACGGCATTTTGATGTCCAACTACTTGGCGGTATCATTTTGCACGTAGGGCAAATTGCTGAAATGAAAACGGGTGAGGGTAAAACATTAGTAGCCACCTTGCCGAGTTATTTGAATGCCCTTACTGGTAAAGGCGTACACGTTATTACTGTAAACGATTACCTAGCTCGTCGCGATGCTGAGTGGATGGGACAGGTACATCGCTTTCTAGGTTTGAGTGTGGGGTTAATTCAGGCAAGCATGACTCCCACTGAACGCCAGAAAAACTATAACTGTGATATCACTTATGTGACAAACAGTGAAGTCGGCTTTGACTACCTGCGGGACAACATGGCCACAGATATGAAAGATGTGGTACAACGCCCGTTTAATTACTGCGTTATCGACGAAGTAGACTCGATTTTAATTGATGAGGCGCGGACACCCCTGATTATTTCAGGACAGGTGGAAAGACCTACAGAAAAATACCTGCAAGCTTCGGAAATTGCACTGACTCTCAAAAAAGATGAGCATTACGAGGTGGATGAAAAAGCCCGTAACGTCTTATTGACAGATGAAGGGTTTGCAGAAGCAGAAAATCTTTTAGGAGTTACAGATTTATTTGACCCAGAAGATCCTTGGGCGCATTTTGTTTTTAATGCTATTAAAGCCAAAGAACTTTTCCTCAAAGACACAAACTACATTGTCCGCAATGGCGAAGTGGTGATTGTGGATGAATTTACCGGTCGGGTACTACCCGGACGGCGCTGGAGTGATGGACTACACCAGGCCATTGAAGCCAAGGAACACGTAGAAATTCAGCCAGAAACTCAAACTCTAGCGACAATTACTTATCAAAACTTGTTTTTGCTGTATCCCAAATTGGGTGGAATGACAGGAACGGCAAAAACTGAAGAACCAGAGTTTGAAAAAATTTACAAACTAGAAGTTACAGTAATTCCCACTAACCGGGAAAGAAGACGCGAAGACTTGTCTGATATGGTCTTTAAGAAAGAAATCGGCAAGTGGGGAGCGATCGCCAGAGAATGTGCCGAAATGCACGAACTCGGTAGACCAGTATTAGTAGGAACCACGAGTGTAGAAAAGTCTGAGTATCTCAGCCGACTACTGAAACAGCTAGAAATTCCCCACGAATTACTCAATGCCCGACCGGAAAATGTGGAACGGGAAGCAGAAATCGTCGCCCAGGCAGGACGGAGAGGCGCTGTAACCATTGCGACAAACATGGCAGGAAGAGGTACAGACATCATCCTGGGTGGTAACTCCGAATACATGGCGCGTCTGAAGTTGCGCGAATATTTGATGCCTCGCATCGTGATGCCAGAAGATGAAGATGCCTTTGGCGTTCAAAGGGCAGCTGGATTGCCTACAGGACATGGCGGCGGTCAAGGTTTTGTCCCTGGTAAAAAAGTTAAAACTTGGCGGGCTTCACCAGAAATTTTCCCCACCCAGTTGACAAAAGAAACAGAACAGATACTCAAAGACGCAGTAGAAGTTGCAGTGCGGGAGTATGGCGCTCGCAGTTTACCGGAACTGGAAGCTGAAGACAAGGTAGCTGTAGCCGCTGAAAAAGCTCCCATCGATGATCCTGTAATTCAGAAATTGCGGGAAGCTTATAAACGCGTTAAGCAGGAGTACGAACAATTCACCGAGCGAGAACACAATGAAGTAGTAGAACTCGGTGGTTTGCACGTCATTGGTACAGAACGCCACGAATCGCGGCGGATTGATAACCAATTGCGGGGACGCGCCGGCAGACAAGGTGACCCTGGAACCACAAGATTCTTCCTCAGCTTAGAAGATAACTTACTGCGGATTTTTGGTGGCGATCGCGTTGCTGGTTTAATGGAAGCCTTCAACGTCGAAGACGATATGCCCATCGAATCGGGGATGTTAACTCGCAGTTTGGAAGGCGCACAGAAAAAAGTCGAAACCTACTACTATGACATTCGGAAGCAGGTGTTTGAGTATGACGAGGTGATGAATAATCAACGTCGTGCTATTTACGCCGAACGCCGTCGGGTATTAGAAGGTCAAGACTTGAAAGAACAGGTCATCAAGTACGCTGAAAAAACGATGGATGACATCGTTGACTACTACATCAACGTAGACTTACCTTCCGAAGAGTGGGAGTTAGAAAAGTTAGTTGAGAAAGTCAAAGAATTCGTCTATTTGTTATCGGATTTGCAGGCTACTCAATTAGAAGATATGTCTGTGACTGAGATTAAATTCTTCCTCCACGAACAGGTACGAATTGCTTACGACCTCAAAGAAGCACAAATTGACCAAGTTCAACCGGGACTGATGCGTCAAGCCGAACGTTTCTTTATCTTGCAACGCATTGATACACTGTGGCGAGAACACCTGCAACAAATGGATGCTTTGCGTGAATCCGTGGGATTACGCGGTTACGGTCAAAAAGACCCACTGATTGAATACAAGAGCGAAGGCTACGAGCTATTCTTGGATATGATGGTGAATATTCGCCGAGATGTCGTGTATTCGTTGTTCATGTTCCAGCCGCAGCCGCAACCTGTGGTACAGACTTCCTCAGAGATGGTGTAATGGAGAGTCCTGAGTTAGGAGTTAGGAGTTAGGAGTGCTGAGTAAAGAATCTCATTTTTTTATTTAGTACTCGCTACTAACTGGTGAAAAGATTTGATGCACAAAAGACGCAAAAGCATTTTTACTGCTTCTGCGTCTTTGTTTTTTATTATTTTGGATTTTGGAACAAATCTAAAATCCAAAATTGCTAGACTAAACCGCCAGCGGCTTGAAAGCGAGCGCGGGCACGTTTGAAGGCTTGATTTGCCTGGATTTGTGCTTGGCGATCGTCTGCTGGCACTTGACCCAGACGTGCTTCTGCTTGGTTATAAGCAGCACGGGCTTCTTCGAGGTTAATTTTGTCACCACGTTCGGCACCGTTGACGAGAATAGTGACTTCATTCTCTTCCACTTCGGCAAAACCACCCAAAAGAGCGATCGCTTCCCAATTTTGATTTTTACCTCCACGGACGCGCATCACACCTGTATCCAGGGCAGTCAACAGAGGTGCGTGTCCAGTTAAAATACCTAACTGACCAGTAGTGCTAGGCAAAACTACTTCTTCAGCTGGGGCATCCCAGACTGTTTTATCTGGGGAAATTACACGAACGGTTAATGTCATTTGTCTTTTGTCCTCTGTCCGTTGTCTTTTGTCTTTTGTCTTTTGTCATTAGTCCTTTGTCTTTTGTAATTGCCACTAGTCATTAGCAGTTGCACTAATGACCAATGACCAATGACTAATGACTAATGACTAATGACTAATGACCAATGACTAATGACTAACCTTTTAGTTTTTCAGCTTTGGCGATCGCTTCGTTAATATCGCCCACCAAGTAGAAAGCCTGTTCTGGCAGGTCATCTAACTCACCAGACAGAATCTTTTGGAATCCTTTGATGGTGTCTTCCAACTTCACGTATTTACCAGGAGAACCGGTGAATACTTCTGCCACAAAGAACGGCTGAGACAAGAAGCGCTCAACTTTCCGCGCCCGTGCCACTACTAGACGGTCTTCTTCAGACAATTCATCTAGACCGAGAATGGCGATGATGTCTTGCAGTTCTTTATAACGTTGCAGAGTTGATTGCACAGCACGGGCAGTATTGTAGTGTTCTTCACCTACAATTCCTGGCTGTAGCATGGTGGAAGTTGAACCCAGGGGATCTACCGCTGGATAAATTCCCTTAGCTGCCAAACCGCGAGACAGTACTGTTGTTCCGTCCAAGTGGGCGAAGGTGGTTGCAGGCGCGGGGTCGGTGAGGTCGTCCGCAGGTACGTACACCGCTTGAATTGAGGTAATGGAACCCTCTGTAGTGGAGGTAATCCGTTCTTGCAGTTCGCCCACGTCAGTACCCAATGTGGGCTGATATCCTACCGCTGAAGGCATCCGACCAAGGAGCGCTGATACTTCCGAACCTGCTTGCACAAACCGGAAGATGTTGTCAATAAACAGCAGCACGTCTTGTTTGTTGACATCGCGGAAGTACTCTGCCACTGTCAATCCGGACAAACCAACCCGCATTCTTGCTCCGGGTGGCTCGTTCATCTGACCGTAAACCAGAGCAATTTTCGATTCGTTGAGGTTGTCTTTGTTGATAACCCCAGATTCAATCATTTCGTTGTAGAGGTCATTGCCTTCACGGGTGCGTTCGCCCACACCAGCAAAAACAGATACTCCACCGTGCTGAGTAGCGATGTTGTTAATCAACTCCATCATGATCACGGTCTTACCAACACCAGCACCGCCGAATAGACCAATCTTACCGCCGCGTCGATAGGGAGTCAGGAGGTCAACAACTTTAATCCCAGTTTCAAATACTGAAGGTTTGGTTTCCAAGTCAGTGAATTTGGGAGCAGAGCGGTGGATGGGTAAGGTGGCCTCAGCATTTACAGGCCCTCTATTGTCCACGGGTTCGCCAAGGACGTTGAAAATCCGACCCAGGGTGGCTTTACCAACTGGTACGCTGATGGGAGCGCCTGTATCGACGACTTCCAAACCACGCACTAAACCATCGGTAGAACTCATAGCAACAGCCCGCACTTGGTTGTCGCCCAGCAATTGCTGTACTTCGATGGTGAGATTGATTTCCTGTCCAGCTTCGTTGGTGCCTTTGATGGTCAAAGCATTGTAGATTTGAGGCAATTTCCCGCCGGGAAATTTAACGTCTACAACTGGACCAATGATTTGGGTAATGTAGCCTATGTTTGTTTTTTCTGCGGTTGTGACCATGCTGCGCCTAATGATTGAAGCTATATTTCAGATAAGGTCGTTGAAGACATAAGATTAAGCAATGTCATCTTTCAGGTTAGCACTGAACGCCCCCCCTCTACGCCATAAATTGATTCTTAAGACTGAGGTTGGGGATCAAAAATTCGCCTCGGTTGTAAAAATGGTTCGGAGTGGACAGAAAATACTTGAGATTGCAACTTTTTTAAGTATCAGAATTGAAACTGCCATGTCAGGCGATCGCTAACACGGCAGTTTTCAAATTAAGTTGGTAATAAATTTATGCTTTTATTGTAATTTTCTGTTGTTTACGCTTGTTGAATGAACTTATACCAAAAGCACCGATAGCCAAGATACCCAACATAGTCGTGGGTTCAGGAACAGATGCAGTTGCTGGGCTAAAAGAAGCTTTGAAAGCACTCTCACCAAAACTATTGCCAACCCCACCATCCCAAGTATTTTGAGTCAAGAGACTAAAGTCAGATTCGTTGTTGTAGAAAACAAAGTCTCCTCCTGAGTACACGTCTTGAGATCCAGTAATAGCACCTAATCCTGCTAGACCAGAAGTTCCATCAAAAAAGTTTGACGCGCTCACAAATGCTACGTACTGTTTACCTGAGGTCAAACTAATTCCGCCTGTATTGAAAGTGAACTGCTCGAAGCCTGGTGCATTAGTAGTTGATTGAGGCCCGCTCTGGTACAAAATGGGGCCTGTTGCTTTAAAACCATCCCACTCAGCTACATAAGCTGCAAAATCTACTACATCCGGCTGCCCATCAAAGTCATTCAGGAAGAATGTGAAGTCATTGAGAACATTGTCGCTGCCTACGGTAAATGTCTGCCCGTAAGTGGCGGTGTTAAATTCACCAAACTGTATGATAGAGTCTATCCCATTCCAGCTTGGTGTTGTATCAATAATTGTCTGTGCCTGAGCAGTTCCCGCTACGCCCAAAGCAATTATCGCTGCTCCCGTTGTAAATATTGATAACTTTTTTATACTTCTGGCATTAATCATAATATTCCTTCTCCAAAAAGGTACGTGTATCGTGTCAACCTACTTTTTAGCAGGTCGTATAATCACGAATATTATTAGTATCTGTTATTGTTATATAAATAATTTCGCTGAGGTTAGTTAAAAATTTACATTAAATTTATCTGCAACTTGACAATAGCAAAATTTTTAAAATACTTTTAAAATAAGCATTTTTACTAATTTGTCAGCGTAAAAGCTGGACAAATACATATATATTTTATGTAAAAATACTATATATTGCTTTTAAAAAAGTACTAAAGCGTCTAAAATATCACCGTTTCGTAGCGATCGCACTCAAATCCCAAGACTATGCAAGACTAACTTTTTTTTAGGCAAAAAATATACAAAAAATCTGCCCTTCCAAGCGATCGCCACAAAGAGCAGTACCATGCCATTTCATTCAAATAGTTAATACAAATGCTCTCAATGATATTCCGTAATTGGGTAAAGCAGTAATTCTAGAATTTTGGTTTTATAATATACATTTCCACTGGTATTAGCGAACCAAATGCCGATTACTATAAATATGTATTTTAGTCAATAACAAAGAGCTATATTAACTTCTTTTCATACCTTGGATAGATCGATTTCATGAAATCTATCCATAAACTACATTTGCAAATTTCGTGAATATTCATAAGATAAAAATATGTACAAAAAGCAGAAAGTCCCAGCAACTGGCTTTTGGCGAACATAACTTTTCAAGAAACTGTTTTTAGTTTGGCCAAGCCACTTTCGCTTTATCCTCACACATCGACCGAGCAATAGCTTATGAATTTCTCGTTAGCGCGACAATATTTTTATCAAGAGATTCAGCAGTCCGACGAGAAAATCGATTTAGCAAAAGCAGCTTTGTATATTGCACAAGAGGAATATCCAGACTTAGATCCAGAAGAATATCTCAATGCTCTTGACACAATGGCATGGGAGTTGCAAGAACACCTGCCCCAGCAGCGATATCCTCTGCGGATGATTCAAACTATTAATCAATATATCTACGATGATTTAGGATTTTCTGGTAATAAAATTGACTACTACGACCCACGCAATAGTTATTTGAATGATGTAATTGACAGACGGTTGGGTATTCCCATTACATTGGCGTTGGTTTATTTAGAGGTTGCACGACGGCTTGACTTTCCGATGGTTGGTGTAGGAATGCCAGGACATTTCTTGATCCGCCCGGATGTTGCAGATATGGAAATTTTCGTCGATGCTTTCAATGGTGGTGAAATAATATTTGCCCAAGATTGCCAAGAAAGACTATCTCAACTTTATCAGCAACCGATGACGCTACAACCAGAATTTTTAGCTGTGGTAACTCGTCGGCAATTTTTAGCAAGGATGCTAACAAATTTAAAGTTTATTTACCTAAAACAACAAGAGTTAGAAAAAACACTAGGAGCAGTTGAAAGAATTTTACTGCTGTTTCCTGATTTGACTTTAGAATTGCGCGATCGCGGTTTGATCTATTATCAACTAGGCCACTATCCCCAAGCGATAAACGACTTACAAACTTATTTAATAAAAGTTCCTGATGCCAAGGATGCACCCGTGATTCAGCGGCTACTTGCCGAGTTGGGAAAGGATGAGTAGGGAGTGGAGAGGCATAGGCGCAGACGGGGCAGAGGAGGCAGAGGGGGCAGGGGAAAACTAATGACTAATGACCAATGACCAATGACCAATGACCAATGACCAATGACCAATGACCAATGACCAATGACCAATGACCAATGACCAATGACCAATGACCAATGACTAATGACTAATAACTAATTTTGTTCTTCTGCGACTCGTTTGAGGCGGCGCAGCTGGGCTTCCATATCTTGTTTTGTCCAAGATGCGGCAAAGGTTTTGAAACCCCAACTGACTAAAGGGTTTGGAATATCGAACTCAAAGCGGTTGAGTAGGAGTGTTCCTTTTTGTGTTGGTTGACATTCCCAGCGATCGCGCCCTTGAAAAAATCCCTCAAATTTCCACACTACCAAACCTGGTTGTCGTTCCACAACTACGCTTTTCAAAGTAGGTTGGAGTAGAGGAATTTGAATAATAAAACGACTTTGACTGCCTACATCGGTACTCCAGACTTCGCCCACAGGTTCGCAACGAAGGACAGGATTCAGCCAACGGTGCATAAGTGCTAAATCGGTAATACAGCGTTCGACTACCGTGGCTGTAGCGTTAATTTGAATCGATTGTTCCAGTACTTGGGACATTCCAGATATTTTAAGCTTTTGCTGCAATTAGAGTAACGCAAAATGAGGCATTGGGTATGGGGTACTTGTACTGAGCGTAGGCGTTGGCGCAGCCTCTGGCAGAGAAGTATGGCGCATGGGGCAGCTATGCTGGAGGCAGAAGGCAGAATTTCTTTAATGCAAGAATTTTGAATTGATTTGTCTCCCTTGTCTCCCCATTTACTTTTTGACATTTTTTTTGATAAAACGAAAAAATCTTGACTATATCAAACAGACAATGAGTTTACGGGTAATTTGCTGGTAAATTGATAGGCAAAACACTAGTAAACCTAATAAGTATTTCAAGTGTTTTTGGCGAATTAAAAGCTAAATACTGGAAAACCATGAACACAACTTGGCAAGGAATAACCCAGTTGATAGATATTGGTTTATCGATGAGGGGACAGCAATTTTTGACACAATCGCCTAGTCTGCAAACAAGTCAAGCAGTAAACGAAGGCGTCGCTGATGTGCAAGGAATTTTTGAACAGTTGATTCTGTTTATGCCCCGTGTGCTGGGGGCTGTGGTAATTTTGTTTGTCGGTTGGCTAATTGCAGCGATCGCAGCCACAGTAACACAGAAAATCCTCAACCGCACAAACATAGATAACCGGATTGCAGCAGGCATAACTGGTCGTCAGGATGTTCCTCAGGTGGAGAAGTTAATCTCCGACTTAGTTTTTTGGAGCATTATCTTACTGACGGCGGTAGCTGTTTTACAAACGCTGAATTTAGAGATCGCATCTCGGCCGCTCAATACTTTTCTTGAGCAACTTATTGGCTTTTTGCCAAAGTTGGTTGGTGCTGGAATTCTTTTGGCAGCTGCCTGGGTATTAGCCAGTATTGTCAAAATTATTACCATACGTTTATTGCAGACATTTAATCTGGATGAGCGTTTGAACCCACAGACTCAAGATAGCGTCCCCAGCCTCAATCAATTGTCTCTAAGTGAAACCATTGGCAATGCTTTGTATTGGTTTATATTCTTACTGTTTCTGGTTCCGATTCTGGATACTCTCGGACTCAGGGAAGCATTAGAACCAGTACAAGCTCTAATTACAAAGATTCTGGTAATTCTGCCAAACATTTTAGCAGCAGCGCTAATTGCCGCTGTTGGCTGGTTTATAGCTAATGTGGTGCGGCGGATTGTGACGAACTTGCTAGCAAGTACTGGTATTGACAATTTAGGTAATCGATTTGGATTATCTTCGACTGCGGGAGTGCAATCTTTATCGAGTATTATCGGTACGATTGTCTATATTTTGATTTTGATTCCTGTAGCGATCGCAGCCCTTGATGCTTTACAAATTGCAGCGATATCAGTGCCAGCCATCGCTATGTTACAACAGGTTCTCAACGCTGTACCTGCAATTTTTACAGCTCTGGCAATTTTGATTGTTGCCTATTTCTTGGGACGGTTTGTAGCAGATTTGGTTACAAGTATCCTGACTAACTTAGGCTTTAATAACATTTTCACTGTATTGGGTCTGACAACACCTACCAGGCGAATTGTCATTTCCACGGAATCAACAGAACCAACACCTCCTCCAATTCCCACCCGTACTCCATCAGAAGTTGCAGGCATTGTTACCTTAGTGGGTATTATGCTATTTGCAACGGTGGCGGCGGTAAATATCCTGAATATTCCAGCCTTGACAGCCTTAGTGTCTGGTATTTTGGTTATATTCGGGAGGATTTTGGCAGGTTTGGTAATATTTGCCATTGGTTTATTCCTGGCAAATCTGGCTTTTAACATTATTACCAGTTCTGGTGAGCGTCAAGCACAGATTTTAGGACAAGTTGCGCGGATTTGCATCATTACTTTAGTCTCAGCAATGGCACTGCAACAAATTGGAGTTGCTAGTGATATTGTGAATTTAGCCTTTGGACTTTTATTAGGTGCGATCGCTGTTGCTATTGCCCTAGCTTTTGGCTTGGGAGGTCGCGATATTGCCCGCGAACAAGTTCAAGAATGGCTCAATTCTTTCAAGGGTAGAAACTAAAATTTGATCGAGGCGCAATTTCGGATGTAAATCTGAGAAAATGCTGTCCTAAGTATCATCAATAGTGGAGAAAATCTATCGATAATTTTGCCTAAAAGCTTGGAACTTACAGCTTAGAAGCTCGGAGTTTGAGTGTAGAATTTGAAATTTCGAGTTCTGTAGCTCAAATTCCGATTTTTAAATATAGCACCGAACAGCCAACAGATTTACAAGAATCAATAAAATCAGATGCAATTTTGATAGATGGCAGAATATGACAACCTTTGTAAAATACTCGCAGAAAAATATCCCCGTGATTTTATTCGTTGGTTATTAAATCAAGAACCGCGAACAATTGAAATTTTAAAAACTGAATTGAGCATCGAACCAATTCGTGCTGATTCTGTTACCTTGCTGCAAACAGAAAATCGGATTTTACACCTGGAATTTCAAACTAGAACCCAATCCCAAAAACCAATTTCTCTGCGGATGCTAGATTACTATGTTCGATTGACACGAAAATATCAAGTCCCTGTGACGCAGGTAGTAATTTTTCTGCAACAGACAAATGACTAAATCGCTTTTACTGAAGAATATGTTAGCGAGGTTACAACCCACCGTTATCGAGTTATACGGATGTGGGAGCAAGATTCAGCACTATTTCTTAGCAATCTGGCGTTATTACCTTTCACACCATTAACACAAACAGATTCACCCCAAGTGTTATTATCGCAAGTTGCCCAGGAAATTGCTAAAATTCCAGATGTTGAGACTAGACAAAATACAGCTGCATACACAGAAATATTAGCGGGGTTAAAGTTTAAGCAAGATTTGATTCTGCAATTATTACCGGAGGCAACTATGCAAGAATCAGTTATTTATCAGTATATTTTGCAAAAGGGAGAAAAAAGAGGAGAGCAAAGAGGAGAGCAAAGAGGGGAGCAAAGAGGGGAGCAAAAAGAAGCTTTTCGCTTTTTAACCCGCCAATTAAATCGGAGATTTGGAGAAATTGATTCGTTAATTATTGACAAAATTCGAGTCTTATCTACTGAACAATTGGAACAATTGGGGGAAGCATTTTTAGATTTTTCAAATATATCTGATTTAGTTGCTTGGCTTGAACAAAATACAAGCAGTTAAGTAAGCGGTGACAAAAATTAAATGTATATTAACAAAAACAAATTGTCAGTAGGTATCTTGAATTGTTGGTGTGCGTTGCGCTTGGCGACAACGCACCATACATTTATAGGCGTCACTTTCTCAGTTTTACTTTGTGGAGTAATTCATCTTTAATCCGATTGAGAATTGAAGTTTCATCAAGGTTTGTCAAGATCCGATTAATGACTGCTTTTGGCCCATCAGGTCCCCAAGTCGCGCCGTTGGCTAAATAAACTTTGGTAACTTGTCCAATACCATAAGAAGAAACACCAGCGACTCCGGCTTGGGTGAGGGCTACGGATATATAAGGAGCAAAAGCAATACCAGCGGTAGCGGTTGCAGAGATGCCAAGTAAAGTTTTTAATCCACTCAAACCCAGGTTTGCTATGAGTTCGCTAGCTCCGATGCCCCCCATACTTAAGGCAATTTTTTGTAGTAATTGTACGGCTCCTGCTTCGGTCATGGAGAAGCCATAGAGTTTAGATAAACCTAAAATTAGAGCGATATCAATAACTACACTACTCAGAATATCTACCACAGTTACGGGATTAAGAGCGATCGCCACTGCCTTAGCCATCACTGCTTTCCAAATCAACTGATTGGCATTCTCCTCACGAATCATCAATTTTCGCTCTATCAATTGCTCATTTACGGTGTCAGCATAGAGCATAGTATTGAGAGCCACCAAGGCTTTGCCTTCGCGGTGCAAAATCTCCAAAATTTTCAGCTTCAGTTCCTCGACTTGGGCATTACCCGGACGTAACTGTATGCCCCTAGTACCATCAGGGCGAAAAACCGCCGTCTTCACCAATGGCGATGCAGCTGCCATGACAATTTCTAAAGGCGTGAGTAATTCCCGCACCCTTTCATCGCGGATTTTGTGATAAATTGCCATGCGATCGGCTTCTGGATATTGGTCTACTTTGTTAAACACCAGAATTATCGGTTTACCCGCTTCCCGCAATTGAGAAAGGGCAACATGTTCTATTTTTGTCATATCGCCAGATATAACAAACAAAATCAAATCTGCTTGTTTGGCAATCTGTTCAGCCAGTGCAGCGCGGGTTGCCCCGTCTACCTCATCTAAGCCAGGAGTATCAATTAATTCCACTTGTGATTGACCAACACCAGGGAGAGTGACTCGCAAAGCACGTTCAGTCTCCCCAACCGCCTCTTCGCTAATAGTCCAATTCACTCTTTGTGCAGCACGGGTAACACCATGCAGCGGCCCGGTTTCAAATACTGTTTGTCCAACCAAAGCATTGAGTAGCGAAGACTTACCACGTCCCACCATACCAAAAGCCGCAATCTGCACTACCATGTGGTCTAACTTGCCCAGCATGGTTTCCAAATCACTAATCTCCACTTCCAGCCCCGCTTTTTCTTGGGGACTGAGGTCAAGATTAGTCACCAAATTTCGTAGCGCCGTTTGTGCTTGTTTGTAATTCAGTTCCGTTTGAATATCTTCAAAACTGAAAATGGCACTATCTAGTTCTTCCTCCCAACTGGGTGAGTTGCTGTGATGAGGTTCGGGCAATGTGGAAGTCATAATTTAGATTCTTGGTTAACCTCGCTATTCGATCCTAGTTATTTTTTACAGGGAATGGGGCATTGGGCATTGGGCATGGGGCATGGGGCATTGGGCATGGGGTATGTGGAAAACCGAACTCTATTAACGAGTATCCAAGACTCATCGGCGAGTATCAAAGACTCATTCACGAGTATCAAAGACTCGTCGGCGAGTATCCAAGACTCATCGGCGAGTATCAAAGACTCATTCACGAGTATCCAAGACTCATCGGCGAGTATCAAAGACTCGTCGGCGAGTATCAAAGACTCGTCGGCGAGTATCAAAGACTCGTCGGCGAGTATCAAAGACTCATCGGCGAGTATCAAAGACTCGTCGGCGAGTATCAAAGACTCATCGGCGAGTATCAAAGACTCATCGGCGAGTATCAAAGACTCATTTTTGCATTCTACAAAATATATCTCTGTTGCCCCATGACGCCACTTGCTCCACTTGGGGAGACCTCAAGACCGCAGTGGCTCCCCCATGCCCCACTTTTGAAGCCAAGTTTAAGAAATCGAGGTCTGGCTTGGTGAAGTGTTAACTTAGCTAATTAGTTGCCCAAGTGGGCAAAAATTATGAAAAGTTTTCAATCTTGGCTTGGTAAGGGTAAACAACATAAGATAGCCCGTTTTACAGCATCTGCTATCGCAACGTTGGCGATGGCTTCGCCAACGTCTTTGACGAACGCTGCCCCAATGTCTTTGACGAACGTAGGCACTATTAATTATGCCAGTGCTACCCCCATAAAAATCACTACAGCAAAAGAATTAACTTCGATATCACCCCATCTCAGTCCAACTAAATCAACTATTGCCCAGTTACAAACTAATCAAACTCAATATCAAACTGCTGGAATCGATCCTTTTGTACTGGTTCCCATCATCCTTGTTGGTGGTTTAGTTATATTTGTACCGTTGTTCTTTGGCGGACTGGTGGTAATTGGCGAACGGGAAGTTGGTGTTGTTGTTAGAAAGTTTACCCTTTCTGGGCGCGGACTACCCGCCGGAAGGTTAATTGCCCTCAACGGTGAAGCTGGTTTACAGGCAGATACTCTGGCTCCTGGTTGGCACTGGGGCTATTGGCCTTGGCAATACTCGGTTCGCAAAGAATCGGTGATTGTTGTTCCCCAAGGTGAAATCGCTTTAATTGTGGCCGCAGATGGCGAACCCAACCCACCACAGCGCATTCTTGGCAAAATTGTCGATTGTGACAATTACCAAGATGCCCGGAAGTTCCTCACCCAAGGTGGCGAAAAAGGTCGGCAAATGGGTTTTCTCACAGCTGGAACTTACCGTATTAACACTGCCCTGTTTAAAGTTATCACCGCTGCAAATGCTACAACTCACGGCATGACTCCAGAACAGTTGCGGGTTTATAGCCTAGCTTCTGATAAAGTTGGCATTGTTACTACTCTCGATGGTTTACCAATTTCCGACGGTGAAATTGCAGGGCCGATAATTCAGGGACACAACAACTTTCAAAATGGTCAGAAATTTATTGATGGCGGTGGACGGCGAGGTTTACAAGAGCAAATTCTACTTTCTGGTTCTTGGAACTTAAATCCCTGGTTTGTTCAGGTGGAACAAGTGCCGATGACAGAAATTCCCATTGGCTATGTAGGTGTAGTGATTTCTTTCGTGGGTAAGGCGCATCAAGATGTCAGTGGTGCAGCTTTCACACATGGTAACTTGGTGAATCAAGGACACAAGGGCGTGTGGGTGGAACCGCTGTATCCTGGAAAGCACCCGATTAATTCTCGGATCATGAAAATTGAATTGGTGCCAACGACCAACATTGTATTAAACTGGTCAGACCGCACTGAACGTCACAGTTATGATGCTCAACTAGCATCGCTGACAGTACGATCGCGTGATGGATTTGCCTTTGATTTAGAAGTAGCACAAATTATCCATGTGGGTGCTTTGGATGCACCGAAGGTAATTTCTCGCGTTGGCGCAATGCAAAATCTCGTAGACCATGTATTAGAACCAACTATTGGTAACTATTTCCGCAACTCAGCCCAAGATTACACAGTATTAGACTTTTTAACAGCTCGGAGCGAACGACAAGCGGAGGCTGCTGAGTATATTAAAACAGCACTGCGGGCTTATGACGTGCAAGCGATCGATACCCTGATTGGTGATATTCAGCCACCAGCGTCGTTAATGCAAACACAAACAGACCGGAAAATTGCCGAAGAAGAACGCAAAACTTATGAAGTCCAGCAGTTAGCGCAAACCCAACGCCAACAACTTGTTCGGGAAACAGCCCTGGCTAATATTCAGCAAGAAATGGTGAAATCAGAGCAAAGCGTACACATAGCTGACCTCAAAGCCCAAGCCCAAATTAAGGAAGCCACAGGTGAAGCCGAGGGAATAAAACTCCGGGCAATAGCGGAAGCTGAAAGTATTCGTGCCACAGGTAACGCCAAAGCTGAAACCTACCGCACTGGTGTGGAAGCCTTGGGTTCACAAGGTTATACAGCAATGTTACTGATGCAAATTATAGGCGATCGCCATGTCCGCTTGATTCCAGATGTTCTAGTTGGCAGTAACGGCAATAATAACGGCTTAGTAGATGGCTTACTATCTTTGATTTTATGGAATCAAAGTGCTAATAAAAATGGTGAAATAACACCAACCCCTTTGCATCCACAACCCATAACCCCAACCCAACCAACCCCAGAAAACGGTATTCCACCCATAGTTGTGAATTTTCCAGTGGATAAATAACATCTGTAGAGACGTTGCATTGCAACGTCTCTTGATATCACGCACATTTCGGCAATTTTTTATAATACTATTTCCAGCCTGAAAAATTATAGAGAACTACCACCAAAAACAAAAAGGATACAAACCTCATTATTTTTGAAGATTATTAATTTTGAATTTTGAATTTTGAATTCGGAGCGAAGCGACGTGACTACTACACTACACTGGCAGGAAAGAGTTGGCAATCAACGAGATTGGGTTTGGCGGGGCTGGCAAACTCGCTATACTTATATTCGCTCTGCTAAAAATGACGAAAAGACACAACCTCTAATTCTGTTACATGGCTTTGGCGCTTCCATTGGTCATTGGCGACATAATTTAGAAGTGTTAGCCGAACATCACACGGTTTACGCACTAGATATGCTGGGTTTTGGCGCTTCGGAAAAAGCCGCAGCTAATTACAGCGTCGAACTTTGGGTAGAACAAGTTTACGATTTTTGGCAAACGTTTATCCGCCAACCAGCAATATTAATCGGTAATTCCAACGGTTCGCTGATTTCTTTAGCGGCGGCGGCGGCTCATCCCGACATGGTGCGGGGTGTGGTGATGATGAGTTTACCAGATCCTTCGCTGGAACAAGAAGCAATTCCTCCTGTGCTGCGACCAGTGGTGAGAGGAATTAAAAATATTGTCGCTTCACCGTTTATTCTCAAACCTGTGTTTAACTTTGTCCGTCGTCCAGGTGTGCTGCGTCGCTGGGCTAGTCTTGCCTACGCTAACCCAGAAGCGATAACCGACGAACTGATAGAAATTTTAGCTGGCCCTCCCCAAGATCGGGGTTCGGCGAGGGCGTTTAGTGCTTTGTTTAAAGCGACAATTGGAATTAATTTTAGTCCGAATGTCAAGGAGTTATTACCAACCTTAACAATTCCTATGTTGTTAATTTGGGGACAAAAAGATCGCTTTGTTCCGCCAGCTTTGGCTAGCCAATTTGCCCAATATAACGAGAAATTGGAAGTGCTGAATTTAGAAGACGTGGGTCATTGTCCCCATGATGAATGTCCACAGCAAGTGAACCAAGCGATTTTAGATTGGATAAATAGGAGTTAGGAGTTAGGAGTTAGGAGTTATTCTCCTTGTCTCCCTTATCTCCCTTGTCTCCTCTGCCCTATTCTTAGCCGACGGTAGTTTGGGTGCTGTCAACGTTTGTGGCGCCGTTGACAGTACGGGCGACAGAAATCATTCTGTCAAGGATTTGTTGGTTGGGAACTTTACCTTTTAATACTACAGTGCTGCCTGTTTGAGCAACCCAAAGGGTATTAACATCATCAAGTTGGGCGTCTTGGTCGAATGCTAACGCTACTCGTTTGGCTAGACCGCTTTGGTCATATTCTCCATTTAATCCTAGACGTTCTGGCGGTATTGTTTGTGTAGCGGTAGGCGCAGCAGTAGCAGTAGGAGTTTGGGGTATTGCTTGTGGAGTGGGGTTTACTTCAGCATTTTGAGGTTTTTCCATTCCAAATAGTCTTTGTAACCAACCCATAACAACTTATCTCCGATTAAATGTTCGATCAGATTTGAATATACAAGTTTTACCAACGTTTAACATCTGCCGATGAAAAGAGATGCGATCGCCGAGAATGCTGCTTGCGAAATAATTTCTAGACAAATTATCTCTATCAATTGAAATGAGTGCAGCTATTAAGTTTAAAATAAAAGGTCTCACTTATTTTTTTTTAGTGGAGCAGTACGTCTAGCGTAGTCTTTAGCTAGTGTCTGCGTTACTCAAATCCTGCTCTAGCCTCTGTTGGCGAAGATGAAACATACTCTTTCTGTTCTCGTAGAAGATGAGGCGGGTGTTCTGTCCCGCATTTCTGGTTTATTTGCCCGTCGTGGTTTTAATATTGAAAGCCTTGCTGTTGGCCCGGCTGAACAGGGAGGTGTTTCACGAATTACGATGGTTGTACCTGGTGACGATCGCGTCATCGAACAACTCACCAAGCAATTATACAAGTTAGTCAATGTCCTCAAGGTACAGGATATTACTGAAACTCCTTGTGTGGAACGAGAATTGATGCTGTTAAAGGTGAATGCTACTAGCAGCAATCGTTCTGAAGTTATCGAACTGTCTGGGATTTTCCGGGCGCGAGTTGTGGATGTGGCGGAAGATTCTTTGACTTTAGAAGTTGTGGGAGATCCAGGTAAAATGGTAGCGATCGTGCAGGTGTTACAAAAATTTGGTCTCAGAGAAATCGCCCGCACTGGCAAAATCGCCCTAACTCGTGAATCGGGTGTGAATACCGAGTTACTCAAATCTTTGGAAGCAAAGGTTTAGCAGTTCAGAAGAAGTCAGAATCCATCAATAGGTAAGCTTGTGTTGCATTTGGCGTTGCACATTTTTTGTGTTGCTGTTAACTGTTGACGGTTGGCAGTTAACTTCAACGTGAATTCGATGTATAGGATTTTGACCTCACCCCCAGCCCCTCTCCTAATAGGAGAGGGGAGTAAAAAGCCTAATTTTTCGTTACTCTTCCCTCTCCTCGAATCAGAGGGAGGCTGGGTGGGTTTGTCTTGTCGAATTCACGTTAACTTCAGCGGTGAACAAACTTAGCTAACGACTATGTAATTTAAAAGCCTAATAGCTTAGTAGGGTAGCACAGCTAGCTGTGCTACCCTACACTTCATTGATGTATTGCAAAGATTGTTTGAATTAGGATAATACCGATTTTAGATTTTGGATTAAAAACCTTTGGTACAAAGCTGTTCCAATAATTTCCAACAATACTTCCTATCCAAATTTGGTAGAACTTTATTTAGTAACAAGAATTACTAATATACGAATAAGCATAGACTGTTATGTCTTTTTATATGCACAACTCCCGCCAAGTTGGCATGACGCAACACTAGAGTAACTGCTACAAGATTGTTAGGAAGATAAAAGATTGAAAGCAAGTTTTAATAGTCCTTGAATCTGACTGTTCGTTGAGTTTAAGTGTTGGTTTTAAAAAATAGGTGTATTTATTTTGAGCAACAATACTTGTTTGAGGTAAATGATAATCCTCAAAAATATATACTCACTTTTAAACTTGAGAGAGTTAATTTTTTAGACATTAGCTCAGTTAAAGAAAAAACGCTTACATCTCTCTCAAATCACTACAATTTGCATTTGCAGGGTAATTCTACACTATACAAATCCTTTTCTGGGGATAACGGCTATAGATTGTCTAATCGAACCGATGATTATTTAGATTATTCTAGAGGTTTTGACAGGCATGAATTTATTATTGTTACTCGTTTCTAATTGGCTGCCTCAAAAAGTAATGAGCAAATTATTAAATACTTTGCTGAATATCAGAAACAGACATTTATTTGTTTCTGATATGGTTGTTTTTTTAATAACGACTTTGTTAGCTCTAAATCTCTGCTTAGATGGTAAATTTTACTTTGATGAATATAAAACACAAATAGTAATTAGTACAATAGTTTTTTTAGTAGTAAAACTAACTGTATTATTGAATTTTGGTTTTTATAGACTTTACTGGCGCTATGCCAGTATTGAAGAACTTTTATATATAATTATACTGATGGGAATTGCGGTATTAATCCAAGCAGTATTCTTTGATGCGATGGATATTTTAAGAGATTTAGAATTAGATATACTGCCGCGATCGCTACCTTTAATCGATGGTTTACTTTCGTGTATTTTCATTGGAGGACTGCGTTTTAGTATTCGGATTGTAGAAAGAATTAGCCAGCAACGTCCAGTATTTAATCCCCAAGAACGGGTGTTAATAGTTGGTGCTGGAAATGCTGGAATTTCTTTGGTACAAGAAATGCAAAGAAATCCGCAATTGGGATTTGATCCTGTTGCTTTTATTGATGACGATCCTCGCAAATTTGGAGCATACATACGTGGAATTCGTGTAGTTGGCGATCGCTATCAAATTCCTGATGTTTTAAAATCTCTGCAAATCCATAAAGTTATTATTGCTATGCCGACAGTTGCAGGTGCAGTTATTCGAGAAATTGTAGATATTTGCAAAGCAACCGGCACTCAAACTAGCACTTTACCAGGTATACATGAAATCCTCAACGGTCGCGTGCGAGTTGACAGCATTAGAGATGTCAGAATTGAAGATTTGCTCAGACGGGAACCCGTACAAATAGATTTTGAAAAAGTTTCTCAATTTCTTCAAGGTAAAACAGTATTAATCACAGGTTCAGGTGGCTCAATTGGTAGCGAACTTTGCCGTCAAATTTTTAAATGCAATCCTGCCAAAATGATACTTATCGGACATGGAGAAAACTCTGTGTTCAACATTCAACAAGAACTAGAACAACTTGTTCAAGTACTTGAAAATGAAGGCGAATCATCAATTAATCCTACTCAAATTTCTAGCTTTATTGCTGATATTCGCTTCAAATCTCGATTGGAACATGCATTTGAAACTTTCCAACCAGATGTAATTTTTCACGCTGCGGCTCATAAACATGTCCCACTAATGGAATTAAATCCAGTAGAAGCAATCACGAACAATGTAATGGGAACAAAAAATTTACTAGAACTAGCCTTGCAATATGATGTCAAACATTTCGTGATGATTTCTACAGATAAAGCAGTTAACCCTACTAATGTAATGGGTGCTAGTAAAAGAGTTGCTGAAATGTTGGTGCTGCAAGCTGCCAGAGAAAGTGGCAAGCCTTATGTCACAGTGCGTTTTGGCAACGTTTTAGGTAGTCGAGGTAGTGTGGTTCCCACTTTTAAAAAACAAATTGCAGCAGGCGGCCCAATAACAGTTACTCATCCAGATATTTGTCGTTATTTCATGACTATTCCCGAAGCAGTTCAACTAGTTTTGCAAGCTGCGGTACTTGGTCGCGGTGGTGAAGTTTTAATGTTGAATATGGGTAAACCTGTAAAAATTGTTGACTTAGCAAAGGAATTGATTCGGCTTTCCGGATACGAAGTTAACCGAGATATTGAGATTGTATTTACTGGTTTGCGTCCAGGGGAAAAATTATTTGAGGAATTATTTATTCCTGGCGAAGAATATGAACCAACGGAACACGAAAAACTGTTAGTAGTAAAAAATGCTAGTAAGATTATTCCAGAGAATTTGGATGTTACGGTAGCAACTTTGTGTCAAGCAGCAGTGAAAAATGATATCAATTTTATTCTGTTTTTACTCGAACAATTAGTGCCAGGATATAAACCCAAACATTTAGATAATTATGTAGCAGCAAGTATTTGCAGCAATACTTCACTCAGAGTCAAGCCAAACATGAATATACTGGCACAGGTTAAATCTTAAACAACGTCATCAACTTAAGTAATTTAGCATCTACCTTAATTGCAAGAATAAATATGTACAAAAGCTCTAATTTCAATAGCATTTCGCAGGTATTTACTAAAGTCTCTAGGGTTAATAATAGATATTTGGCTGGAATTAAAAATATCGCCAAGATTTTTGTCACTAGAAGAAGTGAGTGGTCAATTGGAATTTATATAGGGGAATCTCCTTTTGATTTGGTTTCTCCAGACACAATTATTAACCCAGTATTGACTGCGAAGGACATAACAGATGTCCCAGCACACTTTGTTGCTGACCCATTTATGGTTCGTGAAAACGGCATTTGGTATATGTTCTTTGAAGTGTTGAATGGTCTACAAAATAAAGGAGTAATAGGACTGGCAACTAGCAGTGATGCATACAACTGGAATTACCAAAAAATTGTACTTGATGAACCGTTTCATTTATCTTATCCGTATGTATTCAAATTTCAAAATGACTATTATCTGATTCCAGAAACTTCTGAAGCTAGTTCTATTCGTTTATACAAAGCAATTAATTTTCCAACACAATGGTCTTACGTCAAAAGTTTATTAACCCAAAGTGACTTTGCAGATACTAGTATTTTTCAACACAATAATCTTTGGTGGTTATTAACTGCAACATCAGAATCAAGAAATACATTACGTCTTTATTATTCTGAAGATTTAATGGATGGTTGGGTTGAACATCCGAAAAGTCCTGTAATTCAGGGAAATAAAAGTATAGCAAGGCCAGCGGGTAGAGTTATAGTATTCGATGACAAAATTGTGAGATATACCCAGGATTGTGAGCGAATATATGGCCATCAAGTTCGAGGGTTTGAAATAACTGAATTGACAACAACGAGTTATAAAGAGAAAGAAGTTAAAAATAATCCAGTTATTAAAGCTAGTGGAATCGGTTGGAATCAAATAGGTATGCACCATATTGATGCTCACCAAATTGATAAAAAGAAATGGGTTGCATGTGTGGATGGAAAGCGTTATCGATTAGTTTTTGAGCCAAGATTCAATAAGTGAAAGTTTGGTAAAAGTAATTTGATTTGTGAAATTTTTTACGAACCGCACAGACGCAGCGGAAAGTCTGAGCGGAGGTTTCCTCCGTACACCGAAGGGGTTGCCGCAGGCATCAGTTAGCGCAGCGTTAGCGACGTAGGAGCGTCACTTTCCAAGACAGAGGGCGCGGAGAGAAGAAGATGCGGTCGATCAAATTTTAATGAGTTTATTTGAATAAAATAGCGAGGAATGGAAAAGATGTTAATTGTTACAAAGAAGTTTATCTTTTCAGTGGGAGAAGTCTGGTTTGATGAAAATTCAGAAGAATTAAGCAATGTCGATGTAGTGCATTATAGGCAATTGTTATATCCCATTAAAGGCGGTCAGTCTGATGAATTCTACACAAGATTGATTGATTTAACTACAAGCCATGATGAACTTTGGGAATGTATCAGCAGTAATGATAGATACAAAATTAGACGAGCAGAGCAAAAAGACCATATTATTTATGAATATTGGGAGAAAATTGATTCTAATACTCTCGATGAATTTTCAGATTTTTATGATTCATTTGCTTTGCAGAAAGGTTTGACTAAAATTAACAGAGTTCAACTAAAAAATCGTGCCGATGCTGGTGTAATTGATATTTCACGAGTTAAGTTAAATGGTGAATCTTTAGTTTGGCATGTTTATTATCGGACTAAAAATAGAGTTCGTCTTTTACATTCTGCATCTTTGAAAAAGAATGATGATACTTCTTATCAATCGATTTTGGGACGAGCAAATCGTTACCATCACTGGCAAGACATTGTGAGATTTAAGAATTTAGGTATTTTCACTTATGATTTTGGTGGTTGGTATACCGGAAATACAGATCGGGAAAAATTAGGTATTAATCAATTCAAAGAAAAGTTTGGTGGAGAAGTTGTCAAGAATTTTAACTGTGTTTATGGAATTACTTTGAAGGGGAAATTATATTTACATTTGCTGAATATATATATGAGGTTATCCCAATTATCTTTACTGCGTAAATCTTACTTTTTATCTCACACACCAACACACTCGAAAGTCGAAGCACCAGCTTCCAGCGAACCAGAATTTTCAATACCAGAAGCGCAGAGAGAGTGAGAAATGCAAAGCTTAGTTAATCGCTGGAAGAAGCTGACAAGTGGCTCTGTTAATCGCCAAATTTTTGGTGCGGCGATGATAGTTGGTTTATTGACAGCGTTAGTTAAAGTGGCGGCTGTTGGTAAAGAATTAGTTACTGCTCAAAGGTTTGGCACCGGGGATGACATAGATGCTTTTTTTATTGCTTTGCTGATTCCTTCTTTTATTATTAATGTCATCGCTGGTTCTTTTAATACTGCTCTCATACCTACTTATATGCAGGTACGAGAGCAGGAAGGTACAAAAGCTGCTCAAAAACTTTTATGTGGAGCCACAACTAGCGGCTTGGGACTGTTAGGAATTACAACAATATTGATGGTAGTCCTAGCACCTTTTTATTTACCACGAATTGCGGCTGGATTTAGTTCTGAAAAATTAGAGCTAACTTTTCATTTGCTTTGCGCGATCGCACCTTTTATTCTCTT
This sequence comes from Nostoc sp. ATCC 43529, assembly GCA_003326205.1. Taxonomy (GTDB): domain Bacteria; phylum Cyanobacteriota; class Cyanobacteriia; order Cyanobacteriales; family Nostocaceae; genus Nostoc. The sequence goes on from LWTK01000033.1 coordinate 33,496, forward strand.
AAGTGGAATAATTGTTATCTGGGGTGCTGTGTTGAATGCAGGAGAGCGTTTTGCTTTAGCAGCATTCTCACCAATTATTACTCCAACTGTTACCGTCGTATTACTTTTAACGCTCAAATATTGGGGTATTTTCGCTTTAGCTGCTGGCTTAGTCTGCGGTGCAGCACTAGAAATCATTCTGTTAGGAATAGCACTGCACCGACAAGGCATTTCATGGCTTCCCAAATGGTATGGATTTGATAATAATCTGCGTCAAGTTGTTCGCCAGTATTTCCCCATGATTGCAGGGGGACTTTTAATGTGTAGTACAAATTTGGTAGATCAATCTATGGCAGCAATGTTGTTACCTGGTAGTGTAGCAGCACTCAACTACGGTAACAAAGTAATAGCATTTCCCATGTCTCTGGCTACTACAGCATTGAGTACTGCTGTGATTCCTTATTTTTCTAAAATGATAGCTGCTAACAATTGGATAGAAACGCGTCGCACGCTTAAGCGATATATACAAATCATCTTTGTCACAACTATTCTACTGTCAGCATTCTTATTTCTATTTTCTGAATCTATAGTCAGAATACTCTTTCAAAGAGGTTCATTTACGGCTGATGATACTCGTTTAGTAGCTCAAATTCAAAATTGTTTTGCTCTGCAAATTCCTTTTCACGTAGCAGGAATTTTGGTTGTACGTTTAATTTCAGCAATGCAAGCCAATCATATATTAATGTGGGCTTCTGGCTACAATCTCATCAACAATATTGTCTTAAACTATTTATTTCTCCGCTATTTTGGCGTTGCAGGTATCGCTCTATCAACAGCCTGTGTTTCTGCCTTAGCATTCTTATTTTTATCATACTTCGCTCATAAACAACTCAAACAAAAGTCTCCTACACTCACAACCTAATTTTCAAATCTCTCTTCTGTGCGCCTTGTGTATGATTTTATTTGCATAACATGAAAATAACATTAATTATTAATTCCCTTACCTATGGTGGTGCTGAACGTATTATGTCAATCATGGCAAATTACTGGTCAGCTAAAGGATGGAAAATTACTCTATTAACATTTGATGACAATGAAATACCTGACTTTCCTTTAGACTCTGATATAAATTACATTCCTTTGGGTATAGCTGAAAAATCTCGCAATGCAATAATTGGCATTTGGAATAATTCAAAACGAATCCGAATTCTACGATATGCAATTATTAATAGCAATCCAGATGTTGTAATTAGCTTCATGTCTAAAGTTAATATCACTACTCTATTAGCAACGCGGTGGTTGAACATCCCAGTAATAGTTTCTGAACGTAGTAATCCCGAAAAAAGCTATTTAGGTTGGAATTGGCAGCAACTAAGAAAATTTACTTATTTATTTGCAGATAAAATTGTTTTTCAAACTCAGCGAGCAAGAGATTATTTTCCTGTAAACCTGCAAAATAAGAGTTGTATTATTCCAAATATGGTTGTATTGCCACCAATAAAAAAGCAATCATCAGACAAATTTTCAACCAAGCGATCGCTCATTGCTATGGGACGTTTTGTACCAGAAAAAGGCTTTGATTTATTACTACAAGCTTTTGCCAAACTAAAAGATAATTATCCAGAATGGACATTGACTATATTAGGAGACGGAAAACTACGTCCAGAATTAGAATCTTTGCGTAACGAACTCGGATTAAGCGATCGGGTTTATTTTCCAGGGATGGTAAATGACACTTATACTTTTCTACAGCAAGCAGATATTTTTATTATGTCTTCCCGATTTGAAGGTTTTCCAAATGCTATTTGTGAAGCAATGGCATGTGGTTTACCAGTTATATCCACAGATTGTCCTAGTGGGCCGCGAGAAATTATTCGTGATGGAATAGATGGTATTTTGGTTCCCAATGAAGATGTTTCAGCATTAGCCGCAGCAATAGAAAGGCTGATATCTAACGAACAAGAACGCAATTCTTTAGCTGCTCACGCGCCAGAAATAACCGAACGATTTAGCGTCAAAAAAATCATGGAAATGTGGGAAGACGTGTTAGTTCAAGTTATTGAAAAAGAATTCAGGAGTCAAGAGTCAGAATTCAGAATCAAAAGCAGCAATATTTAGATAATTCAATACGACAATAAAATATATTTCTTACTTGTGGCATACTTGGCAGTTACTTTTTTCATAACCAAATATTTAACAATGAATATCCGGAAACATCTTTACTTCAGTTATGCTTATTGTCGAAAATACAATTTTCCCCAACTCTATAATAAATTTCTCAAAGAAAGTTCATCTAATATTTCCATTGATACCACTAGAAAGTTACTAACTAAACTCCTACTTCACTGCCAAAAATCTGTTCCATACTATGCAAAATTAATGAATAATCTCTCCACTCAGGAAATTATTCACCAAAAGCCAGAGCTATATCTTGAGAAATTACCAATTCTCACAAAAGATATTATTCGTGCCGACTTTGAAGAACTAAAATCTACAGATTTACAACAGCGCCAGTGGTATTTCAATACATCAGGTGGTTCAACAGGAGAACCAATTATTTTAATTCAAGATGCTGAATATAACGACAAATCTACAGCAATTAGCTTACTTTTTTCTTATTTAGTTGGGCGAGAATTAGGAGAACCAGAAGTACGTTTATGGGGTTCCGAAAAAGATATTTTTGGTGGCACGATGGGATGGAAGGCAACCTTTTTTAATTTTTGCAGAAATACTACATATATGAATGCCTTTCAGATGACTCCTCAAAGAATGAGGTATTTTTTGAAATTACTGAATAAAAAACGACCAAAATTAATTGTTGCCTACGCTCAAGCCATTTATGAACTAGCAAAATTTGCTGAAGATGAAAAAATTACACTTGTTCCTCAAAAAGCAATCATAACTTCTGCTGGGACACTTTATGCTTGGATGCGGCAGAAGATTGAGACTGTATTTCAGTGTAAAGTATTTAATCGCTATGGTTCTAGAGAAGTCAGCGATATCGCTTGTGAAAAACCAGGAGAGCAAGGATTATGGGTAGCTCCTTGGGGTAATTATATTGAGATTGTAGATGATGACAATAATCCTGTACCGCCAGGAGTTGAAGGTAATATTTTGATTACTTCTCTAACCAATTTTGCTATGCCATTGATTCGTTATAAAATTGGCGATCGCGGCACTTTATCTCCTGAATATAAATCTGGACAAATACTTCAACAAGTTTCTGGTAGAAATGTTGATATCTTTAAAACTCAAAGCGGAACTTTAATTGATGGGGAATATTTTACTCATCTTCTATACTTCAAAGATTGGGTACATAAATTTCAAATTATTCAAAAAAGCTACCTAGAAATCACCATCAAAATTATTAAATCTAATTCTGATTATCTCACTGAAGAACTTGATGATATTGTTGCCAAGTGCAAGCTGATGATGGGCAAAGATTGTGTAGTTAATTTTGAATTTGTCAATCATATTCCTGTAACTAACTCTGGTAAATACCGCTACACAATTTCTGAGGTAATTTAAATGAAGAAAAAAGTTGTATTCCTGATTCGAGATTTGAATTATGGAGGAGCAGAAAGGCAGTTAGTCACACTAGCAAAAGCTCTAAATAAACAATGTTTTGATGTCACTGTTTTATGTTTTTACGCTGGTGGTTCATTATCTTTAGATAAAGATTTAAAAGATAATTGCATCCCAATAATCTATTTAGAAAAACAAGGACGGTGGCATTTATTTAGCTTCTTTTTGCGTCTTGTACAGCATCTTCAGCGCATACATCCCGATGTATTGCATGGATATGGTGGAACGCCAAATTTACTGACTATCTTTTTAAAACCGTTTTTCCCTTCAACGCGTATACTTTGGGGATTACGTAATTCTAATAGTGATTCTAATTTTTATGATTGGTTAGGGCGTTTAATCTTTCGTTTAGAGTGTATTTTAGCCAACTTTGCTGACTTGATAGTGGTCAATTCTTATGCTGGAAAAACATACTATCTCAGTCATGGGTTCCCCGCTAAGAAGATGATGGTAATTTCTAATGGTATTGATATCGAACTTTTTCAGCCTGATTTAGAAGCGAGGAAAAAAGTGCGATCGCACTGGGGAATCTCCCAAAATACAATTTTAATTGGTTTAGTGGGACGGCTAGATTTAAGAAAAGACCATCTGACATTTCTGAAAGCAGCAGCATTACTGTGTGAAAATAACGAGAATGTACATTTTGTTTGCGTAGGTGGTGGTTCAGAAAACTATGCACAGGAGTTGGATGAATTAGCTTATCAACTAGGCATTTCTGAAAAAGTTATTTGGGAAAAAGCGCGTGCAGATATGCCTGCAATCTATAACGCCTTAGATATTGTTGTTTCTTCATCTTATACAGAAGGATTTCCCAATGTAATTGGAGAAGCAATGGCCTGCGGTGTTCCCTGTGTAGTCACAGATGTAGGCGATTCAGCTTTGATTGTTGGTAATCCCGATGTAGTAGTACCTGCTAAAAATCCAGAAGCTTTGAAAAATGCCATCGATAAATTAATAGGAAAATTGAGTAGCGAAGGTTGCGATCGTACTCAAATTCGACAGCGAATAATTGACCATTTTTCAGTAGCTGAATTAGTCTTAAAAACCGAAACTGCTTTACTTGGTTTATCCCATGAATCAGTCACTAAATGCAAAATTTGATTTACTCTTTTATTATCAATGCACCTTAGCTATAGCTGCTGTTTTCACATTTTATACAGATATTAATTCGTATTTATATACATCAGGTATTGTTTCTCAACCTCCTTTATTTTGGATTTTAGGTTTTGCTCTAGCTTCTACTCCCTTAATTTTTTCACGAGATAAGTATATTCCCATATCTGTAATTCTTTGGTGTTTTGGTTTTATTTTTATTTCATTACTGTGGTTTGTAATATTTACACCATCTGGGGAAATTGCTTTTGAAGAATTAAGAAAACGACTGTTAGCAGTGATTTTTATCATTGCAATGACCTTAATTTTTTCTCGAAATCAAACAATTCATTACTTGGTTCGATGGGCAATATTTTTTGCCGTCTTAATTACTGTATTTAACAGCATTTACGAATTTTTTAACCCTGCTGCTTTTAATTCATTAGGTAATGGTGGTCGGGTGACTGGATTTTATTTGAATCCGAACAGTAATGGTTGTGCGTTAATAATTGGGATGATTTTTAGCGTCAGTATATTACAGCCAATATATCGTTTACCTTTTGTGTCTCTCGTCGGTATTGGAGTTCTCTTCACATTTTCACGAGGTGCTATTCTTGGCTGGTTAATTACAGTTATTATTTTTACCGTTGCCCGCGTGCTTCATTTCAATAAGTTACTTTATTGGATTTTGGGTATAGCAACTTTCATTATTACTTTAGGCTCACAATGGTGGGAAGAATTATTGCAAAATTTGGATTTTAATGCTAACTCTTTAGAAAGAATTGCATGGTTTCAAAATATCTCAGCTTCTGATTCAGAAGATTCCGCAGATTCGCGTTTAGAAGTAGCCCAATTAGCTTGGCAGATGTTTATGAAACATCCCTTTTTTGGCAATGGAATTGGCTCAACTTTAACGTGGAATATGGAAATATCTACGCACAATATTTATTTATATTATATGGCAGATCATGGAATTATCGGTGCTTTAATTCTACCTGTATTAGTATATGCAGTGACACAGCACGCTTGTGGAGAAACTAAATATATAGGCTTGGCTTTTGCTGTTTTTATTCTTCTTTGGGGATTATTTAGCCATAACGTTTTAGAAGAACGTTATATCCTCATCATGTTTTCATTCATGGCTGCCATGACTGAAGCAAGTAGGTCAGAGCAAAAGTTAAAATTAGGATATCAATTATGAGAATTATTTATATCATTACCGGACTCTCCACTGGCGGCGCAGAAGTTATGCTTTATAAACTTCTTTCCAGGATGGATAGACAACGTTTTACTCCCGTTGTTGTTTCTTTAATGGATCGTGGCACATGGGGCGATCGCATTGCGGATTTAGGCATTCCTGTTTACACCATTGGTATGAAACCAGGAACGCTTAAACTAATTAATATTTGGCGAATGATTCACATAGTCCGCCAACTCAAACCTGACTTAATTCAAGGTTGGATGTATCATGGAAACTTAGCTGCACAGTTTGTAAGACTTTTCATATTTAGACAAGTCCCTGTTTTCTGGAATATACGTCATTCACTTCATTCTTTAGAACTAGAAAAGCCTAGAACAACTATTATTATTAAACTATGCGCTAGATTTTCTCACTTGCCGAAAAAAATTATTTATAATTCTCAAAATAGTTCTAAACAACATGAAAAAATTGGGTATTGTCTTGAGAAAACCTGTGTAATTCACAACGGCTTTGAAACAGAAAAATTTACACCATCAACAGAAGCTCGCCTCAGTGTCCGTTCAGAACTAAATACCCCTGAAAATGCTTTATTGATTGGCTTAATTGGTCGTTATCATCCCATAAAAGACCATTTTAATTTTATTCAGGCTGCTGCATTATTAATCAAAACTTATTCCAACGTCCAATTTGTTCTTGTTGGCAATCAAGTTGATTGGGAAAATAAAATTTTATCTGAACAAATCCATCAATTAGGCCTTGTCAAGCACATACGTCTCTTGGGCGAACGTCATGATGTGCCCCGTTTAACTGCTGCTTTAGATATCGCCTCTTCTTCTTCATCTGGAGAAGGTTTTCCCAACGTAATTGGTGAAGCTATGTCTTGTGGTGTTCCTTGTGTAGTCACAGATGTGGGAGACTCAGCTTGGATTGTCGGTGATACCGGAAAAGTCGTCCCCCCAAAAAATTCAGAAGCATTAGCCAATGCTTGGCAAGCATTAATCAATATAGGAAAAGAGGGCAGAGAAAGCTTAGGAAAAGCAGCACGCGCAAGAGTAATAAAATGCTTTTCTTTAGACTCTATTGTGGCTGAATACGAAGCACTGTATGACAATATTTTGGCTCAAAAAAAACCATACAAGATAACGAAAGAACCCTCATTTTTAAGTAAGGAAATAAGCCCCCCTTAAAAAGGGGGGTTGGGGGGATCTTTCGGGACTAAATACCGTTAACACCAATCGATCTAAAATCCAAAATAGTCTCACTTACTAGGTATAATAACTTCCCAAACTCCTTGATCTCCACCGTATTCCAAAACATAAATTTTATTGCCGATAATTTCAGCATCAATGGGATTGCTGAAACCTTTAACAATACGTCTAGCTTCAAGTTTATAATTGGTAGTTCCTACTTTAGTCAAGTTTAAATGCAACAAATCTTGGCTGGGATCTTTAAAAGGACCTGCTACTGTTTCGCCAGTGGGATCGCCTGGAGTCCAACTCAATACAAAGCCATCTCTGTTGAATTCTGGACTCATTGCTCCTTGTGTATCAAAAACTAAACCCAAAGGAGAACGATGTGTTGTAAAAGTGCTAAAACTTTGCCCAAGAACGCTAGCATCTTTGACTTTGCCATCTTGAGGATCGCGGTAACTATCTGCATCAGGCCCAACATTAGCAATTGGTTCAGTCAAAGTGATATTAGGCTTAGGGGGAAAGGTGGGATCGTTGTAATAATAGCCTTTTATAACTGCGCCAAATTTGGGATTTAATAAACGGTCATTGGCAGGATTATAATTTGGATATTGTTGTGGATTATCTGTCCCGCCAATACGCCAGGGAAAGCCGTAATGAAAACCCTGACGTAGCCAATTTAATTCTTCTGACATATCCCTATCTGGCCCATTTTCTGCGCCAAATAAATCTCCATTAGGCGCGAAAGCCATATCATAAGTATTGCGTATTCCTTCTGCAAAAATATAGCCAGCAGTCTTTAAAGTTGCTCGATTATTTGCAAGAAATAAATTTTGTCCATTAGTAGGAAGACGAATTATACAGGCCGTTAATCCCACTTCGCGAGTATTGGGATATAAGCCGCCAGCAGTTTGAACTTCACCATGATCGGTACGAGAACCGCTATTGATATAAATATAATTACCATCTAAGCTAACAACTACACCGTTGAAACGATGGTCGTAGGCTGTTTTGCTTTTAGGATACGCTGCACTTTTAGCCAAAACAGACCAAACACGTTGTCCTGTATTTGGATTAATGACACCTTTAACAATAACTGCTTTGGTCTGGTCATTTGCAACGTTTCCATTCCCAACTAAATAAATAGTACCGTTAGGCCCAATGGCCATACCTTGAGTTTCACTGACTTTATGATTATTAAAGTTGTAGACCAGTGTAGTAGTAGATGAACCTAAATTAACTCGATAAATCTCCCCATTACGTTTGAGATAATAAAGGGTATTGTTTCGTGGATCTTTTACAATCCGAACAGAAGGAGAAATCGATTTTGTATTGACAATATTGCGAATCTTAACATCAGAACGCAAGGCTTCAGGTGCAGCATTAACTACAGTAGTTCCATAATTTAATATAAATATTGTTAATAAAAGTGTTTTTGACCAAAAAAAGCATTTTTGGAGAGTAAATTTCTTGCTAAATTTGCGTTTAGCTGGCTGAGATAATTTAGTGCTACTCATTATTTTCTCCACAAACATAGTCAGATGATTTTTCTCGAAATCTTCTTAATTAACAAAATTCGTCCCTACGCCAAACTAACTTCTAAGGTATAAGGAACCGAGAGGCTGTCACTTTCACCAGAGAAAGTTCCACCATTTTGAGGAAAGAAAGCATATTTACTGACTGAAATAGAGTATGTTCCTGCACCTAGTGAAGCGGTGATTAAAGATCCAAAGTCTGATTCACTGCCACTATCATCATTAAATTGCAGCAAAGTCCCAGCATTGTTAAATAGGCCGAGAATCGTATCATCAAGTGTCACCGTTTTGATAGTTACAGTTGCTGAATTTGCTATCGAAAATCTAAAAAAGTCAAAATCAGGATTCTCTCCAGGTTGAACTGACACTAATTCACCGGAAATATTCACATCTGAGCCTGATGATAAGGAACCTAATCCTTCAGCGCTGGCTAGTGTATTGTTTGTAGCTTGTCCAGCATTTTCTCGCTCATAGAAAAGGAAGTCGTCACTATCAAGTCTGAGATTGGTTCTTCCTTGCACAATACCTACGATCTCATCTGGTTCTGTTCCAGGTTTGTCTAAAAATATTTGTGTGTTAGTTCCAACAATTTGCAGACGGTAGTTCTGTACAGATCCTTTAAGTTCAATTCGATCTTCACTAGAGTTGAAGTCAGTAATTGTGGCTAAGTCTGTGAAACCTGCGTTGCTAGTGTTGTTATCGTCGTAGAAAACATTTGTAGCGTTCCCAAGAACAAATCTATCTACCCCAATCCCACCAGTCAGAGTATCAATCTCTCCCGATCCTGGTGGAACCAGACTACCAGGGAAAACACCAATCAAGACATCGTTTCCAGACCCTCCATTGAGTCTGTCATTACCAGGGCCGCCCTGTAGACTATCATTGCCGTCCTCACCATTGAGGATGTCATTGCCCAAATTGCCGTCTAGGGTGTCATTGCCTGCTCTACCATTGAGAGTGTTGTTAGCAGTATTACCAAAAAGGAAGTTGCTAAGAGTGTTACCTGTGCCATTGATGGCGCTAGTTCCCGTCAGCGTTAGATTTTCTAGATTCGCTAGTAATGTGTAGCTGATAGAAGACCTGACGCTATCTATACCTGCATTAGCAGCTTCGGTAATAATATCAGTAACATTGTCAATTATGTAAGTATCGTTACCTAATCCTCCGTTCAATGTGTCAGTACCGATGCCACCATCAAGGGTGTCGTTGCCATCTCCACCGATTAGACTGTCGTTTCCGGTGCCACCAAACAGATTATCGTTACCAGCCGCACCATTTAAGGTATCGTTACCAGACGTACTATTAGCATTACCACCATTAGCCCAACCATATATCGTGTCATTTCCCGAAGTCCCATTTCTAATATCAGAACCTGTCGTGCCGAAAATAACTGCCATATTATTTCTCCTGAATTTTTAACTAATGCCTAAGCTCGACTTTATCCAAAATTAAGAACTTAGCTTTCCTTATCCAGCAAAAATCCTGGTTTTTTGGCAAATACTTTTTCCATGTTACTGATTTGCACTCAAGTCCAAAAACTAAAACTACCATCCCGTAATGGTTTCAGCGTCGGGTTTTGGGCTTCGTAAAAATCGATAAAGTCGAGCTAAGAAGTTATTTGCAAAGTCGTTTTGAATACTCCGTTTCTCTTTTAGGAGTAGAGGGTGGGAAAAAGCAAAATTATTGATACTTTTCAAACATCTTTTAAATTCGGCATTAGTCAAATAACTCTTTATCAGTTAGATATAGATTACTTGCCATTTGCATAATCCTATTTTTTAAAATCCAAATCAAAAATATCCAAGTGCTGATTGTAGCTGGGTTAAAAGCCATTCCTCTGGCTAGAGGTGAATGAGGCGATCGCCCTACAAAAACATTGGAGAATTTATTTCTTGTAAATCCCTTAACCGATTACGCAAATGGTAAGTAATTGGCAAAAAAAATTTATTTATTTTGGCTATTTTGGTAAATTTTTATCATGCCACAATTATTAATTATCATGAGTGAAAGTATACATACAATGCTTTAACAAATCTTCAAAATGTCCATCTATGCCATTTATAATAGGTTCCCAAAAAATGTAAACTTTAATAAAGCTTTTTTGTAAATAACTAATTTTTTTTAGTAAAACTTGTGATAGTTTTTCCAAAAAAGCATCATATTAATTAAGTTAGGTATCAATATCAGTTATTTTGTAAAAAACCTATTATTTTTAACTACAAAAAATACTTTTACGTTAATGCAATCTTTTCAAAATTGGATAAGTTAAACTGATATATTAATCCAGAAAATTTTTGTGCTTAATAGCAGTCAAACTTTACATAAAATTTATCAGCGCAGCATTCAGTTGGCTATTGCAGTAACTGTAGGGTTTTGGCATCGACTGTATTTAATTTTTTCTTTTACCTTCTCAGTCTACGTCCTAACAGTTTTGTCCATTGCTATATTTACGGCATAGAATAATAAAGGTTAAATGATTAAAGCGATATGCAGTGCCAAAATTAGCGATGGGCTACGCCCCGCCAGAGGCGATCGCACATCCCAAAAAGTGTATATATAATTCATAATTCTTTAAAGCGTATTTATACAAATATAGGCGACAGATTTTTCTCACAACTGATTTAGAGCTGCTAAGCTAATCGTCATTCAAATTGCATCTTTGCGTCCCCGCGTCTTTCTAGCGAGTTGAACTATGCAATTTCAAAGCGCATCAGCTTATAGTTGCATGGCTCTTAAAGAAAATAGCATGAAATGGTAAATTGATAAGTAGAAGGACTGAATTAAATTAAAGTTCGTAGTATGGGCTTGAGCCATTAAAACCCCTGTTAACAGCGATAAATCGCTGACTACGAACAAAGCTCCAATCTTACATTTAATTATGTCTACGTACTTATTTCAGGCATTTACTAATCTCCAAGTGTAAAAGTTATCTCTCGCTCCAAGAAGATTTGAATCAGGAGAATTTGAAGTGTCTTTTTTAAATAGAAAGCTCAAGTTTGTTAAAAAATTCAAACTTATCTTAGGGATATTGGGGGCAATATTGACTTTATTTGCTTGTTCAAATATCGGATTATTAGCTAATAACTCATCCTTAGGCGATCGCCCTTTTGTCTGGGTAGCTCCAAGTTTGGAAAGAATAAAGCAAAAAGACCCACCAGGAACTAAAACTGAGATTGATTTGTATGCGGCGCGGGGAGAATATGAACCTTTTCAAATAGGAATTCACGCATCCAATAGTGGACTGACAAATGTCAATGTCGTAGTTTCAGATTTGTCTGCTGCAAACAATCGAGTAATTTCCAAGAAAAATATTACACTCTACCGCGAACATTACGTTCGTGTTACCCATTCCAGTCCTAACAAAAAAGGCAGTACCAATCCATCTTTAGGTACTGGATGGTATGCCGATGGATTAATTCCGTTTATTAATTCGGAAAGCAAAAAAGATATTACAGGTGCTGAATTAGACGCTGTTCCATTCAACTTAAAAGCTGGGAATAACCAACCTATTTGGGTAGACATTTTTGTACCTCGCAACACTCAAGCTGGAGACTATCGAGGAACTTTTACTGTTAATAGCGACCAAGGAGCGATCGCAGGTAAAATTCACCTCAAAGTTTGGGATTTTGAGTTACCTATCAAACCATCGCTGAATTCTGAGTTCACATTTTATGAACATGAAGATAAAAGCGAGATGATAGAACTTCTCAAACATAAATTAATGCCTGACGCTCATTTTAATCCAGCGTATGAACCAGAATTAATGAAGCAATGGGGGCTGCGTTCCCGGAGTCTTCCTTTTTGGAGTGGGGCTAACGTTAGTACTTGCAAAATGGCTCCAGCACCTTCTCTCAAAAAGATTAAAACTACTGCTGCTAAACATGAATCGGGTTTATTTCTCTACGCCAGATATGCTGATGAAATTGATAACTGCTCAGATTTAATTGAACCAGTCAAGGAATGGGCGCGAAATTTTCATCAAGCTGGAGTTGCAACCGCTTTAGCAATGACTCCTACACCTGCACTTTATGATGATGGTTCTGGAACTGGACGTACAGCTGTAGATATATGGATAGTATTGCCAGAAGCCTATGATGAAGCTCGCGATCGAATTACTGAAGTTTTGCAAAAAGGAGATAAAGTTTGGTCTTACAATGCTTTAGTACAAGACGGATACTCTCCCAAATGGCAGATAGACTTTGAACCAATAAACTACAGAATTCATCCAGGTTTTATTAGCCAAAGCCTTGGGCTAACGGGGATTTTATACTGGCGAGTCGATCTATGGACAAAAGACCCTTGGAAGGACGTTCAAACTTATTTCCAGAAGAAATACAAACATTATTTTCCTGGGGAAGGGATGTTGTTTTATCCAGGGAAACAAGTAGGTACCAAAGGAGTTGTTCCTTCCATGAGGCTGAAATGGCTCAGAGAAGGGGTAGAAGATTACGAGTACCTGGAAATACTTAAAAATCTCGATCGGCAACAGTGGGCGCTTTCATTAGCTCGGCGTGTAGGGCTTGACTGGAAGCACTGGACGCGGGATACAAATCTGCTGGAATCAGTCCGGCGACAGTTGGGCGAGGAAATACATAGACTCTCTTCTCAATAAAAGATTGAGAAATTCATCATTACTTTGACTAAAATTTAGATATTTTTTAATATATCCAAGTGGATATATTTTTTTCGTGTATAAATATCCTTTATACTTAGAATATTGTCTACACTATAAATATAGTATAAGAATTAACAACCAAAGCAAAATTTGTTTTCAAAAGGAATTAAAAATATGAATCCACCAGAAGAATACATCAGTCATAATTCATTGAAAGTAGAACAAGAGGGAGCGAATTCAGCAAATAACGAGCTGCAATTTAGCAATGGGATTAGCGAAAGTAGGAGTTTGGATAAAGTTAGAGAAATTCTTGTAGGCAATCAAATTAGAGATGTTGAAAAAAGATTTATCCGCTTAGAAGAACGGCTGATGCAAGAATTTACTAACGTGCGAGATGAAAGTAAAAAACGTTTAGATGCTTTAGAAAATTATGTTAAACAAGAAGTTGATTCCTTAACACAGCGCCTTAAAAACGAGCAGAAAGAACGCGATATTCAACTGAAAGCCCTTGCAGAAGAAAATAAAAATGTCAGTCTAAATTTAGAAAATAAGTTGACTCAATTTGACGAACAAACTACTAAGAGTCAACGAGAGTTACACGATCAAATTCTCAACCAATCTAAAAGTTTACAAGATGATATTCAAAAAAAATCCCAAGAAATTTTAGTTTTACTAGAACGGGAAGTTCAACAGCTTCGTAGAGACAAAACAGATCGTTCCAATCTTGCAGCTATGTTCGCAGAATTAGCTGTCAAGTTGAACGCTGACAATAAGTCTTAAACTCAAAAATTAGGAAACACAAAGTTGATTGTTAGAGCCTCAGCACAGTTCTTCTATTAACAACAAAATGTTACTTAATAAAAACTGGGAATTGGGGGATTTTGGTAATGAGTGACTCTTCGATGAATCAAATACCAAAAGTATCTCCCGAAGGTTTGAAAAGCAATAGCAAGACCTCCGAAATTAAGGATGAATTAACTGTACTCCGCAGTTTGCTACTAGATATTGAGCCGACTAAACTTGAAAAACTTTATGAACGGCTAGAAAACCCCGAAATTCAACCAGAAGATATTAGCAATATGCTTCCAGAAGCTGTAATCTTGCGCTCAAAGCAAGATAAACAACTCGGAGAAGTAATGGTATCAACTGTTGAAGAAGCTATTCAAGTTTCTGTGAAACAAGATCATAATGTGCTTGCAGATGCATTATTTCCAATAATTGGGCCAGCTACTCGTAAGGCGATTTCTACAGCTCTTGAAGAAATGATTCAATCTCTGAATCAAACCTTAGAACATAGCTTATCTCCACAAAGTTTTCAGTGGAGATTAGAAGCGCAACGCACAGGAAAATCATTTGCAGAAATTGTGCTGCTACGGACGCTAGTTTACCGAGTAGAACAAATATTTCTGATTCATAAAGAATCTGGATTATTACTTCAACATTTAGTAACAAAGCACGTTACAATTCAAGATCCCGATTTAGTAGCTGCTATGTTGACAGCTATCCAAGATTTTATCAAAGATTCGTTCAACGTCCAAAAAGGAGATGGGATAAAAAGTTTACGTTTTGGAGAAGTTACCATTTGGATTGAAGAGGGGCCGCAAGCATTAATAGCGGCAATGATTCGGGGAAATCCTCCCCAAGAATTAAGATTAGTTTTACAAGAAGCAATCGAAAAAATTCACCTGAAATTTAGTAGAGAAATTAAAGATTTTGCCGGAGATACAGAAATATTTGATGTCAGTAAACCCGATTTAGAAGATTGCTTGGTAGTTAAGTATAAATCTGCTGCTAAAAAAAATTATACATACGCTTGGATTCTCTTAGGTGTAATGGCGATCGCTTTTGGAATTTGGGGCTTTTTTACTATTAGAGAACAACTCCGTTGGCGAGCCTATCTGCAAAAACTCAACTCTCAGCCAGGAATTATTGTAATTAACTCCCAGCAAAGTTTTGGCAAATACTTTATCAGGGGAATGCGCGATCCTCTAGCAGTAGATCCTAATACACTGATACAACAAACAAATCTTAACCCCAATACAGTAAGCAGTCAGTGGCAACCCTACTTGTCTTTGGAACCAGAATTTACTACCAAAAGAGTTAAACAATTGTTACATCCACCCCCAACTGTATCATTACAAGTTGATAAAAATGGTATTCTCAACGCCACAGGTTATGCATCCCGTCAATGGATTTTACAAGCACGTAAATTATGGAATTTTATTCCGGGTATCACTCAATTTCAGGATAAAAATCTTGGAGAAATAGAACTTAGCCAATTGGAGAAATATAAAATACAAATAGAACAAAAAATATTGTTTTTTGTAGAGGGGAAAGTTAAACTTAGCTCTGGTGAAGTTAGTAAGCTACCTAATTTAACTCTATCAATACGCAATTTTTTGAATATTGCTAAGTATTTAGATAAAGACGTGCAAATTCAAATCATTGGACATACCAATAGCACAGGAACAGAGCAAACAAATATGCTCCTCAGTCAAGCCCGCGCTGAGAAAATTTTATCTTATTTCAAATCCCAAGGACTCAATACAAAACAACTTCAAGCCATAGGCATAAGTTCTAACCAACCTTTACAGGCGCAAGTAACACCAGAATATCAAAATGTTACTAGCCGTCGAGTATCTTTTAAAGTATTGATAGCTAATAAATCTGATTAAAAATATACCACTTTATTTATGGTTGTTCAGAAAAAAATTTGTATGATAGGTGCATTTGCTACAGGTAAAACTAGTTTAGTATCGAGGTTCGTTCACAGTATTTTTTCTGAAAAATATCATACAACTGTGGGCGTAAAAATTGATAAAAAAATTATAGATATTCAAGACAATAAGATAAATCTGATTCTTTGGGATATCTACGGAGAAGATGAATTTCAAAAAGTGCGAATGTCTTACTTACGCGGTTGTGCTGGTTATTTATTAGTCGCAGATGGTACTAGGCGCAATACTTTAGAAAAAGCTTTCGATCTCCAAACAAGAGTAGAAAATGCCATTGGGAAAGTTCCATTTATTTTGGTGATGAACAAATACGATATTACTGATGAGTGGGAAATTGAAACTGCTGAATTAGATCAGGTGATAAAAAACGGTTGGACTGTGATTCAAACAAGTGCTAAAAATGGACTCGGTGTAGAAGAAGTTTTTCAAACTCTTGCTAAAAAAATTTTGGATTCCTAAATGCTAGATGTCCCTAATTCTGTGATTACCTATCTTATCAATTTTCTAACAGCAGAACGTTCTCTTGCCTATCTGTTGGTGAACAAAGATGGGAGTCTATTAGATTGGGGAGGCAAATTGGCAGAATATGGAATTACTAACCTCACTAAAGGAGAAAATATCAAAGAGCAAGTTTGCTTCTTAGAAGGGTTACTGCCACTGAATGATACCTCTGTATTTCTACCATTTATTAAAACAGAGTATGGCAGTTGTGCAGATGTTCATATGTTCCCCACTGAAGAAGGAGATTGGGTATTATTGTTAGATAGTAGCTGCGATGAAAACCATCTCTTTGCTACTCAACAAAAAGCTAATGAGTTTAGTCTTTTACAAGAAAAATTAAATAAATAGTTCTATTTTTCATCTTAAACCCAATTTAATCATCCAAAATTTAAATATGAATACATCCATTACAAATGATGTGCTGGCTGCTTTAAACATTTTAACTCTAGAGTATATTAATACAGGCTTATTTAAAATTATTGGTAATATACCTGATTGGTTAAATCAATTTTGTCATCAGAAATTAACCTCAGGGATGAATATATCAGTACCAGAGGAAAAATTTGGTTTTTTAAAAAACTTTTTAATTGATGCCGAAGAATTTTGGCTGAATAATAGCGGTAAAAAACTTAGTTCAGGTTTATGGACTGAAGTAGATACCAATGGACAAGAACATCAATTTGAAGCTTATGCACTTTTTCTAAACAATAAAAGAATTTTATTAATTCAGCTTTTAGAAGAGACTTATCAAGATAAGCAATATCTTATACAAAAAGGTAGAGAATATGAATTAATTTATTATCAATTACTCAAAGATAATCAAAAAAAAGATATTTTGCTTCATTGTATTATGCATGATATAGCAGGACAATTAAGTGCTATTAATGGCTGTTTATCACTACTAGAATATGAGAATTTAACACTCAAGGGGAAAGAATACTTAGAAGTTGGTAGGCAGCAATGTTTGAAGCAACAGGTTCTAATTAAAGATATTTTAGATATTTTTTCTACTGAAGTAATGTCATTAGAGAATTCTAATGTCGATATTCAAGAATCACCCAATATCTTAACTTCAATACGAGAAGTAATTGAATTTTTACAGCCCACTTTTTCTCAGAAAAATATCCAATTAGAGCTTACTAAGCAAATTGACACGACTATAGACTGGAGAGTTGTTGGAGAAAAATCTCGTTTAGATAGAGTGATTTCTAATCTAGTAGAGAATGCTTATCGTTATAGTGTTCAAGATTCTATTGTGACTATTAGTCTCCAGTTGGATGGAGAATATGTTTTAGTTAATGTAGACGATCGCGGTTCCGGCGTACCGCCAGAAATGGTAAAAAATTTATTTCAAAAGTTCTCCCAAGGCAAAGATAGATCCGGTAGAGCCGGTCTAGGTCTTTATTTCTGTAGAATCACACTAGAACGCTGGGGAGGTAGTGTTGGTTATTTACCCCGCCCGGAAGGTGGCTCTAGATTTTGGTTCCGCTTGCGAAGAAGGGCGATAAGGGGATAGGCAGATAGCAAGGCACGGGAGCAGGGAGCACAGGGAGCAGGGGAGAAGAGTTTTCCCCTCTGCTCCCTGCCCCCTGCCTCTTCTTCATACCCAACACTATATGCGTGAAACAAGTCCGATCGCTCCCCCTGCTAGCACTAACCAAGCAGAGTTTATTTTGAATCGAAACACAGCGATCGCACTCACAATTGCCAGAGTAATTGTTAACCAATCCACTAGTGCGGCTCGTCCTAATGTGTAGGTAACTCCTGCCATTAATCCTAGAGAAGCTGCATTCACGCCATCTAAAAATCCACTTGCCCAACGAGATTGACGCAACTTAGAAACCCAAGGATTAACTGCCCACACCAGCACAAAAGCTGGTAAGAAAATCCCAATCGTACCGGCGATCGCTCCCGCATTTCCCGCTAACAAATAGCCGATAAATGTGGCAGTTGTGAAAACAGGGCCTGGTGTAAATTGTCCGATGGCCACGGCATCTAAAAGCTGCTGGGACGTAAGCCACTGGTTGCGCTCAACTAATTCTCGTTGCAAAAATGCCAGCAATACGTAACCGCTGCCATACAGAACACAGCCTATTTTGAGAAAGAAGAAAAACACATTAATCCAACTAAGTGATGTGACTGCTGTTGTACTACCAGCCTGAGCCAAAACACCTGAAAATGGCAATAGGAATGCTCCCGTTATGTTTCCTCTATTTTGCCAATTTTTCAGTAGCATCACTGCTACACCTAGTAAAATCAGCACCAAAATTTCATTGAGTCCAGCAAAGTAAGCAGCGATCGCCCCAACTCCAGCAATAATTGTCGGTATATCTTTGGCTGCCTTTTTGCCCAGATTCCACACAGCCTGAAGTACCACAGCAATAATTACAGGTTTAATTCCATAGAGCAGCCATTCCACCTGGGGAACAGTTTGATAGCGGGCATATATGGCGGCTAATATCCATACGATCGCCATTGCGGGGAAAATAAAACAAGTGCCCGCAACCAGTAAACCACGCCATCCGGCTCGTTCGTAGCCAATGTGAATTGCTAATTCCGTTGAGTTGGGGCCTGGAATCAAATTCGTAATTCCCAGTAAATCTAGCAGTTTCTCCCGGCTCATCCACTGACGGCGATTCACCACTTCATTGTCCATCATCGCAATATGGGCAGCAGGGCCACCAAAGGCGATCGTCCCCAATCGCAAAAACACCATTGCCAGTTCCGTTAATCGCTGTTTCTGCTGTCTGGGAGTCAGAGCATTCTCGGATTTCTGGATATCCTCAGCTTCCTGAGTCACTGTGATTTTCCTAATTTAATGATGTTGATAGCATCAATATATCGAATTTCGATATCGTAAATCTATATATTAGAAGTTAATTCATGCTACCATGCCCTTGAGCATAAAATACGGTAAAACAATCGATATTATGGAGTATATATGAGTGATATTAAAAAAGTAAGCGATGAGTATTTCGCAGGTGGACAGCCAACCCCAGAGACACTAAAACAGCTTGCAGGCGAGGGGTATAAGTCTGTGGTTAATTTGCGCTCCCTTGATGAGGCTGGAGCATTAGCAGACGAACAGCAACAGGCTCAAGCCGTAGGACTTGAATATGTCAACGTTCCACTCAAGCCAAGCCAAGCGAACGACAACTTAACTGCAAAAGTTCTCTCAGAACTACAGCAATTGCCGACTCCCGTATATTTTCATTGTGGAGCAGGTGGACGAGCCAGCGCCCTAGCACTCATAGCCTTTGCAACTCAACATCACCTCAACCGCGAACAAGTTTTAGCAAAAGCAAAAGAACTTGACATCAATCCAGAACAAGCTCATCTCAAACAGTTTTTAGAAAATTTGGAATAGGGCATTGGGAGATGTGGGAGGATGGGGAAGAAATCTTTCCCCCCCACACTCCCCACACTCCCTACTCCTCAAACAACTCCCCAAATAATTCCCGTACCTTTTCTTTAGCATCGTCTAAGGTCATTTTTCCCAAATCTGTAGCTCGGTATAGGCGTCGGCTCTGCCGTCCGGTTCTTTCTTCAACTGAATATAGATATCCCTTACGCTCCATCTCGTGCAGCATTGGGTATAGTGTTCCCGCGCTGAGTTTATAGCCGTGACGTGCCAACTCTTCAATAATGCCTAGCCCAAAAATTGGCTCCTGAACTGCATGATGCAAGATGTGAAGTCGAATTAAGCTTGAGTAAAACTCTCGTCCATTCATTGGGCAAAGCGTTTGCAACACTTGTATTATTTTGAATTTTAGATTTTGGATTGTGAATAGGCTAGAAATTACGCACATTCTACGATTCTTGCCCTTTGTGCAACGTCTCTTAGAGAAGGTTTAGTAAATCTATCTATAGTAATTATTTTAGTAATTGCTATTAAAGTTTCATTTTCACCTATATCAGGTTGAGTGTTGTTGGGTTTTCCCACAGATAGCTTGCACAGATGCCAGCATCAACGCCAAGGTGGGTAATTTTGGATGTACTTTATCATACATGCCGTTCGAGTATAATCTATGCAACAACTTATGCTCAGAACAGAAAGAAAGTACAGAATCAGTGTACAGATTTTTGAAAAAATCAAATAATAATTCTATGGGAATTAAATGTAAAAATAACTACTTGCAAACATTTATGTAGATATATTTATGTCTTTTTCTTTGTAGAAGGTGCGCCAAATTGGCATGAATCAAACAACAAAACAGTGCTAAAAAAATGAAATAGAAATCAACAAGCAGCAATAGCTAATATTTAGAATTAGCTAAAACACATATTGATTTTACAATTAATCAATTTGGCTTGAGCATCTTTGAGTATTTACCATTACCAAAAATTATAAAATTTCAGCACTCAGGACTCACAAAGTAGAATAAAGAGAGGAATTTCGTATGATTGCTATATTTATTCATCAAGTCTTTGTCTGATTTTTTTAACTATTCTGAGTTTTTACCAAATTCTTACAAAAAAAATTCAAAAAAGACATAAAACAAACGACTAATGACTAGTGGCTAATTCTAAACCTACTTTTATTAAGATATGAGCAACCGCATTGCAGTTATTGGCCTTGGCTACGTTGGTTTACCTGTTGCCCTGGCATTTGCTAAAAAATTTCCTCATACGATTGGATTTGATATCAATTTAGAGAAAGTTAAAAGTTTAAAGCAAGGCATCGATCGCACAAATCAAATTTCTAGCGAAGAGTTAAGAAATTCTAGTTTAATCATCACTTCAGAACTCTACGATTTAGTAGACACCAACTTTTTTATAGTTGCTGTGCCAACACCAGTTGACCGCAACCATAATCCTGATTTGACTTTACTAGTTAAAGCTTCTGAACTTGTTGGTAAAGTGTTACAACCTGGAGCGATCGTAGTATATGAATCTACAGTTTATCCAGGAGTTACTGAGGATATTTGCAAAGCAACTTTAGCCAAAGTATCAGGCTTGCAACCTGGTATTGATTTCAAATTGGGCTATTCTCCAGAACGGATAAATCCGGGTGACAAAGCTCATACACTAGAAAAAATTGTCAAAGTAGTAGCTGGGGAAGATGCGGAAACTCTCGAACGAGTTGCAAGTGTCTACACAGCGATTATTGATGCTGGCGTTTATCGCACCTCCTCAATAAAAGTAGCTGAGGCTGCCAAAGTCATTGAAAATACCCAGCGAGACTTAAATATTGCTTTGATGAACGAACTCGCGTTAATATGCGATCGCCTTGGTATCCGCACCCATGATGTTTTGGCAGCTGCTGGCACCAAATGGAACTTTTTGCGATTTACTCCTGGACTTGTTGGTGGTCACTGCATTGGGGTTGACCCTTACTATCTAACTACCAAAGCAGAAGAATTGGGATATCATCCCGAAGTCATCCTAGCTGGTCGTCGAATTAACGACAGTATGGGTACTTACCTTGGTCAGCGTTTTGTCAAACTCCTAGTTGAAGCTAACCTCTCGATTAAACAAGCACGGGTAGGAATTCTCGGTCTCACCTTTAAAGAAAACGTACCCGATATCCGCAATAGTCGCATACCAGATGTGGTGAGAGAGTTGCAGCAATTTGGTATTGAACCACTCTTACACGATCCTCTGGTAGATCCTGACGAAGCACAGCAAGAATATGGGATTGATTTAGTTGATTGGCATAACCTATCTGATTTAGATGGGTTAATACTTGCAGTCAGCCATCAGGCCTATTTAAATATGCCTTGCGAACAACTTCTGAACTGTTTGCGTCCAGGTGGGGTACTGATGGATATCAAATCTATTTTCAGCCAAGCTACAATACCATCCCATATTCATTACTGGAGCTTATAGGAGAAAAATTATGGTCAAGGTTTTAGTGACTGGTGCTGCTGGTTTTATTGGATTTCACCTCAGCCAACGTCTATTGACCAGAGGCGACGAAGTTGTTGGTCTAGATAACCTCAATGATTACTACGATGTCTTTTTGAAAAAAGACCGTTTAGCTCAATTACAAGAAAGACCAGGTTTTAGTTTTTATCAACTGGACTTAGCAGACTCGGTAGCTATAGCCCAACTCTTTGCCGAACAACGCTTTGATGTAGTGGTTAACTTAGCAGCACAGGCTGGCGTTCGATACTCCATCAAGAACCCTCATGCATATATAAACAGTAACTTAGTGGGCTTTATTAACATCCTCGAAGGTTGTCGTCATTCAGGCGTTGAGCATTTAGTATTTGCTTCTTCTAGTTCTGTTTATGGCGCTAATACTAAAATGCCTTTTTCTGTTCACGACAATGTAGACCACCCAGTTAGTTTATATGCTGCTACTAAAAAAGCTAACGAATTAATGGCTCATAGTTATAGCCATTTATATAATCTACCAACAACTGGACTCCGCTTTTTTACTGTTTATGGGCCGTGGGGTCGTCCTGATATGGCGCTGTTTTTGTTCACTAAAGCAATTTTGGCAAAGCAGCCAATTGATGTGTTTAATTACGGAAAAATGCGCCGAGATTTTACTTATATTGACGACATTGTAGAAGGTGTTGTGCGGGTGATGGATAAAATTCCTGAGTCAAATCTTGCTTGGTCAGGAGATGCACCAGACCCAGGAACAAGTAAAGCTCCCTATAAGATTTACAACATAGGTAACAATCAACCAGTTGAATTAATGCGCTTTATAGAAGTATTGGAAAATTGTTTGGGAGTAAAAGCACAAAAAAATTTACTACCTCTGCAACCAGGTGATGTCCCTGCTACTTATGCAGATGTTGATGATTTAGTTAAAGATGTAGGCTTTAAACCCAGCACACCTATCGAAGTAGGAATTCAACGTTTTGTAGCTTGGTATTGTTCTTATTATCAAAAAGCTAGTCATAGAACAACCCAAAATTCTGGGGTGAGGGTAGGGATTAGGGAATAGGGAGTAAGAACTAATGAAAATACTGCATATTTGTGCAATTGGTGGTACTGTTGAGGCGCTTTTACGACCTCAAATCGATTATTTTTTATCTCAAAATCTATCAGTTGAAATAGCTTGTTCTCCAGGTGCAGAAGTTGAAAAACTCCAACAACAGGGTTATATAATTCACCCAATTCAAATTGACCGCCGGATTTCTCCTTTGAGCAATTTGAGAAGTATTTATCAACTGACACAATTAATCAGGCGAAATCAGTATGACCTCGTTCACGTACACACTCCTATTGCTGCTGTCTTAGGTCGGATTGCTGCTAAATTAGCTGGTGTCAAAAGAATTGTCTATACTGCTCACGGCTTTCCTTTTCACGATCGCTCCTCACCTCGTGAATATAGTTTTTATTTTACTGTTGAGAAACTGACTGCTTTGATAACTGATTTGATTCTCACCCAAAATTATGAAGATATTGGCACAGCTAAAAAATTAAATCTTTGTCCGCCGACAAAATTGCGTTATTTGGGTAACGGTGTAGATATTCATCGCTTCCAACGTCATCGCCTCAATCCCACTCATCAAATTGAATTACGAAAATCTTTAGGTATCCCCGATTATACCGACTTAATCATTGGTACAATTGGACGTTTAACTCAGAAAAAAGGTAGTGGATATTTAATTGAAGCCGCAGCCAAACTACTCCCTTATTTTCCGTATTTGCAAGTTTTAGTAATTGGCTCTCAACTTAGTAGCGATCCTGAGCCTTTCCAACAACAATTAATTCAAAAAATTCATGATTTGGGAATTGAAAAACATGTTATTTTAACAGGAGAGCGGCAAGATATACCAGAACTTTTAGGATTACTAGATATCTTCACATTGCCTACATTCACTCATGAAGGATTACCGCGTTCTATCCTTGAGGCAATGTCAATGGGTTTACCAGTCGTCACTACAGATATTCGCGGCTGCCGAGAAGCAGTAATTCATGGAAAAACAGGTTTAATTGTACCACCTAAAAATAGTGAAAAATTAGCTGAAGCTTTGGGAATATTATTGTCTAACTATCAATTACGACAAAGTTATGGTCAAGCTAGTCGCCAACGTATTGAAGCTGATTATGATGAAGAATTAGTTTTTAAACAGCTGAATAAATACTATCAAGAATTAGGAATTTTTTGATTATCAAAGCAATAACTACTAACTTTTTTTCTCTGTGCTCTCTGCGTCCACCGAAGTTTTGAGCGGCGGAAGCCGCCGCTCAAACTTCTCTCTGCGGTTCGTAAAAAATCCCCAGACTCACATAAAGAAAGAATAAGAAATATTTTTAGAGGGGAGAGTGTATTGATGAATGCTAATCATTTTGAGAATGCTAATCTAAAAAGATATAGCAGATTAATTAAATATATATTGGATAGAGTTGTGGCAGCGATCGCTTTAATTTTGCTTTCGCCTTTACTCTTGGGTGTAGCGATCGCCATTTATTTGCGGATGGGTAGTCCAGTGATTTTTATCCAACCTCGTCCCGGTAAAAATGCTCGGATTTTTAACTTTTACAAATTCCGCACTATGACGAATGAATGTGATGGTCAAGGCAATCTTCTTGCTGATGAAAAACGCCTCACAGCCTTTGGTAAATTTCTACGTCAAACGAGTCTTGATGAATTACCTCAACTTTGGAATGTCTTGAAAGGAGACATGAGTTTTGTTGGGCCTCGTCCATTATTAGTAAAATATCTTGACCGCTACACACCTCAACAAGCACGTCGTCATGAAGTGAAACCGGGTATTACTGGCTGGGCGCAAGTTAATGGTCGCCGCACATTAGATCGGTTTTGGGATAAAAAATTTGAGTTGGATGTTTGGTATATCGATCGCTGGAGTTTGTGGCTTGATTTTAAAATTTTATTGATGACTATATGGCAAGTAATTCAGCGAAAAAGTATCAGCCAGGAAGGTCACGTTACTTCAGAAGAATTCACAGGGCAACTTAAAGAACAATAGGGTTTCTATCGGCTATAGAAGTACAGGAAGTAAAAAAGTATGAGTCTTCAACAGACAGCAGATATTTGTGCTGCGGTGTTAACTTCAATGACAGAAGAAGAATGCGCCAATTGGTACCGACAACGCGGAATACATGTGATTCGCCATCGCGATCGCTACTGGAAGGAAACAGTACGGGGTTTTTATCAACCGTTGCATTGGTTAGCCCGTTTGAATGCCCAACAAGCAAACTCCCCTACGCCCCTATCTTGGGGATTTCAAACAACATTATCTGAAATTGATGCAACGGCGGCTAACGCTTCAATGCCAATTCATTGGTTACCTAATTTGGAAAACTATGATTTCCACAGTCTGACATCAAATCGCCGAAATCATCTGCGTAAGTGCTACAAGCGAGTCAATATCGTGCATCTAGATAAACCTACGCTTTTGCAGCAGCAGGGATATGAAGTCTTGATGTCAGCATTGAAGCGAACAGCTTATCGTCAAATACCTTCCAAAAAAGACTATTTAAAAGGACTTGCTGATTATCCTACCCCTGAGAGGCGATTGATTCTTGCAGGTGTGAACAACGAGCAACTTCTTGGCTACATCACAGGATACGCAGTCAATAGTATTGCTTATATTGATGAAGTAGTAATTGCTACTGAAGCATTATGTACTGACATTGGTACAGGATTGCTATTTGAATTTGCACAAGTCTGTCGTCGATCTGGGTTAATTCGCGAACTTGTTAACGGTCTGCACTCTCGTGAAGATGAAAACCTCTGTGTCTTCAAAGAAGGAATGGGTTTTCAGGTAAAGCATATTCCTGCAAAGGTGCAGATTAACCCCATCGTCGAGCAATTCATCCAGTGGCGATATCCACATAAGTATTATCGCTTAGTCGGTTGTTAGTTGCAATCGCACCAGTACTCAAAATACATACAGTAAATGAGTTTTTAACAAATGCGAGATGTATCCGAAGCAGTATTAACCTCAATGACCGAAGAAGAATTTGCCAGGTGGCGCTGCAAGGAAGGCGCAAATATTGTCTTTCATCGTGGGTGCTATTGGGAAGAACGACGTTTTGGTTTCTATCAGCCAATCCATTTGTTAGCTCGCTTGCAGATTCAACAAGCAACTCCTCCGATGCAACTTTGCTGGGGATTTTTAGCATCATTATGTGAAGATGATGCGGTCAGTGCTAACGGGTCAATTCCTATTCATTTATTGTCTAATATTCAAAACTACGATTTGTATAGCGTCAACAAAAATAGCAGACAAAACATCCGCAAAAATCGTCATCTTTTTAACATTGTGGAGTTAACTGATACACAGCTGCTACAAGAGCAGGGATATGATGTTTTTCTCTCGGCAATGGCACGAACGCAATGGAAATCATCGCTTTCTAGAGAGAAATATATGGTGAAGCTTGTAGACTATGTTGTGCCCAAACGTCGGCTGATTATTGCAGGACTTAATAATACAAAACTTTGCGGTTATATCACAGGTTATGCTATCAACGGCACTGCATATGGAGAGGATCTCTACATCACCACTGAAGCATCAGAATACAATCTCAACAGAATATTGCTTTTTGAATTTGTGCAAGTTTGCCGTCGTTCTGGTGGAATTTATGAGTTTGCCATCGGTCAACACTGGCGAGAAAAACCGGGAGTAGTGGAATTCAAAGAAAGAATGGGTTTTCCCATCACCTATATACCCGCCAAAGTGGAGATAAATCCGCTCATTGAGCAATTTATCCGTTGGAAGTATCCACATCAATACTATCGCTTAACTGGGCATGATTGAAATTGAAAAAATGTCCATTGAACTAAATATTGAATATAGGAGAAATCAATGGATTATAAAATAATTAGTTTGTCAGATCCCTTGTGGCTGCAAACTTTATATAAATTAAAGTATGATATTTATCATCTGCCAGAATATGTAGATTTAGAGGCTAAAAGAATTAATGCAATTCCGGAAGCTATATTGATATTTGAAAATGAAAAAATATTGTTTTTACCTTATTTATTACGTTGTGTCAATAATTTATTTGATACCAAGATTGAAATTCCATTGATTTGGGATATTGTATCTCCTTATGGCTACCCTGGAATTTTATGGAGTCAAGCCGCAGCTAATACGCCGGAGTTTTTGCAATTGGCAGTAAATCAGTTAATATTTGCGTTACGCGATCGCCAAATTTGTTCAGCGTTTTTAAGGTTACACCCAATACTAAATCAAGGACTACATGAAGTTTTACCACTTGGATTATGTCAAGTCAGTGGAGAAACTGTGTCTATAGATTTAAGTCTATCTACATCAGAAATTTGGCATCAAACTAGACCAGAACATCGCAATCATATCAATAGATGTAAACGTCATGGTTTTACTGCCAAAATGGTTAAATTAGAAGAATACATAGATAAATTTATGAGTATATATCATGAAACAATGAACCGTGTAGAAGCAAAAAACTATTTTTATTTTGATTATAATTATTTTGAGAATTTAGCGAACTTAGATAAAAATATTTATTTATGCCTCATAGAGTTGAATAATCAAATTGCTTGTGCAGGAATATTTACCGAATGCTGTGAAATAGTGCAATATCACCTGGGAGGTACAAAAAGCGAGTTTTTGAAACAAGCTCCTAGTAAGTTAATGTTTGATTACGTTCGATTTTGGGCTAAAGAACGGGGAAATAAATTTTTGCATTTAGGTGGTGGTGTTGGTTCAGCTAAAGATAGCCTTTACAATTTCAAAGCAGGGTTTTCTAAACAAAGATATCTATTTTTAACACTACGGTTAATTACAGACCCAGAAAAATATAATTCTTTAGTTGAATTACGAGCAAAGTCTTTAAAAACCGAACCAAAAAATTTATTTGAGTCAAATTTTTTCCCTGCTTATCGTTCTTTGAATTGAGTGAAAACTGGCAACCCGATTCAGGTAATGTGCATGAATAAACCAATTCTGCTTTCAACACCCCACATGGGCGATCGCGAACTAGAATTAGTGAAAGAAGCTTTTGAAACAAACTGGATTGCTCCTATTGGCCCTCATGTTGACGCTTTCGAGGAAGAATTTTGTCAAGTCACTAATGCTAGTTATGCTGTTGCTTTAAGTTCCGGTACAGCGGCTTTGCATTTAGCTTTGCGATTAGTCGGTGTTGAGGCTGGGGATGAAGTTTTTTGCTCTACTTTAACGTTTATTGCTAGTGCTAACCCAATTATTTATTTAGGAGCAAAACCAGTATTTACTGATAGCGATCGCACTTCGTGGAATATGAATCCCGAATTGTTAGCAGAAGCACTAGATAGCCGTGCCAAAACAGGTAAATTACCTAAAGCGGTTGTACTTGTACATTTATATGGTCAAAGTGCAGATATAGACCCAATTTTGCAGGCTTGTAATCAATATGATATTCCCTTAATTGAAGATGCTGCGGAAGCTTTAGGGGCTACTTATAAAGGACGTGCTTTAGGAACTTTTGGACGCATTGGTATTTATTCATTTAATGGTAATAAAATTATTACTACTTCTGGCGGGGGGATGTTAGTTTCTGACGATTTAGAATTAGTAGAAAAAGCGCGTTTTCTCGCAACCCAAGCACGCGATCGCGCTCCTCACTACCAACATTCACAAATAGGCTATAACTATCGTCTTAGTAACGTTTTAGCTGGTATTGGTCGCGGTCAATTGTGTGTTTTAAATGAACGAGTAGCAGCTAGACGACGTAACTTTGAAATTTATTCCCAGGCGTTGAAAAACTTACCAGGAATAGAATTTATGCCAGAAGCGAATTATGGATATGCTACTCGTTGGTTGACCTGCATAACAATAGATCCTGAAGTTTTTGGTGCTAGCCGAGAACAACTCCGCCTAGCACTTCTTGAACAGCAAATTGAATCTCGTCCCGTCTGGAAACCTTTGCATATTCAACCTATTTTTGCTGAATGTGAAAGTTTTGGTGGTGCAGTCGCTGAAGATTTATTTACACGCGGTCTTTGCTTACCTTCTGGCTCTAATCTCACAAATGAAGATTTAAAAACAGTTATTAGCCAAATTCAAAAATTCCATTATGAAAATCTCAAAAATAACACAGAACTTTTCAACTCTTCACTCGCCATAATTTAGATAAGTAATTACAAATAAATACAAAATTTTTTCTTCTAATTTTTATATTGTTCAGTCAGCTTAAAACAAACATAACTCCTGAATTATTTTTTGAATATATTAATTAAAAAAATGATTACTACAAATAAATTTATATAGGCTACATGCAAAAGGCAATTCTCAATCTCAAAACCAAAATCGTCTAAGTTGTAATTATTTTATGAAAACACAAGAGTCTTCTGGAAATTTTGATAGCTATTGGCAAGCTATAAAGCGCCGTTGGCCTGCTGCATTAAGTGTTTTTGTTTGTGTATTCATAATTTTACAGATAGCTACATTTTTCAAAAAACCTTACTACTTGGCAGAAGGAAAACTAAAATTCCAAAGAACAAACACTACTTCTTCTTTAACAGGAGTAGGAACAGAAATTGGTAAATTAGAACCATTAGTGAGTGATAAAAGTAATCCTCTCAATACAGAAGCAGAAGTTATTCGTTCTATTCCAATTGTCAAAGCTACTATAAATCAACTCAATCTCAAAGACAATAAAAATCTACCTTTAACAACCAAACAATTTCTGCTAGATCTGACAGTTAAGGAAACTAAAGGAGCCGATATTCTCAGTATTGCCTACAAAGATACAAATCCAGAAATAGCTGCACAAGTTGTTAATACTTTAATAGAAGTTTACTTAGAATACAATATATCTGGTCATAGAACTCAAGCTGCCACTGCTCGTAAATTCATAGAAAAACAACTACCAAATGCAGAATTAGTGGTTAGACAGGCAGAAGCAGAACTAGCAGTATTTAAAGAAAAAAATAAAATTGTATCTCTACAAGAAGAAGCAAATAAATCACTAGAACTTCTCACTGCATTACAACAGCAAATAAGTGAGGCTCAATCTAGGTTTGCTGATAATGAGGCACAAAGTCAAGAAATCAAAAAACAGTTAAAAATGAACTCTCAGCAAGCTATAATTATGACTTCTCTGAGTCAAACCTCAGGGGTGCAAGATATTCTTAAAGAAATCCAACAGTTAGAATCACAGCTTGCGGCTAGGCGGACTGTTTTACAAGATGACCATCCAGAAATTGTTAATTTGATATATAAATTAGAGTCTTTAAATGAGTTACTACAACGACGAATCAAAAATGTTGTAGGAAAAAATTTAATCCAGCCAGAAAATAATTTGCAACTAGGAGAGTTAGAGCAACAACTTTCTGCAAGACTTGTAGATTTAGAATCAACCCGTCTGGGTTTAGCAAGCCAAATCACTACTTTATCTAATTTACAAGCTGCTTACAAACAACGCTTGAACAATCTCCCAAGATTAGAACAGCAACAGCGACAATTAGAACGTAAAGTACAAGCCGCCCAATCTACCTACTCGCTTTTATTACAAAAACTGCAAGAAAGCCGCATAGCAGAAAATCAAAGTTTAGGTAATGCTAGCGTGATATCCCAAGCTGAAGTTCCAGAAGAGTCAATTTCTTCTCCAATGTTTTTGTATTTGAGTACAGGTTTATTGTCTAGTTTAGCTGCTTTGGGAATTGTATATCTTTTGGAAAAAATAGATAAATCAATTAAGACTACTGAGCAAGCCAAGGAATTATTAAATTTTACTTTATTAGGGGTTATTCCTGCTTTCAATAAGCCGAAAAAGTCTCTTCGTGGCAATGAAGAAATGGAATTATATAGTCAAAGGCTTATAGTTCGAGATGCACCGCGATCGGCTATTAATGAAGCATACCGAATGCTGCGGGCAAATCTCAAGTTTCTGAGTGCTGATAAGGAACTAAAAGTTATAGTTATCACTAGTTCTGTACCCAAAGAAGGCAAATCCACAGTAGCAGCTAATTTAGCTATTACAATGGCTCAAATGGAGCGAAAAATCTTATTAGTAGATGCAGATATGCGCCGTCCTGTTCAGCATAAAATTTGGGAATTAATGAATAATGAAGGTCTTAGCAATTTGATTGTTGGACAAGTTGAAATTAATACAGCTATCAAACAAGTAATGGATAATTTATATGTCCTTACTTGTGGAGTTATACCTCCTAATCCGGGTTCTCTCCTTGACTCAAAAAAAATGGCTGCATTAATTCAAACCTTTTCTGTTTACTATGATTTCGTAATTATTGATGCTCCATCATTAAACGTTGCTGCTGATGCTGCTACTCTAGGGCAAATGGCTGATGGTGTATTATTTGTCGTTCGTCCAGGAGTAGTTGATTGTGTTAGTGCCATTATTGCAAAAGAGCTTTTAGAAAAATCTGGTCAGAATGTCTTGGGACAGGTTGTCAACGGAGTTGTTCCCCAGCACGAACGCTACAGTTATTACTACTCCAATGAAGAAAATAATGAAGATTTTACAACCCAAAAATCACCTGCCAGACTTCAATTACCTGGTTCATAATTCACAACTCACTAATATTGTCAATTTCAGTAATTTTTATAATAAAAATGAACTATTAACTAAATTTAGCTTAATATCCGGTGATGAATACCAAAATAAATATCATCAATTAAACTCTACCTTCAGCTACCCAACCATTGTAAACATTACAGCCACAAAAAACTGCGCGTCTCAATTTGGAGAGATTGGTGAGTTTGTAATTACTCGTAATGGTGATACCGCTCAAGATTTAATAGTGAAGTACAACATCGAGGGAACAGCTAAGTATGGAGTAGATTACCAGCCAATTGCTAATTTTGCGATCGTTCCGGCTGGAGAAAATGAGGTAGCAATTATAATTCAACCCCAAAAAAGCGACTCTCAGGGCACAAAAACAATCTTGTTAACTTTAGAAAATTTACCCCATAGTAATCGATATATGCTTGGAGAAAATTTTCATGCAGTGGTAAATATTCTTGATTCCTCTACTTTTTAATATTCCAAAATTAAATAATTTGAATTTTACTTGCAGCTTTCGTAGCTTTTTCCCTAGCTTCTTTGACATTCACACCTTTTGCTAAAGCTACTCCCATTCGCCGATATGGATGGGCATTAGGTTTACCAAATAATCGAATATCTACATCTTTTTCTGACAAAGCATCAGCAACACCAGTAAAAGCAATAGAATCAGATTTTTCTGAAGCTAAAATTACTGCACTAGCTGATGCTCCTAATTGTTCTATATGAGGAATTGGCAAGTTTAAAATAGCTCTCAAATGTAATTCAAATTCGTTGAGATTTTGGGAAATTAATGTCACCATACCTGTGTCATGAGGTCTAGGAGAAAGTTCGGAAAAAATTACTTCATCTTTGGTAATGAAAAACTCAACACCAAAAATTCCGGCTCCTCCTAAAGCGTCAGTAACTTTGATGGCTATTTCTTGAGCTTTTAATAACTTATCTTCATCAATTTCTGCGGGTTGCCACGATTCTTGATAATCGCCTCTTTCTTGGCGATGACCAATAGGAGAACAGAAAATTGTTGGGGCACTCCACTGTTTAATAGTGAGTAAAGTTATCTCGATTTCAAAATTAATAAATTCTTCTACAATTACCTTTTGACTATCACCTCTAGAATTAGCGATCGCATAATTCCAAGCTTTTTCAACCTCACTTTTATCCTGCACCACAGACTGACCTTTTCCAGATGATGACATCACAGGTTTCACAACATTTGGAAACCCAATTTCATCAGAAACAGCAATCAATTCTTCTAGACTTACCGCATAACGATATTTAGCTGTTCTAACGCCTAATTGTTGATATGCCAGTTCCCTAATTCTGTCGCGGTTCATTGTATAATTAGTAGCAGCCGCAGTCGGGATAACTGTAATCCCTCGCTCCTCAAATTCAATCAATTTTTCTGTTCTGATTGCTTCAATTTCTGGTATAATAAAATCTGGCTGATGCTTAGCAACTATAGCTTCTAAATCATCCCCGCTAAGCATAGAAATCACTTCAAAACAGTCAGCAACTTGCATCGCTGGAGCATTAGGATAACGGTCAACAGCAATCACATAATTACCAAGACGCTGAGCAGCGATAGTAAATTCTTTGCCTAGTTCCCCAGCACCAAGCAACATCAATTTTTGGGGCAGTTTAATAGTCATTAATTTATCCAACCCAATCTCAATCTCATAATTTTATAACTTTTTGTATTTTTATTATCTTTTTTTCCAGATACATCCATCAATAAAAGTTCGCGCCTGGGAATGCAAACATCTATTCCCTACTTCCCACTCCCTACTCTTGTACAGACGCGATTAATCGCGTCTGTACTCCCTTTTTCACCTAATTAAATTTAGCTCCACGCAATTGTAAATCTTGGCGTTGCAGATGAGTTAAACCAGTACCTACACCAAGCTGACATCTATCTACTAAAGTATCTGACCAAATAGTCTCATTCAAAGTTGCACCTCTCAAATCTGCATTCCTCAAATCAGCTTTTGTCAAATTTGCAAATAAGAGATCGGCATTAACTAAACTGCTACCTTGCAAATTGGCTGCTGATAAATTCGCCCGAATGAAGTTGAGTCCATCTAAATTTAAACCAGATAAATCTGCTTCTTGAAGATTGGGAAATTTTAGGCGGTTGGGATATTTTAAAAACCGCATCATACAAATTATATTTGCTTCGTTAAGGCGTATTTTAGTTAAAAATTCATAACGAGCTATGCCCAATTGTTTGAGAATGTGCAGACGTTGTGGAGGGCTTTGTTCTAAAAACTGGATAGCTATACAGCGTAGGTCTTCAGCAGAAGGATCTAGCATGATTTTTAAATTTTTGTATTAGTTGTGTTGATTAAAACTTCAAACTATTTAATGAAATTCCTACTACAGATAGATGAATATATATCGCAGACTATTTATTTATTGCCAATATTTTTGAAAAAGCTACGAGTTTTGATGCCAGCAACTAATTAATAATATAGCAGAAACAAGATCCCCGACTTATTTGATAAGTCGGGGATCTAACGCGTGTAAATTAAGCAAACCCCAGCTATAAACTGTGTTTTACTTCTGAATTCTGAATTCTGAATTCTGCTTTATCAAACTAACGTCCTGCTAACAATGCTTTTGTAGCAGATTCGCCTGCTAATCTCACCTGCTTTGTTAACTGGAAGTTTAACAATCCAAGAATACTCACCTGAGCTAGGAATGCCATAAAAATTGTTGTCGCCTCGGAATATGATATCGCTGACCAAGGGAAAGTTGAAAATAGCCACACAGTGGGATTTTTCCACGAAGAGATACCGAGCAATTCTAAAATGACTGGAGGTAGGAACATTACTCCACCAACAGTTCCAATTGCCCAGAAAGAACGTTTGGGAGTTTTGAGCAACAGAACCAATTGAGCGATGGTAGCATAAATCAAAATCATGCTGATAGACAAAGCTAGGGCTAAAAGAGATTTCAACCTATCAATATTGTCACCCGCCCAATTTGGCGTAGTGTCTGTGTTGAAAGTAGATGTAAGTGAAATCCAAACTACCCAAGGGATACTAACGATTATAAGATTAATGGCGATCGCCACTAATGCAGGACTTTTTTCGCTCGCTATTAAATCCCACCAAATACTCTTCTTGCTATCTTGATGTCTATATCTTGCCCAATCTTGTACAGTTTGACGATGAGGCGTAAGAATTGCAATCAAACTTACAAGCAAGCCCACATTATATAATGCCATCAAAGCAAAATTTTGCTCAATTTGTCGATCTAAATCAAAAATTTTGCCCCTATATTGCAAGGTAAATCCCCACATCATCAACTGGGAAAAGGCTACTATTATATAACTTTGTCCCTTGCTGATTACTGTAGCTTGAGGATTACGGAAACAACGTTTCAGTGCTTTGAAAATTCCATAAGTACACACTCCATAGTTGAACAAATGGAAGCCAACAACACTCACAACATTTGTTCCCAACGGTATATAGAAAAACTCCAAATTTTTTAGAGGAGAACCATTGTAAACACGCAACAAGTTCGGGAACAAATAATTGGTTACATCCCAAGGATTAAAAAGTCTCAACCAAGCACCTGAATTATTTAAACTGTTGCTATAAGACGATGCTATTATCATCGTCATAAACAAGAAAAATAAAACAGCGCCACTACCTAACCACGGCTGAAAACCACTGAACCAGCGAGTAACTAATCCAAAGAGTAACGCACCACTGTAGAAGAACATACAGCTACTAACAACAACAGCATAGTAACTAAAAATGTAACTAAAAGCTATGTTGGCAGAGTGTCCAGCCCACAAATGTAAAGGAAGGGCTACTAAGACTATGAGATAAATAAAACTCGGAACTCCTAGCAACTTGCCAGTCAAGATACTTGTTTCTGATTGTGGACTCAGACGAATGAAATTCAACGTACCGCGACGTTCTTCTTTAGCTAAATCATTAATCAGTAAATAAGTTCCTGCAACTAATAGTGTAAATACAAAAATTACACTCAAAGAAAGGAATATATATTCCCAATGGTCTCGCCACCACAACTGCCAATCAATTTGGTTTTCTGGACAGAAATTATTGGACAAAAAATTATTGAATTCATTAATTATAGATTGATTTGATTGCTGATAAACTTGTCTTTGTCGCTGCTCATATATTGGACGTAAACGACAGTATGTCGCAGTTAGTGAATATCTTTCATCAGGAAAATCGCGAAACTGATATAAAAAAACTACTAGTTGCAGTAGTAGGGAAATTGCAACAGCGATCGCCACATTAAAAAATTTCAGGCGTCCTTTTAATTCCCGCAATAATTGGGGATTTGCATCGCCGATTTTGTCTATTAAATTGAGCATCATAGGAAAAATTTTCTCCAAAAATCGGGAGTGATAGTTATTGACGAATCAAGATGCTTGTTTGTGACCTAGTTTTAAGAAAATAGTTTCTAAGTCTTCTTGCGTGCAGTGGAAATCACTCAAAGGAATGCCTGCTTGAATGAGCGATCGCAACAGATCGGCGCAATCTTCCTGCGTTCCTGAAAAATTCACCCGCACGCTGTTTTTTCCTGGTATTACCTCCCACTGTTCTACTAAAGGATGATGCTTCAATTCGCTCAAAAGTGCCTCTATTTTTCCCAAAGTAGATAACACAATTTGTTGGTGTGAAAGACGTTGATAAAGTTGCTGTAGGGAAGTACTTTCTACTAAAAAGCCAAGTTCCATAATTCCCACAGAAGTACACAATTCCGCTAGATCGCTAAGAACGTGGGAAGAAATTAAGATAGTCATCCCAGCTTCTCGTAAAGCCTTAATGATTTCACGGAAATGCATTCTCGCAATGGGATCGAGTCCAGAAACAGGCTCATCTAGTAATAGTAAAATCGGTTCGTGGATAATGGTTCGCGCTAAACTCAAACGCTGTTTCATCCCTCGTGAGAGAGTAGAAATCATGCTGTGGCGTTTGTTACCAAGTTGAATTAATTCTAAAACTTCATGTAGCCGTTGAGTGCGGCGGGGTTCCCGCAAGCGATACAAACGCGCAAAATAATCTAAGTAGTCCCAAACTGTTAAATCTTCATATAGTGGATAGTCATCGGGTAAGTAACCAAGACGACGTTTGAGTTTCGGGTTACTCTTATCGCGTAAAAGGCGATCGCCATTAATATAAATCTCACCCGTAGTTGGTTCCTCAGCAGTCGCCAACATTCGGATGAGAGTCGTTTTACCTGCGCCATTGGGGCCAATTAGTCCATATACTTCACCCGCCTGGATTTCTAAATCAACATCATTGACAGCAACATGTCGGTCAAATTGCTTAGTTAGTCCGCGAGTGCAAATTGCTAATTCTTTTACCATCGCTGCTGGGGTGCCGCTTGTGATTAACAGTTAAGCTAACCTTTTTCTACACCATTTGTCAGGCTGGTTTCGGAAATTGAAACTGGTTTTTTCAAAAATTTGTGACATTAAAAAGTAGGTAAGGCATGTACCCTAACTACTTTTTAATAGGACTTACGCAAAAACTCTCTGAAACTCTTATTTCTTCGTGTCCTACCCTGCGGGAAGCCGCTCCGCGTCTATGCGTTCTTTGCGGTTCGTTTTTTCATGATTATTTAGCAAAGATTTGCAAATCAAACTTGACTTTTTGCTTTATTATCAAGTTATTTCCGATAGTGGTGGGATAACATTACTAATCCCATTACCAGATGAACCGCTAATTGCATAACGGTATTCGGGAATTGGATACCCAGCTTCACCGAAGGTTTCACGTATAGTTTTATTAGTGTCGAAATAAACTTGCCAGTAGTGGTCATTATTGCAATAAGGACGTACTGCTAGCACAGGCCCTGCAAAATTAAAATCCAGAATTTCTATGTCCGGTGCGGGATTTTGCAGAACATTTGGAATTTGGCTAATTTTGGCTTTCAAAAGTGCGATCGCTTCATTATGTTTCACATCATGATGGATTTGAGCCACCAGATCGACCCGACGGTAAGGGTTGGCAGAATAATTTTGGATATTATCAGCAAATATCTTGTTATTTGCAACAATCGTTAACACGTTATCGGGTGTATTGATATTGCTTGTGAACAGTCCAATTTCTGTAACAGTGCCCGTAACACCTGCTGCTGAGATAAAATCACCAACTTTGAAGGGTCGAAAAACTATTAAAAATGCCCCTGCTGCAAAGTTCGCCAGTAATCCACCCCATGCTGCGCCAATTGCCACACCAGCCGCTGCTAGCAATGCGGCAAAAGAAGTTGTTTCAATGCCAAAAAACCCAAGAATTGCCACAATTAGAACAATTCTCAGCGTCACGCCAATGATATTCAGAAGATAGTTAATCAGTGTCGGATCGACTTGTTGGCTTCGGAAAGCACGTCGTAGTAGCTTTAATCCAAAATCAATCAAGCGTTGAGCAATCAGCCACAGAGCGATCGCACCTAAAATTTTCAGTCCAAACAGAGTTAAGAGTGAACTAGCAACCTCACCAATCTGCTTAAAATCCATAATTTTTTTGATTGTGAATTATTAAACACAATCAACATACAAGAAATTGAATCAAAACCACGTATCAATACTTATTTTTTAATTTTTATTTGACTCTGCCTTGAAAATAGAGAGTAGAGAAAATAAATTTTTATTACTTAAACACCAAGCTGACCAATTTTTTCTGGCAATTCGCAAACTTTCATAAATATAGCAGTTGCCAGGTAGATTAGGACATCAACCTAGCCTAAAACCCAAACACAAAAAGATTTTCAAGCCTGTTGCCTATTGCCTATTGCCTCTTGCCTGCTATAAAACAACAAAGGGCGAGAAATTTAACTCACCCTTTGATTTCGTTTATTCACTCATCACAGAAGTACAAGCTTGAGCTTCCTGCCAAAGTTTGTGCAAAAAGAACTCAGCGCGATCGCTCATTGTGGTAATAAACACACCCGCAGCATCCTCAGAACCATTTGATAGCCAAGAACCCCGTAAGCTGACTTCCACATATTCGGAATCGCAGACAGACAAAGCAATAATTTCTCTGTCATCTCTTTTCACCTCAGCCTTCAACACTTCTACTCCCCGTAAATCAACAGGAAGCAAAAAGGAAGCTGTACTGGGTTCAACGCTCAGAGTTTGGCCGACTCGCAGTGCCAAAATCACTCGTTGCGCTACCCATTCTTCTAGCGACTGAGTGAGAAATTCTAAATAAAAGCTGCTTTCAGTGTAAGTTAATTTCAGCATTCCTTATGCTCTCCTGTTATTTCCAGGTTTGCTTGCACATCTATCCAAAATTCAGCCTGTATATCGCGGTATCAGATAATCTAGGGTTAGATGTCTGCTGCTACCGCAATCTTGGTAAATGCAATCCCCTTGTGGTAACGCTTTTTGCCAATTAGCTGGTGGAAGTTTCCACATCCGCTCCCAGATGGAGTGAGTGAATTAGGCATTCACTTTCCGTGGTAAAACCCAGCGCAAGAGTTTGTTTTGTTACTAATAAAACAATCGCCCGCTTGATATTGATCCGACATAGTGGTAAATAATTCTGATAAAACATCACTACGGATTGCTCTAACACTTGCCTTGCAGTCGTCACAGCTTCACTCCTTACAAAAAACCCCCGCTTCTTCTTTACCTGAAGCGGGGGTTGGAAATTGACCGAAAATTTTTCTGGTCTTATATCGGTACAGAATTCCTTCGCCTGTACCCCCCGCTTTCTTTGTCTAGTTGTGGTTTTGCGATCGCCCCACTAATGCTCAGATATCTAAACTCATGATTACCCTCTGTGATTTGCCCATGATTTCGGCTACTACCGCCCATAAATAAATACTCCACTCCCACAGCAGCTGATTCCCAATCGGCTCGGCAATTGGTAGCGCATAAGGAAGTAGAGATGGGGTAAATGGATTTCACAGAAAATTTCACCTATTGAACATTCCTTTAAACATACTACACTTGTATTACTATCCTGTCTATACCTTTAAGGAGAAAAAGTCATGCATACAATCGCTCGCACCCCAACCACCGATATGGAAGTTACCAGCATCCGCCTAGAACGTGAACTCAAAGATAAACTCAAAGAAATCGCTGGCAATCAGGGATATCAAGCTCTGATCCGAGATATTCTTTGGAACTATGTCCAGCAAAAATCAGGTGAGTGGAAGCCGCGATTTTCGCGCTCCGATATTCGAGCTAGCATAGCGGCCACAGCTCAGCAAGAAGAACGCTGTGTCCTCACAGGTCAACTCATCCAACCCCAACAGCCGATGTTGTTAGGACTAACGAGGAATGGCGATATGGTTCCTCTAAGTGTCGAAAGTTTGGCTGGATAGCCTTATATCCAGGCGAATGCAGCTCGGTTATTTTGATTAAAATAATCGGGCTGCATTCAAAATTTAGCTCTATTTTCTCTGGCGGTTCAATACATTGTTAAAACTTATAGATTATTTATTTATGTTTATTTATAGTTATAGATATGAAGTTGGTAATGGATAACCGCCAATGTTTAATAATTTCTTTCCAATTACCAAAACCAAAGGCTACACTGCCTGATATACACTGAGAGTTTACTGAAAACTTGGGCGATCGCCCTGAAAAAAACGAAGTCTAGCGATCGCCCCTACGTGTTGTCAAAAGTTATCATTAAATATCTCATCTTCTAGAAAGCACTTTGCGTCTAGATTCAACTTTGCTCTATTTAGTATGAGAGCTTTAGGATAGTTTATATGTCTACTTTTTAAAGCTTTAGCTTGTCTTTGTCTATCTTTTTCACACTAACACAAAGTCAAGGACAGCTTATAAATATACTAAAAATTCAATAAATTTTACAAAAAACTTAAATTTTTCTAAGTAATCTTACGGCTAAAACTACCCGTGGTCGGGGTTTGATTCCAGAGAAATTACGGTTTATGTATACTTACAGACAAGATATTCTAAGTCAAAGTTAGTTAATCGTATCAATATAAAGAAAGCAAAAATAATCTGGTTAAGGGATTTTAGTATATCTTAACTATCTAAGTATTGATGTAGCAATTTGCTTAATATATTTGGAAACTTGGCCATCTGACATAGAAAAGGGCTATAACAGGTGAGAGAAAGTATTCATACAAAATTTGTCAATTATCAGGGTGGAGCAACACAACTAACGGTGAACAATATGCCAAAAGGTTGGGTGCAAAAACAATGGATTTATTATCCAAGGGCGTGCCAAGAATGAAAAAGCCTTTATCGTCGCCGCCACATTACTTGAATGACGTAGATCGACTACAACCTTACCAAGTCAAGCTGATGCAGCATCAGGAAGAACCAGCCCGCCAGTTGGTACACAAAATCAACCAAATCATTGCTAATAGCTCGGCAACGGCATTGATGCTGCAAGATATTGCCCGATTGCTAGGAATTAC
Source organism: Nostoc sp. ATCC 43529 (assembly GCA_003326205.1). Classification (GTDB taxonomy): domain Bacteria; phylum Cyanobacteriota; class Cyanobacteriia; order Cyanobacteriales; family Nostocaceae; genus Nostoc. The sequence goes on from LWTK01000033.1 coordinate 74,736, forward strand.
TTTTCAAGTAGATTGCTGCTGCTTGGTTTCAGTAACAGGTGACATCTCCGACGAACCAACTGCTACTAATTGGTGTGCTGATGATTATTTAGGGTTACCACACCCAGAAGAGATATTTTCGATGGAACAGTTGCTGATGCACTCCCCAGTGCTGCAATGTGCTGCTGAACCATTGACTATTGAAGATATTTCCATCATTCAGAACAGTCTGGTAGTTGGATGTCAATATCTGCCACTACCGATAAAAGCAGTTTTGGCAATTCCTACCCGGTTTGGTGGCAATAACAATGGGGTTATTTGTCTGATTAAATTCCAACCATATGATTGGAGCGAATCAGAAAAACAACTGCTCAAAGAAGTAGAGTCATCTTGCGCGATCGCTTTTTCTAGAGTCGCACAAACTCAGCTAATTGCTAGTCAACAACAGGATTTACAAAAAAGCAACCAGCATCAAAACTTGATCAAGCAATTAACTATATTAAGTCGCAGTAACTTGGAACTTAATCAAATGTTCCAAGTAGTTATTGCCTCTACAGCTGAATCTCTACAAGCAGATCGGGGTTTGCTGATTTTGTTGAAATATACAGATCCGCTATTTAGAACTCAAGCAAAGAAACAAATTCCCAAAGCTAAAGCTACGGTAGTTGGTGAATGGACAAAGGCAACACAAAATTCCCGCACCAGTAAACCAGAGATCTTAAACCAGTCTTTTTCGCTTTCTGAGTGCGGTTTATGTCAGCGTGCCTTCATAGATTCTGGAAAACCAGTAATTTTCGATGATTATACCGCCGAAAACGAGATCTCCTGTGGTGTTCCATTATTCGCACTAGAGGAATTGCCTGCGGTACTGTTAATGCCATTAGAAAGTCAAGGTAAAATCTTAGGGTTTTTGGTATTACAGCAATCTTTTACTCGGAGTTGGCAGCCAGCAGAATTAAACCTTGTGGAAATGGTTTGCGCTCAAGTGAGTAACGCCATCATCCAGTCACAGACTTTGCGCCAAGTGCAAACTTTGGTGGATGAGCGAACAGCAAAACTACAGAGCAGTCTGGAACTTCAAGCAAAGTTGCATGAAAGAACCCGCCAATATGTTGAACAGTTGCGGCAGCTTAACGAACTCAAAGATGAATTTTTGAGTAATATGAGCGATCGCCTACGCTACCCCCTGACAAACATGCTGTTGTCAATTCGCAACTTACGTTTCCCAGGAATAACACCAGAGCGTCAGGTAAGATATTTGGATATCCTAGAACAGGAATGTACAAAAGAAATTAACTTAATTAATGACTTGTTGACACTCCAGAAGCTAGAGTCGCCTCACGAAGCTCCGCAATTAGAAACTATAGATTTAAATAGCAGAATTGAGCATATAGCGGCATCTTTTGATAAAAAACTTGCTGAGAAGGGATTAAACATTTCCTTAGAGTTACCACAAGAGTCGCTAAGGCTGCAAACCGAACTAGAAAGTTTTGACCGCATTCTCCAAGAATTGCTCACCAATGCATGTAAATACTCAGAGCATGACACTATAGTCCACCTACACGCCTTTCATCAAGTCGATGAACAAATAGATCGAGTTATCATGAAGGTGAGGAACATCGGACGTGCCATCTCTGAAGAAGAAGCGACCTACATCTTTGACAAGTTCCGTCGCGGAAAAGGACGCTGGACTCCAGGGACGGGCTTGGGACTTGCTTTAGTCAAGTCTTTAGTGCAGCATCTCAATGGGGCGATCGCAGTTGAAAGTCTACCAATACCAGATTCTCAACAGAGCGAAATTTGCTTCACCCTGACTCTGCCGCAATTTTCTGACGAAAGCAAACCATAATTCGGAAAGTGACTCAAGAATACAACACAACAGAGAACCTCGATCTTCAGTCTTCCACTGATGACACTAACTTAGAAGCTGATTTGTCTGCTGATGCACTTGCTTTATTGGCTAAAGTTGAAGTTCAAATTGACAAACTAGCACAGCGGCAACGACAAATCAGTGCTAAAGTTCAAATTCCCCAGCCAGTGGAACAAATTTGGAAGGTTCTGACTGATTATGAAGCTTTGGCTGACTTCATTCCCAACCTTGCCAAAAGCCGTCTTATCGAGCATCCTGACGGGGGTATTCGACTCGAACAGGTAGGCTCCCAGCGCTTTTTAAATTTCAATTTTTGTGCGCGGGTGGTTTTAGACCTGGAAGAATACTTCCCTAAAGAAATCAATTTCCGCATGGTAGAAGGAGATTTTAAAGGCTTCTCTGGTAGCTGGTGCTTAGAGCCTTATTCCCTTGGCGAGCATATAGGAACCAATGTCTGCTACACAATTCAAGTTTGGCCTAAGCTCACTATGCCAGTGTCAATTATTGAAAACCGCCTGAGTAAAGATCTGCGGTTAAATCTTATGGCTATCTACCAACGTGTAGAAGAACTAGCCAGTCAGAAAAGCTGAAGTGCAGTAATCTATCATTCAGTGGTTAGTTCTGAGTGATAGTTATTACTACTGACTTAGCTCGAAAAAATATTAGCTTTTCGCTTTTTAATACCCCCAGGGGAATTCGAATCCCCGTTACCTCCGTGAAAGGGAGGTGTCCTAGGCCTCTAGACGATGGGGGCGTCGGACTCAGACCTTTTATAAATTAACGAATTTTCTGAAGGATGTCAATAGGTTTTGCCAAAAAAAGTTCGTGGCGGCTAAACTGGGTGGAGGCGAAAGTTTGAAAAGGATACACAGATATGGATACACACAAAAAAGTCCGTAGGCGCTTGTCCGGCTTTGGGCAGAGTGGCTCAACGTCCAGGACTCTTCAATCTAGTGGATGCCTAAATAGAAAAAACGCAAAATTCGCCAAAGGAGAAAGGGTATGATGTTGTACCCTGTAGAGTTAATACCTACAGTTTTTTTACAAAAGATTTTGAAATAAATGGCTCAAAATCTACAACATGGAAGCATCTTTTGAAATCACTCTCCAGATGGCGATCGCTGTGCTAGCGGGTATTAGCGCCCAAGTCTTGGCTGCATACCTGCGAGTACCCAGCATTGTCTTGTTATTGCTGTTGGGCATTCTGTTTGGCTCTGATGGTTTAGGGCTGTTGCACCCCCATCTGCTGGGCACTGGACTGGAAGTTATTGTCGCCCTAGCAACGGCAATTATTTTGTTTGAAGGTGGACTGAATTTAGATCTGCGAGAGTTAGGCAGAGTTTCACTGAGCTTACAATTGCTCGTCACTCTCGGAACCCTAATCACACTGCTTGGTGGGAGTATGGCTGCTCACTGGCTGGGTGAATTTCCTTGGAACATAGCTTTTCTCTATGCTTCCATAGTCGTGGTTACAGGGCCGACTGTCGTTGGCCCCCTGCTAAAACAAATCAATGTAGACCGACAGGTGGCGACACTTTTAGAAGGCGAAGGAGTTTTAATTGACCCTGTAGGGGCGATCCTGGCTTTCGTTGTCCTCGATACGATTTTGAACGGCGATGCTCAGCCAATCAATGCGATCGTTGGTCTATTAATGCGGTTGGGTGTTGGTGCCGCAATTGGCGGCGCTGGCGGTTATCTGATGAGTTTGATTTTCAAACGCGCCAGTTTTCTGTCATTCGAGCTGAAAAACTTAGTGGTGCTGGCAATACTTTGGAGCCTGTTTACCTTATCGCAAATGATCCGCAGTGAATCCGGAGTAATGACGACAGTAGTCGCCGGAGCGGTGTTTGCTAACTCCTCAGTTCCAGAAGAACGTCTGTTAAGAAGCTTTAAGGGTCAGCTGACAATTCTCAGCGTTTCGGTACTGTTCATCCTACTAGCAGCTGACCTATCCATCGCCAGTGTGTTTGCTTTGGGCTGGGGTAGTTTACTCACTGTTTTGGTACTAATGTTCGTGGTTCGCCCAATTAATATTCTGTTCTGTACCTGGAACAGTGACCTCAACTGGCGACAGAAATTGTTTTTGAGTTGGGTTGCTCCGAGAGGAATTGTTTCTGCGTCCGTTGCTTCTCTATTTGCGATTTTGCTGACACAGCGGGGTATTAATGGCGGTGACTCCATCAAAGCTCTAGTTTTCCTGACAATTATCATGACTGTGGTCTGCCAGGGGTTAACAGCTGGCTGGGTTGCCAGGTTCCTACAAATTACCTCGAAAGATGCAACTGGGGCAGTAATTGTGGGTTGTAATCCCTTGAGTCTTTTGATTGCCCGGTTCTTTCAAGAACGGGGGGAAAATGTGGTAATGATTGATACTGACCCCCAATGTCTTCTGCAAGCCGAGTCCCAAAATCTCCGGGTGATTGCTAGTAGTGCCTTGGATGCAGCTGTTTTGGAAGAAGCTGGACTTGCCTCGATGGGTACTTTTTTGGCAATGACAAGTAATGGTGAGGTGAATTTTATTTTGGCTCAACGAGCAGCTGAGGAGTTTAATCCGCCGCGTGTGTTAGCAGTTTTTCCCCGCGACCCCCAAGCGAGTAGCTCAGCCCATAATAAAGTTAATCAAGCTTTTATCCCAGATTTAGCCATTAAGACTTGGAATGAATATCTCAATGATGGGCGAGTCAAGCTGGGAACAACTACGCTTAATGAGTCGGAATTCTCCACTCAACACGATCGCATTCAAGAGAAAATTAGGACTGGGGTATTAATACCGCTATTGGTAGAACGAGAGGAACGCTTACAGGTAATGCCAGCTAACCAAGAATGGGAAGTTGGCGATCGCATTATCTACCTCTTGCATGACCCCAGACCTAGCCTTTTAAAACGTTTATCCGGTGTCACCCAATCCACTCCCCTATCTCTAGAAAAGTTACCAGAAGTCGAAGATCTACCTCTGGCGCAGTTATCTGAGCTTTCCGCTACTGAAAGTGCTGGGAGATGAGGGAGATGGGGAGATGGGGGGATCAGGGAGAATAACTCCTAACTCCTAACTCCTAACTCCTATCTCAGCACTCTGTTGCCATTCTTGCCAGAGTAAAGCAGATAAATGCACTATGGCCAAAATTAGTGTTGTGGTAGCAATCAGATAAGTGTGTATTGTGTAAAGGTGTTCCACTGTAACAGTGCTAATGGCTCCACCACCTGTGAGGATGTCTCGCAGTTGTCCACCAATTAGCGGAATCGCTTCGATGGTTCCTAGCTCAATGCTAAAACGCCAGTATCCTTCTTGAGTCCAGTCTAGAATCATGCCCGTCCAATCTAGCCCGATGGCACTGAGGGTGAACAAAATGCCGCTAATCCAAGCAGTTAGCCAACTCTTGCGAAATTGGCGACTCAAAAACATGATTACAAGTTGAATGAGGGCGATCGCAATTAGGCCGTTACCAGCAAGCTCGTGGGATCTCCAAAATAACCAACCGTATGATAGTTGTGTATTAATCGTCTTCAACGAGTTGTAAGCACCGCCGGCTGTCGGCTCGTAGTAAAAAGAAAGTAAAACTCCGGTAGAAACGTAAATTAAGCACAGAGTCAGAATTACAACTGATAATATCGTCGCTACTCGTCGCAAAATCCTATCGAACTGGGTGCTTTGCATGGCTCACCCCTCCTGTTCTTAAGTAGGTATTTATTCTTATACAATTATTTTAGCTAAGAAATTTTAAGAAGTTTTGCTTTTCTTATATAAAAATAAAGTTTTTTAAATTAAATATTGCACCCAAACTTTTAATGGGTCTGGCGAGCCATACCACATACCAGGACTTCTGGGAGAATGCTTAACACCTTCAATCACCAGATTTTCTGCGCCTTCCAAGTGAGCTGCTTCGATGGGTGTGATTGCATCTCCCCAAGTGTTACCTTTGCCACAGGTTAATTTGTAACTACTGTAAGCAAACCAGCTACCACGCCGCCTTTCTCCAAAAATAGTTTTGCCCGCCACGCAAACGTAACGAACATTTTTATAAAAAGCTCCAGGATAGTTATTGGTGACAAAATCCAAATTGGAACGCGTCCAGCGTTCTTGGCTGATGTGGGGTGTACCCAAGGTAATGAGAGTAGCAACCAAGGGGTGAGCTTGCCAGAGGGATGGCTTGACATCGCCACGTGCCAAATAGGGTTTTTCTCCCATGTAGATACGGGATATCCAACCCCCGGCTGAGTGACCAATCAAATTAATTTGAGTAGCGTTATATTGCTGCAATGTCTGTTTGACAGTGCGATCAAGTTGTTGCAAAATTGGCGTTATGGGTCTTCCGCCAATAGTGGGTAGCCAGTCACGCCGCCGTAGTGGTACTGTGACAGTGGGAAAATTTAACTGTTGTAAAGATTGTTCTAGTTGGCGATAAGCGATCGCGCTTTCTAGATAACCAGGGACAATAACTGTCGGTAACGGCATTTAAAATTTTGGCTGCAAGGACTTAAAATTTAGAACTTTTTAACAAAGAATATAGTCAGTAGTTAGAGGCTAAAGTAGCCATCTTTGACTCAATCTTAGAAGCCCCAAATACATGTTGATGGGTTTTAGGGCTAAAGTATCAACAAATGGTACAGTTCATAACAGTTTTAGTGTCGGCTGATGTGGTAAGATTGTTACAAAGGGCGTAGTATCTATCATTTTAGCGTGCCATTTGTTACGTAATCTTTATGGAAAAAAAGGCAGTAGCAAAGACTAAAAAATAGCTCGAATGTTCGGATACAGCAGAAGTTATCAGAAATATGAAGTAGATAAATAACCGAAATATTACTTTTAATAGTGTGCTTTATAACAATAAAAAATCAAAATTAGTGATTATTTAAACATTTTTTAGCAAGCCCAATTTAACAATATGATAGAGCATCATTAAGAAATTCAAAACTTGAGGAAATGGTAATCTTAGCGTCTGGATTGCCAGCATAGGAAGTTATTATTTCCTTAGAGGGAAGCATCTCTTGGAATATATTGCAATATAGTCACCAGAGATAAAATTGTTAGCCAACTGCAACTGAGTCGAGTGAACGATAACAGCCATGTCTTACGTCTCCCTGCTGAAAAATATACCAGAAGTTATTACCCAGCCAATTGGGATAGCAGCGATAGCTTCTGTTGGCATCCACGGTGCGATCGCCATGATTGTACCATTGATGCCCATAGACTCCAGTAAGCCTAAGGAAACGGCATCATCAAAAACCGTCGGACTTATGGAATTGAGCCAAGTCGACCAAAGCCGTTTACCCCAAAGCACACCCCAACCGCAAGTAGGTTTACAACAATTTCCGCCAATAGCGCCACTTTCTGCACCAAATTTTAACGCCCAGACTGTATTACCTCCATTGGCATCACCGCCAACTAGTCAGTTAGTATTGCCTCCCCTACCTCCATCAGCTAATAGCTACCGGGTTTCCTCTGTGCCTACAAGACAGTCTCTGCGGAGGATTCCCAATTATAATTTTGGATTTGACGCTTCTAAATTTGACAGTTCTAAATACAATAACACCCCAAAATTTTCGCCATCAGTTCCTTCAGTTCCTCGTTTGAGTCAAAGCGGGAGCAAATACGAGTCGCCTCAACCGCTGGCTGTAAATAGGTTGCCACAATTGCAGTCACAGAACATACCTGATGATATTCTGCAAAATGCCCAATCTCGCAACCTTTCTGATATTCCTCCCGTTACAACACCACAGGTAAATCCAACTCCCCAAATGGCGCAACCAACTGGTGATGCGTCTAAAACTGCTCAAAACTCCTTGATAGATTCTCTAAAAGAAGGTCGAGGAAATAGCAATACTTTAATGGGAACTAGGGGAATTGTATCCCAGGCAAGCAATTTATCGCCCAAAGGAACTCAACAAACAATTGCACAACTGGATTCTTACGATGCTCTCAGAAAAGAAGTCCAGAAAGAATACCCCAATGCTGAACAAAAACCAGTTATTCGGCAAACAGTAGCTACAGATAAGCCGAATGTGGAAGGGGCTGTTTTGGGTGTATTAGTGGTAGATCCTGATGGCAAAGTCTTAGATATCAAGTTCCAAGACAAGTTACTCTCCCCCGAATTGCGAACAAAAGCAAGGGAATACTTTAACAAACAATCCCCCAAGGGAGATAAAAAGATCAGTTCTTATCCATTTAACCTAGTCTTCCAAAACGGTAGCAATACAATTGGAACGACTCAAGACCAAAAGCCCTTTCCATTAGCACCAGCAGGCAACAGCAATCAGCTAACGCCATCGCCTGCGTCTACTTCTAAACCATTTTCAAAAGCGCCAGTCACAACTAATCAGTCTGCGCCTTTACCCGCACGTACTCTCAAGCCGTTAGTTGTGCCAGGAGTAAATAACAACTCACCAACAGATGCTGCAAAGCCATCATCCGAAGTCCAAATCAAGAATAATCAGCCTGCGTCCTTACGTACAAATATTCTCAAACCATTAGTTCTACCAAAAATCAATACCAATCAAACCCAGCCTTTACCAGCAGCTAGTAGTTCTTCTGAACCGCTATTAACGCCAAGAGTTAATAATAAAAATCAGCCTGCATCGACTTCTGAATCAAAGCAAGAATTACTACAACAGTTGCGCCAACTCAAGGGAAATACACAAAAGTCTACTCCAGAAAAATAGCCACTTCTTTGGCATACTAAATTCAACTCTGGTTAGTAGATTTGTAATTACAGGTTTGAGCAATTTGTCTTCTAGGTTGCTAAGGCTAGATAAAACACCAGTTAAGGTTAATCCAAAGAAAGATAATCCCAAGTGAAACTTTTTCACTTGGGGAACTCCAGGAAATAAATTATCCTTCTTGAAGTTGCTTACACTTGACTGTGAACAGCGGGATATTCTTGTATTAACAAAATCTTCTAGATCTCCTTAAATCTGGCTTGAAATGGTAATTTAATTCCAGTTACCTCGTTTTCAGGTTAAGGAGAATCTAGAAGTGCCTAAAATCACAACCAACCTCTTTTGAGACAACTTCTGAGGCTGATTTTTGTAGATAAGCGCCTAAGTTGCTGCTTTTTTATATGTTAATGCTGAACCAAGTCCTATAGCAGCAAAAGATAGTAAGCCCAAAATTGAAGTCGGTTCTGGAACAGTCGTTGTAGTACTATCAGAGATTACAATGTTATCAAATTGGTGAAACGGGCTAACTTGCTGCCAGCTTGTTGAAATAATGTTTGTAAAATTTGTAAAGTTAAAAGTTTGGAATCCTTTAATACCATTTAGGGTAAAGGTATTAGAAATAGTTGAACTATCAGCTTTGACTCCAACAAACGTGACTGTAGATGACTCAAAAAGCTCATTTAGTTCTCCCAAATCAATTGAAAGAAGATCGAAAGCACCGCCATCACTTTTATTTAAAACTATTGTACCATTAGGTGTATTGTTAAATTCTGAATTAAAAAACCCTCTGATACACCAAAGGGTTGTTGTTGTGAGATTAATTTTTCACTTATAGCAGCTTAAGCATAAACCCTGACGGCAATAGCTTTCAGGGCTGTTACTGGTATATTTTACCAGCCTTGTTCTGCATTCTGAAAAACGTAAGCTGCTACCTGTAAAATTTCCTCAGAAGTTAACTTGTCTTTAAAGGCAGGCATGGCATTTTTGCCATGTTGTACTTGGTGGATAATCGCCTGAATTGAGTCGTTATCATAATTTTTTAGGTACTTTGACAATGCTTGCTTTTTCAAGGTTTTCTCGGCGATGAGGATGTTACCGCCACCAATATGGCAAGAAGCGCAGTTATCCTCGAAAATTTTAGCACCGTTGGATGTTTCGGCTGCTAGTGCTGGACTGATGAATGTGAGTTTGAATAAGGCGATCGCTAACAGCAAAATTAATAAAAGTATTCTCAAAAGAATTTCCTCGCAACAAGCCTCCAGGAAGAGTATAAACGCGATCGATCCTTAGATTAAGTCCAATTCGATCAAAATTGGCGGTAACTAGTTCACCCCTTTGTTGCTACCCAGTGCTTAGCATCTTAGGTGGGCAGATGACTTGTTACCGCCATTATCCATTGTCTGGTCACTCTAGGAGTGTAGCGTGTTGCTTATAAGCTGATTTCACTGAGAAAAGCTGAAAATATCATCTAGTGCCAACGACGATATTTCTAGCTATTGAACAGTGATTGTACCAACCATGCCAGCACCACGGTGAGGTTCGCAGTAGAAGGTGTAGTCACCAGCAGGTGCGTCTGCGGGGAAGGTAGTTGATACTTTTTGGCCGGGACTCATCAACTGTTTTTTATGAGACAGAGAAGCTGCTAATTCCTTGCTGCTACCTGGGTTTTTCGCAGGATCGAACACAACATTATGGGGAGGAACTTTATTGTTCACCCATTCAATTGTGTCACCTGGTTTAATTGTCAATTTTTTCGGTTCAAATGCCAGCATTCCTTTATCACTACCAAGTTTCACCTGGTATGTTTCAGCCGCAGCGCTGGGGGTAAAAACAGCAAAGCTGCTAACAACTAAAAGGATTGTTAACACAGCCAGGCTCAGGCGTCGCCAGCTTGCCGAAATAAATTTCATGACTCTCTCCTAAACAAACATTTCTTTTCCTTTCTCATTTTAAATAAAAATCAACGCCAAATATGACAATATGTCGTAGATACAATTTTTTTTTAAGAATAGGCAGAAAACTATAATGAAAAGCTGTGCAATCAGTAATAGATACTAGACTGCCATACTCCAGAAAGTCTTTGTATGAAAGCAGGGATTGGGGATTGAGGACTGGGCGCTAGAAAGCAGGGGGGCACAAGAGAAGTTGTTGCAAGTCATTACCCTGTACCCCCCTGCCCCTAGAGCCTCTTCCCAATACCCAATACCCAATCCCAAAGGCTTGGCACTAATGTGCTAATTGAGGGATTTAGTAATAGATTTTTCCACCACCCCATTTATCACCAACAACTTTGGGTTGTAGGAGAATGTGACCAGCGATCGCTACTAAATCATCATCCGTCAGATTTCGCATTTCTGTGAAAATATCTGCACTCTTAGTGCTGGGATGTAATTCGGAAATTTCCTCTACCCCGTCGTAAGTAGTGGGATTTTTCATGTAATCCACCAAACCTTCAATGTTATTACGGTTTGGTGTTGCCAATGCCAAAGCTTCTGGCTCTAGTCCCACGTTCTGGTTAGTCTTGGTAACGCCACCAACGTGACATTGGGCGCAAGCGTAAGCAAATAAAGCTTTACCTTCTTTGACTTGTTTGAGGCTAAGTACAATGGTGTCACCCTTATCGTTTAATGGCACTGTCCGGGTAGCTTTGTCCAGTTCCAATGCTGTCGCGCTACCGACAATCAACCCAAACGCGAGTAAAAAAGTAGCCACAACAACGCCAATTAGTCTTCTAAACATGTTTCCCCTTAAAGATTTTGACGCTCAACACAGCTAATAAAACGATGCTCAATCTCCATATCCAAAGCGTGAGATACCCCTTGAGGTGATTTCGGTACCACCCACCGAATCTCCAACCCTTCGGGGTATATCAGACGATATTTGGAAAATAATTGCCTTTGCATCCTCTAACGCCAAACGGCTCTTTTGGTGTTTGTCGGCAATTAAGAGTTGGTTGTCGAGAGAAAACAATTTTTCTACAGTCATGCTGTAGTCGGCTGTTATCTCTGCGATCGATAGGTTTGCAAAACCCATAATGCTTGTTAACTGATATATAGAGATTGAGTCGCTGTAATACCAATATCACGTTAGGAGTGCAATTTGTTGCCCAAAATACGGTTTGGGGGATAGGGCATTGGGGATGGGGCATGGGGCATGGGGCATTGGGAGATAATGAGATGGGGGGACAGGGGAAGTGTTGTAGCGGTAAAAGAGTTAATCGAAATTAAAGAAGTTAATGATTGTTGAGTTATTGATAGTGAAATTTGAACCTGTGAGGTTTGACAATGAACTTCTGAGCTTGGAATTTCAAGTTTGACAAATCCGCAATGCCCCATGCCCCATGCCCAATGCCCCATGTCCCATCCCCAAGATTATTAACCTTTCCCGCCGGTAAATGTGACGCTTTGGATAAAGTAGCGGTTAAAGAAGGCATAAATACTTAAAGCTGGTAGGGTAAATACCATTGAGGCTGCCATGATATAGTTCCAATAGCTAATATATTGACCTTTAAAGGTATTTAGCCCCAAGGGTAAGGTAAACATTTCTGGGTCAAAGAGGATAACTATAGGCAGCAAGAAATTATTCCAGCTTGCCATAAACACAAAAACTGTCTGGGCTGCTAGTGCTGGTTTTGCCAAAGGTAAAACAATATGCCGAAAAATTCCAAAGGTATTTAAGCCATCAAGTTGACCGGCTTGTTCTAATTCTTTGGGAAAATTCACGAAAAACTGTCGCATCATAAAGATGAAGGTGGCATTGACCATGCTGGGGACAATCATCCCTTGGTAGGAATTCAGCCAGCCGATCGCTTTTAAAATCAAAAACGTAGGAATTAAGGTAATCTGGGCTGGTACTGCCAGTACTATCAAGATTAAGAAGAACCAAAAGCGCTTGCCCACAAACCGCAGTCTGGCTAAGGCATAACCCGCCATTGAATTTAACAACAAGTTTAAAACAGTGACGCTGACGGCAATTACCACACTGTTAAACAGCCAGCGCCAAAATAGCGGTTCTTGTAAAAAGATTTGTCTGTAGTTTTCGAGGGTGAAATGTTTGGGGAAAAAGTTCGGTTCACCACTGACAATTTCTGTTAGCGGCTTAAATGACGCTGAAAGTGCCCAGAGAAACGGAATGAGGGTAATGAGGGCATAGAGTGTCAGCAAGATATATAAGAGGACTTTAGGCCAGGACAAGCCAGAAATTCTAGTCAACTGTGTTCGCCTCCAAAAAGTCGCCGCGCAATTATAGTCAGGGTAATGATGACTGCTGCCAATAAGAAGGCGATCGCAGCAGCATATCCCATCTGTAAATTGCGAAACACAGCTTGGTAAACTAGTAGCACCACAGATAAGGTAGCGTTATTTGGGCCGCCAGTACCGCCAGAGAAAATGTAAGACTGGTCAAACAATTGAAAAGTGCCAATCACTCCCATCGCCACCACGAAGAAGGTTACAGGCTTGAGCAAAGGAATAGTAATGTAAATAAATTGCCGCCATTCATTTGCGCCATCAAGTTCTGCGGCTTCATACAGTGTTTGGGGGATATCCTGCAAAGCCGCTAGGTAAATCACCATAAAAAACGGCGCAGTTGACCAAATGTTCATAATCATAATTCCTTTAAGGGCAACTGCTGGGTCACCCAACCAGTTATAAGTAGGTAACCCTACAAACGCCAGAAAATCGTTTAGTAGCCCATCGGTGTTATAAATCCACATGAAGATCAGCGTCAGCACTGCTGAAGAAGTGACTGTGGGCAAAAAGTAGAGAATACGCCACCAGTTTTTACCACGTATTCCAGAATTGAGAGTTACCGCCAAAATTAAGGCTAGGACTGTTTGAGTTGGCACAACAATGGCTACATATTCGGCGGTGTTTCTCAAAGCAATCCAAACCCGTTCATCTTCAACTAATCGCGTGAAGTTGCGAAACCCTACGAATTCGTAATGAATACCGCCTAGAAGTTGAACTTTTTGCAGAGAAAGAAAAACAGCAAAGAGAATAGGTAAAACCACAAAAGTCCCTAAAATCAAAATGGTAGGCATCATGAACATATACCCAGCCAAATCTTCTGTGATGTTCCACCTAGGGTTTTGCTGCCGCCTGTTGATTTCAAACACTATTAAACCTCCGTTTAATCCCCCACTAACCAGGCTGTAGCGATGAGTCGTGCATAATTATTTTTCGCGCTACTTTGTGACTACGTACTTTTACCTTTTTTGGCGAAAAATGTTCAGCCTGATTGAATGAGTCTTGATGCTTGGAAAGGGTAAATGCAGGCTTGCTGACAAACTATCCCTTGCGTGAGTTAGCTCGATATGTGACTTAGGGAACTATATATTTAGTTTCCTTGGGATGCTAATTAAACCTACTCAAGCAATAGGATACAAAATGACTTATACAATGTACTTACGTTCGATTAAAAACGAACTCCAAAGAACTGGTAAAACCAAAAAAAGCCTGCGAGTTAAAACTATCATAGAACAGTTTGGCTACCAGCGTAGAAGCCAATCATTCGTCAATGATTTTAATACTGCTCTTGATGAACTGGGGCTTTGTGCAGATCCTATATTAGATTTACACATTCCTTTAGATACAAAAATAGTTATTTCTCTTAAAGGTGTAGAACCAATAAACCAAATCACCGATTGTCAAGCAATTTCAGCCAAACTCACAAATAATATTTCAGTCAGACATGATTTTTTCTACTATTTATTTGACTTTGGCTCTGAACAAGAATATGAACGATTTCAAGCTTGTTTAGATTCTCACCAACCAGTGGGTATTTTTTTGATTCCACAAGTAGAAGATTTTTTCTGTGATATTGTTGTGAAAATTTTTAATTATGAACTAATTAGAAAGTATCAATATGGAGGATATAATAATATACCAAAAGCTGCTTATAGGAAAATTCCTACCAGTCTCGCTTCAGATGATGACTGTGAAGATGAACAAGAAAATTCTATAAATGATGCTAATATTTTTCAGTTTTCTCGCTCGACTATGAATAGCATAATTCTGGGTAACACTGGTTTAGAATTACTTGATTCAGAAAAATTTGACCAGCAGTTTGAACAGATATCGCTATATGCAAATAAATATAATACTGAACAATTTTTTATTGTATTTCATTGCCCGTCACTTTTAGAAATTCAAGCACATCAGCAAGAAGATGCTTTGGGATATTTGGTAGATAGAGTTGCCCGAAAAATTCCTTTTACTTTTACTCTTAGATGTAAATATCCAAATGAAGGGTCTATTGAATATAAAGAAGAAGTTTCTGCCCATTTCCGTCTACTCATGGAACTCCCATATTATCAAATAGAGGAGGATGATGCTTCTTTAGGAAATTACTTTCTAGAATTACAAAAAGCTCAAATACAAGCTGAATCTCAGTTGTTGTTGAAGATAAAAGCTGAACATTTTTATACTTTAAAGTGGCAACAGGAAAGTAAAGAATATATTTATCTAAAGTACTTTGCTATTAAAACGTTAGAAAGTCTAGGATATGAATTATCTCATATTGGCTGTGAAGTAGAGTTGACTTCTAGGGATGAAGAAACAAGTGATGAAGATACATCAGATGATGAGGAAGAATACCAAAGCGAAATTATAGAAGTCTATGTAAAAAATCATGTAGTTGTTGAAATAGAAACTCTCAAATACCATGAGTTTCAAGATAATAATCTATTTTTAGATACAATTAAAAGAGTTTTGAGGAAATCAAAAGTTTGGCCGAATCAACTCCAAAGCCTTTGGTTAGTAATTCCGGGTTTTGAGATAGCACGCAACTATTATCAGTTGAAAAAAGCTAAGGAAATATTAGAGTATAAATTTTCTGGATATTATGGCGATCGCTTCCAGGTTATAATCATGGCTCCTGACTATGAAAATCACCAATTAGTGCCAGTATCATTTGAGTCTATCGAGTATCCATCTTTTGAATATAGAGCTAAAAAACCTAGTTTATTACCAGTATATCCAATTACAAATCGCATCAAAGAATTTCAGCTTGACTTTAGCCAAGTCAAAGGATTAAACGAAGAAAAAGAAAAATTAACTAAACTCTTAAAGCTGCAATCTAAAGGATACAAAGGTTCAATTGGCGGAATTCTCTTCTATGGTTTACCAGGATGCGGTAAAACTCTACTGGCAAACGCCTTTGCTAATGAATCTGAGAGATATTTCTTTAAGTTCTCTCCTGCTGATATTGTGAGTGTTTGGATTGGTCAAAGTCAAAAAAACATTCGTGACATCTTTGCTCAGGCTAAGAAAAAATCTCCTTCAGTTTTATTTATTGATGAGTTAGACAGCATTGGATTTAACCGTAACGAAGATAACGCACATACAGACCAAAAGGCAACTATTAACCAATTACTTATAGAACTAAATAATCTTCAAAATAGTGATGTAATTGTGATTGCTGCAACTAATTATTTAAGCGGTATTGATAGTGCTTTGAAGCGTTCTGGTAGATTGGATTGGAAGATTCCTATTTTTCCACCCGCTCAAGTAGAAAGAATAGATTTGTTTAAACATTATTTATCACAAATCGATATGAATAAACTGGTTAATTTTGAAATTTTAGCTGAAAAAAGTGCCAGATTTACTTCATCTGATATTGAGTTGGTTTGCCGGGAAGTTAAAAATGCTATTCTTTTGGAAGAAATTAGTTCAGCTTTGACAACTTCAGATGTGATTACTTACATCAATAACCTGCAAGATGGGGGTTTAAGTCTCAATGAAGAACAAGTGAAGGAATTTTTGGAAGAATGTAAAAGAATGAGTGTAAAGAATCCAAAGTTGGAAACTTTAAAATTAGAATGGGGATTAGATTAATACTAGTGGTTCATCGCATTAATTTTGATGAGTTTGTAGTAAGCACTTCAGTGCTTAAAAATCAAGGACTAAAGTCCTAACTACAAACTTATTTACCTATCAGAACTAATGCGATAGACCACTAATTTAAATGGCGTAGGCGTAGCCCGTCGTAGACATCGCTCTTTTAGCAGTGTTAGAAAATAACTGGAAAACATGCTACATTCTAATCTTCGCAAACTGCTGCTAAGAAGTATAGTATTAATGGCGATCGCCTATATTTCAATTTGTCTATTTTTGTTTTTTCGCCAGCGTTATTTCATCTTTCGCCCTACTGCACAAATCTTAACCCTACCTAGTTCATCCGACTTTCTTCTTCCTTACGAAGATGTGCGTTTACCTATTAATAACTCCAATGAATATATACATGCCTGGTGGATTCCAGCACCCTCACCAAAAGAGAAACTTTCTGTAATTCCAAATGAACCTGTCAGAATTCTCAAATCACCTAAAGTATTTTTATACTTTTGCGGTGCTGCTGGTAACAAAAGTTATTACAATCATGTAGCCAGACTCCAAGCAATGCGACAGTTGGGGTTTTCTGTGCTGGTGATTGACTATCGAGGCTTTGGTAGTAGTAAGGGGACTTTTCCCAGCGAGTCTCAAGTTTATCAAGATAGCCAAATCGCTTGGAATTATTTAGTAAAAACTCGACAAATTCCACCTGAACACATTGTTATTTATGGAGAGTCACTTGGAGGAGCAGTTGCTATAGATTTAGCACTAAAACATCCAGAAGCTAGTGGATTAATTGTCCAAAGTTCCTTTACATCAATGGCTGAAGAAATCAAACATCAAAATTGGTTATGGATGTTTCCTGTGGATTTGCTACTAACACAAAAGTTTGATTCTATTTTTAAAGTTCGTTTTTTACGCCTTCCCGTCCTGTTTCTTCATGGAACTGCTGATAGTGTTGTCCCCTCTTACATGAGTCAACAGCTATACGATAATGCCCCGGAACCCAAACAAATTTTATTAATTCCAAACGCAAGCCATTTCCGAATTTATCAGCCTGGAAGCAACTCGTATTTACAAGTAATTCAAAAATTTATCGAAAGTGATAAAAGAGTTACACCAGAGAGTTAAGTTCTCCATCGCTCTCCAGCCATTGAATAAATACTGCTTATAATTTACTTTTGTATTTTTTCAATGCCATTGGCGATCGCCATCATACCCAATGAGCTAATCTCAAATCCTATCTAACCGTTCCACCACAGCGTTGTTGAGGCTTATTGTTCAGCCAGTCATGTATGTTGTTAAGCTCGATGAACTCCCAAAACGCCAACAGATAGACAAAGCAGCCAATAATTTATACAACAATTACTTAAAAAATCCTGGTGTGGTGGAGGTTTACCCAGAAAATACTGCTAAAGCTTCTAATTAACTGAGTTAACTTATCTTCGCGCCTGTTACCGACTAAGTTCGGGCAAAAATGCTTAGTAATTTTTGGCAATCAAGCCTTACAATACATTCCCTTCGCGGCAAGTCAGCTTTGTACTTGTGCAAAATCAAAAATTTTTATAGAATTATACCGTATATTAACATACAATCATTGAAACGCTAATGGTCAGTGTCCACACGAAATATTGGCTCAAGAATGACTTTTATCACATTACTACAACTGTAGTAAATCTTTTTTTAGCGAGAAATCCAAATAAGATTAAGCCTAAGGCACGATTCATCAATTTAGGATGTGGAAACAAAGGCATTCAGACAGATGACTGGCTAAATTGTGATGGTTTTCTTCAATCTAGCGTGGATTATGTTTGCGACATAGCTGGAAAGATGCCTTTCAAAGAAAATCGTTTTGAAGGAGTCTTTACAGAACATTTCTTTGAGCATTTACTCCCTGACCAAGCCAAATTATTTTTATCTGAATGCCTTAGAATACTCAAGCCCGGTGGGGTTTTGAGGGTCTCTGTTCCCGATGGAGAGCTTTACTTAGATCGATACTTTAACGATCATGAGTGGATGATGCAGCGAAGACCTAAGGTCACACCTAGAACACGCATGGCGATCCTGAATGAGGTATTTCGACAAGGTTTTGAACATCAATACTGTTACGATTTTGAAACAATCAAACTTGTGTTTGAGGAATCGGGATTTAAGGATGTACGTAGAGTTGATTATCAGACGAGTAATATTCCTGAATTATTAATAGATCAGGAGTCCCGAAGATTTGAAAGCTTGTATGTAGAAGGTATCAAACCCTAAAAAGTAAGATAGGATTTTAAAACTCATAAAGTTTCTGATGGCTATAAAAGCAGTTAAAGCTTGATTTATTTAGCCAATTTTTAATAACCTAAGTTGCTAGTTATCTTAGCGAGTAATCGCATCAATAAGATGCTTAGGAAGCACCTAGAATTTGATCGGCTGCAACTTACGTTTAATATTTAAAGTGATTTAACCCCAGACTATATTGTGGGGTTATTTTTTATAGAAAAATTTGGGGCGATCGCAAAAGCTTTTATAAAATCTGCCTTTTACTGCTCAATTGCTTGAATCTGTTGATTAGCTTGATTCTGTGCCCGCACCATCGCGTGTTTTAATGATTGTTGCCCCAATAAGGCACTGATAAACTGATTTTCAAAATTATTCACAATAGCCGCTGGATATTTACCTACCTGCCACGGTGTAGCATAATCAACACCTGCGACTAATGGCGATCGCAATGGATCTTGGTCATAGCCCAAATTTTTTGCTACTGATTTACGCGTTGGCAAAGCAAACCCTGTTTCTGTCCATTTCTGCATTCCTGCTTTACCTGTAAGGTAAGAAATCAACTCCCAAGCTTCGGCTTTGTGCTGTGCTTGTTTGT
Organism: Nostoc sp. ATCC 43529; assembly: GCA_003326205.1. GTDB lineage: Bacteria > Cyanobacteriota > Cyanobacteriia > Cyanobacteriales > Nostocaceae > Nostoc. Next base: position 93,931 of record LWTK01000033.1, read on the forward strand.
TCATTACGTAGGCAACTGTAAACACCATCGTGCCTTTTTTGTCATTAATTGTAGGCAATTGGGCAGTAGCAAACTCGACTTGGGGAAAGGTTTCAGTTAAATAAGGAATTGCCCAGTTACCTTCAATTACCATTGCGACTTTATTCTGACCAAACATTTCACTACCTGAGTTTGTCCCGACATCAGATTTTTGGGCAGAAGAACGGTCTTTTTGATACTGATCTATCACCAACTGTAAACCCTGTAAACTTGCCTGACTGGCAAAAGTCGCATAGCCATTTTGGTCAACAATTTGTCCGCCAAAAGCTTTGATTTTGTAAGCCTGACGCGCCAATTCTGGGATTTCTCCAAAGCCGTATCTGTTAAGTTTGCCTGTCAATAGTTTTGAATAGCTGCGTAGTTCGTCCCAAGTGGTTGGGGGATTACTCAAACCAGATGCGGCAAAGGCTTTTTTGTTATAAAACAGTGCTAGGGTCGAATAGTCTTTGGGAAGACCATAAATTTTGTTTTGGTATTTGAAGCTGTTAAGTAGAGTATCTTCAAAGTCCCCTAAATCGAATTCGGGAGTGATGTAATTATCCAGTGGTTCCAGAACATTTTGACTCATTAAAAAAGGAGCTTCCAACGCATCTAAATAAAAGACATCAGGGGCGGCTTCTCCAACTAACCGAGTTTTGATGACATCCATGTATTGGTCAGAAATCACCTCATATTTGACCTTAATAGTTGGATGTTCTGCTTCAAAGTCTTGCAATACCCGTCTCAAGAGTTTTTGCTCAACAGGGGAACCTCCCCAACCGCTGAGTTTAATGGTAATTGCGCTAGATACTGACTGTTTGCTTGTTAATTGTAAATTGTGGCAAGCAATAAAAGCGATCGCAATGGCGATCGCCACTCCGAAAAAATTTAATAACTTGCTTTTAATCACTGGCAAATATGGGGGATTATAAATTACACACAGAAATATTGGTTATTGACTGTACTTAATCAAGTGTATGATTTTTGTGCTTAGTAAAGCATACTCAATACTCGATGACGAGTCTTTAATACTCGTTAATCAAGTTCATAAATTACCTTGCGTACTTATTTATTATTTCGCCACCTGCTCCTGTGATTCTATTAGAAATATCTCTGAAGAATTAGTAATATCATATCTAACTCCTTCTCTTTAGTTATATCGTCTGTAGCTAAAGAGTGATATTTTTATTTGAGGAATTTTTATTGAGAAATACAAGTTAAAATAACGAAGAATTATTAACAATATTGATGAAAGCAGGCTGAATTACTCGAAAAATGGATTGATGCCAGAATGCTTCATCCATAGACATGCATTATGGATTTTGTTCCGGTTGAAATATCTACTCCTCTAAATCTGGAAATTGCCCAGATTGCTACACCGCAAACAACACTTTCTCCAACTTCTCGCATTCCCAAAGATGCTATTCGCAGAAGTTTAAAAGCCTCGACAGTAGATTCTGTCTTAGCAGCAGTTTATTCCATTGGTACTAGCGGGATTTTGCTTGCCAATTTATTGGTGGAGTTAGATGCTAGTCCAGTGATATTTGGGATGTTGTCTTCTATCCCCATGTTGGTGAATCTGATTCAGCCGTTGGGTGCTTACTTGTCTGAACGCAGCACCAGTCGCTTTCAGTATGCACTGCGGACACACGGAATTGCTCGCTTATTGTGGCTGATTTTAGCAATTGCGATCGCAGCCGCAAGCTGGGGAGTGTTGAATAATAGCCAGTTAGTAATATTAACACTCTTGATTCTTCTATTGAGCAATCTTTTGGCAGGATTAGGAACCCCATCGTGGCTAAGTTGGATGGCAACGATAATTCCCCGGCGATTACGGGGCAGGTATTTTGGGATACGTAATAGTGCCGCTAGCCTCACCAATTTGATTTGCGTACCAATAGCCGGTTTCGCTGTATCCCATTGGTATGGGGGAGTTGTACAAGGCTACGGGGTAATTCTGCTCTTAAGTATGATTTTTGGAATTGTGGGGTTAGGATGCCAGTATTTTCAAGCGGATATGAATCCGTTATCGCAAAACACTTATATTGGCAAGCCACCTCAAACAAGCGAGATTCAATCAGATGCTACAAAAAATGAATCTTCTCAAGAAACTCAATTAATTTATACACCAACAGAGCAAGTAACCATCAGTATTTGGCAAAACTCTAACTTTTTGAGATTTCTGTTGTATTTCGGCTTATGGACGCTGGCTTTTAACCTCAGCGCTCCTTTTTTTAACCTCTACATGCTGGGCAGCTTGGATCTCAATGTTAGCTACGTGACTATCTACACCAGCCTCCAGGCGGGGGCGAATTTGCTGATGTTGATTGTGTGGGGCAAATTAGCAGACAAAATCGGCAATCGTCCCATCCTGCTGTTTGGTGGAATTCTGGTTGCAACCACACCATTGCTGTGGCTGGGAATTGGTGTTAATCACCTTGACATCTGGCTATGGTTGCCACTGTTACATATTTTGACTGGAGGAACAGGCGCGGCGATGGACTTATGTAATAACAACATCCAATTAGGAATTGCGCCGATTAAAAATCAGTCTATCTATTTTGCGATCGCAGCTGCCGTTGCTGGGGCGAGTGGTGCTTTAGGCACAACCATAGGCAGCTTCATCTTACAATTTACTCAATCTGGAGGGTCATTGGCGTTATTCGCTCTCTCTACCGTATTCCGACTAACAGCCCTGATTCCACTGATTTTTACCCAAGAACCGAAGAAGTAGAGGACGCGGAGAGTGGGAGACGCGGGGACACGGAGAGTGTTTGCGATCGATTCCCCACGTCCCTCTCCTTCCTATTCTGCGGCAGTCGAAGTCAAAGACATTGTTTCCCATAACACCATATGAGGTGGTGTAAGCACAGGCTGGTGTAAAGCAATCAGCTGGGCTAAAGTGTTCTTTAATTGGGTACGCGGTACAATGTCATCGACAAAGCCGTGCTGGAGTAAATCTTCAGCGGTCTGAAAATCATCAGGCAGTTTTTCCCGTAGGGTTTGCTCAATCACTCGCCGACCTGCAAAACCAATAGTTGCCTTGGGTTCTGCCAAAATAATATCGCCCAACATTGCAAAACTAGCAGTAACCCCGCCTGTTGTAGGATTTGCCAAAACGGGAATATACAGCAGTCGGGCGTCTTGATGGCGCTGTAGGGCTGCGGAAATTTTCGCCATCTGCATCAGAGAAAGCATTCCTTCTTGCATTCTCGCGCCACCAGAGGTACAGACAATAACTACAGGATAGCGTCGTTGGGTGGCTTGCTCAATCAAGCGGGTGAGTTTTTCTCCCACAACCGAACCCATACTACCGCCCATAAAACGGAAGTCCATAACCCCAAGGGCAAGGGGCAAACCGTTGATTTGACCCAAACCAGTTTTAACTGCGTCTATCAAGCCAATTTTTTCCTGGGTTTCGCGTAACCGATCGCTATATGGTTTGCGATCGCGAAATTGTAGGGGATCGGTTGGACGCAAATGCTCGTCTAGAGGTTTCCAGGTATTATGATCTATCAGTTGACGGATACGCTCATCGCTGTCTACACGATTGTGATGACCACATTCGACACAAACCATCAGGTTAGCTCTCAGGTCTTTTGTGTATGTCAACACACCACAATTAGAACATTTATGCCATAGCCCATCAGCAATTTCACGTTCTTGACGTTCCAGACTGGTAGAGCCTGATTTACGTCGATTTGCAAACCAATCAAATAGAGACTTTAAACCGCGTGATTCTTCGTTGTTAGCCATTTTTATCTTATTTTAAGTGGGTATGAGGTCGAAACCATCTGAAGCCCTATCGGGTTGTCCTTAGCCATTAACCATTTGTTTTTACCAATGGGTAATAACTACATCGTCAAATTAACCTTTTAAGCAATTGAGACCTTAATTTTCATCTTTGGTTGCCAGCTTAACGAAAATACTTATGCCAACACAAGTCTCTTGCTCTTTTTTTTAGAGGACTTTTTATATGAATGTAGTGACAAAGCCATGCAAATACTAACCTCCAAATAAGATGCTTACCCTCTCCCACCCAAATTAATTATTCTTTTTGTTGGGTCATAAGCAATCAGTATCTTTTTTATCAGTTATGCTTGCCAACAGTTAATCGTCGTTAAGAGGGTAATACCAGTCACGAGCTGAATATTATCAAAATGTGAAGGGAAGATGGCGTAATGCAAGTTACAGTCACGAATTATAAAAATTTATTATATGAGGGGATTGGGTATGGGGAGTGTTGACTGTTGAGTGTTGAGTTATTCTTCTCGCTTATCTCTCCATGCCTTGTTTGGGTAATGCCCCATACCATAATTCAATTTAAGACGCTGGAAAAAATAACCGTAGGTAGCTAGACAGCATTACTTCACCAATAAATAGAGTAATTACAGATCCTAAGGCGAGAAAAGGCCCGAAAGGCATCTTTTGTCCGAATTTGTGGCGCGATCGCACAATAACACTGCTACCTACTAACGCTCCCAGCGCACAGGCAATAAAACTAGCCAACAGCAAATATTTCCAGCCTAACCAGGCTCCCATCATTGCTGCTAACTTGGCGTCACCCGCACCCATCACAGTTTTACCGAAGGCAATTGAACCTAATATGGCGATCGCATCAAATAGCCATAAGCCCAAAACTACACCGATTATCGCCATCATCAAGTGATTTACCAATGCTACAGAACTAGCCTCTGGTAAAAAACCAACCAGCATTTGAAATAAAATGCCCACCACTAAACCCGACTGAGTAAGTGCATTGGGTAGCGTCATCGTATCCAGATCAATCAGCGATAGCGCTAACAACCAACTGCAAAAAGCCCAATAGCCTATTGTTAAAGTCGAAGCTTTGAATACTGAAAAAATCAGTAAAAAAATTATTCCCGTTAGCCCTTCTATCACAGGATAACGGAGAGAAATTTTGCTTTTGCAATATCGACACCGCCCTCTTAAGGAGATCCAGCCGAACACTGGTACGTTGTCGTAAGCTTTTAGCTGGTTTAAGCAATGCGGACAACGAGAAGGCGGCCAAAGAATTGACAACCCAGCAGGTAGCCGATAAACAACAACATTGATAAAACTGCCAACAGATGCACCCAAAGCAAAGACAATTACACTCGCCAGGACGGCGAACAAAATGTCCATATAGTCATTCGTCCTTTGTCATTTGTCCTTTGTCTTTTGTCTTTTGTCGTTTGTCCTTTGTCAAGAGTTAACAACTAATGTCATTTGTTCTTCTTCTTTGACTAATGACTAATAACTAATGACCAATGACCAATGACTAATGACCAATGACCAATGCCTAATACATATGCGATTCAATTTGACTCAAGGGCACAAAACACTCTTGAGGTAAGAGAACGGGTTGGTTAGTAAAAATAACCTTACCTCGATGAGTTACGCGATTAATTGCTACACCGGAAGGTTGCCCAGCTATTTCGGGGTGTACTTCACAGTGAGTGTAGTAGATCTGCCCAGCAGCTCTGATTACGGCGGTATCAATCAAAGGTGGCTGGTTTCTTGGGACGGTAAAATTAGTTTGGCCTTGTCGTAATGCGTACACTATCGACTGTTATTTGATTGCTAAATTTCTCTCTAGTCTACCCGAAACTTATGATAAAGGTTGCCAAATTGCCCTGGCTGAAATATTAAATTATTGAGCTTCCAGAGCTAAAATCAGCGCATTGCCCATAGCGTGGCAACCTAAAAGATTTTTTCCAGGTGAAATTATATCCCCCGTGCGATCGCCTTGTTCTAAAACTTGTAGTACGGCTTTTTCTATACTGTCTGAGGCTTCTGGCTGATTTAAACCGTAGCGTAACATCATCGCCACACTCAAAACCTGTGCTAGAGGATTTGCCTTATCTTGTCCTGCAATATCTGGGGCAGAACCATGAACTGGTTCAAATACACCAGGCCCAGACGCACCCAAACTAGCGGAAGGCAACATACCAATACTGCCTGTGAGCATTGCAGCAGCATCAGAGAGAATATCACCAAACAAATTGCCAGTGACGATGGTATCAAATTGCTTGGGAGCGCGTACCAGCTGCATGGCAGCATTATCTACATAAAGATGAGACAGTTCGATGTCTGGATATTCTTGGGAAAGCTGGGTAATGCGATCGCGCCACAACTGAGATACTTCTAATACATTGGCTTTATCCACCGAACACAGTCTTTTACCGCGTTTGCGGGCGGCTTCAAAAGCTACTCGTCCAATGCGATCGATTTCTGATTCAGTGTAAACCATCGTATTTACACCGCGTTTTTCACCAGTTTCAGTGGCAAAAATTCCCTTAGGTTTACCGAAATAAATCCCACCAGTGAGTTCGCGCACCACCATAATATCGACACCTTCCACAACTTCCCGCTTCAAAGTCGAAGCATCGATTAGCTGGGGCAAAATTTTTGCTGGGCGTAAATTGGCAAATAGCCCCAGACCTGCCCGTAGTCCTAACAAACCTGCTTCTGGGCGTAAATTCGATGGTAGAGAATCCCACTTGTAGCCACCAATGGCAGCTAGTAATACAGCATCACTATTACGGCAAGTATCTAAAGTCGCAGAAGGCAGAGGTTCCCCTGTGGCGTCAATTGCTGCGCCGCCGATGAGGGCTTCTTGAAATTCAAACTGAATATCAAATTTCTTGCCTACAACTTTCAGCACATCTACCGCCACTGCCATAATTTCAGGGCCAATGCCATCGCCGGGGAGTAGGGTAATGCGGTAGTTCTGGGTCATAGCTAGTTTCTATTGGGTAAATGCTTGCAGATCAAATATCATACCGAGCAAAACGTACCGATGGAGTTTTTCAGAACAAAGAATTCAGGAGTCAGAATTCAGAATCCTCCAATTGAATTGAAGTCTGACTGGTGAATGAATAGAGGGCGAATACCACACCAAATTTCAATAAAGGTGGTGTTTCTGGGTGGCAGTTCTAAATCTCCACTTCAAGCACTGCTGAATTCTGAATTCTCTTTTAAACTCATCCAACCATCAGTTGTAGTGCAACTTTTTAGAGCGCTTATTCAGTTCAAACCTAAGCTCAGAACCTCTTACAGTTAATTACAAAAAATTTTTCTGAAACCCCTTGACACTCTCTTGTAGTATTATGTAGTATAAATGTAGTGAAGCGAAAGACAAGCTTCGCAAAGGTCAAAGTCATGTTCTACATACAACTCCAGGACAGGCGTTGGAATAAACCAAAGTCTCCAGATAACAAAGCTGCTACTTGCGAACCATCGGAAGTAGAGGCAACAAACGAAAAAAGTTCTAACTTTGCACTCATTAAAACCACGGAATACATCAGGAATATACAACAGGTTTATTACCTAGAATTCCCGTTGTTTTGCTAACAGTTTGTAACACAAAAAACTAATTTTTCTGAACCTTGAAAACTGAATAAGAAATGGGCAAGTTCACCAACAAAACATGTGCCTAAAAACCTAAAATTTTAGGCACAGATTTCCAAAAATCGGGGTGTAGCTCAATTGGCTAGAGCGTTCCGTTGTCTGCGGAAATGTTGCGGGTTCAAGTCCCGTCACCCTGGTTGAAGTCCCGTAGGCGAATAGTTGAAGCCGTCAGCCTCTCAAGCTGAAGACTGCGAGTGCAAATCTCGTCGGGACTCCCAAATGGTTGAGTAGCCAAGTGGTTGAAGGCATTGGTCTGCAAAACCGACATCGTGAGTTCAAATCTCACCTCAGCCTTATGGTGCCGCAGTGTAGCTTAACGTCAAGCCCCTGGCTCATAACCGGGTCGATGCGGGTTCAAGTCCCGCCACTGCTACCAAATGCAGGGATGGTGTAACGGTAACACCTCGTGACTCCAAATCCGATGTTCTGGGTTCAAATCCTAGTCCCTGCGCCAAACTAAGTCGCAATTGTGAATTCGCAATTCGCAATTAAACTGCTAATTCTTGTGGCTTATACCTTGAATAAGAATCGCAATTGCGAATTGTGAACTGCGAATTGCGAATTGCTTGGTTAATCATGCCCCTGTGGACGAACGGTTAAGTCGCTGTTCTTTCAAACCAGAGATTACGGGTTCAAATCCCGTCAGGGGAATCATTATGGGTCGATGGCCGAGTCTGGTGAAGGCGACAGTCTGTAAAACTGTTCTATTTTGCACGCAGGTTCAAATCCTGCTCGACCCACTGTGGAGAGGTGGCTGAGTGGTTCAAAGCGTCCTCCTGCTAAGGGGAAACGGGTAGTACCGTCGCAGGTTCAAATCCTGTCCTCTCCGTCTTGAGAGTGTGGTGTAACTGGATAACATCTCAGTCTACGAAACTGAAGATATGAGGGTTCAAATCCCTCCACTCTCGTTACATAGGAGAGATGATGGAGTGGCTGATTCGAGTTGAATTAAACCAGTCCACTGGGTAATACCCATCTCTCCTCCTCATACCAATTCTCCTTTCATCAAGCAACAGATATAAACCCTCAAACCCAGGTATTATCTGAATTTCTTAATTTTGAATTGGTATTATCCCTCGGTAGCTCAGTTGGTAGTTAGCGCCTGTTTGAAGAACAGGAGGTCGTCGGTTCGATTCCGACCTGGGGGGCTTCGTTGCCTCATAGCTCAATGGCAGAGCAAGCGGCTGTTAACCGCGCGGCTGTAGGTTCGAGTCCTACTGAGGCAGCTTTGAAGAGGATAAGGCGACAAGGGGAGGGGGTGACAAGAGGAGGTTTGCTCCCTCTTCACCTTGTCTCCTTGTCTCCCTGTCCCCTTGTCCTCTCATTGCCGGGTGGACGAATTGGGAAGTCGCATCGCTCTGAACGATGAGGTTGCAGGTTCAAACCCTGCCCTGGCAATAAAGCCCTGTGGTGTAATTGGCAACATAGCGCCCTTTGAAGGCGAAGATTCCAGGTTCGAGTCCTGGCGGGGCTGCCAAACTTGCTCTTGTAGCCCAACTGGAAGAGGCTGCCGTCTCAAAAACGGTAAGTTGTGGGTTCGATTCCCACCAAGAGTACCAAAACTTGCTCCTGTAGCCCAATTGGAAGAGGTGGCAGACTTAAAATCTGTTTCGTTGTGGGTTCGACTCCCACCAGGAGTACTAACGGGGTGTAGCGCAGCTTGGTAGCGCGTCTGCTTTGGGAGCAGAATGTCGCAGGTTCAAATCCTGTCACCCCGATATGCCCCTGTGACGGAACTGGCATACGTGCTGGAATCAGAGTCCAAATTTTGCAGGTTCAAATCCTGTCAGGGGTACTAAACTCTCGTGGTAGAACGGAAGACGCACGCTTACCGAGGATCTAGTTTTTTGCAGGTTCAGATCCTGTCGAGAGTACCAAAATATCTGGGTGTGGCGCAGTTGGGAGCGCGGGAGTTTTGGGAACTCCAGGTCGTAGGTTCAATCCCTACCACTCAGACTTCGCCCTTGTAGCCCAACGGAAGAGGCGCTTCGCTTAGAACGAAGAGGTTGCTGGTTCAAATCCAGTCAAGGGTATTGGTGAACATGCGGGGATGGAGCAACGGTGGCTCATCAGGCTCATAACCTGAACATCGGCAGGTTCGACTCCTGCCCCCGTCACCAAATTTTAGATTTTAGATTTTAAATTTTGGATTGTTGATTCAAACCTGAAAATCTAAAAAGGTGTGAGAGCAAGTTTGCTTTATTTGTGGAACAGATCCTTTCATCCCAAATCTACAATTCTTTACTCAAACTCATATTTTTAAAGCTATGGTGTCAATCTAAAATCTAAAATCCAAAATCCAAAATTCTTAGTGCTGGTATAGCTCAATTGGCAGAGCAACTGACTTGTAATCAGTAGGTTGCAGGTTCAACTCCTGTTACCAGCTTGATGCGGCTGTGATGTAATCGGTAGCATCTGAGTGCGCCATACTCAGTGCGTGGGTTCAAGTCCCTCCACTCGCTTGCGTAGTCCTGTAGCTCAATTGGTAGAGTGTCTTCCTTACAAGAAGAATGTTGCGGGTTCAATTCCTGCCAGGACTACCAAATCTTGGGAGTGTAGCTCAATAGAATAGAGCTTCGAGCTTCTACCTCGAAGGTTGTGGGTTTAAGTCCTACCACTCCCGCCTGAAAATATCTTGAATTTTGAATTTTGAATTTTGAATTGTTATGGGGTCATAGCTCAGTTGGCTAGAGCGCCTGCCTTGCAAGCAGGAGGTCATGGGTTCAAGTCCCATTGATTCCACTGATGGTGTCTGAAGCCAAAGTGGTCGAGGCACTGGTTTGTGGAACCAGTAACAGCGGGTTCGAGTCCCGTCAGACGCCCCTGAATGGAAGATGCCGCTGAATGGACGGCAACTGGTCTTGAAAACCAGGGTACGGGCAACTGTAGGGGTTCGATTCCTCCATCTTCCACTTATCCACCTGAAGCCGAAAAGTGAGGCGCTGTGCTGATAACACAGAAATAGGAGGGGCAGTACCTCCCTGGTGGATTTATATCTAGTGTTGGTGTTACAAAATTTGCGATGTAATACATTGCACTTGCTCATTTCTTTTTCAAATTAACTAGGGTGGTTGGCATACCGGCTGTGCAGCGGGCTTTTAACCCGCAGAAATAGGTTCGACCCCTATACCACCCATTAAGGAATTCAAAATTCAAAATTAACAAATGCAATCCTAGCTAGCTTTTTGGCAATTGGTAATATACAACTTGAATGCACGTTAGATTATGAATAGCAACTGGCGATCGCCAGTTGAGCATGTTGCAATAATACATCTTTATCCAGAGCCTGGACGGAATACTGCGGTGTTACAGCCAGTAGTTTCTCAATTCTTTCTCTAGCTGCTTCCACAACTGATTCATCTAAGCTACCTTTACCCAGAGAATCGGCAAAATCTTCAGCAATTCGATAAGTTCTTTCAATAGATGATGAATTGATATTACGCGAAACAATAAATAGGTCGCAGCCTGCATTAAATGACCGCGCCACAGTACCAGCTTGAGTAAACATATCTGAGATTGCTTTCATATCTAAGTCGTCAGAGACAACCACTCCCTCAAAGCCAAGTTCCTCTCTAAGTATGTTTTTGAGAATAGAACGGGAAAGGGTTGCTGGCACATCAGCATCTATCTTGGGAAATAAAATATGAGCAGTCATAATTAAAGGAATCTGTGCTTCGATGAGGGTTTTGAAAGGTATTAGTTCTCGAAGTCGCAGGTCTTCTAAGGTTAAATTGAGTATTGGTAGCTCAATGTGAGAATCTTGGCTAGTGTCTCCATGTCCGGGGAAATGCTTGGCGCATCCGATAATTCCGGAATCTCGAAGTCCAAGGTAGTAATCACGCGCACCTTGAGCAGCAGTTTCGGGAGTGCTACCGAAGGCACGAGAAGCAATTACAGGATTATTGGGATGGGAAAAAATATCTGCTACAGGCGCCCAAGATAAATTTATTCCGAGAGATTTTAGCTCAATAGCTGTTGCTTTTGCTACTTCGTAGGCGTGCGATCGCAACAACAACCCATGAGGAAATCGCGTAATCGGTAAAGGTGTGCGAACAACACGACCGCCTTCATGATCCAAAGTGACAAACATTGAATCACGTTCAGTATATTCTCGTATTTGTTTGTTCAGATTCTTGAACTTTTCTAGCCAGACCTGATATGGAGTGCCATCCAGAAAATTCTTACCAAAAAATATCACCCCAATTGGCTTTAATTCACTGAGTGCGCGTTTATCCTCATCACTTAACGTCGTGCTGGAAATACCTAGAATTAGGTGGTGTCCAAAGCGGTTTAGCTCTTGCGATGGTGCCATAATTCTTGACCTTATAGTTGTGTAGCAAACAACATCAAGCCTAATCCTATAGTTGTAAATTTTCTAGACAAATATGACATCGCCTAAAAAACTGATTAACCCGGACTAATCCGAGATGGAGGAACTTTTCTTTTCCCCTTTCCCTTTCCCCAGTGTTTCTTAAAAGCAAATACACGAATTACCAAAGAAATCAACTGCTTAGAGACAACAGTTAATTACTAGTTTTTTTAGTCAGAGGTAATGACTTTTGTTTCTCCACATCTGGTAGTCTAAATCTAGATAAAATCAAGGCAGCAAAGCCATTGTCAACAATGGTTGCCTAGATGGGTGTGTATCAGGCCAAATTCCCTTTGAAACAAGTTTTTTGGGAAAGCGATCGCACAACGACTACTAAATGTAACGGATTGCAACGTATAATGAGAACGGCAAAACCATTAAGAAATATTGAAGGGCAATAGGGTTAAATGCGAGTAGCGATCGCGGGTGCTGGTCTAGCAGGACTTTCCTGCGCGAAATATCTTACAGACGCAGGTCATACTCCCGTTGTCTTGGAAAGCCGGGACGTACTGGGTGGTCTTGTTGCGGCTTGGAAAGACTCTGATGGCGACTGGTACGAAACCGGGTTACACGCCTTCTTTGGGGCATATCCGAATATGCTCCAATTGCTCAAGGAGTTGGGCATTGAAGACAGACTCCAGTGGAAAGAGCATACACTGATTTTCAATCAACCAGATAAGCCTGGGACATTCTCACGTTTTGATGTTCCAGATATTCCGTCTCCATTCAACGTGATTGCGTCGATTCTTCGCAATAAAGACATGTTGACATGGGAGCAGAAAATTCGATTTGCGATTGGCCTACTTCCAGCAGTGGTTCGGGGTCAAAAGTATGTCGAAGACATGGACAAATACAGCTTCCTAGAGTGGTTGGAAAGGCAAGGTGTTGATGAGCGAGTAACCAGTGACGTTTTTATCGCTGCATGTAAAGCCCTTACCTTTATCAACCCCGATGAAGTTTCTGCAACGATTCTCTTAACTGCGCTCAATCGCTTTCTACAAGAACGATATGGCTCTAAGATTGCATTTTTAGATGGTTCTCCCACAGAACGTCTATGCAACCCTATCGTGGATTACATCACAGAACGTGGTGGTCAAGTGCAGTTAAATGCCCCATTGAAAGAGATTTTGCTCAACCCCGATAACACAGTCAAAGGATTCTTGATTCGGGGGTTAAATGGGGCAGAAGATGAAATTATCACGGCTGATGCTTACGTATCTGCCATCTCAGTAGACCCCTTGAAAGCGATCTTGCCTGGTCCTTGGAAGCAAATACAGTTTTTCCAGAAGCTAGAAGGCTTAGAAGGAGTGCCAGTGATCAACTTACATCTGTGGTTTGACCGGAAACTTACACAAATCGATCACTTGCTCTTTTCGCGATCGCCACTCCTGAGCGTTTATGCTGATATGAGCAATACCTGCCGTGAATACGCCAACCCTGACCGCTCAATGCTGGAATTAGTTCTAGCCCCGGCGAAAGATTGGATAGCCAAATCCGATGAGGAGATTGTGGCTGCGACAATTGCCGAGTTAGAAAAACTCTTCCCCGACCACTTTGGGGGAGACAACCCAGCAAAACTGCTGAAATCTCATGTGGTGAAAACGCCGCGTTCAGTTTACAAAGCGACCCCTGGTCGCCAACAGTACCGTCCTGCACAAGTCACGCCGATTGCTAACTTCTATCTAGCCGGAAGTTATACCATGCAACGCTACTTAGGCAGTATGGAAGGTGCCGTACTTTCTGGTAAGCTGACAGCACAGGCGATTTCTGAGGCCTTCCCGGTAGCAAAATCCTCAAACCTGCAAACGCTCACCCGACCGCCTGCAACGAATGCTGCAACTGCCTGAATCCAAAGCCCGCATGAAAACGCTGGTCTCTGTGGACGAGTCCTACGAACTTTGTCGTCATCTCATAGCCAAATACTCCACGACTTTTTACCTCAGTACTTTGCTTCTGAGCAAGGAAAAGCGTCCTGCTATTTGGGCTATCTACGCTTGGTGCCGCCGTTTAGATGAACTGGTCGATGGCCCTGCATCTGCCATTACCACGCCAGAAACCCTAGACCTATGGGAGCAGCAGCTAGAATCGATTTTTGCTGGACACCCATTGGATAATTTCGACGTAGCTTTGGTAGATACGGTTCAACGGTTCCCGATGGACATTCAGCCCTTTCGGGATATGATTGCTGGTCAACGTATGGACTTATACCGAAGTCGCTATGAAACCTTCGAGGAGTTATATCTTTACTGTTATCGTGTTGCCGGCACTGTAGGCTTAATGTCCACAGCAATCATGGGATTGGATACTAGCAAAAATACAGCTCCGTGGAACTGCGAACAACAGCCACATAATCCCACCGAAGAAGAAATTGCCCTAGGAATTGCCAAGCAACTCACCAACATCTTGCGAGATGTAGGCGAGGATGCCCGACGCGGACGAATTTATATTCCTCTAGAAGATTTGGCAAGATTCAACTATACCGAACAAGACTTGTTCGAGGGTATAGTTGATGATCGCTGGCGTTCCTTGATGCGCTTTCAAATTACTCGCGCACGACAGTTTTATCGCAAGGCGGAAAAAGGAATTTCCTACCTAGCTACTGATGGTCGTTGGCCTGTGTGGGCGGCTCTGATGCACTACAGTGGGATTTTAAGCGTCATCGAACGTAACGATTATAATGCCTTCACCAAACGCGCCTACGTACCGCAGTGGCGAAAGTTACGTTCTTTGCCAGTGGCGTGGATGCGATCGCAAGTCCTGTGAGAATTAGTCATTGGTCATTGGTCATTATGACAAATGACTATTGACTCTCCCCAATATATCTGCTAACATCATTATTCGTGACCGTGGAGAGGTGGCTGAGTGGTCGAAAGCGGCAGATTGCTAATCTGTTGTACGGCAGGCAACTCCGTACCGAGGGTTCGAATCCCTCCCTCTCCGTTTTTCAGACTTTCAGCTACATATCGCACTACATCGTGTGTAGAAAAATATTCACACAAACGCTAAGGACTTTTACTCCTTCAGAGGGATGCTATGATTTATCCTTTGGAGTCCTGATAAAGTCAAACTAACTTCTAAATCTAGTTTGAACATTACTTTTAGGCTCCTAAATATTCTGAGGAGTGAAAGTAACTTATGCAAAAAATTAGTGCAGCCTTAACCTTGAGTATAGCTACCTTGGTAAGTGGGTTCCTGTTGGGAGCTTGTGAAGACGGTGGTGGAACTAACCCGGCAGCTAGCGGACTGAAAATAGGTTCCCTTTTGCCCACAACAGGTGATTTAGCATCTATTGGGCAGCAGATGGCACCTAGTGTTCCCTTACTAGTGGAAACCGTCAACGCTTGCGGTGGTGTAAACGGCCAACCTGTTACCCTTGTTGCTGTAGACGACCAAACAGACCCAAAAGCCGGTGCTGCTGGTATGACTAAACTCGCATCGGTAGATAAAGTTGCAGGTGTCGTTGGCTCTTTTGCTAGCAGTGTCTCCACAGCCGCCGTTTCAATTGCTGCTCAAAATCAAGTGATGTTGATTTCACCAGGTAGCACCAGCCCTGTATTTACAGAAAAGGCACAAAAAGGCGATTTCAAAGGTTTTTGGGCACGTACAGTTCCGCCTGATAGCTACCAAGGGCCAGCCTTAGCCGAACTCGCCACTAAAAAAGGTTTCAAACGAGTATCCACCATCGTAATTAATAACGACTATGGTGTCGGCTTTGAAAAAGCATTTGTTCAAGCTTTTGAAAAATTGGGCGGAACGGTAGTTAACAAAAAAAATCCTGTGCGTTACGACCCCAAAGCAACTACCTTTGAAACTGAAGCCACCGCTGCTTTCGGTGGGAAACCCGATGCAGTGTTGGGAGTTTTTTACGTAGAAACAGGTAGCTTGCTGCTGAAGTCAGCATATCAGCAAGGTCTGAGCAAAGGCGTACAGGTGATGCTCACAGATGGGATGAAATCAGACGAATTCCCCGGCCAAGTCGGCAAAGCTAGCGATGGGAAATTCATTGCATCTGGAACTATCGGCACAGTACCTGGTTCTGATGGTAAAGCATTAGAGGCTTTCAGAAAACTCTGGAAAGAGAAAAAAGGGGGTTCACCAGGGGAATTCGCCCCTCAATCTTGGGATGCTGCTGCTTTATTAGTATTGGCGGCCCAAGCTGCTAAAGAAAATACAGGGGCTGGTATAGCCAAGCATATCCGTGAAGTTGCTGGCGGCCCTGGTACAGAAGTTACCGATGTCTGTGAGGGATTGAAGTTGCTTCAAAAAGGTCAAGACATTAACTATCAAGGAGCCAGCGGTAATGTAGATGTTGACGCTAACGGTGATGTTATCGGTGTTTATGATGTCTGGACAGTAGGGGACGACGGCAAAATCAAGGTAATTGATAAAGTTACCCCTAAGTAGAAAGTGAGGAGTTATGAGTTAGAAGTTATGAGTTAGAAGTTATGAGTGAGAAGTTAAGGAGTACTAACTTCTAACGTGAGAGTTGAGAAGTCAGAGCTTAGGAGTCAGAAGAATTCAAGAATTAGAAGAATTTGCGATCGATGAATACACCAATCATGGTAATGTTGTCACCATTTCTGGCTTCTGATTCCTAACTCCTAACTCCTAACTCCTAACTTTTAAAACCCGCTAAAGTTGTAACCAACACCTAATAACAAACCGATATCAGTTTGGTCGAAAAATCCCGCATTCACAGATGCTGTTGCCGTAAATTGAGAATTTAGAGGCACATCAATGCCAGCAGATAGTAAAAAGGCAAATTCCGAATCATCGCCAGTTTTCCAAGCTGCACCTGCTCCTACATAAGGTGCAAAGGCTAACGGTTCCTTAAAAGGATCTGTTGACTGGAAGGAAAAATCATAGGTGACCGGAAGTAAAATTGTGGTGTTGTCACCAAATATCGCGGATGGGCGAACTGATATAGTATTTGTTAAGCCGACTTTGCTAATTACCGCAAAGTTGCCATCCCCTAAAGCTGAGCTGTCACCACTCAACCCAATGTTGGCACCAACCCCAATATAACTGCTACCGCCACGCGTAGTTGTACCTAGATCGATATCTGATTGTGCCACTCTGGAGTCAGATGGTTGAGAATTTGCTTGTACAGGCTCAGAATTAAGCGTTCCAGATGAAGTTGCCACTGTCCCTGGAATGGGTGTGAGGGTTTCCTCTGTCCCACCATTAGAAAAATGCTGGAGCTTAGTTACATTTGCTACTGTCGATGGTTCAGTTATTTCTGTAGCCTCTAATTCAGTAGTTAATTCATTGCCAGACACCACAGCTGCCGGAGCCTCGGTCAATGGCTGAGTGTTTACCGGATCGACTGTCTGGGCAATAGCAGATAAACCGCTACTCAGGACTGTAAGAGCAGCTATACTTGGTAACCAAAAAACACCTTTACGAAGAAAACTAGTATTCACGTTCACTCACTCCTAAAACAATTATTGTCACGAAAAATAAAGGGTTTTGTTGATTTAAGTCAACAAATTCGGACAATACTCAAAATTTAACATCAAAAAATCAGTTTTTACATCCTGGTTTTGATGGATTTATTTACTTAACAAGAAGTAGCAAATAATTAATTACTACATCCTAAATATCCGGAATTTAACAGATGACAAAAATTATCCAGGTTTTACCCAGTATTATATTTTTTGTGCTTGAGAGCAAAGCTTCTACTTAGAAAGGAAGCAATCATTAATTTAAGTAAAAGCTTAGCCTCGCCCAACATCAAAGTTTCTCAGTCTTTAATTCGACGATTAAGTTGGGATTTCTGCTGTCACTGGAAACTTGGTTATTATAGCTCCAACTACTGCTGTAATGGAGTTTATTTTAGTGTTCAGATTCAAGAGAAAAACTGTAATCTATCAACAATTAGCTATCAATTCTCACTTATTAGCGATCGCACAGAGTTACAGTCTGCCACAACTATTCCTGAGCTAATTTCAGTTAGGCTTTAAATCCGTAACTTCAACTTCAGATCAATATTCCCTAATCCGCTCTAAAAATTTCCTTTATATGATAAAAAGAGTAAATATGAACTTATATTACGAACCTTGCAAAAATATTTAGAAATTGTCTGCAAGCCAAACATAGTTTTAAGGTAGAACCTATAGGAGAGACTTGAGGCAAATGTGATGAGCGGAAATAATATTCAAAACTATCGCTATGTCTGTACCCTGACCTTTGGTGATATCTACGGTCAAATAATTGTTTGGTTAATTACAATTACCCTCAGCTTGGCATCAGCCTTGGCACTAATGGGTGCTAAGAAGCCGGTATACGCTTTAGCAACAGTAGGTCTCGTCGTTCTGCTATCGCTGCCTTTTTTGCTGTTTGCGTTTGTGACTACATTGTTAAATCATATTGAAGTAGTTCCTGTAGAACCTGGAACCAAAACGGAACCCATACCAGGTAATGTGTCTCAGCAAAAACCTGTACAACTAACTAGTTAATAAGTTAAGAGTTAAGAATTAAGAGTTAGGAGTCACGGGATCTGGCTGTTAATTCTGAATTTTTAACTTTTTTCTTGAAAATACAGAGTCTGTAGAGACGCGATTAATCGCATCCCTACGGAATAGGGAAGAGGTTATTTTCATGACCTTGCTGTGCGATCTATTACATAATCATCATCATCTAACTTCAAAATTTTTAATAACATCCCTGTCTATCGGCAGGGAATTTTTTTATAGAGATCCATAGTTCAGAAAGTCAATTGAAAAACGCTTTCATCAGGTTTCTACAATAGAACAGCAGTGGTTTGCAGTCGGGGGCTAAATAATGCTGGAACACGATGTGATTATTGTTGGCGGTGGATTGGCAGGATGTCGCGCTGCTGTGGAAATTGCCCGCACTGACCCTAGTTTAAATGTTGCTGTGGTTGCCAAAACCCATCCCATTCGTTCCCACTCGGTGGCAGCCCAAGGTGGTATGGCTGCGTCGCTGAAAAATGTTGATTCAGAAGATAGCTGGGAGGCACACGCTTTTGACACTGTTAAGGGTTCTGACTATTTAGCAGATCAAGATGCCGTGGCAATTCTCGCCCAGGAAGCGCCAGATGTGGTGATCGATTTGGAACACATGGGCGTTTTGTTCTCGCGCTTAGCCGATGGTCGCATTGCCCAACGGGCTTTTGGTGGACATTCCCATAACCGGACTTGCTACGCCGCAGACAAGACTGGTCACGCAATTTTGCATGAATTGGTTAACAATCTGCGGCGTTATGGCGTGCAAGTTTATGAAGAGTGGTACGTGATGCGTCTCATTTTAGAAGAGGGGCAGGCCAAGGGCGTGGTGATGTTCCATTTGTTGGATGGGCATGTTGAGGTTGTGCGGGCAAAGGCAGTAATGTTTGCTACAGGGGGCTATGGCCGAGTTTATAACACCACCTCCAACGATTACGCTTCTTCGGGTGATGGTTTGGCTATGACTGCGATCGCCGGTTTGCCCCTCGAAGATATGGAATTTGTCCAATTTCACCCCACAGGCTTGTATCCAGTGGGAGTGCTGATTTCCGAAGCAGTACGCGGTGAAGGGGCGTATTTGATTAATAGCGAAGGCGATCGCTTTATGAAAAACTACGCACCTAGTCGTATGGAACTGGCTCCTCGTGATATTACCTCGCGGGCGATCGCTTATGAAATCCGTGCTGGTCGTGGTATCCATCCCGACGGTAGCGCTGGTGGCCCTTTTGTCTATTTGGATCTGCGACACATGGGTAAAGAAAAAATTATGAGTCGCGTTCCCTTCTGTTGGGAAGAAGCCCACCGACTAGTGGGTGTTGACGCTGTAACTCAACCGATGCCAGTGCGCCCGACAATTCATTATTGTATGGGTGGTATCCCAGTAAACACTGAAGGTCAAGTCCGCAGCAGTGGTGATGGTTTAGTTGAGGGTTTCTATGCTGCTGGGGAAACAGCTTGTGTTTCCGTACACGGAGCAAATCGCTTAGGTAGTAATTCGCTGTTGGAATGTGTAGTTTATGGCAAACGCACTGGGGGGGCGATCGCCCAATTTGTGCAAAAACGTAAATTGCCTTCTGTAGATGAGCAACGCTACGTCAACGAAGCCAAGCAACAAATTCAAGCCTTGCTAGAACAACCAGGACAATATCGCATTAATCAAGTTCGTCAAGCCTTCCAAGATTGTATGACTGAGTATTGCGGTGTTTTCCGCACTGAAGCATTAATGAGTGAAGGGTTACACAAACTAGGAGAAATCCAACGGCGATATCCCCAAATTTATTTAGATGACAAAGGAAGTTGCTGGAATACAGAACTTGTGGAAGCCTTAGAACTGCGAAGCTTGATGGTAGTGGGACAGACTATTTTGGCATCAGCCTTAAATCGCCAAGAAAGTCGCGGCGCACACTTCCGTGAAGATTATTCCCAGCGAGATGATGCTAACTTTCTCAAACACACAATGGCTTACTATTCGCCAGCAGGAATTGATATACAGTATCGGCCGGTGGCGATTACTATGTTTGAGCCAAAAGAGCGGAAGTATTAGTTGATTGTGTCTTGGGGGTTAAAAAATGCCTTTTTTAATCCCTAAGAGACAAAGATACAAGGAAAATATGAGTTTTGGTGTTAGTCCTGATCAAATTATAGGTTGGGTGGGAATAATAAGTTTAGTTTGCCTGCTCTTCTAAAAAAATTTGTGAGGCTTCAAACCATGCCAGAAATGAGTATTAGTGATTCTGTAGCCCATTCCTTAGCAACATATCGTAATCATTTGGAGTTTAATGGATATCATGTTGAAGAAGGGGATGATTTACTTTTATGCCGTCATCCTAGAAAGCAAAATTTGATTGTTAAATATATTTCAGGTCGAGGGGTACTAATTAGAACTCTTTATTCTTTTGAACAAAATGTTAAGAGAATACACCTCTTGGAATATATGAACGAATTGAATTCGGAGTTCATATTTATGAAGGCATATATTGATGAAGACAATGATCTGTCCATCGAAACTTTCTGTGAGGGAGACTATGACAGAACAAATTTCTCAATTCTTCTAGATAATATTGAATACGACATGGAAATTTTTGGCAATCACAAGTTAACACGAGAATATTTGCAGTAAGAGAGACATTAGATTTCACCAGCGTAGGGTGGGCATCACCCACCTTTAATTAGCTCTCAAGTAAGTTAAGCCCTAAATTAAGTTACAACCAAAAGTTGAAAACGCTTTATATTCAAGCTGGTTTTAACGATGAGATTGCAGTCATAATTAATCAAAATGGGAATTGGAAATTTGTTCTATGATGCAGAACCTCAACCAAATGACCAATATTGAACTAAAACGGTATATTTCAGAACATAGAAATGATGAAGAAGCATTTCGGGCTGCATTGCAAGTTTTGATGAGTCGTTGTGACTCTGCTACACAACAACCTTATCCTTTCGATCTAGACAATCCCGAGAGTGAGGTAGAAGCTCTGCTTTTAGAGAAACTTAATCGAAGTGAGTGAAAAGCGATCGCAAAGCATAACACCTAAACCATCAGAGGTGGTAACTCAGTGATGTAAAATCCTGGAAATAGCAAAAGATGATTAATAGAGTCTCAAGAGAATGGCACAGGATAGGAAAACGGTTGTAATTACAGGTGCCTCTTCGGGGGTCGGTTTGTATGCTGCAAAAGCTCTTGCCCAGAGGGGATGGTATGTAGTGTTGGCATGTCGGGATTTAGCAAAGGCACAACAAGCTGCTCAAGCTGTGGGAATCCCTTACAACAGTTATACCAGCATACATATTGACCTTGGCTCCTTGGAAAGCGTTCGACAGTTTGTGAAAAACTTCCGCGCAAGTGGCAACTCCCTCGATGCTTTGGTTTGCAACGCGGCAATTTATATGCCCTTAATAAAAGAACCATTACGCAGCCCAGAAGGTTACGAGTTAACTGTCACTACCAATCATCTTGGGCATTTCCTTTTGTGTAACCTCTTGCTAGAGGATTTACAGAAGTCTTCTTCACAGCCAAGACTGGTGATTTTGGGAACTGTCACCCACAACCCAGACGAACTCGGTGGAAAGATTCCCCCGCGTCCAGACTTGGGTAATTTCGAGGGTTTCGCAGCAGGATTTAAAGACCCAATTTCGATGATTGATGGCAAGAAATTTGAACCCGTTAAAGCCTACAAAGACAGCAAGGTTTGTAACGTGTTGACCATGAGAGAACTGCATCGGCGCTACCACGAGTCAACCAATATTGTCTTCAGTTCTCTCTATCCGGGATGTGTTGCAGAAACGCCACTATTCCGAAACCACTATCCCTTATTTCAGAAACTTTTCCCATTATTCCAAAAGTATATTACTGGCGGATATGTGTCTCAGGAGTTAGCAGGAGAGCGAGTTGCTGCTGTTGTTGCCGATCCTGAATATAGTCAATCCGGTGTTTATTGGAGCTGGGGAAATCGTCAGAAAAAAGATGGTCAGTCCTTTGTTCAAAAAGTTTCTCCTCAAGCCCGCGATGATGAAAAAGGCGAGCGGATGTGGGAACTCAGCGCCAAGTTGGTTGGAGTTGAATCGCCAAATGTGGTTTTGCGTTAACCTTGTGTACGATCAATCGATTCATCAATTCAGTTTTTTGAATGAATTGACATAATGCACAAGTCAACAATGGTTGAGGTGATGATTAAGTTATCTCAACTATTGTTTATATTTTTATTGGATTTTATCTTCAGATGTGAGCTTTAATTCTGACATAATCTAGGACTTACCAAAAACTCTCTGAAACTCTTATTTCTTTGTGTACTTTGCGTCCTTTGTGGTTCCTTTTTCGTTATTTATTTTGCGTAAGTCGTGATAATCTTCAGTAAAAGCAAAGAAGATTGTATGATAAATCTCAGTCATAAATTATCAATAGCTTGGTCGAATAAATACACGAATTTATATAAAAAGCTCATTCTGGTTTCAGCGCTATTTGCGTTTTTCTCTTCGTCGAAAGAGCGCGTTTGTAAAACAATATTCTTTACCAATCTTTAGAATTTTTCATCTATTCACCACCTGAATTTAAATTTATGTCTGCTTTTAATCGAGAATTTAAGATATAGACAAGCACAGAAATTTCAAAAAATATGATGCTCAGTCTAGATATTTAGTGTTCTGGACTGCTTAATATATTAAACTAAATCACCTATATATAAAATTCAACATATTTGCGGAGGCTGTTTAATTTCAAAAAAGCGAAGCTCAAGGCATTATACGATCGCACACCATTTTTACACACTCAGAAAAATAGCGATCGCACTTACAGTATCAATCAAAGTCTGATTTCGCTTCTGATTGTGTATCAAAAGGTTTAAGGAAAAACGGTTATGGCAGCACAAGAAGGATCTATTAACCTCATAAAAGATATAAATACCAGTGGAGTTTCCTCTAACCCGCAAAATTTAACCAATGTCAACGGTACACTGTACTTTGTTGCGATCGACAACAGTGGTGGCTATGAACTGTGGAAGAGTGATGGCACCGAGGCTGGTACTATCGTTGTCAAGGATATCTTCTCTGGCATAGCTAGTTCTTATCCGCAAAATCTGACCAATGTCAACGGCACCCTGTACTTCAGTGCCACCGACAGCAATGGAGGTAATGAACTGTGGAAGAGTGATGGCACCGAGGCTGGTACTATCCGCGTGAAAGATATCTTCTCTGGCATAGGTAACTCTAGTCCACAAAATCTGACCAATGTCAACGACACGTTGTACTTCGTTGCCACCGACAGCAATGGAGGTCGCGAACTGTGGAAGAGTGATGGCACCGAGGTGGGTACTTTCCGTGTTAAGGATATCGTCTTTGGGACAGGTAGCTCTAACCCCCAAAATCTGACCAATGTCAATGGCACGCTGTACTTCAGTGCCAGCGACAGCAGTGGGGGTAATGAACTGTGGAAAAGTGATGGCACCGAGGCTGGTACTTTCCGTGTTAAGGATATCTTTTTTGGGACAGGTAGCTCTAACCCGCAACATCTAACCAATGTCAACGGCATCCTCTACTTTGTTGCCTATGACAGCAGTGGTGGTTATGAGCTGTGGAAGAGTGATGGCACCGAGGCTGGCACTATCCGCGTGAAAGATATCTTCTCTGGCGCAGGTAGCTCCAACCCCCAAAATATGACCAATGTCAACGGTACGCTGTACTTCACTGCCACTGACAGCAGTGGGGCTAATGAACTGTGGAAGAGTGATGGCACCGAAGCTGGTACTGTCCGCGTGAAGAATATCTTCTTTGGCACAGGTAGTTCTTATCCGCAAAATTTGACCAATGTCAACGGCACGCTGTACTTTAGAGCCACGGACAGCACTGGGGGCTGGGAACTATGGAAGAGTGATGGTACAGAAGCTGGTACTTTGCGCGTGAAGGATATCTTCTCTGGCACGGGTAGTTCTTATCCGCAAAATCTGACCAATGTCAACGGTACACTGTACTTCAGTGCCAGCGACAGCAGTGGGGGTAATGAACTGTGGAAGAGTGATGGCACAGAAGCTGGTACTGTCCGCGTTAAGGATATCTTTTCTGCCACAGGTAGTTCTAACCCCCAAAATCTGACTAACGTCAACGGCACACTGTACTTCAGAGCTACTGACGGCACTGGTGGCTATGAACTGTGGCAGAGTGATGGCACAGAAGGTGGTACTGTCCGCCTCAAGGATATTAATACCACTACACTATCCTCTGAACCGTCTTTTCTGACCAATGTCAATGGCACGCTCTACTTTAGAGCCACCGACGGCAATGGAGGTAATGAACTGTGGAAGAGTGATGGTACTGAGGTTGGTACTATCAGCGTCAAAGATATCTTTTCTGGCATAGGTAGCTCTAACCCTCAAAATCTGACCAATGTCAACGGTACGCTGTACTTCAGTGCCACCGACAGCAGTGGCGGCAATGAACTGTGGAAAAGTGATGGCATCGAGGCTGGTACTATCAGTGTCAAAGATATCTTCTCTGGCACAGGTAGCTCTAACCCGAACTTTCTGACCAATATCAACGATACACTGTACTTCGTTGCCACTGACAGCAGTGGGGGCCGAGAACTGTGGAAGACTGATGGCACTGAGTCTGGTACTGTCCTGATTAAGGATCTCTTTTCTGGCACGGGTAGTTCTAACCCACAAAATCTGACGAATGTCAACGGCACGCTGTATTTCAGTGCTACTGACAGCAGTGGGGGTCGCGAACTGTGGAAGAGTGATGGTACTGAGTCTGGTACTGTCCTGATTAAGGATATCGTCTCTGGCACGGGTAGCTCTAACCCCCGAAATCTGACCAATGTCAACGACACGCTGTACTTCGTTGCTTATGACAGCAGTGGGGATAATGAACTATGGAAAAGTGATGGCACCGAGGCTGGTACCATCCGCGTCAAGGATATTTTTTCTGATACGGGTAGCTCTAACCCTGCATATCTGACGAATGTCAACGGTACGCTGTACTTCAGTGCCACTGACAGCAGTGGAGACAATGAACTGTGGAAGAGTGATGGCACCGAGGCTGGTACTGTCCGCGTCAAGGATATCTTCTCTGGTATCGGTAGCTCTAACCCTGCATATCTAACAAATGTCAACGGCACGCTATATTTCGTTGCTTATGACAACATTGGCGGCAACGAACTGTGGAAGAGTGATGGCACCGAGGCTGGTACTGTCCGCGTCAAGGATATCTTCTCTGGTATCGGTAGCTCTAACTTGCAAAATCTAACCAATGTCAACGGTACGCTGTATTTCAGTGCCACTGACAGCAGTGGGGGCAATGAACTGTGGAAGAGTGATGGCACCCAAGTGGGTACTGTCTGCGTCAAGGATATCTTTTCTGGTATAGGTAGCTCTAACCCTAACAACCTAACTTACATCGATGGCAAACTCTACTTTTTTGCTGACAACGGGAACACTGGACAAGAACTTTTTGTGCTTGACCTTAACAATACTCCCACTGACATAAGTCTGAGTGCCGCCAGTGTTGACGAGAATGTTCCTACCAACACGCTAATTGGTAACTTTAGCACCATTGACCCTGATACAAACGACACCCACACCTATACTCTAGTTTCAGGTACAGGCGACACCGATAACAGCGCCTTCACGATTGTTGGTAACGAGTTACGTATCAACGACTGCCCCGACTACGAAACCAAGGATAGCTACAACATCCGTTTACGCACCACAGATGGAGGTGGCTTATTCTACGAGAAAACGATCGCGATCGCAGTCAACAATATTAATGATGCCCCTACACTGGAAAATCCTATTACCGACCAAACAGCAATAGAAGACACCACCTGCAATTCCACAACTGACAGCCTCATTGCTGGTTCGGGCAATAGTAACTTGTTGAGCGGTGTAGGTAACGATGTACTCATCGGTGGAAGCGAACAAGATAGCTTCAATCTGGCTGATATCTGCACTGGAGGTTACGATCCTATTGCTGATTTCGCCGTTAAAAATGATATTATTTCCATTTTCAAAGCAGAATTTGGATTGAGCCAATCTCAGGATATGAAGCTCAATTCGAGCTTGTTCCACCTGGGGACTATTGCGATAACGGCAAGCGATCGCTCGATCTACAATCAAGCTACGGGTGACTTATTCTTTGATACAGATGGAATAATTTCCAATCACCTAATTCTTGAATCAGGCACTGCTTACTAGTCAAAATATCATTGCGATTGCGTAACTTGTCTATTTTCATACCTGTACCTCACCAGATTAAAAATGACTATATGCCTGTTTTCCCCTTCATCGAAAGAGGGTGTTTGCGAAATAATATTCTTGACCACGTTTAGCATTTTTCAACTATTCACGACCTAAATTGAAATTCCTATCTGCTAAAGTTAATCGATGATTTCAGATTCTCGACAAGCATAAAAATACTGACAATTTTCACAAAATATATTATGCACCATCTATCTAGATATTTAGCTATCTGGAGTTTTTAGTAAATTAAACTAAATCCGTTTTATATAAATAGAGTATAAAATTCAACATATTTGCTGAGGCTGTTTAATTTAAAAAAAAGCGAAGCTAGAAAACTTGGCGATCGCATTTTTACATAGCAAGAAAAATAGCGATCGCATTTGGGGCGTTTACCAACGCCTGATTTCGCTTGTAATTTTTAGCTAAAGGTTTAAGGAAAAACAGTTATGGCAGCCGAAGAAGCATTAATTAACCTGATAAAAGATATCAATACCATTGGAGCTAGCTCTTATCCGCAATATCTGACGGATGTCAACGGCACGCTGTACTTCAGGGCTACCGACAGCAGCGGCGATCAGGAATTGTGGAAGAGTGATGGCACTGAGGCTGGCACTGTCCGTGTCAAGGATATTAATGGCATGGGTAGTTCTAACCCAGGATATCTGACGAATGTCAACGGTACACTATACTTCCTTGCCACTGACAGCAGTGGCGACTCTGAACTGTGGAAGACTGATGGCACCGAGGCTGGTACTGTCCGCGTCAAGGATATTAATGGCATCGGTACTTCTAACCCGCAAAATCTAACGAATGTCAATGGCACGCTTTACTTCAATGCTACCGACAGCAGTGCGGGGACTGAATTGTGGAAAAGTGATGGTACTGAGGCTGGTACTGTCCGCGTCAAGGATATCCTTTCTGGTATCGGTGGCTCTAGCCCAGTATCTTTGACGAATGTCAACGGCACACTTTACTTCAGGGCTACCGACAGCAGTGCGGGGACTGAATTGTGGAAAAGTGATGGCACCCAGGCTGGTACTGTCCGTGTCAAGGATATCAATACTGGCACGGATAGCTCTGAACCAGCATATCTGACGAATGTCAACGGCACGCTGTACTTCAGTGCCATCGACAGCAGTGGAGGTCGGGAACTATGGAAGAGTGATGGTACTGAGGCTGGCACTGTCCGCGTCAAGGATATTAATACTGGCACGGATAGCTCTTCCCTAGAATATCTGACGAATGTCAACGGCACGCTGTACTTCAGAGCCTATGACACCTCTGGGGGCTATGAATTGTGGAAAAGTGATGGCACCGAGGCTGGTACTGTCCGCGTCAAGGATATTAATGGCATGGGTGATTCTAACCCAGGACATCTGACGAATGTCAATGGCACGCTTTACTTCAGTGCTAGCGACAGCAGCGGCGATCGCGAATTGTGGAAGAGTGATGGCACTGAGGCTGGTACTGTCCGCGTCAAAGATATCGTCTCTGGCTCGGATAGCTCTTATCCAGCATATCTGACGAATGTTAACGGCACGCTGTACTTCAGCGCTACCGATAGCAGTGGGGACTATGAGCTTTGGAAAAGTGATGGTACTGAGGCTGGAACTGTCCGTGTCAACGATATTAATGCCACGGGTAGTTCTAACCCGTACAATCTGACGAATGTTAACGATACACTGTACTTCAGTGCTACCGATAGCAGTGGGGACTATGAGCTTTGGAAAAGTGATGGTACTGAGGCTGGAACTGTTCGCCTCAAGGATGTTAATAGTTCTACGCTCTCGTCTGGACTAGGAAATCTGACAAATGTCAACGGCACGCTGTACTTTGTTGCCAGAGACAGCAGCGGCGATGGGGAATTGTGGAAGAGTGATGGCACAGAAGGTGGAACTGTTCGTGTCAAGGATATTTATACTGGCACGGGTAGCTCTGCACCACAAAATCTGACGAATATCAACGGCACGCTGTACTTCAGTGCCATCGACAGCAGTGGAGGTCGGGAACTATGGAAGAGTGATGGTACTGAAGCTGGCACTGTCCGTGTCAAGGATATTTATACTGGCAAGGGTAGCTCTGAACCACAAAATCTGGCGAATATCAACGGCACGCTGTACTTCAGTGCCAGCAACAGCATTGAGGATCGAGAGTTGTGGAAAAGTGATGGTACCCAGGTGGGTACTGTCCGCATCAAGGATATCGTCTCTGGCACGGGTGGCTCTGCTCCACAAAATCTAACGAATGTCAATGGCACACTGTACTTCAGTGCCTATGACAGCAGTGGGGGGACTGAACTGTGGAAAAGTGATGGCACTGAGGCTGGTACTATCCGCGTCAAGGATATTAATACTGGCACAGGTAGTTCTAACCCGTACAATCTGACGAATATCAACGGCATACTTTACTTCAGTGCCTATGACAGCAGTGGGGGGACTGAACTGTGGAAAAGTGATGGCACTGAGGCTGGTACTATCCGCGTCAAGGATATTAATACTGGCACAGGTAGTTCTAACCCGTACAATCTGACGAATGTTAACAACACGCTGTACTTCGCTGCCTATGATAGTAGTGGGGGGACTGAATTGTGGAAAAGTGATGGCACCCAGGCTGGTACTGTCCGCGTTAAAGATATTTATACTGGCACGGCTGGCTCTAGCCCAGGATATCTGACGAATGTCAATGGCACACTGTACTTTGCTGCCTATGATAGCAGCGGTGGCTATGAACTCTGGAAGAGTGATGGCACTGAGGCTGGTACTGTCCGCATCAAAGATATTTATACTGGTACGGCTAGTTCTTCACCAAAATATCTGACGAATGCCAACGGCACACTGTACTTCACAGCAACAGATAGCAGTGGGGGGACTGAACTGTGGAAGAGTGATGGTACCCAGGTGGGTACTGTCCGCGTCAAGGATATCTACCCTGGCTTAAATGGCTCTAATCCCATCAACTTAACTTACGTTAATGGCAAACTCTACTTTTTTGCTGACAATGGTAAAACTGGGCAAGAACTCTTTCAGCTTCACCTAAGCAACAGTACCCCTACTCACCTGAGTCTGAGTGCGACAAGTATTAACGAGAATGTTCCTGCGAACACAGTAATTGGCAACTTTAGTACTGTTGATGCCGATGCAACCAACACCCACACCTACACCTTAGTTTTGGGTACGGACACCAACGATAACAGTGCCTTCACGATTGTCGGTAACGAGTTACGTATCAACGCTTCCCCCGACTACGAAACCAAGAATAGTTACAACATCCGTGTACGTACCAAAGATCAGGGTGGCTTATTCTACGAAAAAGCGATCGCGATTATAGTCAACAATATTAACGATGCCCCAACGGTTGCAAATCCCATTGCTGACCAAACAGCGACAGAAGATACCTTCTTCAGCTTCACCCCACCAGCAAACACCTTCGCTGATGTCGATACTGGAGATAATCTTACCTACAGGGCCATCTTGGAAAATGGTGATACACTTCCTGCTTGGTTAACCTTCAACGGCACAACCTTCAGTGGTACTCCCACAAATGACAACGTTGGTAGCCTCAACATTAAAGTTATAGCCAGTGATGGAATAGCAACTATCAGCGATATTTTTACATTAACAGTGGCGAATACCAACGATACGCCCGTGGCTGTTAACGACAGCATCACCACAAACCAAAACACACCCATTATCATTAGTGCTACTACTCTTTTAAACAATGATAAAGATGTCGATGCCAGCGATGTATTGAGCATTACTAGCTGGACTCAACCTAGCCAAGGAAGCTTAGTTAACAATGGTGACGGTACTTACACATATACACCTAACCAAAACTATTATGGCTCTGATAGCTTCACTTATACCCTCAGCGATGGACAAGGAGGCAGCAGTATTGCAACTGTTAACTTGCTCGTAAATCAAACAATCAATGTCATTAATGGCACTTTAAGCGCAGATAACCTGACTGGTACAGAAATAAGAGATATCATCTCTGGATTCCAAGCAAATGACAACCTCAAAGGACTAGGCGATAATGACACCCTTGATGGTGGTGATGGAAATGATACCTTAGATGGCGGTGCAGGAGATG
The DNA here is from genome assembly GCA_003326205.1 of Nostoc sp. ATCC 43529. GTDB lineage: Bacteria > Cyanobacteriota > Cyanobacteriia > Cyanobacteriales > Nostocaceae > Nostoc. The sequence continues at coordinate 124,515 of LWTK01000033.1, forward strand.
ACAGTCTCATCGGTGGTAAAGGCAATGACATTTATACTGTGGACAGCATCAGCGACATTGTTATTGAAGAAGTCAATGCAGGCACAGATTTAGTCAAGTCTTCTGTAAATTGGCTGTTAGCAGCTAATCTAGAAAAGTTGACCCTGATGGCAACTGAGGCAATTAATGGTACTGGTAACAGCCTGAATAACATTCTCACGGGAAATACTGCCGCTAATATCTTGAAGGGAGAAGGTGGCAATGACAGCCTCATTGGTGGTGAGGGCAATGATAGCCTCATTGGTGGTGAGGGCAATGATACCTTAGATGGCGGCGTAGGTGCTGACAGTCTCGATGGTGGAGCCGGCAATGACATTTACACTGTAGACAACCTCAGCGATATTATTACTGAAGGCTTGAATGCAGGTACAGATTTAGTCAAGTCTTCCGTGAATTTGGTATTGGCAGATAACGTGGAAAACTTGACCTTGACTGGAACCGGAGCGATCGATGGTACTGGTAACAAAGAGAATAACATTCTCATTGGAAATACTGCTGCCAACATCTTGAAGGGAGAAGAGGGCAATGATAGCCTGATAGGTGGTTCCGGTAATGACACCTTAGTTGGTGGTTCTGGTAATGACACCTTAGATGGTGGTATTGGTAATGATAGCTTTGATGGTGGAAGTGGCAATGATATTTACATCGTAGACAGCCTCAGCGATGTGATTACTGAAGGCTTAAATGCAGGTACAGATTTAGTCAATTCTGCGGTGAGTTGGGTGTTGATAGATAACCTGGAAAACTTGACTCTGACTGGAAGCAAAGTCATCAATGGTACTGGTAACGAAGAGAATAACATCCTCACAGGAAATAGTGCCGCTAACATCTTAAAAGCAGAAGATGGCAATGATACCCTGATTGGTGGCTCCGGTAATGACACCTTGTTCGGTGATTTGGGTGACGATATCTTGGATGGAGGCGCAGGAATTGACAGCCTTGATGGTGGAGTCGGTAATGATACTTATACTGTAGACAACCTCAGCGATGCAATTACTGAAGGCTTAGATGCAGGAATAGATTTAGTCAAGTCTTCGGTTAGCTGGGTGATGGGAAATAACCTGGAAAACTTGACCTTGACTGGAAGCAAGGTCATCAATGGTACTGGTAACAGCCTCAATAACATCCTTGTCGGAAATACTGCTGCTAACATCTTGAATGGAGTTGATGGCAACGATCGCCTCTTTGGTAACTCAGGCAATGATACCTTGGATGGAGGTACGGGTGACGATGTACTCAGCGGTGGAATTGGTCGAGATGTGTTAACTGGTGGAACTGGGCGAGATAGCTTCAACCTGGCTGATACCCGCACCGGAGGCTACGATACTATTACTGATTTTACTGTTGGAGATGATACTATCTTAATTTCCAAAGCAGAATTTGGACTGACCCAATCTCAAGATACACCACTCGAAGAAAGCTTGTTCCGAATTGGGACTAGTGCAACAACATCTGGCGATCGCTTTATCTACAATCAAACTACGGGTAGCCTATTCTTTGATAAAGATGGACTTGGTGGTACGGCACAAGTTCAAATCGCTCAGTTCTCAAATCAGGCAATGCTTACTAGTGCAAATATTATTGCGATCGCCTAACTGTTGCTAGCTTGACTTGTACCTGAAATATAGGTATAATTGCAGTCGCAATAGAAGGGGAGTAGCTGCTGGCAAAAATTTATCAGCCAGTGCATCTGAATCAACATACTGGCGATGAGCCTGGTTCAGGTGGCAAATAATAAAATATTTGAAAGCGAGACCTTCACTAAGTTCACACCGAAAAGTGTTAGCTTGGTGAGGTTTTTTCGCTCTCATCAAGCTTCACATCGGTCAACGATTCTTCAGGAGCTTGAGAGAGTGTTAACAGCTTTTACCGCAGGTTTGTTATTAATTACAGTTTCAGAACTAGGCGATAAAACATTTTTTATTGCTGTGATTTTGGCAATGCATCACTCGCGGCGGCTGGTATTTACAGGTGTGGTAGCTGCCTTAGCCGCGATGACAATTCTTTCGGTGCTATTTGGACAGGCAGCATCGTTGTTGCCTAAAGTTTATATTCATTATGCTGAAATAACTTTGTTTATCGCCTTTGGTATCAAGCTGCTGTACGACGCTAGTAAGATGCCTGCCTCTGCTTGTGACACTGAAATTGTAGAAGAGGCCGAAGCTGCGGTAAAACAGGCAGATTTGCAGCTACCAAAGCAAAAAAATTCCTTATCAATTTTAATAGAAGCCTTTGCATTAACATTTATGGCAGAGTGGGGCGATCGCACTCAAATTGCCACCATTGCTTTAGCAGCCGGCAATAATCCAATTGGAGTAACCACAGGTGCAATTTTGGGACATGCGATTTGTGCAGCGATCGCTGTTATCGGCGGCAAAATGATTGCCGGTCGCATTTCTGAACGTCAACTAACCTTGATTGGCGGATGCCTGTTTTTTATCTTTGGTATCGTTGCTGCCATTGAAGGAGTGTGAGAATTGGGCATTGGGCATGGGGCATTGGGCATTGGTTATTTCTCCCCCTGCCTCCCCTGCCTCCTCTGCCCCATGCCCATCACTTAGGTTTACTTTCCGACGGAGGTGCGCCAGATGCAGCCGCATTAGGGGTGATAGGATCTGTCGCGGCTTTGTTGATTCCGTCTTTGTATTGAGCGGGTGCTAAAGCTGCGGCACGATCGAATAAAGGTTTTGCTTCTGCGTTTTTGCCCTGTTGTTTCAGCAGCATCGCTTTTGCGACAACGGGGCGAAAATCTTTTGGATCTTTCTTAATTGCCTGCTCATATGCAGAGGCGGCTTGGGCATAGCGTTTTTGAGAAGCGTGAACAGAACCTAACAGCACTTGCACAGCCACAGTGTCGATACTTCCAGGTTGATTTGTATTTGCTTGGGCAGCATTAGTGAGAGTATCTTGCAACAAGCCAATGGCTGCTTCGGGGCGTTGCTGGCTGAGCAACAGAGCCACCATTCCTTGCAAAGCCTTCAAATCTCCTGGTTTCGTGTCTAAAACCGAGCGATAAGCTTGGGCGGCTCCTTCGCGATCGCCTATTTGCTGTTTGGCTTGAGCCAAGAGTACTGCGTATTCTGATTGTTCGGGATTGAGTTTAGCTAGTTTTTCTAAAGGTTCAATAACGACTTGAATATCAGATGGTTTAACCTCACTTTTTTCTTTTTGACTGAGTAATTGTAGCCGCGCTTCTAATAAGCCTTTAAGCGCAGTCTGATTTTCTGGTTCCCTTTGCAAAACCAGCTCATATCCCCGTACTTGGTCTTCGAGTTTTGATTTTTGGTCAGAGGAAGTCAAACTGCCTTTGGTGTTAGCGGTATTCTGGCTAGAAAATGGCGTATTATTCAATGCTCCAAATAAAGGAATCACTGAAACACCGACAAAAGCGAGAACTGCCAGCACCAAGATAACTTGAACTATCCAGCGATTGCGCGGTTGAGACACAGTTTTGTCTTTCTCCTGAATTCTAATGACATTATGATTTAGACAACTCGTAAAGTTAAAAATTTCCAAAACTTTGCGGAATACCGCTTATTGTCTGTGAATTTTATAACAATTAACTATCCACACTGCTAAAGTAAGTGATGACTTTAGGAGGAGCCGTCAGAATTGTAGCTGTGATAAGCTTCCGAAACTAGTGTCTAGAGCGCTAGATTAGACTTTTAGTGTTTACACACTAAATTTAACGCCTTTAGGATTGTGTAGAGTACTCTAGTGTGAGTTTGTGAAAAGTAAATATACTTTCTTTACTCCGCACAAACGTTCTTTTCAGCTGCCTTTGTTAAATCCCATAATTGGGATGTGTCTGTGCCCCAAGGAGTTTTTATGAATTCCGACCTGATGCCATTGCCCGAATCTTCCAATTCTTCTGCCTCTAGCCAGGGAAAAAATACCATAGAGGTAGCCGCTAATGTTATTAATACAGCAGCAAACCAGTCCTCTAAAGTTGAAAATTCGCCTGTTAACCCCAGTGAGACTGACCCAAATGGGAACTTAGCCAATCGACAGCAACCGATTCCGCCTCCCAGCGAGCCGATGCAATATCGAGCCATCGGTTTAGTCCGAGGTCGATATTGTGCTAGCAGCGAACAATTTACCCAAGGTACGCTGCTGACCACAGATGGTGTTGAACTCAACGCCGTCCTTTTAGGACGGATTATGAGCTTAGTCAAGAATCACTTAGACTTAGAGCAAGAACATTTGTGGGTAGTATATCCACGTACAAGACAAGAAAATGATACTTTGCATATTCAAATTGTAGGAGTTTGGGAGCCAGAAAACCTGGCTAAAAACTCAATAGATGAGGACGAACTAGACTCGGAGTCACAAGAGGTAGAAACGCCTGATGATGACTTATCCGAAAACTCGGAACTCAATACAATTCCCCTGATACCCTCATCAGAAATTGCAGATGGTGGCTTTTCTGTTCGTGGTGAGGTAGTATACCAGTCTTTTGATGCTAAGAGCTTGGTAGTCAAAATTAAGCAAGCTCCACGCAAACCAACTGATAAACCCAAATATTTTAAGTTGAAATTGAGGGGTGTGCTAACCACCAAAGCAGTAGGGAAATTCTGGGACTTCCAAGCTAAGCGGGAAGCTGATGTTTTAGTGGTAGAAAAAGCTGATGCGATCGCTGATTTGCCCAAAAAACGCAGACCAGGAGTTAAAGGAGGCCCTCGTGGTGGTGGTGGTAGAAAACCATTCCCTCCCAGACGCGGTAGCGAAACTCCCCGTCCCATCAAGAAAGCAAGTGCAGGCGGCGATACTCCTATAATTTCCAAACCTATACCGAAAACACCCACTCCTAAGCCCATTAAGCGACCGAAACCACCGCAGGAGTAGGGACAAGGGGACAAGGGGACAAGGGGACAAGGGGACAAGGGGGCAAGGGGACAAGGAGAATAATTCATAACCAATGCCCAATGCCCAATGCCCAATGCCCAATGCCCTATGCCCCATGCCCAGTCTCCAAGATCAAAAATCCGTCCAACGATCTTGGGGTAGAAAAGAACGCTCCATTGGAATTGGAGAAACTGGTTCTGTAAGGGTAAACTTACCTGCTTCAATCCACTGTTTTAACTCTAGGGCAACTTGCCTGGAAAAAAACAAACTCGCTAAGGGGGCAGAGCGTACAGCTTTGCCCTCGATGGTTATTCGCCCAGATTTGAGTTGGGTGTAACTCACCAAACCAAAGGTGGGACGCACGCGGCGCGGAATGGAAAAGTCTACGATTGGGGCTACTAGGTCTTGGTCTTGGACGGCACAGCGTTCAACTACTTGTTCGTTTAATACGGGAAGTGGTACGCCAACGCCTAACATTAATGAAGGGCCGTAACTTTTGAAGTAACAACCCCGCACCCAATGAGCATCCATTTGCTTGGCATCGCCAATTAAAGCTAGAGTAGCGGCAGGGCCAATGGGTGTACGATTCGCTAAACGCTTTTGTAAGGGAAAGTGCTGAGTGCCTTCCCAGGCGACATAGCCAACACCACCGCCTAAAAAAATTCTTGTACCTATACCAATAAGTTGCAGTTCTGGGTCGTTGAGTAACGGGGAAATAGCACCGGGATTAGAGTAAACGGCATTCCCTAAACGCGGTTGTAAAGGCCCCAAGTAAGTAAAAAGTGGGCGATCGCCACCATTCACACCAACGATAAAATTTTGATAAAGATTGCGCGGATTGAATAAATAAAACTGATTTATTGTTTCGCTGGTAATTGTAGTTTCAAATGTGGCTCTGGGGTAACAATCTGTTACTTGCCCTTGCGCTCTGACGTGTATCTGTTTACCAGCGATCAAATCTTCGATGACATGACCGCCGCCGCGTTCTCGCGCTTCTTCGCCATCCATCACTTCTACAGCACAACTGGCACCCAAATATAAATCTACTGCGCCAAAACCAGAGTAAGCTGGAACGCCATCTAACCAACAACGGCGAATTTTGATTGGGGGGTCGGTATGTCCGAGGTTGATAATTGCACCACTTGATTCCATCGGCTCGAAAGTGCCAGTGGTAATGACATCAACTTCTTTGGCAGTTTTAGTAACACCGATTTCTATAACTCGTGCTTTTAATTCTTCGGTTGTCAACACTACCGCACGTTGGCGGCTAATTTTTTCGTTAATTTCTGCAATTGTTCGCATTTTATTGGTGCTAGCGCCTTTTATTGTCTTCTTTTATAAATGACAGATGACATCATTTCTTCTTGAAATAGTTATAAAATTCAAGTTTTTTTAAGGCGCAAACCGACTAAAACCCATACAACAAGGCGACAGCCTCTTCTTGGACTCATAAATGCCATTCAGGCCGACCTTCACAACACCGTAACTATCACTACGCTAAATGGTATCCAAAAGTAAAATTTTTAACTAATTTTAGATATGTATACTAAGTATTATTTCTTAGCCATCTTTTTGATAGCCGTAAAATTAATACAACAAAAGTCTTGCGTTATCAATCAAATGTATGTATGGTTATGATTGACCACAGTTTACTACATTATACCTGTTAATGAACTGAGTAAGAGACAATGACTACTTCTGAATTAACTAATCTTGAAAATAAAAACCAAAATCAAATTTCTGATACATTTGAAAATTTATCCTCTCAGCCAGAAGAAAAAAGATTATTTACCTTAAAGGTAATTGAGTATTTATTACTTGCGATTTTTGTCTCTTCTGTTCTGTTTATTAGTTTTTACTCAACTGATAAAACAGTTGTAATTTATGGAACGATATCTCTAACTATTTTGTTTTTTTTGTTATTAATCAATAGACAAGTATTTCAGGATTCTAAAAAGTTGGCTGACAAGTCAGAACTAGCCAGAAAAGCTGAACTCTATACTTACCTATTGGCTAATAATAATTCTTGGAATCAAAATACTCTGACTTTAGCTAGAAAAAAGGCTTTACAATACTGTCAAGATTTGATTGATGATTATAAAAGAATTAAGAACGTCTCAAGGAACCTTTACTACGTTTTGCAAATAGCAACGGTTATTTTATCAGGGGTTACACCAATTTTAGTTCTAGTAGATAAATTAGAATCAGGACAACCTTGGTTAAAGTGGCTCCCCGTTCTTTGTCCGGCTCTTGCTTCCATACTCGCCAGTATAGTTACCTCTTTTCCTTTTCAAAAGAATTCCATTGCTGCTAACACAGCCGTTGAATTGTTAGAGGCTGAACAAGAAAAATTTATATTGGGAGTTACTCAGCCTTATCGTTGCTATGATGTGTCTGACGAAATTCAACAGCAACAAAAAGCCAGTCAGGCATTAGAATACTTTATTGTTCAAGTGAATAACATTCATCTCAACCAAGTGCAACAAGCGTCTGAAACTCAATCAGAGAAGACAGAATCGGCTCCATCCAACGAGCCAAATAAAGAGGCAACTAATGAGACAACAAAGTGATGAATTGCTTCTAGTAATAAATCAGCTAGCGATTCTCCGTGGTGATTCTTGGCAACAAGATTTATCAATCTAACTCTAAAGATTGAATTCCCGATTTTTTAAAAGTCGGGAATTTTCTGATTTACAAATGATTTATTCTTATAGCAGTTGTCAGCTATGTTAAAACATACAGGGTCAAAAAGCTTTCAAGCTTCTTGCGTGTTCGCTGCTATGTAAACAGTTTAATCAATAGACTTTTTTTGCAGAATTAGGGAAAAGCGTTAATAAAAAAGCTTTTTTCTTTCCCCAAGAGTGCAAAAATAGTTTTGCACTCTTACTCCATAAACACAATTCACAACGAAGGAATGAAAATATTTCTTTCTTAGTCCCCAGTCCCCAGTAAAGAGTCCCTATTTTCAAGGCAGGTCTAATTGTTTGAAATTAAAATCCCCCAGGCAATGTCCATGCCTGGGGGTTGAGACCAAAAGTTTATAACTTTCAGTTACTGTTTCACAATTTCTGCCGAGTTAATTTCCGGTTCCTGAAAATTTAATCTTTAAGTCGTGGTGTTTTACCCCTAAACTACCAGGTCAAATATTTGGAGACCCGGACGAGATTTGAACTCGTGTCCCACTGACATTAATTCACAGGGGTTGATGCAGAACGTGAATTTTTAAAGTGAGCTTGGAGCAATAGCTTAAGACTAAATATGATATTAATTGTGTCGAGGAGTGCCTTTACCTTTTGGCTATCCCTCGGTTTAATTGATTAAGTCGAGGGAGTAGGACTCGAACCTACAGATTTTCCTATAGACACTGAAACTAAACTTGCGCTCCAATCTTATTTTACCTAAATGTTGAGGGCGCAAACAAGTAGCCAAAGATTGAACGGGCAACTTGATTTTGTTGAGTAACTTCTAAGCTGTTAGCTTGTTCTCTAGCAAAAATTACCTCTTGCATCAGCTTATCTACTCGCCGCAGTAATTCATTCTGTCTGGCTTGGGAAATTGCCCCAGAAAATTTGACTGTTCGCCAGGTTCCTTCTGGTACATCTTCAGAAGATTCTTTTACCTGTGCAGGATGCTCTTTTGTCGCTTCATACAGCACCACCGGCTTAACTATTTTTTTAGTCTTGGTGGTATATTTCGCTTCCGTAGCAAAGCATTCTTGTTGTTGATCGTAAACCCAAGATTCGCTAGTATCCAAAACGGGGAGTGTTGAGATAAAGGTTTTGATATCAGCTAATTGCTTTTCTAAAAATAGCAGATAAGAAACTGGTACTTCTCGTAAAATTGTAGTTCCGTCTACTACTATATCTGCTTTGGCTTGGGCATTAGACCAATCTTGGGTGGCACATAAGTTAAATAATTCTGTACAAGCTTGCTCAAATTGAGTCAGCAAATCCTCTGCTTTCATTTGCAGTGTCTGATTTTCTGGAGGATATACGAAGCCATCTTCTGCTACTGGTTGAAATGTCCGCGAAATCCCCTGAAACATCGTGCTTTTTTGAATCAGATGATAAACACTTGTTTTTGCTTTTGTGCTGTTAGCTTTAACTGTTTGTAATACTGCTATGACTTGATTAAGTTTCAATTTTCACCCTCCAATAAATGAATTAATTATAGGCAATATATTTTTCAAGAATTATTTATGGCTGCTATATGTACCAATAACTATTCGTCTTTGGGTAAAGCATTATCAACTGGTTTTTCTCGATCGCTAGCTGGAGTTTCTGTTGACCAAGGATCGTCTACTTGAGGAAATTTAGAACTGATGACAAACTCAGTTTCTTGCAGATGGTGATTTCCCCATTCATCTAAAACATCTTTAATCAAAACTTCTTGTACCCAAATTTTAGCGACAACGGTTAAGGGTAGTGCGAGAAATAATCCTAAAAAACCAAAAAAAGTGACGAAAAATAATTGAGAAATTAAGGTCACAGCTGGTAGCAATGAGACTTGATGCGCCATCACAACGGGTGTGATGAAATTACTCTCAACCTGTTGAATGATGGAGTAGAGAATCAAAACAGCGATCGCTTTCCAAGGTTCGTCTAACAAAGCGATGGCCATTGCTGGTACTACACTCAGCGTCGGGCCAAGGTTGGGAATTAAATTCAAAAATCCTGCCAAAACTGCTAAAGCGAGTGCTGCTTTGATACCCAAAACAGATAAGCCAATTACGCTCATTAATCCCACTACACCCATAGCAATCACAGCACCTGTTACCCAGCCTCCCAAAGAAATTTCGCACTTACTTAAAATCCCTTCCACTCGTCGCCGATAAAATGAGGGAAAAAGCCGGACAAAAACTTTACGGTAAGCTACGGGGTCGGCTAATAACATTCCTGTTAAAACTAGCACTAGTAAAACCTTGACAAGAACTTCCAAGGAACCAGATACAAAAGCAAAGGAATTTCCTAGTAGCCGATTGACAAAAGGCTGTGCTTGTTGAGTCAGGCTGTTGAGATCTGGAACGTAGGGAACCAACTCACCAGGAATGCGGGTTCTGAGTGCGTCCAGCCAACTATTAAAGCGCCCAAAACCTTGGGGAACTCGATAGGTTAATTCTTGAAACTGCTGTGCAAAAGGTGGCACAATTAGCCAGAAAAAACCCACAATTACTGCAAAAAAGATAGCCACAGACAATAAGACAGCTAATCCACGCTTCATACCTGAGCGTTGAAAACGTTTCGCTAGCCGATTTAAGGTGGTGGCTAAGACAACTGCGGCAAACATCAGTAATAGTACTTCCCGAATTTGCCACAAAATGTATAAAGAAAGAACGATCGCAATTAAACCGATCCATTGACCCAAGTTCACAGGCTGACTCCCAGGAGTTGGTGAGATGCAATTTTGTTGTAATTCAGCTAGGTTAGCTGATTTTAATCGCTTGTGCCTAGATAATTGAAGTTAACTTTGTTTGTATGTTTGGAATCGCCACAGTAGAGCGATCGCTACGATGGCGATCGGTAATAAAACTATAATTAAAGCATTAGTTGTTGTTGCCGAAATTGATAAATATGGAGCAACGTACTTTATTAACACCGATATCAAAGCCGAAAGTAGAAGTAATTTGAGAACAAATCTTAGCTGATTTTGCATAACAGTACGGTAATACACATTTTTATGTTGGGTGTACGCGAATTTGGACTGCGCTATCTAGTTTCTAAAATAGAAACCAATAGATTAGCTGTAGCGCATCTAACACAGCACATCTTTTGATGGTTGACAGTTAACAGTTAACGCTCAAGAAACTTTATCAGTCGTTGTGCAATTTCAAAGTGTAATAGCCTAGTAAATAGATAAAAGTCTTTCCTACTTACATTTTTCATCTATAACTGTCAATATTCCTAGCGGCTTAATTACTACTTAAGCATTTGTTGAATGAATCGATATAGCATCTGGAAATGTGTTTGTGTGCGATCTGACACAATTATAAATTTTCTCATCCTATGATTTACCTACCAGTTTCATTACTGCTATTTCTTGTTTTATTACTACTACTACCATTCATTTGGTTTGCTGTGGCAGTAGATGTGGTGGAAATCGCAGTAGCCAAGCTGGGATTTTCTTCCAACATTGCTTTTTTATTGCTGGTGCTAGTAATTTTCACAAGCACTATCAATATACCCCTATACCGCCTAGTGGCTCCAGTTCATCTGGCAGATGATTTTGCAACACTATGGTTAAAAGAATTTTGGGGTATTCCTTTAAGGAGAGTTGAGCGTTCTACCGTGGTAGCACTAAATGTAGGTGGTGGCTTAATTCCTGTGTTGTTGGCACTTTACCAATTTGCTCGCGCAAATGCTCTAGCAATATTGGTTGTAACTGCGATCGTTACCGTCGTTAGCTATTATGCAGCGCGGGTGGTGCCAGGAATAGGTATTCAAATGAATCCTTTATTGGCTCCCTTGACTGCTGCTTTATCTGCAATGTTAATCGCTGTACCCCATGCTGCTCCCGTAGCCTTTGCTGGTGGCGTGCTGGGAACCTTAATTGGTGCTGATTTATTACATCTAAAAGATATTCAATCTATGAGTGCAGGAGTACTCAGCATCGGTGGTGCTGGTGTATTTGATGGCATTGCTTTATGTGGATTATTTGCTCTGTTACTAAGTTGAAAAAGAGTCATTAGTCATTTGTCCTTGGTTATTGCTAATTTGCAAAGGACAAATGACGAAGAGAGAAGTCTGAGCGCCGGCTTCCGGCGATCAGAACTTCGGAGACAAATGACAAATTTAAATTGAGGGTAGATCAAAATGCCTGTTGAAACTAATAACAAAAGACCCATGAAACCGCCCAAAGGTCGACAGTTTGGTGGCAGTTTCTTCATTTTATTAAGCCTGTTGTTACTGCTGAACTTTATTGTTCCCAGTTTTTTTATGTCGCGATCGCCCCAGATTCCCTATAGCACATTTTTGGCTCAGGTGGAAGCGGGGAAGGTAGATCGAGCGATTGTCAGTGGCGATCGCATTGAATATACCATCAAAACTCCAACTCCGGATGGCAAAGTCACCGAACAAGTTTTCATCACCACGCCAGTAGGTATCGATCTAGATTTGCCGAAAATTCTCCGCGAACATCATGTCCAGTTTGCAGCACCACCGCCAAATCAAAATGCTTGGATTGCTACCTTACTGAGTTGGATTGCACCACCGTTAATTTTCTTTGGGATTTGGGGCTTTTTAATGAGTCGCCAAGGAGGCCCGGCTGCACTCACGGTGGGTAAAAGTAGAGCTAGGATTTATTCGGAAGGTAGCACTGGCGTTAAATTTAATGATGTGGCTGGTGTAGATGAAGCCAAGGCGGAATTAGAAGAAATAGTTGATTTTCTGAAAAACGCTGGTAAATACACCGCATTAGGGGCAAAGATTCCCAAAGGCGTGATGTTGGTAGGGCCTCCGGGTACTGGTAAAACATTACTAGCAAAAGCGATCGCGGGTGAAGCTGCTGTTCCTTTCTTCAGTATTTCTGGTTCCGAATTTATCGAACTGTTTGTTGGTGTCGGTGCTGCACGCGTCCGCGATTTGTTTGAACAAGCCAAAGAACAAGCGCCCTGCATTGTCTTTATCGACGAGTTAGACGCACTTGGTAAATCTCGCGGTGGTGCTGGGCCAATTATGGGGGGAAATGATGAACGCGAACAAACCCTTAACCAGTTACTCAGCGAGATGGACGGCTTTGATGCCAACACAGGTGTAATTATCATCGCCGCCACCAACCGTCCAGAAATTCTCGATCCGGCTTTACGCCGTCCTGGTCGATTTGACCGTCAAGTTGTCGTCGATCGCCCTGATAAAATTGGTCGAGAAGCAATTCTCAAAGTCCACGCTAGAAACGTCAAATTGGCTAATGATGTCGATTTGAGTACCATAGCCATCAGGACTCCTGGCTTTGCTGGGGCAGATTTAGCCAACCTTGTAAATGAAGCTGCACTCTTAGCTGCGCGGCGAAATAGCCAAGCGGTGATGATGGCAGATTTTAACGAAGGCATCGAACGTCTGATTGCCGGCTTAGAAAAACGCTCCCGCGTCTTGAATGAAACTGAGAAAAAGACCGTAGCTTATCACGAAGTTGGTCACGCTATTATCGGTGCCCTGATGCCTGGTGCGGGTAGAGTTGAAAAAATATCCGTTGTTCCTCGTGGTGTCGGTGCTTTGGGTTACACAATTCAGATGCCGGAAGAAGACCGTTTCTTGATGCTGGAAGACGAAATTCGCGGTCGTATAGCTACTCTTTTAGGTGGACGTTCTGCCGAAGAAATCGTTTTTGGCAAAGTTTCCACTGGTGCTGCTGACGATATCCAAAAAGCGACTGAGTTAGCGGAACGTGCTATTACTCTTTATGGAATGAGCGATGAACTCGGTCCAGTAGCGTTTGAGAAAATTCAACAGCAGTTTCTCGAAGGTTATGGCAACCCACGCCGTGCTATTAGTCCCAAGGTGGCTGAGGAAATCGATCGGGAAGTGAAGCAAACGTTGGATAATGCTCACCATACCGCCTTGACTATTTTGCAACATAACCACGAGTTATTAGAGCGAACCGCAGAAGAACTGTTGCAAAAAGAAATTTTGGAAGGTTTGGAATTACGGGAATATATTAGTCAAGCAAAATTGCCGACGGAAGTACAAGAATGGTTGCGGACGGGTAAGGTATCGCAAGATCAGCCATTGTTGCAATCTATTCTGAATTAGAATTTGAGATTGAAAAGCGATCGCTCTAAAAGTGGGTGATCGCTTTTTCTAATCAGTTCTATGTTTATTTTTTTCTACGACATGTTGCAAAATAAAATTTATCTGGTTACATTTTTTTATTGTTTTTACCATTAATCAAAACTGATTTGATAAAAAAACTTAATTTTTAACATGATTTTTACAAAAGCCTTCTATCTTAAAACAGAATTCAGAATTCAGAATTCAGAAGTCAAACACGCTTTATACTTGAGTTAAAAACACTTTATTTTTTTTGAAATCGGTTGTAAGGGACTTCCAAAAAATAAATTATCCCAAATTATTTGTACATTTTTAGGGGCGCACAGCTGTCATCGGTGTCAACTTAAGCCCAAAGCTATATCGGACAGACGTTTTGCAAATCCCTCACGCCCTCATCCCCTAACCCCTTCTCCCACAGGAGAAGGGGAATTAAATCTCTGGCTCCCCTCTCCCAAAGGGAGAGGGGCTGGGGGTGAGGGCAAAACCTTCTCACAAACCGGGTTTCACGTTAAGTTGACACCAATGAGCATTGCTGTGCCCCTACCGTGTGGTCTATTTACCTGAAAATAGCTGTAAATACGCGACAGCTTAGTACCTAACGCACTCTACTTAAGATTTACTACGTTACAACTACTTGATAAATAAAAAAGGGTCTTAATTACCCGCTTTAATGAAGTATTGAATTAAATTTTCAGCGATTAAAAGCCAGCAAGCTAGCTAATTATCAACACATGTAGAAATTCTCTCCACAGCCGTAGCATTACCTGATATGAAAATCAGATTATCATTTTCATGCAAGAGATGATATATCCTATGTGTGCAAGTTCCCAGCAGGTTATAGAACAGCTAAGTATCAATATTAAACTGTTTTTTGAAAAACTAGATACAGGTTCAAATAAAAAGCAATTGAGTGAACTCGATAAAGAAATTATTTGTCAATCTTTATTGGGAAACTCTCGACAACAGATAGCTAAATTTTTAAATTTACCAGAACAAAAAATTAGAGATAGACTAAGTAATAATATTTATCCTAGAATAGCAGAATTAATGCAACTTGACCAAGAGCAGATAGCTGGTAACTGGGTCAAGCTTTTGAATTTGTTACTGGATCGCGATCGCGGATATAAATTGAATGCTCCTCCTCAATTAAATAATGATAATTTTCAAGGAAGTTTTGGCAGACAAATTTTTCTTTATCCTCAAAATCAAGATGTTGTAGGGTTGCAGCTTCAAGGAACAAAATTTTATCAGCAAGGACTTTATTATCAAGCCTTAAAGTGCTTTCTCTGGGCTTGGAAAAAAGAAAGAGAAATTTATCAGATAGGTAATGCTGAAGTTTTGATTTACATTAATAATTGTTTAATTGAATACAAGCAATCTCTTTTACAAGAAAAAGGAATCAAAATTTATACTCTGGCTGTGGTTGTTCCGTTTTATCACAATCAAGGTCAGGTTGCTGCTGAGATGTTACGAGGAATAGCTCAAATTCAACTGCAAATAAATCTTCAAAGTTTTAAAAAAATTGCTTTAGAAAAAGAGATAAATTTAGCTGATATTATACCTGAGAGATTTTTCACCTTAAATCATACAGATAATCTAATAGCCTTGAGGGTTCTAATTGTCAACGACCCTAACAATTTATATGCTCCATACAGCCAAACGGCAGAAAAATTAACTGATTTAGCACCAAAATTAAACTTGATTGCTGTTATCGGTCACTATTCAAGTGAAATGACCAAAAAAGCACTAAATTTTTATTCTCAACATGGACTTGTATTAATCAACCCTAGTAGTACTTCTAATGAACTTTCTCATTTATCTGGAGGTGAAAGCTTATCGTTTTTTAGGCTGACTACTCAAGATAATATTAGTGCAACAGAATTAGCTCATTACTTGCTAGAAAAATTTACAGCTAAAACTGGAATTAAAGTAGCTATCGTCTATAACAAAAATAGTAGTTATAGTACTTCATATAGAAACAGTATTAGAAGTATTTTAGAAAAAGCTCAAGATAAATTTATTTTTTTAAAAGAATGTAACTATATTAGCGATAAATACTATCATATTCAAGCTTATCTTCAAGAAATTAAACAAGATGGTGTGGAGATTATTATCATAATTCCTGATGGAGGAATTGAACCGAATTCTTTAGATAATGCTGGGCTGATTAGTCGATTAAAACTGAATCAGTGTCTGATAGCCGGTTCAGCAACTTTTTACCATGAAAATGTTTTACATTGGATTCACGAACAAAGTCAATATAACATAGTCAATCGCGATAATTGCCAAATTATAGCTTGTGTTCCTTGGCATTGGCACAGCCAGAAGAACGGCTGTAATAGTGAAAATCAAATAAGCCAGTGTTTTTGTCAAATAGGCACTCAATTATGGGGAGAAGAAAATCTAAGTTGGCGTAGTGCAACAGCTTTTGATTCAGTGTTAATAATTTTGAGAGTTTTGGAATTATATAAAATTAAAGATAGCCAATCTTTATTGATAAATATGAATAAATATTTGAAAGAACAGAAAAAACAACTGAAGGGAGTTACAGGAAATATTGAGTTTGGGGAAAATGGCGATCGCCTCAATCCCCCAGCAGAAATAGTAGCTGTAAAATGGAATGCACAACAGCAAAAATGGCAATGGACAATTGAGGGCAGAATTCCAGAGTAAAACAGGCTTTATAAGTGGCTTTGAGAGTTAGCTAGCGTACTTTAGCAATTTAAAATCTGCTGTAATATTTACAAATGCCGAATCGATATGTTCTTTGCTGTGCTAATCTTTATTAGCCTCCGCTTTCGCCGCTAAAAACTCTTCCTTTAGCGTCCTGTGCTTATTGAATATCCTAACCATGTCCACCCAACCCACAATCCAAAGCATATACACAGACGGTGCTTGCACTGGTAACCCTGGCCCTGGTGGTTGGGGCGTTGTCGTCTACTTCAGTGATGGCTCAATTCACGAAATGGGCGATGCATCCCCTCACACCACTAATAATAAAATGGAGATGCAAGCTGCGATCGCGGCCTTAAAATTTTTGCAAACATCTCAACAAGCTCAACCCATCACCCTCTATACTGATAGCGAATATTTAATTAACTGCGTTACCAAATGGGTAAAAGGCTGGAAAAAGAAAGGCTGGAAAAAGTCAGATGGTAACCCCGTCCAAAACCAAGACCTTTTGGAAACCTTAGATGAACTCAATAGCGAACAAGTAAAATGGCAATATGTCAGAGGGCATTCTGGTAACATAGGGAACGAACGTTGTGATGCGATCGCTCGCACCTATGCCAGTGGCAAAATCCCTTCCTTACAACAATTTTCTTCCACCAATATTTATAAAAATTTACATAACGCAACTGAAACAAATGTAGCAAAAGTAGCTGATTATGACAAAAATTCTAGAATAATTAACCAAAATACACACCAAGTCACTACTTCTGCACCACAAATAACTCTTATGGAACCATCAACTGGGCCAGCTGCGGCCGCAACCGATGAAAAATCTTTAGAAATGAGGGTTTTACAACTCCGCAACTTGGTCGAAACTCTACGTATAGCTGACGAAATTTCCGAAAAAGGCTACTTAATTACCAGTTCTGAATTAGCAGATCTAATGGATGTCCACGCCAGTGCTGTTACCAGTAGAGGGGATCAGTGGCGCTGGCGAAATTGGATAGTTTCACGTGTGCGCCGTGAAGGAAATCAAATTCTTTGGGAACTAGAACGCGGGGATCAAGTGGGGTCAGAAGACGAGTGAGGGGGACGCGGGGACGCGGGGACGCGGAGAATAAGTAATACCCAATGCCCCATGCCCCATGACGGCAGTTGCTCCACTTGGGGAGACCCCAAGACCGCACTGCCTCCCCCATGCCCCACTCATATGTATTTTCTGCCGCGCCATTCCCGTGGGGTGCGGAATGCAGACAAGAAGATTCGTAGCACGGCTAGAGGATCGGCGAAAGGGGAAAGCCAGAATAACCAACCGCCTTTGGCACTTTGGCGATCGTAGGAAGGTGCGATCGCCAATAGCATACCAAAACGGATCGCTAGCAGGAATAAATTCAGACCCAATAAAAGAAGTGAGGGGGTATGTAGAGACGCAATTAATCGCGTCTGTTGTGAGTGCGAGAGTGAAAGAGAAATCAACAAGTAAGTCAGGATTATTAAAACTGGTAAACCTTGGACTGCAAAGAGTAACCATAAATCCCCCCACAGTTGAGAACGAGAAGTTGCATCTTTAAGGTCAAGACTGCGCCCCCATTCCTTCCACGTCTCCATCGCTCCTTCATACATCCGTACTTTTAATACTTTTGCGCCATCTAAAAAGCCTACTTTATAACCTTGAACAGCAATATTTCGTGCCAAAGTGACATCATCACAAAAAGAACCACTCGCGCTGCTGTAGCCGCCCACAGACGCTAAAACGGAACGACGACACAAAAAACACTGTCCATTTGCCATTACCCGTTCCGGCTGTTGTGTATTAATTCCAGCAGGGTCAAATCGATAAAGCAGAGTCATCAACAAAGCCGGTTGCAGCCAGCATTCTCCTGGATATTTGAGAATGAACTGGGGCGAAAGAGAAACTAAGTCATAACCTTGTGCTTCGGCCGTCTTCATCAAGCCAGCAACCAACCCAGGATGCGGTTGAATATCAGCATCCAGCCCCAGAAACCACTCACTAGCTTCTGAGCTATGTAGAAAACCATTATGCAACGCCCAAGGACGCCCCACCCAACCAGGGGGTAAGGGGTCATCTGTCATCAATCGAAAGCGCGGGTCTTTTTGCTGCATCGCCTTTACCAAATCCGGAGTCCCATCACTGGAATTGCTATCTACAACAACAATTTCCCGAACTTCGTAGCTTTGCCAGCTCAAACCAGCTAACAGAGGACTAATACGAAGCGCCTCATTCAGTGTAGGAACAACAATGCTCACCCTACCTAACAGTTCCGGCGTCGGCTGTTGCGGTTCTATTGGCGGATGGCGTCTTGGCCCCTTTAGCAGACGCGAAAGTAGAATAGCCGTTGCTGGTACTTGGATAAGTAGCAATAACAGGGAAATGGCATTAGTCATTAGTCATTAGTCATTAGTCATTGGGCATTGGGCATTTGTCATTGGGCATTGGAAAAGAACAAGGGAAAAGACTTATTGCAATTTGTCTTCCCATCTCCCCATGCCCCATGCCCCATAATGTTTATTTCAAAACAACTTTAATGCTTGCTGCTGAGGCTTCTTGAGTTAGTGGTTCAATAGCAACTTGAGCGGGTGCGGTTGAGCTTCTCAACCACAGCGTCACGGCGGGAACTACACCTAGTACTGAGCCGAGTAATACAGGGATGAAAAACCCGCCCGCTAAGCTGAGTCCAGCGGCAAAAGCAAAGTTACTTAAATAAACTGCTAAGGGAAGATTAAGTTGCGATCGCTCTAATTTTATCGAAGTATTTCTCCACAATAACCCTGCAACACTCATAAACACTGCACTAGTGCCAAACCAACCTGCATAGTTCTGGTAAGGTGTTCCAAAGAAATCTCCTGGTTGCTCCCAATACCAAAACGGTAGAGAAGATTGGCTCATTGCTGGCTCAAGAGCAAAATCCCAGCAAGTGAACAGCAAGGCACCAACGGCTATGGCAGCAATATGGCGTCCCAAACTCGGTTTTTGGGCTACCTGCAAACCAGATCTCGCAATTAAGTAAGACGACAACCCAACATAAAACCAAGACAAAGGAATTGTGAAAGGAACTAAGCCGCCAATCTTGTAACCCAAGCCACTCAAATAGCCATAATCGCCAAATGGAAAACCTGTGCTGGTTCCCAATAATTCACTTCCCAAAGAGATAAACACAGCCGGGAGCATAAATGCCAGCCAAGTTCCTAATCCCAGCGTCCGGTAGGCATAAATAGAAACTGCCACTGTTCCTAAGATGATATCAACTACACCACCGCCAGCCATACTTAACTCTATGGCTGTTTCTCCAACCTGGGATAAGTTTAAAATTATTTCGGCATGAGGTAAGACCAGTAGCATCCCTGCTAGTCCAAAAGCCTTTGACAAGATATGAGCAATGAGGCATACGCGCTCAGCAATAACAAGTTGTCTCATGATTATTCCTTAACTAAGATGTGACACGCGGCTACTCTGCTGCTAACAGTTTACAAATCTTTATCAATATATTTAACTACTTTGTGTTGTAATTCTCCACAAACTTGTTTCCTTGCTTGGCAAAAACAAGGCAGGCTACAAGTCAATACAGTTCAGTTAAGACTCGATCCTCCCTAACCCTCCTTAAAAAGGAGGGAACTAAGCGTCCCTTTTAAAGGGGTTGGGGGGATCTTTCGGGACTAAATACCGTTAACACCAAGCGTATTGGGCTATAAGTGAAATCGAGTCTCTAGTTAGTTGGTCTGGCGATGAAATAATCCTTTACGCAACTCCAAAAAATACAGCAGATTGCAAGTTGGTGGGGTACAGATCATGGTAGGGTCGCTAAGCTTGGCGTCCCTACCCGTGTACTTCATTTACCTGAAAAACGCTGTAAATTATCCAATTCATGGACTTCATTAGGACTTTCCTTGCCCCTCTGACTTAATAGCGATGGTATATTTTTTTTGGAAGTCCCTTAGCCCTGTACTGGCAATATCAACCCATGTCAATTTTGAAAAGAGTTCCTTGGGTGTCCCTAGCGCTAGTGCTGCTTAGTTACAGTACTTTGGGCTGGGTAATATCTGAAACACATCCTCCTATGTTTGTGTGGTCAGCGATCGTAGTTGCTATCTTGCTGTTGATACTAACTTTGACAACTCCTTGGCCAAAGGTGACATACTACTACACTCTTATCTTTGAATCAAATGTTAGAGCTTTTGGTGTTGCCGTGTTAGCAGCTTTCTTGTTCTTTGTTATGCTTGCTTGGTTTAGGGTCTTTCTTGATACCTTACTGATTATTTCGGCAACTATATTAGTCAGGATAGACTTTCAAGTAGCCGAACTAAAGAAAAAACTAGCTTTTTGGAGTGCGTCTATTGCTTCATTGACAGGTTTAGTCTTGGGTGCCCTCATCTACAAGTTAGTAAATTCTGAAATTTTACTAAAATTCTGAAGTAGAGAGGAGAGTATTATAGCGATTATCATTTGAATCAGATACATGGGTAGGGTAGCACAGCTGTGTTACCCTACGAAGATCTATTTTTTTGTGTACCTCACCCATACAACAACCGCTATATCATTCATTACACAGCCTTGAAATTAGGATTTGAGACTTAAATTGTGTATTTCACTTTCTTTGAAATTTCCTGTAAAATTCCCAATTTACAATCGAAGTTGGGAATTTTATTTTTTAAAATTCAATGTTTTCAAACAACAGCACAGACATAAAAAAATCCATGATAAAAATTGCTACCCAACTAGTGACATAATAGTTTATGAACAGTATAAAATCTACCATTTTTGTGTTGTTATTAATACTCTGGTTTTTAGTGTCATTTCCGGCTTTTGCATCCGTTTGCCGAAATTACAATGGCCATCAGATTTGTATTCTCAGTATTAATCGCAGTGCTAAAAACTATTGGGAATACAGGGCATCTGTGAGTGTAGATGGAATAAAAACACCTATTGAGGTCTACAATTGCCGTCAACGAGTTAAGATTCAACAAAATGGAACTGTTTTGCCTTTTGACCAAAAAAGTGGTGGTGAAATGATTTGCAGTTTTTTTAATTCTTCTGGGCACTAAACACCCGCCAGATAATTAAGACTGTGAAACCTACATAGGCTAGTACAGTTAACCATTCTTGCCAGCTACCGGATATATTGTTCATCAACAAAAGCCAAAAATAAATACTTTTAAATCCTACACCTGAGAGACCATTTATAAAGTAAATCTTAAGTAGTGGCGTGACAAGACTAAAATAGTGCATTAGGGAATCGGATTTGAACTTTATAAATTCGATGTTTTTACCGCTAATCTATTGCAACATTTTAGCCTTGTCACGCTACTACAATGATGCAAGATTTTAGCCTTGTCACGCTACTACAATTTAAGGTTTACTTTATAAAGTATCTCTGAGTCAAGAAGACGCAAAGAGCCGGAGAAACAGTGAGACAATGAAATTTTCAAATACTCCTTTGATATCCGTGGGTTTTATTCAAACTGTTAGTTGCCTGCTGTATTTTGCTCATCGGATTGGAGATCAAAATTACTTGAAAAATTTTTCGCTAATTTTCCGGAACCAACAATACTAGACTGGTATTACATATCAGAGCATCGATAATTATACTGAACTTCTATAACTAAACTACGGGGAATATAGCCCCATTATTTCAAAAGCCCGGTTATGAAAACTGGGCTTTTGGTATTAATACCTTCGCCTAAAATTAACGTGAATTCGACAGACCTCACCCACCCAGCCTCCCTCTCCTACCAGGAGAGGGAGGAGTAAGGAAAAATTAGGCTTTTTGCTCCCCTCTCCTTCAAGGAGAGGGGCTGGGGGTGAGGTCTGTCAATTTCATGTTCAAATTACTGTAGGGTCGCACAGCTAACTGTGCAACCCTACACAATGATTAAGTACAACAGTGGACTTACTTTGCCTGGATTGGCGTTAGAGCTACACCTTTGTAATAATGCCCCAAAATTTGCAGGTGGTTTACTCCTTGGCGAGCCAAATTGTATGCTCCCCATTGACTCATGCCTAAACCATGGCCGAAGCCGAGTCCTTGGAGAACAAAACTACCATCTGTTCCCTTGGAGACGCTAAAGCGGGTACTTTTGAGTTTGAGCGCTGTCCGCACTTGTTCGCCTTGTAATACTTTCGTGCCTTTGTTGCCGACAATTTTCAAGACTTTGACACTCTTAAATGGCGAAAATGTTTCTGGAACCATCGCCGTTACACTGCCTACCTCAGGAAATTTAGAGGTAATTTCGCTAGGCGAGAAGCTTTTGACCCAATTACACTCGCTGATATTTTGGTCGTAGTCTTGAACAGCACGTAGGTAGGGTAAGGAATTTCCCCAAACATCTTCCACATTTTCGGTATGTCCGCCAGAACAAGCATGGAAAACTGAAAGAATAATCTTGTTTTTATAAGTTAGTACTTGCCCTGCTGTTTCATCGACTGCTTTGTAAGTAGCGGGAGATTCGCTAATTACACCTTTATAAATTTGCCAGCGATCGGGCGTGTTGCCTAAATCGTAAATGGGATTATTCCGTTGTTTTTCTCGTTCGTAAAGGGCATAGGTGCGGGCTGCGATCGCCTGGGCTTTCAAAGCTTCAACAGGCCAACTAGCATTCATTTCACCACCGAGAACGCTGTAGAGATATTCTTGGTCGTCAACCCAGTTAACAGCAGTTAAACCTTTTTCTGTGGGGACGACCAAAGTTCTCCCCCGATACCAGCGATCGCCAATGTAAACAAATCCTTTACCTGTCGGCTCAATCCAAAATAAACCAGACTGCCATTTATCTAAAGCCACCCCGCCGGGAACCGCTTGAGCATAAAACGCACTCATCGCCGGCAATTGTCCCAAAGTCCGGCCAGTACTATCCTTAACGATTCCAGTTGTGGAACTGCCGACTTTTACCTGATTAACCCCCCTCTCAATTGCTACGCGCAAGATTACAGCCGCTTGAGCTGGGGCAACCAAAGCTATCCATAAGAGAACGCTTATCCACCAATGACGTACTTTAATCTGGGAAAGTAAAGAGCCTAAGTAAAGTTGGAATTTCATGCTGGTCATCTAAACATCACATTAGTATTTGTTTGACGCTCTCGATTATGGCGTCTACTACTTTAAGATGAGACACTTCTCCAACGCCGGAGGTTGCCACCTCTTACTAATTATGCATTTAGGTTTAGCTATCAGATGCCAGTCCAAAGTAAATACTTGGGGATTTCCAAATAAATATCCCATCCCTGCGGGACGCTACGCGAACGCTTTTAAGGCAGTTCTTGACAGGGAGCAGGGGGAAAGCAGGTCATTTTGAAGGCTGATATTATATGCTACAGCCAGGGCCTTCAAGACCTTCTGGAAAACTGATTAATTCCAAGGAATCTGGATTTGCTAGAAATTTTTTTGCTGCTAATAACCCAGCAATGCTCCAAGTTTGATAAATTCTGGCTTCTTTGCCAATCAAACGACCATTGTTGCCATCGTAGTATTCCGGGAATTTATCTTGATATAAACGACTTTCGGCAATGGCGATCGCTTCTTGAGCAAGTTCTATCCTACCTGTTTTCTGTGCCGCAGCGGTAAAGATCCACAATAAAACAGGCCAGTTACCTCCGTTGTGATAAGACCAAGCTATGTTCTTAGTGTCACATCCTGTAACAATTCTCCACTCTAAACCTTCCAAAGCTGGAAAGCAAATTTTAACAGGCATATAGCCCATCAAGTTTTGCCAGCGTTCGGCGAACAAATTCATGATACTTTGGGATTCTTTTTCGCTTGCCAAGGAAGCTAAGATTGCCATCAGATTCCCTAAAGTAAAAAAGCGAAAATCTATTCGTCCCGGCCCCAAATTTCCCGCTAAATATCCTCCAGTTTCGGGTAACCACTCTGTCAACCAACTAGGGATAGATTCTGATTGGATGTTGAATTTATTCGCAACTTCTTTACCAAATTCGTTACCTTTGTAACGATAAATTTCCCGCAATCGCTGTACGTCTAGCCAGTAATAATTGCGGATATGATATTTTAAAGCTCCCAATCGCCTATTAACTTTATCGAGATAACTTTCACCATTGCCTTCTGGTAAAAGTAATTCCTTAGCTGCCCTCAAGGACGCATAAAATAATACCTGAATTTCTAAAGGATGTTCGTAAACTCCCAGACGACGGTCAATCATGCACGCACCATCGGGAACTAACATTGTTGGGTACATAGAAAAGCGATGTACCAAACAAAGATCCAAAATTAGCTTGATTCCTGCTTGAAAATCTGGCTGACGCGCTAGAGTCAAATCGCCTGTAGCTTTTTCATAAGCCCGTAAGAGCAGAATCCACCACATACAAGAATCAACTGGAGGAACGCGCGCGATGGCCTGTTCGCCAAAATCCGCAACCAAAAATTCCTCACTTCCAATGGATTGGACTTTGAAACTGGCAGGCATTAACCCTGCACCCGGTTCAAAGCAGTCGATCTGCTTTTCATGACTTTGTAATTTCAGTGTTTCTATTAAAAAATTACGGACAATATCTGGTTTGCCATACATCAGAAAAACTAAAGCAGAAGGCACAAAATCCCGAAGAAAACACTGGTCATAATTGAGTGGATCTGAATGTGGATCGTGAGCAGCTACTGTACCGATGGGCTTTCCTTGATAATAAATTATCGACTTTTCCAGAAATTTCCAAGCTTCTGCTTCTAGTAAATTATTCTTATTGCTCGTGCGAGTCATAGGCGTCTAATTCCACTAATGGTATGTATAGCAGTCGCAGCAGAGTTTAGAGCATAAATCGATCTAAAATCCCTATATCAAAGGACTTTCGCAAGCCTATTGCCTATTGCCTGTTCCCTGCTATATCGGCTCAATTGTGGAAAGCACGCCAGCTAAACTCTTAAGCTGACCAGGTTTCGCGGAAATCAGCATACAGAGTCAATCCACCATCTACAAACAGCGTTTGTCCGGTGATATATGCGGCTTCATCCGAAGCTAAAAAAGCTACTGCTGCTGCCATCTCTTCAGTAGTGCCAGCCCGCCCCATTGGGATGTGACTTTCCACGATCGCCTTTTTTTCAGGGTCATCTATCCAGGCTTCATTCATTGGTGTGATTGTCGCTCCGGGGGCAACGGCGTTAACACGAATACCTTGGCTAGCATATTCCAACGCTAAACTTTTGGTTAGATTTTCCATGCCGCCTTTGCTAATAGAATAACTGATATACATCGGTCGAGGAATAATTTCGTGAACGCTGGAAATATTAATAATTACTCCTCGACGATTAGCAGACAGTAGGTGTTTAATAGTTTCACGGGCGCAGAGATAAGCACCCCGGAGATTGACCGCAATCACTCGATCGAAATCTGCTGTGCTAACTTCATGAGATGGACTTTCTGTTTGAATACCAGCATTGTTGATGAGAATATCTAGACTGCCAAATTCCTGAACAACAGTGTTGACCATCTCAACAATGTCTGATTCTTGAGAAACATCTCCCTGAACCAGCAGCGACTTCACACCACAACTTTGAATATCCCCACAAGCTTGTTGCAATGCCATTTTTTGCGTTTCTGCCGCTGGTTCAGGATCTTTACGGTAATTGATAGCGATATTGCACCCTTGTTGAGCAAGTTTAATGGCGATCGCTTGACCGATTCCTGATGTTGCACCTGTAATTAGTGCATTCTTTCCTTTTAACCCTATCATATTTTTTCTCTCAAATGATTTTGGATTTTAGATTTTAAATTAAAAGTCTTAATTACTAATTTGTAAGCTAGAATTCCAAACAATAAGTAAATGGACAAAAATATTTATAGTCATTGCCATTGTTTGCAATCACATTGTGTAATAAATTCTGTCTGATAATGTCTCAATTTTGGATTTGGATTTTAGATTATTTATTTAATCCAAAATCCGTCAGGACTTACGCAAGATGTGACCTAAAACCTGATTATTGCGTAGCGGTAATTCATGAATTACCGCTACATTCGTTAACCTCAGTTCGGGTTAAGACGATTTTGCGGCTAGTTATACGAAAGAATAGGAGTTTCAGCTAACGAGAGAATCATGGTTTGAGCTTATCCCGAATTCAGGTTATCGTAAATTCGCCGGTATCTCTTTAGGAACTACCCAATAGTAAACACTTTTGCCCTCTACATTGAGTGTTTGTTCTGGTTTCCACTCACCCATATCGAAGGCGTGGGAAACAATTCGAGTACCAGGTTTGAGTTGTTTTAAGAGTATGGGGCGGAGTTTCTCGTTGATTTCTGGTAATAGGTAAAGTGTGACTACTGTTGCTTCACTAAAATCAGTGTTGAACAAATCCTGCTGAACAAACTTCACGCGGTTTGTTACTCCTGCTTTTTTGGCATTTTCATTAGCTTCTTTGATGCGTTGGGGGTCAATATCTATGCCCACGCCGCGGGTACCATAATTTTGTGCCGCAGTAATCACAATTCGTCCATCACCACTGCCAAGGTCGTAAACTACATCATTTTTGTTTACTTTTGCCACTTTCAACATTGCATCCACCACGGGTTGTGGAGTTGGCACATAAGGAACATCACCAGGGCGTTCTTGGGGTTGAGATGTTGGTGTAGCTGCGGGAGTTACTGTTTCAGTCTCAGCCGTTAAAGTAGAAGGTTGTGTGCCGGCTTCCAAATCTTGCTGTTGTGGGGTACACCCAACAATTCCCAAGCTGGTAATGCTAACTCCTGTAACCAGTAAAAACAGAATTTTTTTGAAGTTCATGAATGTTCTCCTTTGTCATTAGTCATTAGTCATTTGTCATTTGTCATTAGTTATCTCTCCTTCATCTCCCCGCGTCCCTTCTGCCCCGTTGGTTATTCCAGAACAGCAGGGGAATACCTGCGGCGACAACTAAGACACCTACAATTGCTCCGACGCCTGTGTAAACTAAGCTGGAATACAGTAAGTAACCACAGACGGCGCAGAAGAGTAATGGTGTGAAGGGATAAAATGGCACGCGAAATGGGCGCACTATGTGGGGTTCTCGTATCCGCAAGATCAGGAGAGAGACGCCTGAAAGTAGGAAGAAGAACCAAAACACAGGGGCGGTGTAATCCACCATTGTTTGAAAGCCTTGGCGGGTGAGTGTGCCTAAAACAACTAGTGCTAAGGCGATCGCGGCTTGCAACAATAAGGCATGGGTAGGGCTGCTAGGACGTTGCTGCCAGCGTCCCATAAAACCAAATAGGGAAAAATCTTGTCCCAGTGCGTAATTGGTACGCGCTCCAGTAAAAATTGTGGCGTTGGTTGCCCCTAAGGTTGCGATCGCAATTAGGATGCTGATGAATAAGGCTCCCGGTGTACCCCAAAGCAAGCGCATTAAATCTGCGGCTACTGCTTCTGACTGTGCCATGTTGGCTAATCCCAGTCCCCGCAGGTAAGCTAGGTTAATTAGCAGGTAAATGGTGGTGATTATACCAATACTCCAAACGAGCGATCGCACGATGTTACGCCGTCCATTTTGAATTTCTGCCGAAATGTAAGCAGCTTCATTCCAACCGCCGTAGGACAGCAGCACAAACACCATTGCCAATCCCCAAGTTCCTGATGATGCAGATTCTACAGGGGGGGTATTATTGGGAGTGACACTCAGCCCAATAATTACTACTAGCAACAAACCCAAAACTTTTGCAATACTAAGCAAGTTTTGTGTCCACTTACCTTGTTGCAAACCGATGATGTTCAAAGCAGTTAAAAGGGCGATCGCTACTGCTGCATAAATAGAAGATGAAAACGTACCTAGTCGCCATATTTGTGAAGCGTAATCGCCAAAAACAAATGCTAATAGAGCAATGGAACCAGTTTGAACTACTGTCATCCGTGCCCAAGCAAATAAAAAAGCGACTCCTCGCCCGAATGCACGCTTCAAATAGTAATAAGCACCTCCAATATCAGGGTAAACTGTTGCTAATTCTGCATAGCATAGCGCTCCCACCAGAGAGATTACACCACCGATGAACCAAAAAAGTAGTACCGCAATATTACTACCCGCTTGATTTGCTACTAAAGCCGGGGTTTCAAAAATTCCCGCTCCGATGACAATACCAACAATCAAAGCCACGGCGTCTGGTAATGTCAGTGATGGCTTGGGTGATGCTATTTCAATTATCTCTGTCCGATCAAGCAAATTGTAGTCTTCAGGTCTACTCACATTAGTTCCTCATTTAATACTGAGCAGGAATTTTTTGTTTTGTTTCATCAAAAATTACCTCAAACAATCAATTCCATTGAGATAGGAATTTAAACTTATTAGCTATTACGCTTTTAAATTGCACGGTTGATTGTGGTGTTGACGGTTGACAGTTAACCGTTATCAACACAAAAAACGTGCGCGTTAGATGCATGATAGTTTATCCATATCTCGACATAGAATATAATTAAATATAAATGTGACGCAAAAATGACAATCCCAATAATCAAGAATTACTAATTTATGATTATCAGCAATGCAAAATTATGATAGTGCCAGTGATTTTCGGCATTACCAATGCTTGCATATTAGTTGACTTCAGTTCTTCTAAAAGACTAAAAAACCTCACTCATTAATACTTCTTCCATGAGTGTGATTTAAACCAGACTAAAGGAGGATTAATAAGCTAACTAAAGAATGATTGACTAATAATGGGTAATCGTGCTTTGTTTGATAAAGTAGGTAAAAAGAGCGATCGCTCTGGTCATAGGCAAGAGTAAATAGGCAAAAGGTCATAGGTAATTCTTACTTTCCATATTCACTATTGCCCGTTCGTATAATTTATCAAAATTAAAGTGGATTAGTATAATTTAAAAACTCTCTTAGAATTTTCACAAAGGTCAAAGTATTTTCAAAGTGAATATTATGTCCAGCACCATCGATTATTCTTAGCTGGGCAAACTTGCATACTTTAGCTATTTCTGTATTAACATATATAAATTTTTCATCATATTCACCAGCTAATAAGAGCATAGGAATTGTATTTTGTGCTAGCTTTGACCACAAATTAGGCTGGCATCCAGTACCCATGAAACGCAGTGATTTATCTAATTCTTGGGGATTGTTCTGCAAGCGATTTTCTACCATTTGGTGATATTGCGGATGATTTTTTATATAACCAAAAATTGCTTGATTATACCAATTGGTGAGAAAATCACTAAAAGCAACTTTAGTATTAATTCTGGTCAATTTCTTGCCTATTTGTGTATCCCGCTTAATTCGTTCTAATTGTTCTGTTTCTGTTGCTAACCCTGGGGAAGCTGATTCCAGTACAACGTTGAAGAAACGTTCGGGAAAATGTAGGGCTAGATATAAAGCTAATCTGCCACCCATTGAGTAACCAACTACAAAGCATTTAGCAATTTTTAATTTATCTAATAAGTTAATTATGGCTTGAGCAGTGTTAGGCATTGAATAATATTTATCCCCACCGGAAACTTCAGTTTTGCCGTGTCCGGGGAGGTCAAGTGTTAAATAAGAAAATTCATCAGCTAATAATTCCATTGCTTCCTGAAATTCATCAATGTTACCCATGAAGCCGTGTAGAAAAAGAATTACTGGTTTATCTGTTGTAGTAATTAAAGAATAGTTAAAATAATAATTTTCTAAAACCATAAGTTTCGTGTTTCGATACAGCATTTCAGGTAAATGACGCACACGGTTAAGCGCAAAAAAATTGTTGTGCATATACAATAACCTGTACCTCAGCAACCTGCAATTTATTGGAAATCGAAATTTACGATACACACTCTAAATTCATAGCTTGAGTAGATTGAAAATTATAAATTCACCTTTCCACAGGTACAAATAGAACATGACTGAAGATAGATGTAATCAATACATTAATCAATGCATTATGGGACTAGTGGTCTGTCCCATTAATTTTGAGGGATAAATATGTTTGTAGTAAGGACTTTAGTCCTATAATGTTCAAGCACTAAAGTGCTTACTACGAACTTCTCAAAACTTTTGGGATAGACCACTACAGTACTAACTTTTTTTAAAAAAATAAGTATTAATTAAACCATTTATTTTGGAATAGTTAATCTGGTATAAAGCCTGTATTAGTTCTGAATTCTAGTGTAAGTGCAAAAAGCAAAACAGATTGCAATATAAAGTCGATATTAACTATCGATCGCAAATGTCAATAATTATGAATTATCCAAACTTTTGAGGCAAGACTCATGATTCACCACATTTCTATTGCAGCAAATAACCCCCTTCATGTTGCTGAGGTTTTAGCTAAACTCTTGGGTGGAAAAGTTGCTCCATTTCCTTCCCACCCTGGAAGCTATGTAGCAGTAGCTATGGATGAGCAAGGCACTTTAATCGAAGTTTATCCGCTAGGAACTGAATTGATTCCTGGTAATGGCGAACAACAAGTTCAATTTCGTGAAAATAAGAATTCGAGCCAATTTGATGCAGTCCACGCAGCCGTGAGTGTACCTGTTAGTAAAAAAGAAATTGAAGAAATTGCTGCTAACGAAGGATGGCGGGTACTCCATTGTAGCAGGGGTAAATTTGAAGTAATCGAATTTTGGATTGAAAACCGCCTAATGATAGAATTGCTCAGTCCAGAAATTGTGTCCCAGTATCTCAATTTTATTCAAAAGAAAAACTTAGAAAAGTTATTTACTAGTACTGTTGGTTAAATAAGCGAATAGGCAATAGGCAATAGATCTGCCCTATTAATTGGACTATTTGCTCTTAATTTAATTAAAGAGAAAATTAAACATTGGAAACTAGGAGGCTTGCTGCAATAGTTTAATCTTTTCTTTTTAAATCCCCTAATTTGAATTAGAGGGATTTTCATATTGCCTTCTTGCCTTCTTCCCTATTGACTATTACCTAATTGCTTTGTTAAGTATAAGAACATAACAATAAAGCTAAATTAAGTCTCAAATGTTAGATTTACAAATTTCTACAGCTACAGAAAATAAAGCTATTGTCATTGGGGGAAGTATTGCTGGACTGTTGACAGCTCAAGTACTGACCAAATACTTCGATCGCGTGACCATTGTAGAACGCGATCGCTTTCCCGAACAACCAGAACAACGTCACGGTATACCCCAAGCTCATCATGCACATGTTTTGCTCATCCGGGGTCAACAGATTTTAGAGCAGCTGTTTCCAGGTATCATCGCAGAATTAACTAACTCAGGGGCATTAACAATAGACTGGGGAGCAGATTCTCCCTGGTTGGGTTTTAGCGGCTGGGCACCACGTTTTTCTTCTGATTTAATCAGCCGCGCTTGTAGCCGAAATCTCCTAGAGTGGACTATCCGCCGCCGTTTGGTAGCTAATAATCGTGTTGAATTTGTGCAGGGAGGACAGGTAACAAGCTTGCTGTCTAACCCTAACAAAACCACTATTACAGGTGTACGCGTCAGCTTTCGCAACGAACCCGAAGCAGAAATACTCACCAATTTAGTCGTAGATGCTAGTGGTCGCAATTCTCAAACACCGCAGTGGTTAGAGGAATTGGGTTATAAATCACCCCAACAAACAGTTATCAATTCTTTTTTAGGCTATGCTAGCCGCTGGTATCATCCTCCTGAGGGTTTTCAAGCAGACTGGAAGGTTTTGCTGGTCGGGTCAAAACCACCAAAAGATACTCGCAGTGCTGTGCTTTATTCAGTTGAAGGTAACCGCTGGATTGTTACACTCATTGGTGTAGGTCGAGATTATCCACCAACTGACGAAGCCGGATTTTTAGACTTTGCCCAGAGTTTGCGATCGCCTATTCTATATCAAGCCATAAAAGACGCTCAACCCATCTCGCCCATCTACGGCTATAAGCGCACAGAAAATAGCCTGCGTTATTACGAAAAACTTTCTAGATTACCAGAAGGTTTGATAATGGTAGGTGATGCCGTTTGTGCTTTCAATCCTGTTTACGGTCAAGGTATGACTACCGCTGCTTTGGGCGCTTTGACTTTAGATGAATGTTTAAGCAAGCAATTATCTAAACAATCCCAAGGTAATTTAATCGGTTTTCCACGATATTTTCAAAAACAACTAAGCAAAGCCATTTCTGTACCTTGGTTGATGGCCACAGGCGAAGACTTCCGTTGGCCTGCTACCGAGGGAGGAAAACCCGATGTGATTAGCAAATTTATGCAACGGTATCTAGATGAAGTATTGCTGCTGCAAACTGAGAGTGCAGCAATTCAGCACCTCATATTAGAAGTGATGCATTTACTCAAGCCACCGAGTGCATTTTTCCAGCCTGGTATCCTCATGCAGGTTTTAAAGCGGATAATCAATTTGCGTCCTCAATCAGATGAGTTGATTGATGGAGAGAATATTCCGAAATATCAGCCTTTGGTAATTCACAATTCCTAGAGGATGTTTGATATCAAGTCCGGTAAATTGACCATAATAAAAACACCCCACCCCCAGCCCCTCCCCTTGGTACTACGGTGTACACACAAGTCGGAAGTAGTAGTCTGTCAAAGAATAATTGACGAGTACATTTTTTGTAGAGACGGCGATTTATCGCGTCTTGTTAACGTGCCAGTTTTTTAGACGCGATAAATCGCGTCTGGTCATGAGGGCTTTCTGAGTTATATCAAAGACAAAAATTTGCTTATTCTACAGGCTGCAATTGAATTGTATCGGCTCACAACTCAATTGTATCGAGTCACAACTCAATTGTATCGGCTCACAATTGAATTGTATCGAGTCACAATTCAATTGTATCGAGTCACAATTGAATTGTATCGAGTCACAATTGAATTGTATCGAGTCACAATTGAATTGTATCGAGTCACAATTGAATTGTATCGACTCACAACTCAATTGCATCGCCCTGCAAAAATTAAGACCCTTGCTCTTTAGCCGTTCAGCATTTCCCCGCATTCCCGATTACCTTTTGGAAAATATATCTAATGCCCAATAGCACACTGTCGCGACTAAGTGTAGCATTGTGGCATGATTACAGCAGGTCACGTTTTCCTATTATGAAGATATTGGTGCTAAACGCTGGTTCGAGCAGCCAAAAGAGTTGTCTGTATGAAATTGCAGATGAGGCTCTCCCCACCCAAGCACCCCAACCTCTTTGGGAAGGGAAAGTCAACTGGACTCAAGACCACGGTGTGGCAGAAATTGAAGTGAAAACTGCTACAGGTGCAAAAGTGGAAAAATCAATTTCTGGTGAGTCTCCAGAAGCACACCTCGCTTATATGCTCAACACACTCACTGGCGGTGCTACCAAAGTAATTAATCAGTTATCAGAAATCGATTTGGTGGGACATCGTGTAGTACATGGCGGACAAGATTACCGCGAAAGTGTGGTGATTACTGAGGATGTGAAAAAGGCGATCGCTGACCTCTCTAACTTAGCTCCAGAACACAATCCCGCTGCCTTAGCAGGCATAAAAGCAATTGAAAATATCTTAGGAGAAGTCAAACAAGTTGCAGTATTTGATACTGCATTTCATAGTACTATCCCCGATGCCGCAGCTATTTATCCCGGCCTTTATGAATGGGTAGAGCAAGGTATCCGCCGCTATGGATTTCACGGTATCAGCCATCAATACTGTTCTGGTCGTGCTGCCCAAATTCTCGGTAAAGATTTAGCATCTCTGAGATTAATCACCTGTCATCTCGGTAACGGTTGCTCTTTAACCGCGATTAAAAACGGTCGCAGTATTGATACTACTATGGGATTCACGCCTTTGGAAGGATTGATGATGGGTAGCCGTTCTGGCTCAATCGATCCGGGGATTTTGATTCACCTGTTACGGTATTGTAATTACTCAGTAGAAAAATTAGATTCTGTTTTAAATAAAGCTTCAGGCTTACGGGGAATTTCGGGCGTATCTAGCGATATGCGTGAAGTGACAAAAGCGATCGCCCAAGGCAATACCCGCGCTAAACTAGCGTGGGATATTTACGTGCATCGCTTGTGTTCTAATATTGGTGCAATGCTCGCAAGCTTGGGGGGATTAGATGCTTTGGTGTTCACCGCAGGTGTGGGCGAAAACTCTCCAGGAATTCGTCAAGCCGCTTGTGAAGCTTTTGGATTTTTAGGACTAAAAATAGACCTGGAAAAAAATCAACAGCAGCCAGTTGATGAAGATATTGCCACACCTGACTCAGCAGTGAGAGTATTAGTAATACATACTCAGGAAGACTGGGCGATCGCTCAACAATGTTGGCAACTACAGAAAAAGTCGTAGGGGCGCAAGGCCTTGCGCTCCTACCCCGTGGTCTATTTAGGGATTACCAAGAAATAAATTATCCAATTTTGTGGGGTGGACATCTTGTCCGCCCCAAGCCTTGGGCGGGCGAGACGCCCACCCCACAAGAAAAATTGTATGTTTTTTTATTTGGAAGTCCCTTACCTGAAAATTGGTGTAATCGCGTCTCTACGGTAAATGGCTAATCTTTGGATGTTCAAAATAGCCATACACAACTTGAGAAACTTGACGAATAAAATCTCTCGCTCTCTTGTCATGATTTGGTCTTTTAACCAAAATTCCTGCTAAGTAACGCTTACCTGAAGACGTTTGAATAATACCTGCATCACCCAATACAAAACGCAAAGTTCCTGTTTTGTGAGCTATCTTTGCACCAGAACCCAAACCAGATGGAAGCAATCTTCTATTTTGACAACCATACATAATACCTAGAACTTGAGACTCACTTTTATCAGAAAGTAGTTGATTATTTACCATCAAAGCAGAAAGTCTTACTAAGTCCTTTGCGCTAGTTTTATTAGTTCCATTAAAGTCCCCTAACATCCGGCGCAGAGCAGTATTTTGCAATCCCCAACTGCGAAAGCGTTGATTTAATTTAGGAATTCCGCCTAAGCGAGCAATAATCATATTTGTCGCAGTGTTATCACTGATAGTCATCATCATAGTTGCAGTTTTTAAAACACTAAACTTGCTTCCCACCCGTTTATACTGCATACTACCCGAACCACCAACAACGTGTTTACGTTGCATCACTAAAGTTTCGTCTAGCTTAATTCTTCCTGCGTCTACTTCTTGAAATAGAGCAATCAAAATCGGGTACTTGATTGTACTAGCCGCCGGAAAAGCTTTGTTGCCGTTGATACTAATATAGTCTCCTGTTTCCAAGTCCATAAAAAACATTCCAGGAGTCAGGAATTTATAGCGAGAAACTAGTTTATTAATTGGAGTTTTTAGTTCTGATATCTCACGCCCTAAAGTAACTACACCAGTGAATTTAGGTTTATTTGTTGGACTAACAACATTACTGGGAACTGGAGGAACAAATTTCAGTGGTGGTAATTGTAAATTAGATTGATTTCTATTCCACTCATTAGACGAGTAAACTTTATTACTGTTAGGATTTGCTTTTACTGGCGACGAAAGCAGAAAAAGACTGATGAGGCTAAGATAAAACCAGCGTAGTTTCATGTATAGTTGCTAAATTAGTCTTATATTTACTTACAAGAATTTTCCAGTAAGAAAAATAAAATCAGGACATGGAAGATGATAGTCAATAAAATATCCAATGTCAACATTTATGAATAAACACTCAAAAATATTTTCATCGATATAAATAACACCTTGGTTAATTGAATTTAGAGTAATTTAAATAACATTTATTGGAAAAATAGGCTTAAAAGTTAATACTCGTGGTAGAAACATTGACAAACCAGTAGCGTGTCAACCCAAAAATAATGGGTGAAGATAAGAGTGGGGAAACAGTTTGTTCTGTTTTTTACATTTACTCCTTATTCTCAAGGCAGGTTCAGTGTGGCTGCACTCGACGTTATTTAACAGCAGGACTTACGCAATATGTGACTGAAAACCTTATTCAAGCGTTGCGGTAATTCATGTAGACGCGGAGCATGAATTACCGCTACTTTCGTTATCTTTTGCGTAAGTCCTGAACAGCTCTATCAAAAGGTAAATGAACTTTAGGAAGTACCACCCAGATGAATATTGTGTTTTAATAAACAAAGAGATGGTTTGTCATAGCCTATACCAAAACAACGCAATTACTCACTGTTATACTAAAAGAAGCTGATATTAAGTCAAATCAAGATTGAAAGCAGTTATTTACGGACAAGAGTGCAATTCATATTTTATTGAGCAAGACCGTCGTTCTACACACCTTTGAAAACTGTATGAATCATTCATTGATAGCTAAATCAGGGCTACTACTTTTTATTCTGACAATAGGATTTGTTAACTATTCTCCTGTACAAGCAGGCATTACAGAGACGACATCTCAAAACCAAAAGCAGCTAAAACAACAATCTTCTCAACAACTATGGCAACAATTTCGACAGCAACAAGATCGAGTCAAATTACAACAACAACAGCGGATTGAACAATTTCGCGTACAAAATCAACTCAGACAACAACGGTTGGGACAACCTACCACAATGGATCAACTAAGGCAACAACAAAGACTACAAATGGATAGGTTGAAACTTCAACAACAATTTAGACAACAACAGTAAAAGTGATGTTGTCTAAATTAGTTAACTAATACTCCATCGCTACCAGTAAATATTAATTAGGGTGCGTTACGGCTTTAGCCTAACGCACCGTTTTCACGTCTGGTTAGTTATTTTTTGGAATTATTGCTGCGATCGCATAATTTCTCACTCTCAAGATGTTTGCTTTCTTTCAACAGTTAGATGTGTTTTATTGTGCAAGATTGCAAAGCTATAAGAATGAATTCTGATAGTTTTTGTAAAGGACATATTTGTGGATATCAGCAGACGTGATTTGTTAAAGTTTGCTTCGACTTCGGGTTTAGTTGTAACAGGATTAGCAACTTCAGAAGGAATTTTCAAACAAGTTTCAGCCCAAAATCAACCTACTCCAACTCAGACCAAAAGCGGCGAAATGATTTATAGGACGCTGGGACGTACAGGAGAAAAAGTATCTGTAATTGGTTTGGGAGGTCATCACATTGGACGACCAAAAGACGAGCAAGAGGGTATTCGTTTAATTCGTGCTGCCATCGATCGCGGCATTAATTTCATGGATAATTGCTGGGATTATCATAATGGCGGTAGCGAAATTCGTATGGGTAAAGCTCTCCAAGATGGTTATCGAGAAAAAGCTTTTTTGATGACCAAAATCGATGGTCGCACAAAAGAGGCCGCTACTAAGCAAATTGACGAATCTTTAAGACGTTTGCAGAGCGATCGCATCGATTTGTTACAGCATCATGAAATAATCCGCATGGAAGACCCAGACCGAATTTTCGCTCCTGGGGGTGCAATGGAAGCTGTAGTAGCAGCACAAAAAGCA
Source organism: Nostoc sp. ATCC 43529 (assembly GCA_003326205.1). GTDB lineage: Bacteria > Cyanobacteriota > Cyanobacteriia > Cyanobacteriales > Nostocaceae > Nostoc. The sequence goes on from LWTK01000033.1 coordinate 162,066, forward strand.
GGCAAAATTCGTTACATCGGATTTACCGGCCACAAAGATCCTGTAGTTCACTTGCGAATGTTGGAAATTGCTGCTCAAAACAACTTTCGTTTCGATGCAGTGCAAATGCCGTTAAATGTAATGGATGCTCATTTTAGAAGTTTTGAGAAGCAAGTTCTACCTTTTTTAGTAAAAAATCAAATTGCCGTGCTAGGTATGAAATCAATGGGCGACCAAAACATTCTCAAGAGCAACACAGTCAAACCCATCGAATGTCTGCATTACGTAATGAATCTGCCAACCTCAACAGTAATTACAGGTATTGAGAGTATGGAAATTCTCAACCAAGCGTTTGAGGCGGTACGCACCTTTAAGCCAATGAGTCAAGAACAAGTCAGCGCCTTGCTGAATCGAACTCGTCAGCCTGCTGCAAAAGGCCAGTATGAATTATTTAAAACTACTAGCCAATTTGACGGTACAGCTAAGAATCCTCAGTGGTTGGGATAACTAAGTAGGAGACAGGAGACAGGAGGGAAAAGCCAGTCTCCATAGGAGTTTTAAACTTTTGTATTTTACATTTAATTATGTCTACCTACTTATAGGAGTCTGATTTGATTTCTGAAAAAATCTTAGTATCTGTAGGGTGTGTTATGGCGTAGCCTAATGCACCTAAATCATTAACCGGTGCGTTAGCCTTTGGCGTAACTACTGGAATGACACGACTAAAATGATGCAATAGATTTTATTGTGGGATGGGTGTCCTCACCCGTCCGGGCGGGCAGGATGCCCACCCCACAGGAGCTAAATTTTATGCAACATTTTAGCTGTGTCAATCCACTACGTATATTTCAAAAATCAAATATGAGTCCTATATAGCATTTCTGGTTCTAGTGAAGTAAAAGGTAGGGGCGCAAAGCTTTGCGCCCTAAAAATTGCTGTACCTCATTTGCTTGGGAACCACTATATAAGTATTCTTCGCGCTAACTCTTTGCTGATTTAAGATAGTAACTGACGCAGAATCAATTTACCAACTCGTGGCTGGATAAAACTTAAAATGTCCTCAACCAATTTTGGTGCAATAACTGACAATAATGGCAATAATAAAACATTAATTTCAGTAAAGCCATTAATACCACCAATAGCAATGGTAGGAATTAGACAAACTAGTGCCCACGCCAACCAATTTATAAATTTAGAGTTGATAGAAGTAAGCTTTTGCAATTGATTAACCAGCACATAGCGGGTAGTCGCAAATAATATAGTTAAGCCTAACCAAGCAAATATTGATAGGATTCCATTTACTAGATTAAGATTGTAGATTACAAAACCGGCAGTAAACGACGAAGCCACCTCCCAAATTAATAAATTGGGTTGAATTTGCAAACTGCTTATTAATTGCTCAGTCAGCCAATAGTGGGCAGAGACAATTTTTGCAAAGTTAGAATTTTGGAGAAAATTACCTTTAATTTTGTGAAATATATCACCATTAAAAATTACAGTAGTTTGCAAAATGATATCTTCATCTTCATAAGCATCTGAAGATAATTGAGACTGTTTGTAGTAAGAGTTAAAATTGATTCCAGACTGTAAGCTTGTTTCTTGTCGTGCAGTTTTACTGAAAAAAATCTGTAAAAAACTTAAATATAAATTTTTATTTATTGAATTTTGATTTTCAAATACTAAATCACGACTAAAACAGTTATAATACCAGAGATAAATTATCAGCTTTGGGGGAATTTCAAGAGAAACGCTATTTTCTTTCGCTTGGTGAATCTGTTCTATAATTGTTTCATTTAGATAAAAACTATACACTCCTTCTTCAATCTTAAGTTCAAAGCGATCGCCTTCAGGAATCTGTAGTAATATTTTATTATTTATTTTTTCTAAATTCGCATTCATTCTCAAGATAATTTTGCAATATTTTGTACCAAATTAATTAAAAAACTAAATGTTCCACGCCATTGCTTTTCGCCAGCAACCAGCCCTTCATTATGTGTACTAATGATGGAATTTTTAGCTTCTTCAGGTAAATTAAACAATTCTTTATTGTAACGAGTGATAATATCTCCATCCAACTGCATCACAGTTTGAGCATAAATAATATCAGTTTGAGTACTTGTAATGTTACCACCATCAAGGGCTGCTTTTAGTTCAGCTATTTTTCGCAAAGTCCGAACAAATTTCCCATTTTTTAAAAGTTTTTGAATTTCGTGATAATTTTCAATCCAATCTTCTTGGTTATTTCCATCTTTTTCATCAATAATCGGAGTTGGAGCAGGTAGTATAGGTTTGGCTAGCTTGATATTATTTTCATCAGCTTCAACTAGACTTTCTTGGCGTTTCTTCGCGTCTTCAAGATTCTGACGATATCGTTTTATCCTCTCATCTTCGGGATTATAAAAACCAGAACCCTCTTCCAGCAAAAGATAAAAATATTCTCTTTCAAGTTGGTAAAATAGGCTTTTATAACGCTGACGCAGTTCTTGAGCTTGAGAACCTTCTTTCGGAATTCCTTTGGCGTCAAAATAGTTTGGGTCATGTATAGAATAAATTTCTTGATATGCTTCCCAAGCATTAAATTTTGAACCATTAATTCTATCCACAACTATAGTATTAACTTCTAAAGCTGTGATGTCAGAAACTAATGTCTGTACAGACGATACTAAATTATTTAAGACTTCTCTGGCTATGTTTTGAATATTTTGGGGTTCAACACGATTGTGGTTTAGAGCCTGAATCCCATTTCGTTCTTTAGTTTGAATATTATTAGACATATTATATTTTCTATAAGCTTATAAAATTAAAAGCTTTCAAGCAAAAATAAACCTATTTTTAGGCAATGTTAAACATTTTACGACTTCAAACGACAAAAATAAGTAAAATCAAAATAACTTAATAATTCAAGAAAGTATGCATCGACAAAAGTAAAGCTAATATATTCAATTAATTTTATCCTTAAGAAAAAAATACTGTATTAAATGCCATCAAAAGCTCAGCGCAAGTTATCTTTCAAGAAATATAGGAGTAGGTAGTGGAAAAGAAAGCGTTTCTACTCCTAAGATGTCAATCAGCTTAGAGTATAATATAATACTTTCAGTTTCCTATAGAATTGGCTAATATGTTCCTATTGCGTAAAGGCATTGTCACACCATTTATAATCTGTGCGTGTATTTTAGGAGTTGGCTTGATTCAATTACCCCGACTAGAAAAACTGCTAACTAGTAAAAATTCTGCGTCATTAGAAACTCTAGAAAAAGATATTAAAGCAGAAAAAACCAAACTTGATTTTCTGAAAAAAATGCCTAGTTTTGGTTATGATAACTTAATTGGGGATTGGGTATATCTAAATTTTTTACAATATTTTGGAGATGATGAAGTCCGGGATAAAACAGGTTATAGTTTAAGTCCAGAATATTTTGAAGTAATTATAGAACGCGACCCACGATTTTTAGCAGCGTATCGCAGTCTTTCCGTTAGTACTTCATTGTATGCTGCCATGCCAGAACGAGCGATCGCATTATCAGAAAAAGGCTTAAAACACCTGTCTCCTTCGGTTCCAGAAAAGTCTTATTACGTGTGGCGTTATAAAGGAACCGATGAGTTATTATTCTTAGGCAGTCCTCAAGCTGCCCAACAATCTTTTGGAACAGCTGCAAATTGGGCGAAAAATTTTTCAGATGAAGAAAGCCAGATGATAGCTGCTACTTCTCAAAAAACGGCTGAATTTCTCAGCCGAAATCCTAACAGTAAATATGCTCAAATTGCTACCTGGGCAATGGTTTTAAATAATCAAATTGACGATAAAACTCGGAAACGCGCAATTAGCGAAATCGAAGCCTTGGGGGGAAAAGTGATTAAAACTCCTGAAGGTAATTCTAAAATTATATTTCCGCCAAAGGATTAAATTGCTGGATGACTGTTGACTGATGACTAAAGAAAACGCGTAATATCTTTAGGAGTAATAGCGGTGTCAATACAATTAGCAGAATCTGATATTCAAATACTAGGGTGTTTTCCTGTGATGTCTCAGTTGCGTCCTCACCTTGAGGAAGACAAGTTTATAGAACAAGTTCGATATCAGATGAAAGAAGGATATCAAATTGCATTCTTAGAAATAGATGAGCAAACTTTAGCGGTTGCTGGATTTCGTATTTTGACGTGTTTAGCATCGGGTAAATTTTTATATATTGATGATTTAGTTGTTGATGAGTGGAAGCGGTCACAAAACTATGGTCAACAGTTATTTCAGTGGCTAATTGAATATGCAACAAATAACCACTGTCAACAACTAAGCCTTGATTCTGGCGTTCAACGATTTGCTGCTCATAGATTTTATCTCACGCAGCGGATGAGCATTACAGCTCATCACTTTTCAATAGAGTTGTAGCAACAAGCAAAATGAGCGTACAAAATGACATTTTTTGGTATGACGGTAAATTAATTCACTCCCAAACTCTAGAATTAAACATTAACGATCCAGGTTTACTTTATGGAGCGACAGTTTTTACAACTTTGCGAGTTTATGAGAATCTGGATAGTAATTTAACTAATTGGCAAGCACATTGCGATCGCTTACTTTTTTCACTACAATCTTTTGGCTGGCAACAACCAGACTGGAAGCGTGTACGCCAAGGTGCCCAAGTTCTTCTTACACACTTTCCCGTTCTCAGAATTACCCTTTTTCCCGATGGACGAGAGTGGATAATTGGCAGATTATTAACGCCAGATTTGACAGAAAAACAAAAAAATGGTATTGCGTGTTGCATTGCCAATTCAGAATTTTCTCGTTCTCTGCCTTCTCATAAAACTGGCAATTATCTGAGTGCTTGGTTAGCAAAAACTAGCTCATATGGCCAAGAAGCAATATTAGTAGATGCCCAAGGAAATTGGCTAGAAACCAGTACAGGTAACCTTTGGGGATGGTGTGACGGTAGTTGGTGGACGCCGCCAATAAAAGCCGGAATTTTGCCCGGAATAATGCGATCGCAACTTGTAAATTACTTGCAAAGCCAGCAGCAGCCGATACAAGAAGCACCTTGGAGTGTAGAGCTAGTCCGGAAATTTGAAGCGATCGCCTACACTAATAGTGTGGTAGAGATTATCCCCATTCACACCGTTCATCAGCCAACAGGATCGCTACAATATAATCCACACCATCCTAGTTTTCAGCAAATAAAGGGGCTTTTTTAACATGACAGCCACGCCAATCTGTTATATCTTAAGATAAGTTAACATAATTCTTAATAATGACCTCTCCGCTCACAGACAGCACTCGCTACGCGATGGCGCAAAAAATACAGGAGGATAGACCTTAGTGAATAAAAGATGGAGAAACGCAGGGCTGTATGCGCTGCTATTTATTGTTGTCATTGCCCTGGGAACAGCATTTTTTGACAAACAACCCCAAAGCAGAGAGACATGGCGCTACAGCCGCTTTATTCAAGAAGTTGAACAAGGCAGAGTAGAAAAAGTCAGTCTGAGTGCAGACCGTTCTACAGCATTGGTTACACCCAAATACGACCCAAATAAACGGCTCGTAACCTTGGTCAACGACCCAGATTTAATCAATACTTTGACATCAAAAGGCGTTGATATTTCAGTATTGCCCCAAACCGACGAAGGATTTTGGTTTAAGGCACTGAGCAGCTTATTTTTCCCTGTATTGCTTTTGGTTGGCTTATTCTTCTTGCTACGTCGCGCTCAAAGTGGCCCTGGCAGCCAAGCCATGAACTTTGGCAAATCCAAAGCCAGAGTACAAATGGAACCCCAAACACAGGTAACATTTGGTGATGTAGCTGGTATCGACCAAGCCAAGTTGGAATTAAACGAAGTCGTAGACTTTTTGAAAAACGCCGATCGCTTTACCGCCGTTGGTGCAAAAATTCCTAAAGGCGTGCTGTTAGTTGGCCCTCCTGGTACAGGTAAAACCCTCCTGGCTCGTGCCGTAGCTGGTGAAGCAGGCGTACCTTTCTTCTCAATCTCCGGTTCGGAATTTGTGGAAATGTTCGTGGGTGTCGGTGCTTCCCGCGTCCGCGACTTATTTGAACAAGCCAAATCCAACGCTCCCTGTATCGTCTTCATCGATGAAATTGACGCCGTAGGTCGTCAACGGGGTGCAGGTTTAGGTGGTGGTAACGATGAACGGGAACAAACCCTCAACCAGCTACTCACAGAAATGGATGGCTTTGAAGGTAACACCGGCATCATCATTATCGCAGCTACTAACCGTCCCGATGTTCTAGATGCAGCACTGTTGCGTCCCGGTCGCTTTGACCGTCAAGTAGTAGTAGACCGTCCCGACTATTCTGGACGTAGCGAAATCCTCAAAGTACACGCCCGTGGCAAAACCTTGGCGAAAGATGTGGACTTGGATAAAATCGCTCGTCGTACCCCTGGATTTACCGGTGCAGATTTATCCAACTTGTTAAACGAAGCCGCAATCTTAGCAGCACGGCGGAATTTAACTGAGATTTCGATGGATGAAATCAACGATGCGATCGACCGCGTATTAGCCGGGCCAGAAAAGAAAGACCGGGTAATGAGCGAAAAGCGCAAAACCTTGGTAGCATATCACGAAGCTGGTCACGCCTTAGTTGGTGCTTTAATGCCCGACTATGACCCAGTACAAAAGATTAGTATCATTCCTCGCGGCCGTGCAGGTGGTTTGACTTGGTTTACTCCCAGTGAAGACCGCATGGACACTGGTTTATACAGCCGCGCTTATCTGGAAAATCAGATGGCTGTGGCTTTGGGTGGACGCATCGCCGAAGAATTAATCTTTGGTGAAGAAGAAGTTACCACCGGTGCTTCCAACGACTTGCAGCAAGTAGCCCGTGTAGCCCGTCAGATGATTACCCGATTTGGCATGAGCGATAAACTTGGCCCAGTCGCCCTCGGTCGTCAACAAGGTAACATGTTCCTGGGACGAGATATCATGTCAGAACGCGATTTCTCTGAAGAAACCGCCGCCGCCATTGATGAAGAAGTCCGCAAACTTGTGGATGTCGCTTATAGCCGTGCTAAAGAAGTGTTAGTCGGCAACCGCCACATTCTAGATCAATTAGCGCAAATGCTGGTTGATAAAGAAACAGTTGATGCTGAAGAATTGCAAGAAATTTTGGCAAATAACGATGTGAAAACTGCTGCGTTTGCCTAATTAATCAGAAGTTATGAATTAGGAGTTAGGAGTTAAGAATAATTCGTGACTTCTAACATTAAAAAATCGGGGTAATTCTGGGATTTCTCAGAGTTACCCTGTTTTTTTAACAAGCTTTGAGTAAAATCCTGGCGAATTGAGGGTTGAAATTTAAACGCATAGGCGCTTCTCTACGAGACGCTACGCGTAGCTTGCTTCTCCGTAGGAGTACGCCTTCCCGTAGGGTAGGAGCGCAGAGGTAAGCGCAAAGGGACGCAGAGAATTCGCTATGTGAAATGTTGTACTGAGTTAACGTGAACTTCTAAGAAACTTTTAAGCCTGTTGCCTATTGCCTATTGCCTATTGCCTGTTGCCTATTGCCTGTTGCCTATTGCCTGTTGCCTATTGCCTATTGCCTCCTATAGTCCCGAAAGTAACACCCTGTTGTTTGAGCCACTTACGATATGCAATAGAATAGCGATCGCTCGGTAAATGTACTTCTGCTTGCAAATCTAAAGGTAAGCGTCGGGGTTGCTGAGATTCAACAATGGCAATATCTTGACTAGCAACTTGATTTTGAATATCTAGATACACTTCCACTGGAACTTCACGGGTGCTATTTACCATTAACCAATATTGCGCCACGCACTCCTCTTCATCAATTGGCGTAATTGTATAGAAGACATTTAAACGACGATCTCCAGGGCCGAGTTTAAAGTATGCCACTAGCGGACGGAAGATGCGGTAATCGTAAGTGTTAAAAATCAGTGGTGCTTGGTGAGGATTCCCCGAATTAAAATCTAGTTCCCATAAACCACATTTGAAACTAATGCCATCTGGAAGAGACTCTAATTCATAGTGCGTCAACTCAGGACGACTGGCGTGGGCAAATAATCCCGAATGCATAATTGGGAAGTGTGCCGGATCGATGAAATTTTCCAGCGCCCGCAGAGGGCTAGAGTGATAGTGATAGGGGCCGCAGAAAATCTTGCGATAGCCCACATCGTCCCACTCCGAAAACGGAGCTATGTCTTGTTTTGGTGTCCCTAAACAAACCCAGAGCAAATCGTAACGCTCTTGAACTTGGTAAGTTTTAACACAAGCTTGTGCGGGGGGCGATTGGTCTGGATTAGCCGGAATTAGTACACATTTCCCTTCGCTGTTAAAGGCTAAGCCGTGATAAGGACAAATAAGGGTATCTTTATTGACATATCCCAGAGAAAGACGAGCGCCACGATGAGGGCAAAGGTCTTGCCAAGCTAAGACTTTCTCGCCATTATGCCAGAGGACTAGATCTAAGCCTAATAAGCGTTTGTGCATGACTGTTCCAGGTTGGAGGTCTTGCGATCGCGCTATTACATACCAATCATTCAGCAAAATCTGGTCTTGCACCATGAGTATCAACACCCATCAGGTCAAATAGTACAGCATTTATGCCTGATTTTAGCTACATATCAGAGATCCCAGATAGGTTTTATTAACTTTTGTGTAAATTTTCTTAAATCAGGTTGAGCGTTGTTGAAGCTAATTTCTGTAGTATCTGATACAACTTTCAAAGAGATAATGGAGGCATAGATACAGTTAGGTCTTCTGTTACCTATACACTGAGCAATTACTTTGATAACTTGATCCTGACAGGAAGTAATGCAATCAACGGCACCGGGAATAGTGGAAGTAATAGAATTACAGGCAATAATGCCAATAATGTCCTCAATGGTAGCGGTGGTAACGATACGCTAAGTGGTTTGTCTGGTAATGATACTCTAATTGGGGGATCGGGAAATGACGTACTGGTAGGAGGAGGAGGCAACGATAGTTTTAAGTATGCCACAGGTGCCGCCTTTAGCAATGCCACACTTGGTATAGATACAATCACTGACTTTCAAACAGCAAATGACAAGATAGTCTTAAGTAAGAAAACTTTCACTGCCCTAACTAGTAATGTAGGTTTTGGCTTTAGTAAGTCGAGTGAGTTTGCTGTTGTTGCTAATGACGCTGCTGCTGCTACCAGTAAAGCTTTTATTGTCTACAGCCAGGGAACAGGAAATCTGTTCTATAACCAGAATGGATCTTCGGCTGGTTTTGGAACAGGGGCTGGGTTTGCTACGCTGACGAACAATTCTCTTTTGGCGGCAGCTAACTTTATTATTGAGGCTTAATACCAATTCTGTATGAAGATGCGCCATATATTATAAGGAACGTAGACGCAAAGCGGCCTGCCGTAAGCTCTGTCAAAGACGGCAAGCAAGCAAAGAAATAAACAAATACAAGTCAAATAAATTTGGCGCAGCCTCACAAAGAAATGGGATGAGAAGTCTGTATTAGAAGTGGGTCAATTCTCTCGATTGACCCACTTTTGCTACGCTACTTCGCTAAAAGCGATCGCAGAACTTTTGAATATCATCTGATTCTTGGCGTTTCCAGGTCGCTATATTAAAAGCTCGGTCGTAAATACCGAGCTTTTAATATGGGGTTATATACCCCGGAGGTTTAGTTATAGAGTTTCAGTATAAATCACTTATCTGTATAGAGACTACCAACCCACTCTGACCAATTCCGGAAAGTTACAAAATTTTTCTAGGCATTTACCAATATCTTTATGGTAGAGCATTAATTTTATTGAATACATTAAATTATGATGAAAAACACTGCCGAAAAATTTCTCGCCCATCATGTTAAAATCAATCTATACTCAGCAAATAGAAAGTTTGTTAACCCTCATACAACAAACTTCAAGGTAGATTAGAGATTTTAAAGAATTACCCCAATTATCTAGAATGCAGAAAATTGATGCATTCTACATAGCACCTCCTACAACAATCAAAAGTCTTCTTCTCTAAATAATTTCCTAAATCTTTGCAAGACTAGCTTGATAAGTGACTCAACACTTAAGCGATGCCTGAGTTGGGCTACGCCTACGCCGATTTTAAACTTTAGATGTAGGCTTTAAAAATAGCCATGCCACAAAGAACGTCGCCGCGGTGAATAGTTGCGTCAAATCCAAAGCCGACAGATAGCCATCTGCAAATGAAGCAATACTGCGATCTGTAATCCCAAATACCCAAGATGACAACCCAAACAGCCAAATCCCATTCTTGAGATTTCCTACGAATTCCTTAGACTCTGATGGTTTTTGGTCTTTCACGATCTTTTGCTCCCTTGATGGAGAATCTATTGATTAGTGAGAAATACACGCCTAGAAAAACTTTTTGTGATTCTTGAGGCTGAATTTAGACTCACCTATTAATAATATTAATAAATATTTCACCTACTTGACTTCACCACCCAAAGGTACATCTCCTAATCTTGACATTCTTCCTTTGGTTCTGCCACCTCGGATAGACGGTAATAAATTGAGCTTCAAGCGTTACAGCATGAGACTTTAGTGCCGAAATTACACAATCTTTAGACAACTATATAAATATTTATTGATTTTTTATTTAAAACGCTACTTAAGATAGATGTATTTTAAAGAGTTATTTAACTTTAGATTGCCTGGATACGTCGTAGGGACGCACAGTTGTGCGCCCCAAGGGTGCGTTAGGAGTTAGATTTCTGGGTCAGCTAAACGGGTAGTGGGACGACTTTGGTACAAATCTTGAACGACTTGGAGAGCAGAAACTAGGGCAACAAGGGCAATGATTGTGATAGGTAACAAACCTTTGCCAAAGGAGGCGATCGCTATCAACACCACTGCACCTGCAAGTCGATACTTGGAACGGATTTTACAATAACGAATCACCCCAAATGTGTGGAGAATACTGACAGCTAGCGAACATAATGCTACTGAACCGCAGATCAGCCATCGGTGAGAATCTGGTAAAGCCAGAGTTGGTTTGCTTAACAGGATTTGTTGTACACCGACTCCAGCCGCAGCAATGCCAATCACTAGGGGTAAATGAGTGTACAGCCAGAGATTGACAACACCAACTTTTCCATGCGTCCGTGCGATCTCAATTGGTTGACCGCCCAGATTATCAAAATAAACCCACCACCAGCTAAAAGCAATAATTAAACCAAATACGGCGGAAATTACGGTTAAAGTATTCCATTTCTGTTCAGAAACACCATTGACCACCGCGATAATTGCTTCACCCAAAACAATAATCGTAAACAGTCCGAAACGTTCTGGTAAATGCGAAGCGTGAGGGAGTAGTCCTAATTGAAACTTGCGTGCTGTTAAGGGTGTGGCAAAGTCAATGATGATTCCCAATGTCCACAGTGCGAATCGCCAAGGAATGGGTATAAATGCGGAAATTAACCAAAGTAAAGCAGCGATCGCAAAACCAGTTGCGTAGCGAGTCGTCAAAGGTCTTGCAGAAGGGATGTGTATTCCAGCACGTACATATTCTATCACCAGCACAGCCCGACCGAGAGCGTAGGAAAGGGCAAAACCAGGAGAACTTTCATCTAAACCGTGGTGTATATTCACGGCCATTGCTGCTGCTGTCAGCATTTGTATAGCAATCAGCAGCCGGTGTCCAACATCATCACTATCAAAGCGGTTGGCATAAAATGTGGTACCAATCCACGACCACCAAACAGGTATAAATAAAACAACAAACCCGAATAATCCTGAAAGTGAGATATCTTCATTGAGATTGTGAGCGAGTTGGGAAACTGCAACTACAAACACCAAATCATAAAAAAGTTCTAGCCAAGTGGCATGTCGTTCTTCTTCAGTTTCTTCACCAATGCGTAATCTTGGCGGTTGGATAAAATTTGCCATAGTCCTAAGAGCGAATCGTTAATAACTATCCGTTCGCTCATTTTAAGAGGATGAAGGGTGATTAATTGCAAGTGCTGGAACCTTCCTAAATATTCCTAAAAGTCAATGGGACGGTTTTAAAAATATCTGCTCCAAGCCTGCCAAACTACTGATACCAATTCTCTAAAATTCGGCGACAGATTCAAACCTTGAGACCTAGACCAAATCTGAATTCTTTAAACTGCGAATTGGTATATTTTTCAAAGGGTGTATTCCATTCAATCTGAGGAATGGTGCGATCGCTTACTCAAACCACTGCACCAGATAATAACAATACCTCATTCAATGGTTGGCGATCGTCAATGTCCTTTGATAATCTCTGCAAACTGCTGTCAGAAAAATATCCAGAACGTTTTGCTAGTTGGGTTTTGGGAACAGAGCAAACTTGTGTCAAAGTCCTGAAAACCGAATTGAGTATTGAACCGATTCGCGCTGATTATGTAACATTCTTACAACTAGAAGGACGCATACTCCACCTGGAATTTCAAACTAAACTAGAGTCTACGCCGCCACTACCGTTGCGGATGCTAGATTATTGGGTGCGGTTGTATCGTTTGTATCGCTTACCAATAACGCAAGTTATCGTTTTATTACTTCCGCCTGCACCAGAAACGATAATTGAAACTGCCTTTAGAGTCGAAAGTACTGTTCATGAATATCGCGTGATTTGTATCTGGTCAGAAAATCCCGAACCTTTTCTCAATGACCCGGCTTTGTTACCCTTAGCACCACTGACTGCAACCGCACAACCTCAAGCTTTGTTGCAACAAGTTGTGGCGAAAGTGAATCAACTTGAGCCAAGACAACGACCAGAAATTTCTACTTACACCCAAATCTTAGCGGGCTTAAAATACAATCAGGACTTGATTCGACAAATGTTTCGGGAGGGTATGATGCGCGAGTCAGTTATTTATCAAGAAATTCTCAAAGAAGGCGAACAACAAGGAGAACAACGAGGACGAAAAGCAGAAGGACAATTACTGATTGTTCGTCTGCTGACTCGGCGTGTGGGAGAATTATCCCAAGAAGTGCTAGAGCGAATTGAAACTCTCTCCTTAGAACAATTAGAAAATCTTGGCGAAGCTTTGTTGGATTTTCAGGCGATGGCTGATTTAGAAACCTGGTTTAATACATTAGAGTAGCAACTCATTAAATTTCATCTCTGTATTAATGTCCTTTGATAATCTCTGCAAACTGCTGTCAGAAAAATATCCAGAGCGTTTTGCCAGTTGGGTTTTAGGAACAGAGCAAACTTGTGTCAAAGTCCTGAAAACCGAATTGAGTATTGAACCGATTCGCGCTGATTATGTAACATTCTTACAACTAGAAGGACGCATACTCCACCTGGAATTTCAAACTAAACTAGAGTCTACGCCGCCACTACCGTTGCGGATGCTAGATTATTGGGTGCGGTTGTATCGTTTGTATCGCTTACCAATAACGCAAGTTATCGTTTTATTACTTCCGCCTGCACCAGAAACGATAATTGAAACTGCCTTTAGAGTCGAAAATACTGTTCATGAATATCGCGTGATTTGTATCTGGTCAGAAAATCCCGAACCTTTTCTCAATGACCCGGCTTTGTTACCCTTAGCACCACTGACTGCAACCGCACAACCTCAAGCTTTGTTGCAACAAGTTGTGGCGAAAGTGAATCAACTTGAGCCAAGACAACGACCAGAAATTTCTACTTACACCCAAATCTTAGCGGGCTTAAAATACAATCAGGACTTGATTCGACAAATGTTTCGGGAGGGTATGATGCGCGAGTCAGTTATTTATCAAGAAATTCTCAAAGAAGGGGAACAGCGAGGGGAACAACGAGGACGAGAAGAAGGACGAAAAGCAGAAGGACAATTGCTGATTCTGCGCCTGCTGACTCGGCGTGTGGGAGAATTACCTCAACAGGTGCTAGAGCGGATTGAAACTCTGTCTTTAGAACAATTAGAAAATCTTGGCGAAGCTTTGTTGGATTTTCAAGCGATCGCTGATTTAGAAACCTGGTTTAATACATTAGAGTAGCAAAACCTATAGCATCAAACCAGGCAAAAGTCAAACACTTTTTTATTGTTTTTACAACACAATAATTGCCCACATACTAACACCCAAAGCGATCGCTGCTAAATGTTGCCAAAGAAGGGAACTCAAAGATTGTTTGGCAATTTTTTGTGTTAATAATATCGTCAACAACACTGAAATTATTAAAGTTGTACCTTGCAAAAAACTAATCACAGCCGGATGAGCAACTAACATTGGCAGTTGTTCGCCATTCAAACCAATAGTAGCAAAACTCACAGGTAAAATCCGTCCGCCTTCACTCAAACCCAAACGCAGATAATGAGCTAGGTTTCCCCCCAAAACTAATGGTAAATATCCATAGGTAAGCTCTACAAATGATTTTGGTTTACGGTTAAAGTTGAACAGTTTCAGCAAGCCATAAGCTGCCAAGACAAAAGCTGCTGGGATGATTAACACTAGCAGTGACAATCCTAAGTGTTGCCAAAATACAGTTAAATCTAACTGTAAACCCAACCAAGATTGCAATTCTGGTAAGCGGTGTAGATATACTCCACCTAATAACAAAAACAACAATGCCACTTCATAGGCGCGGGGTACATGGGTTGTCCACAATTCAATACCAGGAGGGCGCAAGTTAAATTCCACAGAACGATGGGGACAGGCTTTAAGACAAGTCATGCATAAAACGCAATCTCTATTATCTTCTAACTGCGCTGGGTGAGAATACAAAGGACATCCATTTGTTTCCATTCCCTCACCTTTTTGCGGCCCTCCTTTGTAGCATTGGTAAGTGGTACAACTTGCAGAACAAATACCTTGTTGTGCCCGTAGTTCTGTCATTGACAGTTTAGCAAATAAGCCATTCATGCCACCTATAGGGCAAAGATATCGGCACCAGAATCGCCGTTCAAAAATTGCCGAAAAAATCATTGCTCCGGCGGTAATTAATAATAATAAACAGGCACTAAGGTAGGCTGTATTTTCTAAATGCCAGAGTTCTTCCCATAAGAAAATTAGGGTAAATAGTCCAAAGAGAAACCATCCGCCCCATTTTTCAGCTTGCTGTCGAGGCCAACGCTTGAGTTTTCGCGGCCACAACCATAAAGATAGTTTTTGAGTAATTTCTCCGTAAATCATGAAGGGACAAACAGAACACCAGATACGTCCTAAAAAGGGAAAGAGAAATAGGAAAAAAGGCCACCACCAAGCCCAAAATAAATTTAAAACAAAATTGCGATCGCGGGTTTGCGGCCCGATAAATAATACCGCAACAATAATTGCAAAAGCAGTTGCAGTAAAACCATAATTAATCCGATCCGGCCACCAAGGACTGCGTAAAAATTTACGTAAATCGGGATAAATATTTAAAAGATTGACTCGAAATCGCTTTTTCTTTGCTTCGGCTGGCCAAAAGATTTCTTCTGTTAATTCACTAGCATTTTCAGCTTGGACGATCGCTCTTTCTACTAAATTTTTTAATTCTTTGAGATTACCGGGAAAATCGTAAGACTGTAGGCGGCGTAAAGCTTCTGGGGTGATGTGGGGTTTGGGAACGCCTCTAGACCGAACGTAGAGACTGACATAATATTCCACCTGGGCTTGAATATCAGTTTTCCGCAACCGTAGCGGCGGTACTTTAATAATATGACCAACAGAGCGATCGATTGTTGGCAGAGTTTTTTCGGAAACGATAAGAATCCTTGCTTTACTAGGACGAGGTTCAGTCTCTGGTTCTCCTGGACGAGTAACGGGAGTATACGTACCAGTTTTGAGCAACTGCGTCACAGCAGGTAATAACTCAGAAGGTAATTCTTGGATGTTGTTGAGAACTAGCGTACCTTCTCCCAGCCATTCCAACAGTCCTGGTTTCCCGCCAACGCGACCAAATAAATCTGCACCGCTCGTTTGCAGAATACCACAATTTACTTTAATAATTGGTTCTCGTCTTTTGGGGGAACCAAAGTGAATTAAGGCTGCGATATTGTCTTTTTCTAATCCTGGTTCGCCGAAAATATCCACTGACTTGCGGTCATTAGCGGCTTCTCGAATTTGCTCCCGCAGACGTATAGCATAGCGACTTGTACCAACAATTCCCCGTTGCGCTTTGGTAACTAAATATGGTCGCAAAGCAATGGAACGTTCTTGTTCGTAGCCAAGTGCAGAGGTGACTTGAGCTAATTCTTGAGCCAATTGACGGGAAAAACCCTGAGCAATTTCCGGGTATTGGGCGACTAATTCCCGAAATTTAGTAGCAGGTACAACCCACAAGTGACATTCTGTAAGGGTAACAATTGTGAAGGTGGCTAACTCGTCCAATACCAACTCTTGGAGGTGAATGACTGCTCCGGGAAGGAAGCCACGAACTAAAGCTGAGTTCTTATGATCGGTATTGTCGCACTCCAGTTGACCATCTTTGAGAATGTAAAGTGCTTCTGGAGTAGTACCTTCCTCTACAAGGTTTACTTGGGCTGGTACAACTTGTTCTTCAATGACTTGAGCGATCGCATTTAACACTTCAGGTGGGAGAATTCCTAAAGTGGTGCGCTCTTGTAGCCATGTAACCGTTTCTGGAGATGTCATATCCGGTTCTCCGTGCAGGTTGCCGTATCAAAGGAATTATCCCTTGAAACCTGGCCAAAAGAACTGCATTTATTTATGTAGTTGTAGATTAATATCGTGCATCAAAATCCTAGTTAGTGAATTTTATTAGGGGAAATTATGGCATTATATCTAGACTCGGCGATCGCATCTGAAGCTGAAATCGTAAAGCATTGGGGTTGGGTAAAAGGTATTACCACTAATCCCACGCTTTTAGCTCAAAGTGACAGTCCACCAGAAACCACACTCAAAAAATTAGTTACCTTGACAAATGGCCCGTTATACTATCAACTTATGGCAGCTGATAAAGCGGGAATGTTAGCTGAAGGTAGAAAAGCTTTCGAGATTATTGGTTCGCAAACAATTTTGAAGATTCCCGCTACACCTTTAGGATTTGAAGTAGTAGCAAGTTTATCCTCAGAAATTACTTGTTCGGTGACAGCAATTTATAGTGCAGCACAAGCAGCAGTAGCACGAGAAGCAGGAGCGAAAATTGCCATTGCTTATGTAAATCGCGCTACTCGGTTGTTAGGCGATGGTATTGCTTTAGTCAGAGAAATGGCTAGCGTACTTAAAGGTAGCGACGTGGAAATATTAGCAGCCAGTATAAAATCTCCCCAAGAAGCAGCAGCTTCATTGCAAGCCGGGGCGCATCATTTAACTTTACCTTTAGCAATGTTGCAAGCGATCGCTACTCATGAATTATCACAAAAAACTGTTGAAGATTTCGCCCAAGGAGGCATCGGTTTAGAATAATTTGTAATTGATAATTCGTAATTAAATATGAGTTTGTCCGATGTCCCTAATCTTTGGGTTCCTTTAGCACTTTTGAGTTTGATTGTCGTAGCGGCTGTATTTTTCAGCCGCAGTAGTTGATATGTACAGTGCAGGTTTAAGTTAAAACAGAGTGACGTTCGTCTTATTATTCAAATTCAAGGGGCGACAAGCCAGTTAAAGTGCTTGCTGTATAAGCTTCATAGCCCTTAAACCTCGCTGATAGTCGCCGGGCTGAATTTTGGTCTGCTCCTAGAGGTTATGCTGTCTATATTCCTCAGTTTTTATAAAACTAATAGTTGTGATAATTAGTATCAGTATACTTTTTATAAAATAAAGTTTTGTTCGTAGTTAGCGATTTATCGCTCTCTTGCATAGTTTTCCAGGGCTAAAGCCCTTACTACAAACTTAAATTTTATTAAGTCCTTCTACTTAAGACATAGGTTGTCATCTCTTTCACATTCTTGAGGTAGAGATAAATATTTTGAAAAACTACATCCTTTGATTGATAAGTTAATCCAGTTATTTTTTATTATTTAGGAATAACTATAGGAATCCGGTTTGATTACTGAAGTTACCCGTAGAGGAAGGGAACAGGGAACAGAAAAGAAGGAATCAAGGTATACTGATTTTTTTATGGCTACGCCACGCAAGCTATCAAAAATCAAATAAGAATCCTATAGCAAATCTGTTAATTACTCTAAGTTAATTAACTGTATATGGATAAAAGATTAATATTTATTTTTATTGTAATAGTATTAGCAAGTTTACTATTTTTACCATTATTTACCGTAAATCAAGATAAACAACCTTTGTTTTTGTCAAACTCCTTATCAATTAGCCCAACTATTGAACAGGTAAAAGAGCAATACGAATCTGATTTGCTGCGTATTAATGGTGTGGTTGGTGTGGGAATTAGTAAATGTGAAGAGAAACCTTGCATCAAAGTGTATTTAGAAAATGAATCTCCGAATTTAAAAAAGCAAATACCAAAGCAATTGGATGGATTCAAAGTAGATACACAAGTGACAGGAGCTATTCAAGCACAGCCTCAACAATAACCAGTATTTTATCTCTGCAAATAGGAGATGGTGATGAACCAAGTTAATACAGTTAAACAGGATTACGAGGCACAACTGATGAGGCTACCCAACGTTACAGGGGTTGGCATTGGTGAGAGGAGGGGAAAGACAGTGATTAAGGTTTTTGTCACCCAAAAAGTTCCAGAATCCAACTTAAAGCCCCATGAAGTTGTGCCGAAGTCCATAGAAGGGTGTGAGACAGATGTTGAAGAAATTGGGACTGTAACAGCACAAATTTAAGCAAATCAACGGGAGATTTGATATGAAATTAGATGAAAATAAGATGATACTGTCTCAACAGTACACAGCAGAGGTACAAACAGCTCACAGAGCCGCCGTAGAAGAATTTATGAGTCCACAACACCTACGCCCCAATGTTGTTGGTTTGGGAGTGGGCGTAAAATGGCGGAATGGACAGCCTACGGGTGAGCCAGCGTTGTTAACATTAGTAACTCACAAGATACCAAAAGATGAGTTGAGTAGGGCTGATCTCATACCATCGAGATTGGCAGATATGCAAACTGATGTTTTGGAAATAGGTTATCCTTTTGCGGGAGTGGGAGAGTTACGCCAAAAACCTACACAGGTAAGAACCGAGTTAATACAACCCACTAATGGTGCAACTGGAACTTACCGTGTAACAGAAAGGATGGAGATACCAGAGATGGGGGTTGAGTTGCTGGCTAAACGCGCCCGCCCAGCTGAAGGAGGCTACAGCGTTGGACATTACAAGATTACCGCAGGTACTATTGCTACTTGCGTGTATGATATTTTGCCAGGAGGTTCTACTAATCCTCCTGTGCATGGTGTAGGTACTCCACCCCGTTACTATATTCTCAGCAATAATCACGTTTTGGCTAACAGCAACGATGCTGCGGTGGGAGATCCTATATTGCAACCAGGCCCCTTTGATGGCGGAAACGCTTCCACAGATGTCATTGCTCGTCTAAACCGATTTGTACCGATTGACTTTGAACCAACAATTCCTAGAGAACAGCACCGCAACCTTGTAGATGCTGCGATCGCAGAAGCACCATTCCATGATATCGATCGGGAAATCTACTGGTTGGGTTATGTACGAGGCTGGCGACGCAAGCAGGATGTAACGGTGGGAATGCCTGTGTTTAAAACTGGACGCACTACGAACTTTACAAGCGGTAGAATTACAGCGATTAGCGCCACCGTCGATATCGGCTATGGTAACGGTAGAACAGCCCGTTTCAAGGATCAAATTATTACCACTAATATTTCTGCTGGTGGTGATTCTGGTTCATTGGTTGCGACTTTAGTAAATAACGTTCCGGCTGCTGTAGGGTTGCTGTTTGCTGGCTCGTCAGTAGCTACTATTGTCAATCAAATCGAGAATGTGCGATCGCTCCTCCGGGTAGAAATTGCAGAACAGATGCTCTAGAAGCACATCTTAGCCAATTAGTAGTGCACTAACCCAACATTATCGGTTGTGGACTAGAGAAAAGTTAAAGGAGGAAAGAGTAAAAAAATCTTTCCTCCTTAACTTATATACCAAAAATGTTTTTATTTTTAAGTTGAAATTGCAATAGCTAATAATTAGAGTTTAAATGGCATTGAACCAAGATTTACAGGCTCCATTGCCTAATAATTTTGGGAATGTTTTCAATGTGTAAATATTAGTTAAAGTTTTATTCATCATGATATATAAGGGACTGGGGACTAGTGACTGGGGACTGGGTGAAAAGTCTTGTTGTGTCTCAGTTTTTTCATCTGTTAATGTCCTAATAACGTTGACTGTTGCTATAAGTAACGCAATATGCAACTGATTATTAAAACTCCTTTTCATAGAGCGAATGGCTTCTCATAGAGTACCTCTCGCTTTCAAGGATAGAGGCTTGAATGGCTGCTCATCTTCATTTTTACTTTTATGTAGGGCTTGCAAGTTAGTTTTAAGAGAAGTTTGTACATGATATTAAGTAGCGAGTGGAGAGAGGCAGTATTTGTTTGTCTCTCTATTTTTTGTGATTATATTGTCATAAATAAATTGTTTTCCAATTGTTGTATTAATCGAATTTTGTCCTTTATTTAATGTTTTCATCATCCCAAAGAATGAGCAAAATACTTACTTAATGTCTTCCCTTAGAATCAGTAAAAAATATTAGTTTAAATCATCATAAATGTGTAGGTTAATAACACCTACAAAGGTTAGGTTCACCAAGTGAGGTAAATGATTTATGTCAACTAAAATCATGCAATCTGTTCAAGAGAACGAACTGTTCTTTGAAATGTCTGCTGAAGAAGCTGCTACCGTTAGTGGTGGCGATGCTGGTGCTGGTGCTGTCGCGCTCGCCGGATTCTTAGCAGCGAACGGTACATTACCCATAACCCCTGCTCAAGGAGTTATAGTAACAGCGGTAACATCCGTATAATTCCTCTGCTACCTTCTGTTAGCTAGTTACATCAAATGAGGTAAAGAATGTGCCCCAGGTTGCCAAAAATTCAACCGGATACTCGCTACTACACAGTGAGGTGGGCGCATTCTTTAGACTTCAAAAGACCATAGAAAGTTTTCTTCTTAACTATTCACTTCCCCTACCCCTCAAATTAATTTTTCCGTAAGTTTTTCGGAAACTTTTCAGAGAGTAGGGGAGTGAATAATTACTTACCTTTCTGACTAGATGTGCCTAATTAAGAAGAACACAATTATGTTGCAAATTATCGACCTCGAAAATAAAGAACTGTTGACCCCAGTAAATTCCGAAGAATCTGCTAATATTAATGGTGGTGATGCAGTCGCCGCAGCCACCACACTTGCGGCATTCTTGACAGCTAACGGTGCAGCGTTCCTAACCCCTGCTCAAGCGATTATAGTAATCGCGGTAGCATTGGTGTAATTGCTCTGTAGCTTCCCTTTAGCTCATTCCATAAGGTGACGGCTATCGTTAACCGAACCGTATTGCTGTGACTTATAGTTGCTCGGTGAGTAATAAATTAGACTTTTCAAACATGCTCTGAGAATGAGTATTAAGAATAATAATCAAGCATATTTCTGCTATCAGACTGTGATTTCGGGTGTTGTTGAATTTGAGGATAAATAATTTCAACGTCTTCTAAAAAAGCAGAAAAACTCAATGCTTCTCTTTATGTCTATAAGTCCCTTCTACTAGCACGTCTACTTGAATTTCGTGCATAAATATCTTCTACAATCTCTGTGTTTTCTGTGCCTCTGTGGTTTATCTATCTTTAGATGGATAAACCACTAATTTTGTTCGAGAATTGAATTAAACAATTCCTCACATTTTCCTCACATTTTATTTTTAACCTTAAAGTAGAGTCCATGTTCAAAACAACAACATGGCAAGAAGTAAGCCACTGGGTTTATTAATCAAACTCCAAGAGAAATAGAGAGTATTGGAGGAAAAGTATGCTCAATGTTGTGCGTCGCAGTCAAATTATCGGGTGGATAGCAATAGATAGTTCAACCGCTAATAGTTTTGGTGAGTTAGAAGAAGTTTGGTTAGATGATTCTGGGCGTATTGCCTATTTTTTAGGTGGAGAAACATATTTACCAGTGGAAGGAATTGCTGGGGTAGGTATGGGTGCGGTTTCTGTCTATTATCCGCCAGTTGAAGACACGCCAGAGAATCTCCGCCGCTTGCATGAAATTACTGTTGAATCTACTCTAGGTGAGCCTCTTGGCTGTAAGCAAATCCACCAAACAAAGTCTTGATTATGGACAATTTCATCCTCTTTGCTGGCACAGCTAACCCTGATTTAGCTGCCGCAGTTGCCCAGAAACTCGACATTCCTCTGGGTAAATCTCTGGTGGAACGCTTTCCAGATGGTGAGGTAAACGTGCGACTTCTGGAATCGGTACGCCAAAAGTCTGTATTTATCCTCCAGTCCACTGCACCACCTGTCAACGATCGTCTAGTAGAACTTTTAGCCTTTGCAGATGCTTGTCGTCGGGCGGCGGCTAGTCGAATTACAGCGATTATTCCTTACTTTGGCTACGCCCGTGCAGATAAACGCCACGGTAGACGCGAACCAATCACCGCCAGTATGGTAGCTGAGGTATTGCAGGCTGTTGGTATAAATCATGTTGTCACATTAGATTTACACACACTGCAAATTGAAGGTTTCTTTCGCATTCCTGTAGATAGCCTGACGGCTGTACCCATTTTTTGTGAGGCTATACGCCATTACTTACCGCCTAATTTCGTAGTTGTATCGCCAGACACGGGGCGGGTACAGATGGCAACCCAGTATGCCCAAAAGCTGGATAGTTCGGTAGTCGTGCTACACAAACACCGCATCAGTGGCACCCAAACAGAGGTGACTCGTGTTGTCGGGGATGTAAAGGGTTGTGCCTGCTTAATTATCGATGACATGATTTCTACTGGCGGTACTCTTGCTAAGAGTATTGAAGCCTTACTCAAAGCCGAAGCACGTCCAGAAATAATTATTGCTGCTACTCACGGGTTGTTTGTCAAGGAAGCACGGGCTAAGTTAAGTCATCCCAGTGTTAAGGCGATTTTTGTCACCGACAGTGTGACTCCTAAAGAAACTGACTGGCAGCAATTAAAAATTGTCTCAATTGCACCTTTAATTGCTACTACTATTCAACGATTTAAAACTGATGCTTCAATTAGTGATTTATTTTAGAGGTATAAAAATATGCGACATAAATTTTATAATCGAACGGAAGCTGGCAGACTGTTAGCTGCTCGGTTAACAGAGTATGCCAATCGTCCAGATGTTTTAGTATTGGGGCTTCCTCGTGGCGGTGTGCCTGTAGCATTTGAAGTAGCAACGATACTAGATGCACCATTAGATGTTTGCTTGGTGCGTAAACTAGGTGTACCAGGACATAAGGAACTGGCGATGGGTGCTATTGCTACCGGAGGAGTTCGTGTATTAAATGAAAATGTTGTAGATTGGTTGCGGATTTCCCCAGCAACTATTGATGAAGTAGCAGCAATCGAAATGCGGGAATTAGAGCGTCGGAACATAGCCTATAGGGGTAATCGTCCGCAACCAAAAGTCAAAAATCATACAATTATTTTAGTTGATGATGGTATTGCTACGGGTGCAACTATTCGTGCAGCGATCGCAACCTTAAAACAGCAACAACCCCGCGAACTGGTGGTTGCAGTTCCCGTTGCAGGTGTAGCCACTTGTCAAGAACTACAAGCAGAGGTAGATCGGGTTGTCTGCGTAATGATGCCAGAAAATTTGTATGCGATCGGTATTTGGTACGAGAATTTTGAGCAAACAACCGACGCAGAAGTATGTGAACTTTTGACAAGACAAAAATTACTGGTAGCAAACGACTCGTAAATAGAGGTTGAGTCAATGGATAGGACATTAACACAGAACCCCCAAGAACATCTGGTGTTGGTGACAGCCGGTGAGGTCAAGCTAGAGGGCAATTTGGTGATTCCCGATAATGCTACAGGCATAGTGTTATTTGCTCATGGTAGTGGTAGCAGCCGTCACAGTCCGCGTAATCGCTATGTTGCTGAAGTCTTACAACAAGCGGGACTCGCAACTTTGTTAATTGATTTGCTGACTCTGGAAGAAGAAGAAATTGACCTGCGAACAAGACACTTGCGCTTTGATATTGGTTTGTTAGCCTCGCGGTTAGTTGGGGCTACAGATTGGCTGACACATAACCCAGATACTCGACATCTGAAAGTAGGTTACTTTGGCGCGAGTACAGGCGCAGGTGCAGCCCTCGTCGCCGCCGCAGAACGTCCAGAGGCGGTGCAGGCGATTGTTTCTCGTGGCGGACGACCTGATTTAGCTCCTTCAGCCTTACCTCATGTCACAGCACCGACATTGTTGATTGTTGGTGGGTACGATCTGCCAGTCATAGCAATGAATGAAGATGCACTACAGCAATTACAAACATCAAAACGCTTAGTGATTATCCCCAATGCCAGCCACTTGTTTGAAGAACCAGGTGCATTAACCGCAGCCGCACAACTGGCGAGTGAATGGTTTACGCACTATCTCAGGTAGATGGGATTGGGGTAAAGGTGGAGGGGGTAGGAGTTTATGGATTAAGCAAGCATATTATCAGCGAGGTTTAAGGGCTATGAAGCTTATACAGCAAGCACTTTAACTCGCTTGTCGCCCCTTGAATTATTCAAATCTCCCCGCGTCCCCGTATTCATCCGAACCTGATATAACTCCTAACTCCGTTGCCAAATTTTAATTGTTTTATCCAAACTCCCACTCACCAACATTTCACCCGAAGCTGTGAAGGCTAATGCTGTAACTATATTTCCATGACCTGTAAAAGTACCGAGCAATTCCCCGGTTTGGACATGCCATAATTTAATAGTTTTATCGGCACTACCGCTGGCGATAATTTGTTCATCGGGACTCAAGGCGATCGCATACACTCTATCTCTATGTCCTTTGAGGGTATGAAGTAATTCTCCAGTCTCCAAATGCCAAATTTTAATCGTTTGATCCCAGCTACCACTGACAAGCAGTTTACCATCTTGACTGATTGCCAAGGAACAAACGATGTGAGAATGACCCATGAGGGTATGCAGTGGTTCTGTATCTTTTAAACTTTTGATCCCCGCCTGGGGTGAAATGCGCCAAACTTTGATTTTGCGATAGCTACCTGTGACCACAGTTTGCCCGTCGGGACTCAAAACCAAGGAATGAGCAGCTGTATCATCTAAAGAAAGAGCGATCGCTACTTGACGGTGAATTAAATCCCAAAACAGAATTTTTCTGTCATCTCCGCCGGTGGCTAACATCCTACCATCTGGGGTAAAAGCAGCACACCGCACTACTCCATGATGTTTGTGCAGGATATCTATTAAGTCTAGAGCGCCCACGTGCCAAATTTTAATTGTTGAGTCTGCACCGCAGCTGACTAAAGTCTGTCCATCGGAACTAAAAGCTAGGGAATTCACTTCATCCACTAGGCCAGATATCACCCAAGGATACTCTGACAATGTATCTATTAATTCACCTTTGCTTAAATCCCATAGCTTCGTTTCACCACGACTACCACTTGCCAATATGGGTAAGGCGTTACCATTATTACACCCAGAACTAAAAGCCAAGCAATTAATTCCTCTGGTATGCCCTTGTAAAGTTTGCCAGCATTCCCAGTCACCTACTACCTTTTTTAAAGAATGCTCTGGTGGTAGAGTTTGGATTGTCTCTATCGTCCTTTCATGAATTATTGGCGATGTGTCTTTTTTGCCAATAAGTGATTCTAAATACCAGCTTAATCCGCCGGCATATAACAAATTGCTCGGAGTAACGTATAGTTTTGGTTCAGCGAATTCCAGTTGATTTGTAGGCAAAAAGCCTGTGATTATGCTCTGCTTTTCGTAACCTAATTTACCTGTAGATGGATAAAACAAACACAGAAAAATTAAAACTTGGTGACTTTTCAAATCTTCTTGAGTCACCGACCATCTAATTTTGTCTTTCTTAATACCATTAAAACTTTCGCCATCAGCGACGTAAACTTGAACGCTGAGTTGGGGATTGTCTTTGAGTACATAAGTAAATTTGCTTTGACCAGATAAATTTCCCTCATCATCTAAAGAGATGTTTTCTAAAGTGTCGTGTGGGATTTTTTTGAGTAACTTGCCTAGAAGTTCGGTGATTATGCGATCGACAATTTTTTCCCGTAAAAGATAATCTTGGGCTTGTTGCTGAAAATATTTCGGAAAGGGTATCGTCCAATCCGGTGGTTCCGGATATTCAGGGGGCATGGGCGGCGGATTTTTGGCGAGAACTTCTGCTTGTTCGCGGGAAAGCTCTTGGAGTTTCGCCAATGCCTCGCCCCAAAATGCCATAATTTCTGTGTGGCAACCTTTGACTTGACTTTCGAGCAAAGACAAATCGTAAGTTTTGGGTTTTTTCACACGTTGAAGGAAGTCAGTTTGTTGAGCTTTGAGCAAGCTAATCCAATCCATCTGCATTAGAGGGGCGCACTATTGCATACCTAAGGTAAGCTATACCAATGGAATTACTCAAGTTTATAATCTTTAGTTAATTAAAAATTCACTAATTTTAGTAGTCTAATAGAACACAAGTATAAGCATCTGTATAGCACCTAGATATTTTATGAACAGATGTAGCCGAGCTACATAGAATTTAGATGATATCAATTAATTCTAGCGGACAAAGAAAACAAGATACTGTCTCTAGGGAAACAGTTCTAGTAGTCTAGCAAGACTAATGAACCCAGGTTAAAAAAGTTCGTAGTAAGCACTTTAGTGCTTAGATGGAGACTAATGCTCAAGGAATTATTCATCAGTGCCAATCTTCTGATAGAATCCTTGGGACATAAATAGTTAAGCTGAGTATGACAAGTGCATCTTACATTTTTCTGGCAGGCGCGAGTCGCGGTGTTGGTCGAGAAATTGCCCAATACTTGAGGACACAACAGCTAAAGGTAAAGGCACTCCTGAGAACACTAACAGTTGCTAGTGAATTGGAAAAAATCGGCATTCAAGTAGTTCAAGGAGATGCCTTGAATGTTGACGAGGTAGAACGTGCAATACTAGCAGATGAACCTATTGATACTGTTATCAGTACAATTGGCGGTTTACCAACCGAAGGACAAAGAGCGGATTACCCCGGTAATAAAAATCTAATCGACGCAGCAGTGAAAGCTGGAGTCCAAAACTTTATTCTTGTGTCTTCCATTGGTGCTGGCGATAGTGTAAGTGCTTTGTCCCCCCAAGTTTTAGCAGCACTGGGGACAGTTTTAGCCGAGAAAGATAAAGCAGAACAACACTTAATTGCTAGCGGACTCACCTACACAATTATTCGTCCTGGTGGACTCAAGTCAGAACCAGCAACGGGTAATGGTGTTTTAACTGAAGATCCGCGCATCATTGGTAGCATCAATCGCCAAGATGTCGCGCAGTTAGTTTGTCGCTGTTTAAATAGCCAACGCGCTCATAATAAAATCTTGTCGGCGGTAGACCGAAATATGCTATTTGGGCAAACAGAATTTGCTGAATTTAGCTTGGATTAATCGTCTAAGACATAACGCGATCGTAAAATCCTCAGAGCAATAGGCTTTCTTTGCCTATTGCCTATTGCCTATTGCCTATTGCCTGTTGCCTGCTATTATTAAGCACGCCAACGAAGTATCTGACCCTTGACAGGGTTGACAAATTCCCGTCTTTCTGAAATCGAACGAGCATATTCCCGCTTCAACTGGTAATACCATTGCGCTTGGACATCTGAGTCTTTAATTAACCGCAGCACGGGATTATATTTGAGTCCAATTTGCTGTTTTTCCACCACACTTCGGTCTTGACCGAGGAAAGTCCGCGCCAAAACATGCAGCAGCGGTTTGAAAAATCCCACCCAAGGAAGTGTCCAGTAAAGAGAAAAAGTTACCTCAGTTTCTGTGTCTGAAATGGGTGTAACTGTGGTTAAATTCACAACTCGATGTTTGCCAATTGTGGTTTCTTCTACCCTGACTCCAGGTAAACGAAAAGAAATCTCTGTTTCTGGTACGCCTCCACCAATCAGCCAGTACAATCGACCCCCGTTGGCTGGTAATCGATGTCGCCGCATTGTGAAGCCGTGGGGTGAAGCATCAAATTGCTTGACTTCTTCATGCAATTGTTCGTTTCGCCACCACCAAGCGCGATGAACATAAGGTGAATGGGCGGGGTCCATCAGGCCTACCACCGCATGATCCACAAAACAGGGGAAGCGCATCACCTCTATAAATTGGGGCGATCGCTCCTCAAATCCTGGGATTACAGGAATTTCCATCTCAAAATCAGGAGGCTGGGGATTATCGCGATCGCGTATATAAATCCAAATATTTCCTTGGGCTTCCCTGATTGGATAAGACTGCACGTCGAACCGACTCAAATCCATCTGCTGTTCTTCCACAAGAGACGGTATCGCAGTACAACCTCCACCAGAGTTAAAGCGCCAACCGTGATAGCAACATTCCACTTCCTGTCCGTCGAATCTACCACAACTCAAGGGGACACCACGATGCGGACAAATGTCTTGGATTGCAGCCACTTTCCCATCTTTGTCGCGAATTAACAGCACTGGTTCTCCTAAGAAAACACGGCTGACCATCTTACCTGGCTTCAAATGATTACTAGGCAGAGCATAGTACCAAATGTTACGCAAAAAAAAGTTATCGTTATTTTTCATCACTAACTACATCTCAAATTTGAGTTATTCTGGCAGCATTTTGAGTGTTAACAACAAAGAATTCAGGAGCCATTAGTCAAAATTCTGAAATTTAATTTAAGCCCGATTAGTAAATGTACCTTGCTTTGACCTAAGAGTAGAAACAGGTTTAAGTCATCCACCAAATTTATAGTAGTTTTAAATCCATCACTGGCTGCATTCTGAATTCTGGATTCTGAATTTTGAGTGCTATTTTTAGTTGAATTATTCACCAGAAATTTGCACAAATACTGTTCTCTTACGCGGCCCATCTAACTCAAAAAACAACACAGATTGCCAAGTTCCCAAAGCTAATTTACCATCAACAATAGGTATTATCTCACTAGTCGCGAGCATCATTGCCATTAAGTGAGAGTGAGCATTAATCGGTTCATCTTCAGGAACATCTCTTAAGTGCAAATCATTATGCAAGTAGCTGTCTGTTTCCGGCGCTAATTTTCGCAAGAACACTTTTATATCTTCTAATAATCTGACTTCGTTTTCGTTGATGGCTAAAGCTGTTGTAGTGTGTCGAGAGAAGACTAAAGCTTGTCCATTCTTGATTGAGGTTAAAGCAATCAATTCTTGAATTTGTGGTGTTATATTATGAATATTAATTTTTGGTTCTGTTTCAATTTCAATTAATTTATTAATAATTGGCATCGTTCAATTTTAAATTTTTGATTTGGTCAATAGTCGGCTAACAAATTTTAATATCCTAAGAAATTTAATATCAACTCCTAACTATATTTTGCAACCCTTGAACTAATCTTTCTATACCTTCTTTTGCCGTCTCTTGTTGCAGCGCCCCATAAGCAACGCGTAGATGACATTGATTATCTATGCCAAACGTTGTTCCTGGAATAACTGCTACTTTATATTCTTGAATGAGTCTTTTAACTAATTCAAAAGCATCCATTTGAGTATGAACTTTCAGGAAAAAGTAAAAAGCGCCATTAGCAGGTGTAATGGTACATAAACCTTGGAGGCGGTTCAGAGATTTTAGGACTAATTGTCGTACTTGAGAAATTGCGCCAATTTTTTCTTTAAAATACTCTTCTTTTGCTTGTAATGCTCCTAATGCTGCATATTGAGAAATTACTGGCGGACAAATTAAAATTGTGTCTTGGACTTTTTTAACGGCGACAAGTAAATGTTGAGGAATCACCATGTAACCAATACGCCAACTCGCAAAACCATAGGCTTTGGAAAGGCTATACAGGGAAATGGTGTATTTGTTACTTCCATTAAATGCAGCAGGTGAAATATGTTTTACCCCATCGTAGGTAAAGTATTCATAGGCTTCATCACTTATGTGATAAATGCCGCGATTTCTACAGATTTCATTGACCTGGCGCAATGTGGCTTCACTATAAACAGCACCAGTGGGATTATTCGGTGAAATGGTTACTACAGCGCGTGTTTTGGGTGTAATTGCTTGGGCGATCGCTTCTTTTCGCAGTTGATAATTTTCGTCCGTTGCTACTAATATCGGACGACAACCAGCCATTGCGATCGCCATTTCATGATTGAAATAGTAGGGTGTATTTAAAATAATTTCATCGCCTGGGTTGGTAATAGCAAGAATGGCATTCATAAATCCCATATTGCTTCCCGCTGTCACAACGATGCAGTTTTCCCCATTAATTTCAATACCATTAAATGCTTGCAATTTTCCTGCAAGTGCTGTCACCAATGGCGCAATTCCTTCTACTGATTTGTATAAATGATTATTCTCTTCGGCGAGGAATTTTGGCAAAAACTCTATTGCTTCCGGTGGAGGGCTGTAATAAACAACGCCTTGTCCTAAAGAAATTGTTCCAGGAGAATTTTTAATTAGTTCCCCAACCACTGGAATAATGGGCGATTGTATCGCCTGCATACGAGAGGTTAGGGATTCCATGTTTCCATTTCAATCGAGGTAGCTATACTATCTTTTGCTGGAGAAGAACCGACTAGTCGCGATCCTTGTTTAACCAATCGCGACTGGTCGGACGTAGTTCTATGAAGTTGTTTCTTGCCTAATTGTTTCTAGTTAATTTTAGCCACTTAGTCTTGCATGACTAAGAAATAATTTGCTACACTAGAAACTCGTCATTATTAAAAATCTTGTTTTTTCGACCAGCTACCTCGTGGATTGTCCTCTCGTGGTTTAGCTTTGTTAACTCTCAGTTGACGGCCCATCCATTCTGCACCATCTAATTCTGTGATGGCTGCGTCCTCTTGAGCATCTTCATTCATATCAACAAAAGCAAAGCCCCGCAGTCGTCCTGTTTCGCGGTCAGTAGGCAAGACAACTCTTTTGACCTCGCCGTAGTCTGCAAACACTGCTCTTAAGTCTGCTTCAGTAGCGCGGTAGGAGAGATTTCCAACGTAAATAGTCATGTGAGATCGGGTAATTTTCAACAAAGAGCGATGAGTTCAGCTGAAAACAGATTTAACAAAATTGCAAAATAAATATTGCATATTCCTCTCTGATCCAGCAATAGTTTGATGAATGTTCGAGGGGAGCAGTAAATCAGGTAGCATTAGCTGAACTTACACATACGCTCATATAATAACTGATTGTGACGTTTTTCAAAGTAAGAGATTTGACAAACTCTTATTAACCTAAGTTGCTAGTTCCGCCGAAGTGCGATCGCTACTGAGGTAATTTGCTTAGTTAAATTCTTTGGAGATAAAAAATTACAGTGGCTATACTAAACCAAACAATTATCTTTGATGCTAAGTAAGTTAGCGGAAATAAATCAAACTATATTACAAAACGTAAATAAACCTGAAACTCTTACAAATCAAGAATAACAAATGATAAATGGCGATCGAAGCTAGTTAGGTTTATTTGGGCCGCTGATGAGCTATTTAAAGGTGATGAAACTGTGATCGCAATCAAGTTAATCGAAAATAATATCAATAAACCAGAAATTATGGTAGGATAATGCTATTAATTTTCTGCACTCCAGGCTATTGCGAACCGCTAAAAAATCGGACTAAGGCTACTGTCGAAGCGGTGAAAAAAGCAGCTATGGCGGTAACTACTGGTGTGGCAAGACTAAATTGTTGCAAAAAATTGTAGCTTGGGTTGAGGAACGTAGACGCCGGAGGCGGCTTCCCGGAGGGTAACCCAACACCGATATCTAAGTTGGGTTTCGCTTTGCTCAACCCAACCTACCTAATGCACTACTTTAGCCTTTAGTGATATATCTGTTCAGGTTCAGCGCCTCCTGGGTTTAGCAAAAATATAATTTCTACCAAGGCAGATTTGGACGGGATGGGGGGTTTGTGTTTACTTTGAGGTTGTAGGCGATCGCTAACGCACATAATTTAAGATATTCCCTTATATGCTATTTACTTATGACTATTGCCAGTCAACGCCAACTAACTTTAGACGAATTCCTCAAACTGCCCGAAACTCAACCAGCATCAGATTTTATCAACGGAGAAATCATTCAAAAACCTATGCCTCAAGGCGAACATAGTCTGCTCCAAGCTATTATTTGCGAAACAATTAACCGTATAGCTAGAAGCCAGAAAATTGCTTACGCTTTACCAGAACTGCGCTGCACTTTTGGTGGTGCTTCTATCGTCCCTGATGTATCTGTATTTCGCTGGGATAGAATTCCGAAAACTCCATCTGGCAGAATTGTTAATCGCTTTGAAATTCATCCCGACTGGGTAATTGAAATTCTTTCTCCAGAGCAAAAACTAAAAAAAGTCTTGAGTAAATTATTCCATTGTTCGCGCAATGGTACTGAAATTGGCTGGTTAATCAACTCTGAAGATGAAAGTGTACTGGGAGTGTTTCCTGGACAGCGAGTGGAATTATACGAAGGTGCCGATAAATTACCTATCTTAGAGGGTATTGAATTGGAATTGACTGCAAAAGAAGTTTTTGCTTGGCTGAGTTTGACATAAAAATATCTTCTGATTATTGTCAACGCACATAATTAAAGAAGTCGGAAGTAGAGTTTTGTAATGAGGATTTAGACCCCAGCACAAAACTTGCGGCTTGTTCGTTATTTTTGATTTATGCAAAAGGTCGATTGCCTTATATGCTATTTACTTATGACTATTGCCAGTCAACCCCAACTAACTTTAGACGACTTTCTAAAACTGCCGGAAACTGAACCAGTATCAGATTTTATCAACGGAGAAATCATTCAAAAACCCATGCCTCAAGGCGAACATAGCCGACTACAGGCTAAATTTTGTAATGTCATTAATAACGTAACTGAAAGCCAAAAAATTGCTTACGCTTTTACAGAACTGCGCTGCACTTTTGGTGGTGCTTCTATCGTCCCTGATGTATCTGTATTTCGCTGGGATAGAATTCCGAAAACTCCATCTGGCAGAATTGTTAATCGCTTTGAAATTCATCCCGACTGGGTAATTGAAATTCTTTCTCCAGAGCAAAAACTAAAAAAAGTCTTGAGTAAATTATTCCATTGTTCGCGCAATGGTACTGAAATTGGCTGGTTAATCAACCCTGAAGATGAAAGCGTGCTGGGAGTGTTTCCTGGACAGCGAGTGGAATTATACGAAGGTGCCGATAAATTACCTATCTTAGAGGGTATTCAATTGGAATTGACTGCAAAACAAGTTTTTGCTTGGCTGAATTGGAGTTGACGTGAACTTCAAGTTAGGGACTTCCAGTTTAAAAAACATCCCATCTTAGCGAGTAACATACCCATTGTTTTTATGCATCTGTGCAGCAAACAGTAGAGACGTATAGTTTTACGCCTCTACAGAAACATCGCTGTTAGCTTAGCGTAGGCGTAGCCCGTCGTAGACATCCCAATTGCAGGTTAGGATTTTACAGTTGGCGCTATTGTTGCAGTAAAAAGCATGAGTGGGAAATTAATTGTATTTGAAGGAGTGGAAGGTTGTGGTAAAGTGCGACTCGTTGGCTAGAAACCACAACCCGTAAGGGTTTGGAGGATTAGCCGCAAGGTTCAGAACCTTGACAACTGAATGACCATGTAGGTGTGAGACCTACCCCGCAGGTGCAGCGGTGAAAGCACTTCCCCCAGGTTCGAGACTAGCCATCAACGCCTGAAGCGGGGATGAAAAGCGTAAGTACTCAAAGCCCAATCCCTCAGTACCCGCCGAGCAAAGTACCCATGAGTAAAGCAACAGCTTGAAGACGTGCCTGAATCGTCGTTAAACCTAATCAGCGAAATAAGGCTGATACGCTGAAGCCAAAAGGCAAAGGATAAGGAGTTGGCAGTTTTTTCCTTGACCAACTTGCACTTCCGATAAACCCGGCGAATAGCGTCACTCTAAAGGTACATAGTATGGTCATTCGGAACGAAGTAACCTCTCGTATGTTCTCAGGAAGGTCGATGTCCTGAGTAGGTGCTAACCGGATACTGCGAGTAGGAAAGATTGAGTCAGAAGCGAAAGCCTGGGGTAATGCCCAGGATATGCAGACAGATTCACGGTGATTTGGATGATATTGTCTCAAGTAAAGGGTTAAAATGTCTAAGACGAGTTTCAAGACTACGGTGGAATGGCACAAGATTAACTGGCGAAAGCTAGAGCGTCGGGTGCATAAGCTCCAAAAGAGAATTTATCAAGCCTCGAAGCGTGGTGATGTAAAAACATTTCGCAGACTCCAAAAGCTGTTAATGAAGTCCTGGTACGCCAAGGCTTTAGCGGTTCGTAGAGTTACCCAGGATAATCAAGGCAAAAAGACGGCAGGTGTGGATGGTGTTAAATCACTGACCCCAAAGCAACGTCTGGAGCTAATTGAGAAAATACAACTGGGTACAAAGGTCAAACCTACCAGACGAGTATGGATTCCAAAACCTGGTAAAGACGAAAAACGACACGGCAGTCGCTACAACGAGGGGAACCCCCGCAACGCGCTGCCTCCTTTGGGAATACCTACAATGAACGACCGCGCCTTACAAGCACTTGTCAAGATGGCTCTTGAGCCAGAATGGGAAGCGCGATTTGAACCTAACTCATACGGGTTCAGACCAGGGCGCTCGTGTCATGATGCTGTTGAAGCAACCTTCGGGTCAATTAAGCAAAAACCCAAGTTCGTCTTGGATGCTGACATTGCTAAATGCTTCGACCGTATTAACCATAAAGCGCTGCTGAGAAAATTAAATACCTTCCCTAGCCTACGCCGACAAATCCGGGCATGGTTAAAGGCGGGTGTTATAGATTCTGAGCAGTTGTTTCCAACATCTCTTGGAACGCCACAAGGGGGAGTAATTTCTCCATTATTGGCAAATATAGCCCTCCACGGGATGGAAGAGCGAATTAAACAATTTGCCGAAACGCTAGATATGAAAAATACCTACGGACGGCAACAAAGCAAAAGGGACAAAAGATACTCCCTGAGCCTAATTCGTTACGCCGATGAGTTCGTGATTCTTCACGAAGACATAACTGTAGTCCAAAGATGTCGAGAAATTATCTCGGAATGGTTACATGACATGGGTTTGGAATTAAAGCCAAGCAAAACGAGACTCACCCATACTCTCAACAAGTATCAGGGAGAAGAACCAGGATTCGACTTTCTTGGTTTCAACATCCGGCAATTCGCCGTAGGAAAAACACACTCAAAACTTGGCTTTAAAACAATCATTACTCCAAGCAAGGAAAAGCAAAAGGTACATTATGACCAAATCGCTAGTATTATTGAAAGCCATAAATCAGCACCTCAAGAGGTACTGATTAATAAACTAAACCCGATTATTAGGGAATGGGCGAATTACTATGCGACCGTAGTAAGCAAGGATACTTACTCAGAAATCGACAACCTCATGTACCTGAAACTGAGAGCTTGGGCAAACCGCCGACATTCAAAGAAAAGTGCGGAATGGGTACTCAAAAAATATTGGCTACCCATAGGCAGCTTTAGCTGGGTTTTCGCTACTAAAAAAGAAGAGGACTACTGTCGCCTACTCAGACATGACAGCACCCCAATTGTCCGTCATGTTAAAGTTCAAGGCGAAGCATCCCTATACGATGGAAACCTAGTTTACTGGAGTACAAGAATGGGAAACAGCCCAGAAATGCCCACCAGGATAACAAAACTCCTGAAAAAGCAAAAAGGGAAATGTGCCCACTGCGAATTATACTTCCGCGAAAGCGATGTGCTGGAAATTGACCATATCATCCCGAAATCGCAAGGTGGAAAGAATGATTACAACAATCGTCAACTCCTTCACAGACATTGCCACGACACAAAGACAGCCAACGATGGTAGTCTGAGGTGCGTATGACAAGCGCTAAGTCACTGAGGAGCCGGATGAAGCGAAAGTTTCACGTCCGGTTTTGAAGACCAATGGAATTGGTGACAATTTCATTGAGTTTAATACCAGCCAAATACAGCTTTGTTGCCAGTGGTTGGAAAGTTTAGGTATTTCTGTCGTGGTAACTCGCGAACCAGGGGGAACGCAGTTAGGTTTAGATCTTCGGCGCTTGCTATTAGAAAAGTCAGAAGATAAACCAGTTGCCGAAGTCACAGAACTGTTGTTGTATGCTGCTGATAGATCTCAACACGTTGAACAAGAACTAAAGCCAAATCTCGCAGCTGGGAAATATATTTTATGCGATCGCTACACTGACTCTACCATTGCTTACCAAGGATATGGTCGAGGTCTGAACATCGGCTTAATCAATCAACTCAACTATATTGCTACTGGTGGCTTAGAAAGCGACGTAACTATTTGGCTAGATGTCGATGTCGAGGTGGGACTGTCCCGCAAAAGTAGAGACGTTGCACTCCAACGCCTAGACCGCATTGAACAAGAGACAATTGCTTTTCATCGCCGCGTTCAGCAAGGATATGCAACTCTGGCAGCATCCCATCCCTCACGAATTGTGCGGGTAGATGGTAGCTTGAGCAAACAGGCTGTACAACAAGTAATTCAAGAAATTTTGCGCGGACATTTTCAGATGTAATGTCAAAAGTCGAAATTACAGCTATTTACCTGAAAATAGCTGTAATTATCTGCGATGCCAGTGCTGAACTAGCACGCACCTATGGCTTGGAAGTTATGTGGTTCAGCGATGCGTTCGACTTTTGTGCAGCAAGCCCGGATTGGGAGATTTTGCTGTACATTTCCAAGTATGCAACCTCTCCTTGGTTTTATTTAGCGGGCAAGAAGCAGTCTCGTTCATGGATTTCGGAATGGCTTACCAGCCCACCTGTTGAAGATTTCTGGCAGTTTCTAAAACGTTCAGAGGCTTTTGACAAAATCTAAAATTGCACAAGTGTATCAAAAAATGAGATGATTATTGTTGCCCTTCTGTGCTAATGAATAAGTGACAGCTATGTTTACTTGGAAAATTTACGGAATAACTGTTGTTACTTTATTTCTAAAAATGTTGGCTATTGTATTAATTCAAGTTAATGCTCGCCGGAAATCCAACAATTTTTCTACGCCTGAAGATGCTGCTATCCTTGGCAAAGGGGCAACTGGAGTTGCACAAGAGTCTCAATTACTGCAACGCGCCACTAAAATCCTGAACAATGACGGCGAAAATATTCCAATTTTTCTGTTTTTAGCGACTGCTTACGTTAACTTGGGTTGTTGGGAAACAGGCACGTTAATTTATTTTCCATTGTTTGTTTTATCCCGCTTTGCACATACCATAGCTTTTCTCCGAGCTATACAACCGCTTCGCACTCGCGCTTATCAGCTAGGCCTTGCTGTGATGATTGTGTTGTCTGGGCATATTCTGTGGACTGCACTTTTAGGAACTTCTAATTAAAAAAATATCCTATGGCGGTGTTATTTTTTCCAGAAAAACGCTTGAATTTTGCATAATTTTAAGAGAAATAACTGTAATATTTATAGCTCATCATAGGCTTTTCAGGTTATGTGGAAAAACCAACGTCAAACCTAATCCCTTGGTGGAGACGTTGCAATGCAACGTCTCTACATGGTCATTGTTTTATTTGATAATCTTCATAGGACTTACGCATTGACGGTAAATACAAAATATGCGGTGCTTGAAAAAACCACATCTGTCGTAGGGGCACAGCATTGCTCATGGGTGTCAACTTAACGTGAAACCCGCTTTGTAACAAGGCTTTGCCCTCACCCCCAGCCCCTCTCCCTAAGTGAGAGGGGAGCCAGAAATTAAATTCCCCTTCTCCTGTGGGAGAAGGGGTTAGGGGATGAGGGCGTGAGGGATTTGCAAAACGCCTGTCCGATATAGTTTTGGGCTTAAGTTGACACCAATGAGCATTGCTGTGCCCCTACAGTGCGGGTTTACGTATTATCAAGAAACGTCTATGAAAGGCTAAAACGACCTGTTTTCGTGAATACCTACGATGATTAATTTGTACAGTGCGTAAGTCATACTTCAGACGAGCGGTTTTTGACAATAGTCACAGGGTGAAGATTCTTTACAGCCTTTTTCATGTATTTGAACCACATCTGTCGTAGGGGCGCAAAGCTTTGCGCCCCTACAGATTTTGGATCTGTTGCAAAGATTTTTTGAATCGGTATAAGTCTTTAAAAGGACATGATATTACTTATACTTCCTCCAATTTATTTATATTTTGTTTGTAAATACCTCTTCTTTGCGGTTTAAATACATCTGTCTTCAGTGGGGTCAAACTCCCGATCTAGATTTGATAAGGTTGCAAATAACACTAAAAGCTGATTAATTGCAATTGGAGTTAACAATGACATATACGCAAACTGGCGATCCAACTATTCGTCAACATGTAGAAGCTTGGCAAAAACTAAATGTAGATGAACAGCTAGCTTTGTTTTGGTTTATCTATAAAGAAATAGGTCACTCGATTACTCCAGCTGCCCCCGGTGCGAGTACAGCTTCTTCAGAAATTGCTGAAGGTTTATTTAATCAAGTTAAAGAATTATCCCACGAACAACAATTACAAATTCAGCGTGATTTGATTAACAAAGTTGATACCCAAATTTCTCGCCAATATGGCTCTTTGGGTGATACTACAAAGCTACTTTTTTGGTATCTACTAGCTCAAGGTATGGAAGATGGCACTATCATTCCTGTACCTGGCAATTATCAACTTAGCTCAGGATCTCAAGCGCTGTTTAGCAGAATTCAAGGATTACCTTTTGAGCAACAAATTACTCTTTTCCGTGATTACGTTGCTCCAATGGGTGCCGAAGCAAAAGCAGGTGCAGAAATTTAGTAATTTGTATAGTAGGTAAGAGGCAACAGGCTTGAAAATGTTTTTGTGTCGGGGTTTTATCTCCGTTTATTTACTAAATAACCTCGCAACTGCTATAAGTGACATTTGAGATTTTTTGCACTTGGTATAAACAAATAAACACAGAGTAAAAACTAAAACTCTTACTCTGTGATTATCTATGTCCTTGGGTTAGTTGCACCCTAAAGTCGTAACGCCCTTTGTTTTGTATTCAATATGCTAAAGGCAATTATAGCTGATTTAATCTGCCTTTTGGTTGGTTTAAATATGTTGATTTTAGATTAATCTTCTGGTTTTTTATAGTTTTTATTTACAAGTAAAACGTCGGGTATATTAATAGAGACATAACAAGATAGTCAAACTTTTAACGTTGTTAATTAAACCAATTTTCTCATATTGAACACTAGATTACATTCCCTCTCAAGACAAAAATGTAAATAATTTACTAGAGGTGAGTATGCTTTTAAAAAGGCTCGAAGCTTGAAAGCAATCTGGGTCAGCTTTTAATGAATTTAATATCAGCGATCGCGACAAACTCTGAGGCTTATTTTCTACTTCAAATTTGATACAAGAATCAATATTTTAATCAATACATTACTAACAGAATTTACCGCAAATTAAGTCGAAGAATTATCATCAAAGCTGACTTGATTACGGATAAGTGGTGACTGATGACTGTTGACGGTTAACAGTCATCAGTCATCAACCATCAATCA
The DNA here is from genome assembly GCA_003326205.1 of Nostoc sp. ATCC 43529. Lineage (GTDB taxonomy): Bacteria > Cyanobacteriota > Cyanobacteriia > Cyanobacteriales > Nostocaceae > Nostoc. The sequence continues at coordinate 201,469 of LWTK01000033.1, forward strand.
TTAATCATCCTTTGATAGCGCCCTAGTGCAATTAAAGGAAAGTATTGTTGATACATGTGATACTTGAGATAAAAATGGCAAGGAAAACCAGTACCTGTGAAGTCTGCCTCAAACCAAGTACCATCCGGCTGTTGAGTTGCCACAAGATAGTTAATTCCCCGTTCAATGGCTTCAAGTGCTAATTTACCAGTTGCCTCACCTGCTGCCAACAGGCCAATTAAAGCCCAAGCAGTTTGAGATGCAGTACTGCGTCCTTTTCCTTTAAGACTGGGATCGTCGTAGCTGCGACAAGTTTCGCCCCAACCACCATCTGGGTTTTGACATCCCACTAACCAAGCAACACCTCGTTCTATATTGAGCTTATACTTTTGAGGGTCAATCAACGCCAAAGCTGATAAAACGCCACTAGTACCGTAGATGTAATTTACACCCCAACGCCCAAACCAACAACCTTCTGTTTCTTGTTCGTTCAAAAGATAAGTAAGCGCCCGCTCTAGGTTACGCGGTTCAATTGATAAACCGCAAGCACCCAGCATTTCTACTACCCTAGCGGTAACATCTGCGGTGTTTGGGTCGATCATCGCTTTCAAGTCTCCATAGGGAATGGAGTTAAGCCAATCTTGGTCGTTGTCCAAATCAAAAGCAGCCCAACCGCCTGGTTTACATTGCATAGTTGCAATCCATTTTAAGGCACGAGCGATCGCAGCCTGTTTGAGTTTTTCATTAGGCAGTTTCGCTTGATGCAGTGCCATCACCACCACAGCCGAATCATCGACATCGGGATAAAAGCGATTGTCAAACTCAAACGCCCAAGCCCCTGGTTTTCCCTGGCGATTTTTGACAGCCCAATCTCCGTAGTCCAAAATTTGCTTTTGCAGCAACCATTCGCCAGCTTGTACCACAGCCGGATGGTATGGTGCAAAACCTGAATCTACCAAAGCACGCATCACCCAAGCTGTATCCCAAATTGGTGAAATACAAGGTTGTACTCGGTAGCAATCCTGTGTTTCAATCGCAAAATTATCAATTGCCCGCAGCCCTCGTTCGACAATGGGGTCGTTTTGGTCATAATCCAAACACCGCAAAGCCAGCATGGAATTGAGCATCGCTGGAATAATTCCACCCCAGTCGCCTGTAGCTTCTTGCCGTTCTAAAACCCACTTTTCGGCAGCTTTGATGCCTTCTTCCCGGAAGGGTACTAAATTTAGGCGTTCTGCCAACTTGAAGCCATCATCCAAGGCGAGGAATAAATCTGTCCAATCGTTATTTTTGGGTAATTCCCACTGGACTTTATCCACACCTTCAACGTATAGTTCATCTAGGTTGATACCTTGGTCAGTGAGAAAAATCGGTTTGCGATCGCATACAATCAACAACGGTACAGTGCTGGAACGCGCCCAACTAGACATCTCGTAAATATTAACTGGAAAAGCTTCCGGCAACAGCATTATCCAAGGTGGTAGCGAGGGAATACCGCGCCAGTTGTAACAGCCAATCAAAGCTAAGTGCAACTTAGTAAAAATCCGAGTTTTACCGATCCCACCGCGTTCGAGAATAAACTTTCGCGCCCGAACCATCGCCGGATCGCTTGCTGGCACACCCAACAGTCTCAGCGCCATGTAGGCTTCAACTGAGGTACTAAGTTCTCCGCCATCACCAAAGAAAAGCTCCCAGCCGCCATGTTCGCGTTGTTCTTGACGCAGGTAGGCTGCAACTTTGTGCAAAGGTCTTTTTTGGTCTGTTCCCCAAATCTTATGCAAAAGGACGACTTCAGCAGTGATGGTGACATTAGATTCCAACTCTGCCCACCAGTAACCTGCCGGATTTTGAATTGAAAGCAGATATTCTTGGCTAGCTGCGATCGCTTCTGCAATTTGCTTGACTTTTACCCTGTCTTGTGTTTGCATGAAAAACCGTTCAACCTCAACACTCAACACTAGTTAACAACACGGCAATACAGGTCAAAAAATTATTATCCTCTATCAGTGGACATAGTATTTTGTCTGAGTCACGGAGAATTTGCAAGAGGTTGGGGTGTGTGGATGTGTAGCAAAAGCTTTCAGGAAAAGGTAATGGTCGTTTTGTAGTGTTTTTTTTAGGGCACAGAGAGCGATCGCACTGACTAAATTTAAATATTAGGGCAAGAATCGCAGTTAATTCCCAATCTTTGACTTTTAGGAAACCTCTGGTTATGGATGAACAACGGATGCAGGCTTATGTGAAGCTGATTGAGCAGCTTTTTGGTTGTGCTAGCCGGGAAGAGTTAGCAGCAGTTTTGCAGCAGGACGCCGAGTTGGTGGATGCAGAGTTATTGGTGGTCATGCAGGAGTATGCGGCGCATCTGGATAGTCAAGGCAATGGAAATGCGGCACAGTGGCTGTTGGGAATAGCAGAGCAGTTGGCACAAGCAATGGGAATAACGGATGCTGGGGCACAGAAGTTTTTGTGGGCGGTGTTGCAACTTGTGGAACAGAGCAAAGGCGATGCCCAACAAGTTTATCCGTTTTTAGTGCAGCATCAAGACGGGCTGAATGAACAACTGCTGGAAACTTTGCCGAAAGTAGCAGCGAGTTTGCTGGGAGGCGAATCAAAGCAGCAGCAGTTTGTCGCAACTGTTCTCAGTATGTTTGGGGACTTGATTCAACAATTTCCCTTAGGGCAACGCTGGTTGAATGTGGAATTGGGTATTACCGCTTATCAATTTGCCCTGCAAGTTAGAACCCGTGAAGGCTTTCCCGAACAATGGGCAACCACCCAGAGTAATCTGGCAAATGCTTACAGGGAGAGGATTTTGGGTGAGAGGGCAGATAATCTCGAACAAGCGATCGCCACTTTTCAACTTGCCCTACAAGTCTTTACCCGTGGGGCATTTCCTCAAAATTGGGCAATAAACCAGAATAATCTGGCACTTGCCTACGTTGAACGAATTCAGGGGGAGAGGGCAGATAACCTCGAACAATCCATCGCTGCTTCTCAACTTGCTCTGCAAGTCTTTACCCGTGAAGCGTTTCCTCAAATGTGGGCACTCACCCAAAGTAATATGGCAAATACCTACAGAGAAAGGATTCGCAGAGATAGGGCTGATAATCTTGAACAATCTATCGCTGCTTGCCAACTCGCCTTACAAGTCTTTACCCGTGAAACCTTTCCCAAAGATTGGGCACACACCCAACATAATCTGGCACTTGCCTACCTTGAGCGGATTCAGGAGGATAGAGCAGATAACCTTGAACAATCCATCGCTGTTTTTCAACGCGCCCTGCAAGTCAGAACCCGTGAAGCCTTTCCCCAAGATTGGGCACTCACCCAGAGTAATCTGGCAAATGCCCACCTTAAGCGGATTCAGGGGGATAGAGCAGATAACCTTGAACAATCCATCGCCGCTTCTGAACTCGCCCTACAAGTTTTTACTCGTGAGGCGTTTCCCCAACAGTGGGCACACACCCAGCATAATCTGGCACTTGCTTACTTTGAGCGAATTCAGGGAGATAAGGCAGATAACCTCGAACAAGCGATTACCACTTATCAACTCGCCCTGCAAGTCAGAACTCGTGAGGCTTTTCCCCAAGATTGGGCAATGACTCAGTATAATCTCGGAAATGCCTATGTTGAGCGAATTCAGGGGGAGAAGGCAGATAATCTCGAACAAGCGATCACTGCTTATCAACTCGCTCTGCAAGTCTCGACCCGTCAAGCGTTTCCCCAACAGTGGGCAATGATCCAGAATAATCTGGGAAATGCCTACGTTGAGCGAATTCAGGGGGAGAAGGCAGATAATCTCGAACAGGCGATTGCCGCTTCTCAACTTGCCCTGCAAGTCTTTAGTCGTGAGACGTTTCCCCAACAGTGGGCAATGTCCCAGTATAATTTGGCACGTGCTTATAGGAGGCGGATTCGGGGAGATAAGGAAGAGAACCTCGAACAAGCCAACGCTGGTTGTGAACTTTCCCTAGAAGTCTTTACCCGTGAAGCGTTTCCCAAAGATTGGGCAATCACCCAAAATAATTTGGCAAAGGACTACATAGAGCGGAATCGAGGAGATATTGCAGATAATCTCGAACGAGCGATCGCTGCTTCTAAACTTGCTCTGGAAGTATATACTCGTGAGGCGTTTCCCCAACAGTGGGCAATGACCCAAAATAATCTGTCAAACGCTTACAGAGAGAGGGTTAGGGGAGATAGGGCAGATAATCTCGAACAAGCGATCAGCGCTTGTGAACTTGCTTTGCAAGTCTTTACCCGTGAGGCGTTTCCTCAAGATTGGGCACTCGCTCAGTTTTCTCTGGCAAATGCCTACCTTGAGCGGATTTGGGGGGATAGGGCAAAGAACCTTGAACAAGCTATCGCCATTTATCAACTCGCTCTGCAAGTGAGAACCCGTGAGGCGTTTCTCGAAGATTGGGCAGCCACCCAGATGAATCTGGCAAATGCTTACCTTGAGAGGATTCGAGGGGAGAGAGCAGATAACCTCGAACAAGCCATTACTACTTTTCAACTTGCCCTGCAAGTCTTTACCCGTGAGGCATTTTCCAAAGATTGGGCAATGACCCAGAATAATCTGGGAATTGCCTACAGGGAGAGGATTCGAGAGAAGAAAGCAGATAATGTCGAACAAGCCATTGCTGCTTTTCAACTCGCTCTGCAAGTCTTTACCCGTGAAGCATTTCCTCAAAGATGGGCAGAAACACAAATGAATCTGGCAAATGCCTACGTTGAGAGGATTCGAGGAGAGAGGGCAGATAATCTCGAACAAGCGATCACTGCTTCTCAACTCGCCCTGCAAGTCTTTACCCGTGAAGCGTTTCCCCAAAAGTGGGCACTTACTCAGCATAATCTGGCACTTGCCTATAGCGAGCGGATTCGAGGGGAGAGAGCAAATAACCTCAAACAAGCGATCACTGCTTCTCAACTCGCCCTACAAGTCTTGACCCGTGAAGCATTTCCCCAACAATGGGCAATGACCCAGATAAATTTGGCGCTTGCCTACAGTAAGCCGATTCCGGGGGATAGAGATAGAGCAGATAACGTCGAACAATCCATTGCTGCTTGTCAACTTGCCCTGCAAGTCTTTACTCGTGAAGCATTTCCCCAACAATGGGCAATGACCCAGATAAATTTGGCAACTGCTTATCTTGAGAGGATTCCGGGGGATAGGGCAGATAACCTCGAACAATCCATTGCTGCTTGTAAACTCGCCCTGCAAGTCTTGACCCGTGAAGCGTTTCCCGAACAGTGGGCAATGACTCAGAGTAATCTTGCAAATGCCTACAGGGAGAGGATTCAGGGGGATAGGGCAGATAACCTCCAACAAGCGATCGCTGCTTATCAACTCGCCCTGGAAGTCAGAACCAGTGAGGCGTTTCCCAAAAATTGCCGTCATACTGCCCGCAACCTCGGCAACCTCCACTTTGAGCAACAAGCTTGGGCAGAAGCCGCTAGTAACTACGCTCTCGCCTTTGAAGCAGGCGAAATCCTCTACCAATCTGCCATTTTACTCGATGGTAAAACCGCTGAACTTGCCGAAAACAACAACCTGCCCCGCCGTGCTGCCTATGCCCTGGCCCGTACTGGCGATTTGCAAGCAGCTGTCCTGACTTTAGAACGAGGTCGCGCCCGTGGACTCAGTGAAAACCTAGACCGAGACAAAAGCGACCTGACTCAACTTCAGCAACTCGCCCCCAGTCTTTATACTCAATACAGAGATACCACCAACCAACGCCGTAACCTCGAAAGCCAAGAACGCCTGCGGATGACTTCAGATGAACGCCATAGTCTAACTCCCGAAGCTCTCCGCACCCAAGCCCTGCAAATACAGGAAACCTTGATAAAAATCATTGAGCAAATCCGTCAAGTTCCCAGCTACGAAGACTTTTTGGCTCAACCCACCTTCGATGATATCCGCCAAACTCTGCGCTCCGATATTCCCCTCGTCTACCTCGTAACCACTTCTGCTGGCAGCCTTGCTCTCATCCTCACCCAAGAGGGCATTGATCATCTGTGGTTGGATGACCTCACCGAAAACAGCCTACAAGAAATTTTCTTAGCCTGGTTCAGCGCTTATTATGACCAATCGCAAAGTAACCATCAGGCTTGGCTAGACGCCATTGACCAAGGCACTTGCCAACTCTGGCAACCCCTAATGTCACCCCTAATCAACCACCTCCAAGAGCGCAATTTCCAGCAAGCCGTCCTCATTCCCACAGGACTCCTCAGCTTTCTGCCCCTCCATGCTGCCTGGGTAGAAGATTCTAACGCTCTTACTAAGAGGTACTACGCCCTTGATGCCATCCACTTTACCTATGTTCCCAATGCGCGATCGCTCTCAACGGCTCAAGAAATTGCTCAACGGACTTTCGCAGATTCAATACTAGCAATTGATGAACCCAAGCATGAAGGCGCTAATCCCTTGCCGAATTCAAAACGAGAAGTTAAAGAGGCTGTTGCTACTTTCCAAAATCCCCAAGTTTTCACTCAAGAACAAGCAACCAGAGAGGCTGTTCTCGCTGCCTTACCGCATTACAAAATTTTGCACTGTTCTTGCCACGGCAAAGCTGACTTAGAAGCACCCCTCAAAAGTGGTCTTGCTATGACAGGTGAAGCCATACTTACCCTGCGTGACCTCCTCGACCTTAAACTGGTGGAAAATAACCAGGGTGGTATCCGCGTTGCCATTCTCTCCGCTTGTGAAACTGGATTGCCAGGAATTGAACTAGCGGATGAAGCCATCAGTTTACCCACAGGCTTACTTCAGGCGGGTGTTGCCGGAGTCGTCGCTTCCCTTTGGTCAGTTTCCGACCTCAGCACTATGGTTCTGTTAAGTCGGTTTTACACACTGTGGCGTCACCAGCATTTACAGCCATCACAAGCTTTAATCACAGCCCAAAAATGGCTCCGCGATGCCGAACCGCGTGATATAGTTGCTCACTGTGAAACATTTATTCCCGAACTGGCATCCAAGAAAGGGGATTTATATCGATCGCTGCGATTAGATTTCTCCCATCCCTACCACTGGGCAGCTTTCAGCTACACGGGAGTTTGAACTGGGGACAGGGGACAGGGGACTGGGGATTGGGGATTGGGGACTAGGGACTGGGAAGGTTTGAATGGGGGTTCAGACCGAATGGCACGCTTGTAAACTGACGCTCTTACACGGAGACACTCTTAAAATTAATTCAAAGTTATTCCAACCTGTTATTTAAGCAACCATGACTGATAATTTCTCAATTTTAGAAACTGCTCTGGCTATTCGTCCCCACCTCTCTCAATTACTGGGCGCTGAAGCTGGAGAACAAATGCGCCAAGAACTTGACGAACTCCTACAACAAGCTCAAGCTGGAGAATCCGTCGAGGATTCTATCTGGGAGTTACTGACGGACACGAGAGCCACTCGCAACTGGGTAACGCAATTCCAAGACAGGAATGCAACTCAAAAAGGATACAGTTCACTACCTGGTAAAATATCTGATATTTCTGCACCCGAATTTAAATGTCCTCTGTGCGATTATACTATGTCACGCGCTCGCATTGGTCGATTCATCTGTAAAGTTCACGACGTTCCCCTCGAACCCATTCAAGCATAACGATACAATACTCACAACCGACGCACCCCAAACGGCAATGGTTCAAACTCCCCCCAAACGCTTGACCCTCAATGAATTTCTCCAGCTGCCGGAAACCAAACCTGCTAGTGAATTCATCGACGGTCAGATTATCCAAAAACCCATGCCCCAAGGAAAACACAGTACAGTGCAGCTTGACCTTGGTACTGACATCAACCAAGCACTTAAACCCGGACACATCGCCCGCGCTTATTCGGAACTCCGCTGCACCTTTGGCGGTAGGTCGATTGTTCCAGATATTGCCGTCTTCACTTGGGAACGCATTCCCCGCGAGCGAGACGGCAAGGTATCCAATAATTTTACCATCGCCCCCGACTGGATCATAGAAATTCTTTCCCCCGACCAAAGCCAAACCAAAGTTATCCGTAACATCCTCCACAGCCTCGTCCACAGTACCCAAATGGGATGGTTGATTGACCCAGAGGAAGAACTCGTGTTTGTTTATTTTAGCGATCGCACCATCGCTGTCTATGAACAAGAAAGTGATCGCTTACCCGTCCCAGCCTTTGCCGAATCCTTCAGCCTCACTGTTGGTAAACTCTTCAGTTGGCTAACCGAATAGCCCCAGCCCTATCAACTTTCTCGGTGACACCATGTCCGCAAAATTCCTGGAAAGCTTTGGCAGCAAACTCGCCGAACAATGGGTTGCCAACCTGCTCACCCCCGCCTTTGTCTTTTGGGCAGGGGGAGCCGCCGCAGGGCTACAGCGCTTCGGCTGGAAATCTGCAAGCACTTGGTTCAGCCAAAAAGACGAATCATTATTACAAATCGCCCTCCTCGTCGGGGTTTTCTGCCTGATTGTTGCCTCTGCCTTTGTGGTGCAACGGTTCGATTTGCCTGTACTGCGCTTTCTGGAAGGCTACTGGCCTCGCTGGCTGAGTCCTTTGCGTCGTTGGTTGATTGCCAGAGAAGAAAAACGCAGTCAACGGATTAGCGATCGCTGGCAAGAACTTAAAAAACTTCAACGCCTCAACCCTAACCAAATCACCACCGAACAGCATGACGAAATGATCCAACTCGACTGGCAACAACATTACCTACCCCTGGAAAACCAAATTATGCCCACTCGCTTGGGCAACATCCTGCGTGCTGCGGAACAGTGGCCCCTGGAAAAATATGGATTAGATGCGATCGTCTGCTGGTCACGCCTCTGGCTTCTCCTCCCTGATGCCGTCAAAAAAGACCTGCAAGAAGCCCGCACCGACCTCAACACCGCCGCCCGCGTCTGGCTATGGAGTCTGCTATTTATCGTCTGGACAATTTGGGCATGGTGGGCGGCTCCTGTGGGCATCATCTGTGCCATCTTTGCTTATTACTACTGGGCGCTTGATGCTGCCAGAAACTATGGTGAACTCATCGAAGCCACCTTTGACCTGCACCGCCATCTGCTTTATCAATCTCTGCGTTGGAATTTACCCCCCGATCCCAAGGTAGAACGTTGTGTGGGACGGGATCTTACCGAATACTTATGGCGGGGCTGGGGCTTGTGATTCTTGGAAAAGGCGATCGCCAGAATTTGAGTTGCTACACTGATTTACCAATTAATCCCGAGTCACCCTACCCCGGCTTTGATGAAACCTCCCCTCCCCTTTCCAAGGGGAGGGGATTGAGGGGTGGGGTAAAACGGCTGTAGAACAAAGGTTTGAGCTTAAGTTGACACCAATGGGCAGCGCTGTGCCCCTACAACAGATATGATTTTTTTGAATTCATGCATATTTGGTATTTATTGTCAATAAACATCGCTTGATAATTCAGCAAATTCTTTGCGTCTTTGTGTCAATCTTAATGATAAGTGTTCGCCCGAACCTGGTATAAGATCTAGCTTTATCCAAGTTTTATGTAGTAGCAGATAGGGACAGTCATGGGTGTAATTGTATTAGGATTGATGCTTTTATCCTTAACAATTTGGTTAGGATTACTGTGTTTTCGGGGGCAGTTTTGGCGACTAGACCAGCAATTAGAGCTAGAGAAGCTGCATACAACGTCTGTACAATCTGTGGTTTGTGCGGTGGTTCCTGCGCGTAACGAAGCTGAATTACTACCAATCAGCTTGCGATCGCTCTTACTCCAAGATTATCCCGGTTCTTTGCATGTGTTTTTAGTAGACGATCGCAGCACAGACGGTACAGCAAATTTCGCCGAAGGAGTAGCCTACGCTTTAGGTAAATCCGAGCAATTGCATATCATCTCTGGAGAACCACTACCTCCCGGTTGGTCAGGGAAACTTTGGGCGGTTGAGCAAGGTATCAAAAATGCGAGTTTATTGACACCTGACTATTATTTCCTTACCGATGCAGATATCGAACATGACGTGAGTAGTCTTTGGCGGCTCGTTGCTAAAGCAGAGCAGGAAAATTTAGACTTAGTTTCAGTGATGGTGCGACTCAGATGTGAAAGCTTTTGGGAAAAATTATTGATTCCCGCCTTCGTCTTTTTCTTCCAAAAACTCTATCCCTTCCGCTGGGTAAATAATCCCAAAAATCCCACAGCCGCCGCCGCTGGGGGTTCGATTTTGATTCGCAAAGAAGCTTTAGAGCGAATCGGTGGTATTCAAGCGATTCGCCAAGCTTTAATTGATGATTGCGCTTTGGCTAAGGCGGTTAAGAGGAGTGGGAAAGTGGGAAAAGAGGACACGGGGACACGGGGACGCTCTGACGCGGAGATATTTTCTTTCCCCGCGTCAGAGCGTCTCCCCATCTCCATGTCTTCCCCAACAGGGCGTATCTGGCTGGGATTGAGTACTTTAACTCGCAGTTTGCGTCCCTATAATTCCTTGGCAACAATTTGGGATATGGTTGCCCGTACTGCTTATACACAATTGAATTATTCTCCATTATTACTATTAGGAACTTTGGTAGGAATGAGCTTAATTTATTTAGTTCCACCTGTGGGTTTGATTTTGGGTGTAGTTTGGAGTAATTGGGGAATCTTATTTACAGGTTTATTTGCTTGGTTATTAATGGCCTTGGCTTATTACCCAACAATCCGCTTTTATAAATGTTCTTTTTGGTTAGCTTTTAGTTTACCTGCGATCGCTTTTCTCTATACCCTAATGACTCTAGATTCTGCACTTCGCCACTGGCAAGGACGCGGCGGCAACTGGAAAGGAAGAGTATATCCCGCAAAATAAAAGTCAGCGAGAGTGGTTGATTCAAATAGTTATAATAACACGCGACAACCCAAACACTAGAATCCGTTCTCAAAACTTTAATCACTAGTGAAAAATCCCAGTTATCGAAGGTGAAAAACAGCTATGGCATTAGATGATGTTCAAATGGATATTGATTTTAAAGAATTTTCAGATTATTTAGACAATTATTCATCAATTTTAGATGGGACAAAACCTTTGTCTAGTTTTATTGATATTTATTACGGTTTTAATAAAATTCAAAACTTTAATGCTCAACACTTAGCTAAGTTTGCTAAAACTTTGTTAGATTACCAAGGCAATCTAATTGTTAAGAAAGATAATATTAAGTGTCTAAGTTTAGCTAGAGATTTTGCACTTAGCACTGACCCAAATAAAAGACAGACATATTTATGTACAGTTGAGCAAAAGAAAACTTTTTTTGATAATGAAGATGAAATAACGGTTATAGCAAAAGTAAAAGTTACTTGCATTTCTGATAATTATTTAAAGTCAGTAGGTCTATATGAAGAACAAGATTACAAAGAGTATTTGGCAGATCAAAGTTCTGAAGTCTTATATGATAAGTTTTGTAAGGCAGAACTTGAAACAGAAAGTGACAGATTAATTCAATATGAGTTAATCAAGTAATTAAGGTTGCTTCACTTGGTGTTGTAGCGCAACGCACTTTGAATTGTTGATGGTGCGTTAGCCTACGGCATAACACACCCTACATCTACATCTACTAAACCAAATAATTTATAGTTGAGATAAAATTGAATTACATAATTGGTAATCCTAATCTAAATTGAACTAAACTAAAAGTGGTTGAAAAAAATATTTATGACAACAGTAACACCGACAAATAACACCATTTTTGTCCCCAAAAATCTGCCTTTTCTGGAATCAATTTGTTGGCAGACAGCTGATGTATATCGGTTTAGTCCAGAAGAAATGTTGAGCCGTTACGAGCGTGGTTGGCAATATCGCAACCTATTCAATAATCTTGAGGGTGAAGAACTGAATTTTCTTAAGGAACTCGCCAGACAGTATAAATCCTGGTTGCAAGTTTGTTTATGACGTTCAAGTTAGAACACCATAACAAAATTGTCACACTTCTTAAATGCTTAAATTCTGACATGCTTACTAAGGGTTCTGCTTACTTTGGTGGTGGAACCCTTCTTGCACTTGATTTTGAAGAATATCGCTGGAGTAAGGACGTTGATTTTATCGCTTCTGTTGGTACACAAGGCTATAAATACTTACGTACAGTGATATTTGAGGGTGGATACAAAAAGAAAAACGAGAAGATTTTTAAACTCACTAGCTCAGCCTCATACCTTAGTTGAGGCTGTTTGTTTACTACTGGTGGGGTCAACAGACAATGGTTGAGCTGCTTTCAACACCGCATCGAGCAAACCTGGAAACAGCATCTCTAAATCTTCACGCCGCAGGATATTAATGTGCTGCGTCCCTTCCTTACGTGTAAACACTACCCCCGATTCGCGTAAAATTTTAAAGTGATTGGACATGGTAGACTTGGCGATCGCAAAGTCAAACCTGGCACAGCATTGTTCCCCCTCACTCGCCAACAACCGCACAATCTCTAACCGCACTGGGTCGCCCAATGCATACAACACTCCAGGCAAAGAAATATTTTTTCTATCTGGATGATAAAGGAATCTCATAGTTGCATTATCTCATCAAGTAGCATATATTTTTATTATTCGATATTATCGAATTATAGAATTAAATCAGGAAGGCAATTTATGTCATCCATTACAAATGTCACAGAAGCCACATTCAAACAAGAAGTTTTGGAAAGTACAATTCCAGTCTTAGTGGACTTTTGGGCACCGTGGTGCGGCCCTTGTCGGATGGTGGCTCCGGTTGTAGACGAAGTTGCTGCTGAATACCAAGGACAGGTAAAAGTAGTGAAACTGAACACAGATCAAAATCCTACTGTAGCCAGCCATTATGGAATTCGCAGCATTCCGACCTTGATGGTTTTCAAAGAGGGTCGGCAAGTCGATACTGTCGTGGGGGCAGTTCCGAAGACCACATTAAATAAGACCTTAGCACAGCATCTTTAATGTAGGTAAAGGGCATGGGGCATGGGGCATAGGGCATAGGGAAAGGGGGAAAGATTAAATTTATTTCTTTTCCCTTTAACCTTTAACCTTTTCCCTTAGCGAAGCCATCTCCCAAGTACCCAGTCCTAGAGTAAATAAGCGGGGAAAGCCAAATGGACTTGAAATTGCATGGTAAATCCGCACTGGTAACTGGCTCAACGGCAGGTATTGGCTTTGCAATAGCCCAAGGGTTAGCCGAAGAGGGTGCATCGGTAATTGTTAACGGTCGGTCTGAGGAAAGAGTATCACAGGCGATCGCCAAAATTCAGCAAAGTATCCCCGAAGCGAAAGTTTCTGGGGTTGTTGCTGATGCAGGTACAAAAGCAGGAGTAGAACAACTTTTTCAAGAAGTTCCTCACGTTGATATCCTAATTAACAATCTAGGTATTTACGAACCAAAAACCTTCTTTGAGATTAGTGATGAAGACTGGTTCAAAATATTTGAAATCAACGTACTCAGTGGAGTTCGTTTGAGCCGGCAATATCTCCAAAAGCAGCTAGAGCAAAACTGGGGGCGGATTGTTTTTATTTCTAGTGAATCTGGCATTCAAATTCCTGTAGAAATGATTCACTATGGCACAACTAAGACAGCCCAGCTTGCCGTTGCGCGGGGTCTAGCAGAAATGACAATTGGAACTGGAGTCACGGTGAACTCTGTCTTACCAGGGCCAACCCGTTCAGAAGGCGTTGAAGAATTTATTTCCAACTTAGCGCAGGAACGTGGTAAGGCTAGAGCCGAAATTGAGGCTGAATTTTTCCAAAATGTGCGTCCAACTTCCCTAATTAAACGCTTTGCAACTAATGAAGAAGTAGCAGCGCTGGTAGTTTATTTATCGAGTCCTCTGGCTTCAGCAACCAATGGTGCAGCTTTGCGAGTAGATGGTGGTGTTATTCGGTCGATTGTTTAGTGCGTCGGAGTGGGGAGTGGGCAGAGGGGGCAGGGGGAGAAATGACCAATGCCCAATGCCCAATGACCAATGACTAATGACCAATGCCCAATGCCCAATGACCAATGACTAATGACCAATGACCAATGACTAATGACTAATGACTAATGACTAATAAAAATTTGGAGATATAACCAATGAGTACTGATATTAACTTATTTTCTCCTTATCAATTAGGGGATCTGGAATTGCCGAATCGGATAGTGATGGCGCCGTTAACCCGAAATAGGGCTAAGGAGGGGAACGTACCACACCAACTTAATGCTACCTACTATGCTCAACGTGCTTCGGCTGGATTGATTATTTCTGAAGCATCACAGGTAAGCCCAGAAGGACAAGGTTATCCGGGTACACCAGGAATTCATTCAGCAGAACAGGTGGAGGGTTGGAAGTTAGTAACCAATGCTGTGCATCAAGAGGGAGGGAGAATTTTTCTGCAACTATGGCACGTAGGCAGGGTTTCCCACCCTGACTTACAACCGGATGGAGCTTTACCTGTGGCTCCTTCTGCCATTGCTGCTAAGGGTGAAGCCTCAACTTTTGAGGGACCCAAACCGTTTGTTACTCCTCGTGCTTTGGAAACTTCAGAAATACCGCAGATAGTAGAACAATATCGCCAAGCAGCGGCAAATGCCTTGGCGGCTGGATTTGATGGGGTAGAAATTCACGCAGCTAATGGTTATTTAATAGATCAGTTTTTGCGGGATGGCACCAATCAGCGCACAGATAAATATGGAGGTTCCATAGAAAATCGCACTCGATTTTTGTTGGAGGTGACAGAGGCGGTAACTAGTGTGTGGGATTCTCACCGAGTGGGAGTACGTTTTTCTCCCAGTGGGACTTTTAACGATATTCGTGACTCCAATCCGCTGGAGACATTTGGTTATGCGGCTGGTGCTTTGAACCAGTTTAATTTGGCATATCTGCATATTTTTGAAGCAATAGAGGCAGATATCAGACATGGTGCGGTTGTTGTGCCTACTAGTCATATACGCGATCGCTTTACAAATACACTCATTGTCAATGGTGGTTATACCCGTGAAAAAGGCGATGCTGTAATTGCAAACAAAGCAGCAGATTTAGTTGCCTTTGGCACATTATTTATCTCAAATCCAGATTTACCTCGACGCTTGGCTTTGAATGCACCACTAAATGAACCAAATCCAGCTACCTTTTATGGTGGTGGCGAACAGGGATATACAGACTATCCATTTTGGTCAGCTGCTAACGAGCAGCTAACTAACGCCTAATTTTTCTCATCTGAATAATTAAAACTGAGTTTTCGCACTCTGTGTATTATCCACGAGCGCATATCTAATCCGGTTAATATAGATGCGAATTAGAGAAGAACACATTACAGCCACCCTTCTCTAATGCTATTGAATTACTCTATGCAGAGTAAAATCCACAAACCTTGCATAACTCAACTATCAGGAGAATCTCATGAGTCCAATCGCGCAAATCCAAGCTTTAGATGTACCAACTGCGATCGCTCAACGTCGTTCAATCAAAACTTTTAAATCAGACCCCATCGCTCCAGAACTGCTCAAACAATTGGTAGAGTTAACTGTGGCAGCACCGAGCAGTTTTAATATCCAGGATTGGCAAATTATTCTTGTACAAGATGAGGCGCAAAAAGCAGCGCTAGCAGCAGCATCTTGGAATCAACAGCAAATTGTTCAAGCACCTGTAACCTTTGTATTTGCTGCCAATCCTAACGCAGGCGAACAAGATTTGACCCCTATTTTTGAGCAGGCACTCCAGACGGGGGCATGGAATGATAAGACTGTAGACTACTTTAAAAGCGCCATCCCACAATTCCAAGGTGGGTTAGGCGACAAGCGACGTGAATATGCCATCAAAGATGCGATTATTGCTGCTACCCATTTGGTGTTAGCAGCAGAAAGTTTAGGTTTGTCCACTTGTTTTATGAACGGTTGGATTGAAGAGAAAGTCAAAGAAGTGATTGGTGCTGCCGATAATCCAGATTTAGCGATCGCCGTTTTAGTCCCCGTAGGCTACGCCGCAGAACCACGCTTAAATCCCGGCCGTTTGCCATTTTCCTACAACGTCTCTGTAGACAGAATCGGTAACCCATATCAGGGTTAATTTTGGGCATAGGACATAGGGCATGGGGCATTGGGCATTGGGCATTGGCAGCGGTGGGAAGCTTTTTTTATAATCTCCCCACACTCCCCATAGCCTATACCCTCTGCAACTATGCCCTATGCTCCATACTGCGGCTTTGATTCTGGCTGGTGCAGCAGTTTTAATTATTCCAGCGATCGCTACTTGTTGTGCTGGTACTACGGACTGCGGGGTTTGTCTTTGATTTTCTTACCCTTCAGTTTTAATTTTTCCTTCTATGGGCTTTTTGCCTTCGCCGTCTTCTATGGACTTGATTGGATTGCCACCGTACGGCCTACAGTACGTCTTGTTGCTAATGTCTTTGGTAAAGAAAACGTCGGTGTGATGTTCGGCTGGATTGTAGCAGGATATCAAATTGGTGCACTCACAGCAGCATTCGGAGCTGGGGTGTTAAAAACTTCGATGGGCACTTACTTACAGGCGTTTATTTTATCAGGCGTTCTCTGCTTGATTGCCGCAGTTTGCGTACTGCGGATTGGTCAAACTCCCACTAAGGGTAATTCACAGCTATTAAAACAGGAAACTTGAAATCATGACAACAACAGCATTGATTGTGGGAGCGGGTAGCGGACTAAGTGCCTCTTTAGCCCGCGCCTTTGCAAAAGAGGGAATAAGTGTTGCTTTAGCTGCTCGTCAAATTGAGAAACTAGCTCAACTAACTAGTGAAATTGGGGCGCTGAGTTTCACTGCTGATGCCTCAAAACCAAATGACGTAGAAAAATTATTTATTGATGTTGAAAATCAGCTAGGTTCGCCAAATATCGTAATTTACAATCCTAGTTTCCGCGTCCGGGGGCCTTTGATTGAACTAGATCCTGATGGTGTGGCAAAAACTCTAGAAGTGACTGCCTACGGTGGCTTTTTGGTTGCCCAAGCTGCTGCAAAACGGATGTTGCAACAGGGGGGTGGTGCGATTTTCTTTACTGGAGCCACAGCAAGTGTTAAGGGTTTTCCTCAGTCTGCTCCCTTTGCAATGGGTAAATTTGCACTGCGGGGTTTAGCTCAGAGCATTGCCAAGGAACTAGCACCAAAGAATATCCATGTGGCACATTTCATAATTGATGGTGTAATTCGCTCGGCCGTCCGCCCAGATCCAGTGGATAATACTGATAGTACTCTCGATCCGGATGCAATCGCCCAAACTTACCTCAGTATCCTCCGCCAACCCCGCAGTGCTTGGACATGGGAAGTGGAACTACGTCCGTGGGTAGAGAACTTCTAGCCAAGGCAATTGTTACAAGAATAGTTTTGAACGTATGAAAATTGATTTTGGTGCAACTGCTGTTGATTACGCAAAACACCGCGCTGGTTTTCCCAGTTCATTATTTAACAAACTGTCTGAATATGGTATAGGTTTACCAGGGCAGAACATTGTTGACCTGGGTACAGGAACAGGAACGCTAGCGCGGGGTTTTGCTAATAGAGGAGCTTATGTAATTGGCATCGACCCATCAGTTTCACTTCTAGAACAAGCCAGACAGTTAACCGAATCAGCCCAAATCAAAGTAGATTATCGAGTTGCCACGGCTGAGAATACTGAGTTAGCAGATGCAAGTGCTGATGTAGTCACGGCCGGACAATGTTGGCATTGGTTTAACCGTGAGCTTGCTGTCAAGGAAATTACCAGGATACTGAGAGCGAATGGTTTAATTGCGATCGCTCATTTTGATTGGATACCTTTAAAAGGTAATGTCGTTGAAGCAACAGAACAACTGATTAAGACTCATAATCCCGCGTGGAATCTGGGGGGCGGTAATGGATTGTATCCCCAGTGGTTACAAGACATTGGAGAAGCTGGATTTCGAGACATCCGTACATTTTCTTACGATATATTTGTATCTTATACCCATGAAAATTGGCGCGGCCGAATTCGTGCTAGTGCGGGTGTAGGAGCGAGTTTGACACCAGAAAAAGTAGAAATATTTGACCAGGAATTAGCGTTATTACTGGAAGCGAAATATCCCACACCAATTCTACAAGTGCATCATAGAGTGTGGGCAGCGATCGCTAAATCACCGCAACCATAGTAATAATTGAAATAAGCATATAACTTTGCTGGTTAGATTTAAGCATCCTCTTTTTAATAATTTTTTGGCATCACAGATACTCATACCAATTCTGTATGAAGATGCATTTATTTTTTTAACGAACCGCCTTCTCTACGAGAGGCTTCCGCCAACAGCGATCGCTCTTTTACGAATTTCCATAGGTACAGTCATACAAAACCCGACGTCATTGGTATGTAGCTTAGATTATAGCTAGCGTTTAGTTAGTGATGATTCCAAAACTATAGGACTCATATTTGATTTTTTAAATATAGCAGTTGAACCATAGTTTAGGACATAAGCTAACCATAAAACACAGACATCAATAGCCTTTCTTTGCCTGTTGCCTATTGCCCATTGCCTCTTGCCTCCTATACTTAAAACCTCTCTCCACGCAGGAAAGAGGATTTAAAACCACCAGTCCAGCAATAAAATTTTTTCTGGTTCCCTCTCTTAAAATGAGAAGGTTAAGAAGAAACTAATTTAACCGTTGGAGAATAAAACCGGAGAATCGAGAATCTTCAACTGGATCAATACCAAAATCAACAAGGTATAAACTGTTGAAGAAATTAGACCAGTAAATAACTCTTTTTTGAGGTTATGCTCTTTGGGTTCTTTTTGAAAGATGTCCTTAGAACCAAATTGCATCAACAGAATTCCCACAATATTGGAGAGCCAATACCCTATAATTGAACAGGGTAAAAGTAATTTTGGCGAAAGTAAACTGCATCCATAGCCAAAGGCATAAGCTATTGGCAAATTAAAAAGTAAGTCATTCCACCAACATAGTGGTGACAATAAATATCCCAGTACTAGAAAAAACCCACCTCTGAGCTTTTTGAAAATATCTTTTTTGAACTCCTTTGAAATAGCTGGCTCTAACTGCTCAGTCATTGTCTGGTTTTCGAGGCTCAACTCTTGACTCACTTGTTGGACGTTTTGCATAAAAAACCACTATTCCTATCTACTTAGTGTAGTTTAAACTAAAAACTAGACTAAAGTCTAGTCCAAAAGTAATACTATTTTGAGTCATTGGTTATTAGTAGAGATGCGATTATACTCTTACGAGAAGCCGCTCTTCGAGCGTCTACGCATCTCTACAATAGTCTGCACATCTGCTGGATATATATAGCAGTTACAAAAATCTGAAATAATAATAGCTACAATAAAACTACTGAACTATCTGAATAGGAAAATGACAGATTTAACTGCAAATAACACATTTGTCATAGCAGGAATTGTGTTTGTAACAATTGCTGTCATCGGGCAATCCAAATTAGGTTTTATTGAAATTAATCCAGGTTGCTTTGGCAGATTGTTGGCTTTATTTATTGGGATTTTAAGCCTTTTATATGCTGTGGGATTATTAAATTTTTCCGTGGCAAATCTTGATTCATTA
Organism: Nostoc sp. ATCC 43529; assembly: GCA_003326205.1. Classification (GTDB taxonomy): domain Bacteria; phylum Cyanobacteriota; class Cyanobacteriia; order Cyanobacteriales; family Nostocaceae; genus Nostoc. Next base: position 220,886 of record LWTK01000033.1, read on the forward strand.
AGAACTTATCTGCTAGAACTAATTCAACAGAGTCTAAGCTCAATTAATGAACTTTTGCAAGGTTCATAATGATTGGTAAAGATTGGAATTTGGGATTAAGGGTAAAGGTGTTAATAAAACAATACGCTTGGTGTTAAGGAAAATTGTAGGTTGGGTTGAACGAAGTGAAACCCAACAAACCAGCGAACATATTGGGTTACCCTGCGGGATCTTGCTACGTTCCTCAAACGCCACTTGCTACCCTGCGGGTTCTCCGAAGGAGTACAAGCCGGGAAACCCGACCAACGCAGTCGCTCCCCCACTTACAGGAGTTTAGTTTGTTAGTCTTAACCCAAGCGTATTGGTTAATAAAACTCCAAGAAATAAGTTAGTACTACTTGTGGGGTGGCTTGGAAAGGCCACCCAATCAATAGGGTAGTGGTTCGTCGCATTAGTTCTGATAGGTAAATAAGTTTGTAGTTAGGACTTTAGTCCTTGATTTTTCAGCACTGAAGTGCTTACTACAAACTCATCAAAATTAATGCGATAGACCACTACTGGTCTATCGCATTAATTTTGAGGGATAAATATGTTTGTAGTAAGGACTTTAGTCCTATAATGTTCAAGCACTAAAGTGCTTACTACGAACCTCTTAAAACTTTTGGGACAGACCAGTAGGCGAGACGCCGACCCCACAATAGTTAATTGGATATTTTTTGATTTGTCAGTTTCTAATTTAGCGTTGAACTATTGCAAGTATAATTAATAATAAGCTCCGATAAGGCTGTAAGTCAGACTAGCTAATACTAATAGGGTAACAATTACATAAATAAATTCTCGCTTTATTAGAAAAGCCAATAGAGAAATTACTACCCGTAAAATAGGAGTAGCAATTAGTAGTAATAGTCCCAGTTGAATAATACCGCGTTGGCGTAGCCCGCCGTAGGCATCGCTGGGAGCATCCCAATTTTGCAAAAATAAAGAAAGAAAAATTATTCGCGACGAATCGTCGCGAATAATAAGGGGGAACTTAATCTTGTGGATCTTCCTCCTCTTGCTCAGAACCAGAACTAATATCTAGTAGACAATTATCAAGGGTATCAATTATTTTCTGTAGCTCATCCCAAACATAACGTCTGAAAACAGACATAACAGCATCAATATGTTCAGTAGTACCAGCTTTGCCTAAATGCTTGTATTTACTCAGTTTTGAAGATGTCACTTGAGGTAAGCAAGGAGTAGAAGCTTGT
>LWTK01000034.1 GCA_003326205.1 Nostoc sp. ATCC 43529
ATTGCTTTGGCAAGTGTACGGGTATCGGTTTTATTGATTCAACGAGTCTCAAAGTCTGTCATAATCGTCGGATTTCTAGACATAAAGTATTTAAAGGTTTAGCGGCGCGTGGCAAAACTTCCGTGGATTGGTTTTTTGGTTTCAAGCTTCACATTGTCGTCAACGAGCTGGGACAACTCTTAAATGTCACTCTCACTCCTGGTAACATTGATGACCGCCAACCAGTGCCTGATTTGCTAAGTGAATTGTTTGGCAAAATTTTTGGCGATCGCGGATATGTTTCTCAGAAACTAGCTGATCAACTTTTAGAAGACTTCGACATTCAATTTTTTGCCAAACCCCGTCGCAATATGAAAAACAAACTCATGCTTTTGCATGACAAGCTTTTATCCCGTAAACGCTCGATCATTGAAACTATTAACGACCAACTCAAAAATATTTCTCAGATTGAACATTCACGGCATCGTAGTCCTGTTAATTTTTGCGTTAACGTTTTGTGTGGATTGATCGCTTATTGCCATCAACCGAAGAAACCCAGCCTTCAGATGGAATGGCTTTTATCTCACAATGCTTAACCCGAACTCAGGTTAGCTAAACTTGATACTCTGACAGAATAGAGCTTGTTGGGCGATTATGCAAACACTAACCGGGGGCGATCGCCCACATCCACCCCATCACCAGAAGTGCGTAGGCGTAGCCCGTCGTAGACATCGCTGGCTATCACCAAAAGCGATCGCCTGTAGTAAAGTAGCAGATGCAATTGTAGTAACTATTTATGCATAGCATTTATAAAATTAAGTAGGTAGACATAATTAAATGTAAAATGCCAATCTCCAGAAACTAGATAGAATAAGCTTTTTTCCTTCTGCCGTCTGCCTTCTTCCTTCTGCCTTCTACTTAAACTAATAGATTGATTTGTAGCTAGACTTATAGCTAATAGATAGATTTAAAAAACAACAGGGCTAGATGATGCAAATCACTGTTGAGGTATCTGACGAGCTAGGACAGCAATTACAGCAGTTCCAAGACCGTTTACAAGAGATAGTAGAACGCGGTCTACAAGAGTTATTGAGCGAACAGTCTGGCAATTTTCTCGATGAAAAGGAGATTATTGCATTGTTGGCGAGTCAGCCTACATCAGAACAAATTCTGGCAATCCGACCCTCACCGGAATTCCAGACTCGTGTCAGTGATTTGCTAGCACAAAGTAAAGCAGGAACACTTTCAGCCAAAGGTGAAGCTGAATTAGAACGCTATCTGACCATAGAACATTTTGTCCGTATAGCAAAAGCTCACGCTTTCAAGCAATTACGCCAAAACCCATGACTTATGTATCAGCCCAATTACGGAAACTCGTAATTGAACGAGCGAACGAAAGGTGTAAGTATTGCTTATTCCCTCAGAGTGCAGCACTATTTAGCTTTGAGATGGAACATATTATTGCCGAAAAACATCGTGGCACTACTGAAGCAGAAAATCTAGCTCTCGCCTGTCCATATTGTAATCGTGCAAAGGGTACTGATTTGGGGTCACTCGATCCGGAAACGGGGAAACTAACACCCTTTTTCAATCCAAAGACTCAAAAATGGAGCGACCATTTTCAGTTGAATGGAGCAGAGATTGCACCATTGACCGCAGAAGGGCGAGTAACTGTTGCAATTCTCCAATTTAATCAATCAGAGCGTTTAGAAGAACGGGACAGGTTGATTTGGGCAGGTCAGTATTTTTAGGTTTAGTGTTCATTCTCATGCCACTAAGCTATTTATTTGACTAATTCCAAAATTTGTAGCTATGGCGATCGCATACTTCTACTTTCACGCAGAATTGAATCATTTTTTACCACGGCATCAAAAACAAGTGAAAATTTCCCATTGTTTTGAGGAGAGAGCCTCGATTAAGGACACCATCGAGTCGTTAGGCGTTCCTCATCCAGAAGTTGATTTTATAAAAGTTAATGATGAATATGTAGATTTTTCTTACATCGTTGCGGATGGAGATATTATCAACGTTTATCCAATTTCTAGTAGGAGCAATATTACACCAAGTATTTATTTGTTACCAGAACCACTGAGTAATATTCGTTTTGTTTTAGATATTCATTTAGGTAAACTAGCAACATCTCTCAGACTTTTAGGCTTTGATACTTTATATCGCAATGATTACGAGGATGAAGAATTAGCAAAAATATCTTACAGCCAAACACGGATTCTCTTAACTCGTGATAAAGGGTTATTAATGCGTAGTTTGGTAACGTATGGGTATTATGTGAGAAATACTAACCCCGAAAAACAAATCCTCGAAGTATTGCAGCGCTTCGACTTATTTAAATTAGTTTCGCCATTTAAAAGGTGTTTGCGCTGCAATGGATTATTAGAATCTGTAGATAAGCAATCGATTATTGAACAACTACCAGAAAATGTCCGATGGCAGGTTGAGGAATTCCAGCGCTGTCAAACTTGCGATCGCATTTATTGGAAAGGTTCACATTATGAACGATTGCAACAGTTTATCGATCGAGTGGTTGACTCAAAAAGAGGTGAGTGAATGACATTAATTTTAGCTCTCGATTTTGGCGGAACTAAACTAGCGGCTGCATTAGTAAACATCGGTTCTAGAAAGTGGTTACGTTACGAACGCCGCTTGTCGCCAGAGAATGCAGATGCTAACACTGATTTGGAAATCATGCGATCGCTAATTTACTCTTTACTACAAGATACAAAACCGAGTGCCATCGGTGTTAGCTTTGGCGGTCCTGTAGATGCTTCCACGGGGACGGTGCGACTATCTCATCATGTCGCTGGCTGGGAAAATATTCCCCTCAAAAACCTATTGGAAGAGGAGTTTGGTGTGAGTGTTGGTGTCGATAACGATGCTAACGTTGCTGCTTTGGGAGAACATCGCTTTGGTGCGGGGCAGGGTTACGATAGCTTGTTTTATATAACTGTCAGCACCGGCGTAGGTGGTGGTTGGATACTCAACGGCCAGCCTTGGCGGGGTGTAGGTGGGATGGCTGGCGAAATTGGACACGTGGTTGTAGATCCTGCTGGGCCGATTTGTTTGTGTGGGAAGCGGGGATGTGTGGAACGTTTGGCTTCGGGGCCTTATATGGCGCAAAATGCCAGGGAAGTTTTAGAAAATCAACCTCACAAAGGTGGGGAAGTGTTGAGAAATTTGGTTGGGAATGATTTAACGTTGCTGACGGGACAGTTGGTGAGTCAGGCGGCGGCGGCTGGCGATGATGTGGCTAAGGAAATTTTGTACAAGGCTGCTTGGGCGCTGGGTGTGGGTATTGGGAATGTGGCGAATTTAATGAATCCGCAGCGCTTTGTGTTGGGTGGTGGCGTGACGAAGGCGGGGGAGGATTTTTGGCGGGTAGTGCGACGTGTGGCGCGGGAGACTGCTTTACCGGAAGTTGATTTTGAAGTTGTACCGGCGGCGTTGGGTGATGATGCGCCTTTGTGGGGGGCAGTGGCTTTAGCAGAAATGGGGATGGCTTGAAAGGTAAAAACGCGATCGCTGTTCTGTAGACATTTTATGCCGATGATTTCATTATTTAACTTAAAGAAATCAGTTAAACCAGTTAGCATTAACACACATAGTAAGCAATAAAGAACAGCAAATTACCTTCCCGGTTTTCGTCTGTAATGCCCATTCTTATTCACCAGCTTACCATTTCTCTTATAAGGCCCGATATATACATAATCACTTGTATTAGAAATTTTCTCATACTCTTTGGGCGTAATCTTTTGCTTCGTTGCTCTCCTTAGAGGCTCTGGTGGTTTTTTTTGCAGGGGTTGATATAGTCGAATTGGTTGTACCGATTTTTGAGATGGCGGTTGAGATGAGTTTCTCAAAGGAGTTTGTGCTTCCTCTTGTGACGGGTATGGTGAAGTTGGTTGTACTGGTTTTTGATATGGTGGCTGAGTTGAGCTTTGAGAAGGTGTGTTTGTTTGTTGATTAACGCGTTGTTTGAACTTAGCGGCAGAAGTAGCTCTGATGTTGCTGACTTTATATCTTACCTGATCAAAAGTAGGAAACTGATTTCTAATCTCAGGGTTTCTGTGAGCAAATTTCCCAAGTAAATCTTGAGCCAAAGCTGAGGTCGCAATTACCTTTTGAAGTTTGTATGTATCCTCAATAGCGTTTAAATCTGCTAATTTTTCACAAGAAAATTCATAAAATAGACCGAAGCTACCGGCTATTCCTCCAAACACCACCATAGCCCAGTATAATTGAGCGAGTTGCCCAAGAGTTATATAACCGACCATACACAATATGGCTAGTGTCCAACTCCAGTCAACTATTTCTTTAATCCGCTGAAAATGCTGGCGCAGTGATAACATTTAAGGATACTGAAAAAGTTAACTATTAGGTGTAGATTTCTTTTGAGGTACTGAGCATTTCAAAAAAATAGGTTTAGGTCTATCAGGGTTACTTTTCAAATTTAAGTCTTGCTTATAAGGCTGACAAGAATTTTTATATATGCGAACTTTAACGTAGTCTGTAGTTGGTATTTGAACTCGGAAAGCACCTAAATTATCAGTTGTATCTGTATCAGACCCACCTTCAGATTCCATTATTACTTTTGCCCCAACTATAGGTACTTGAGTCGCTTCATCAAAAACGCTAACTTTTACACTACTTGAGTCTACTACTTTAGAAGGTTTATTTTCAGGGCTTTCTTTATCTGAGCCATTCAGTCCTGGAACGTGAGTTGCAGCTCCATAGCCTATAGTCAACAAGAGAAATCCAGTAAGAGCGTACCAAACAGGTTTCGGTATATTACTCAGATCCATATAGTTGGCAGATGCGGATGTGTATTGATTAGGAAAGTTAAAATCTAAACATACTTATACTACCGCACGGGAAGGATAGTTTATCGAGTCTTCACGAAACAAGCTCATCTGTAAAAAACTGGTTAAGAATTTAGTGAAATTGAAAAATCACTAATCATTTCACCTGACTATTACTATTGAATACCCTGGCGAAAGTCTCTAATCGCTTCCAAGGGAGACGACAACAACAGACAACGATTGAGCCAAGATAAATCTAATTCTGAAAATAGCCCACTTCTAACAACTTTCTCATATTCTTGTTCTCGCAAACAGTAAACTTCAAATGTGCTATGTTCCCAAAACCAAACTTCTGGAACTTGCATTAATTTGTACTTCTGCAATTTGATGGGACTACCGCTAGTAATCACTACTTCAATGCACAAATCTGGTACGGGTTTATCCGTTCCAAAGCAATAAGATAAATCTGCTTGATATTCTACTATCTCAGGAATAATCTGACTAAAACTACCACTGGGGAAAAATTGGATGCCTTTGACTTCAAAATAAGTAACTAGCAGTGCAGCAATTAAACACTTAATCGTCTCATGAGGCTTACCAATAGTCACAATTTCTAAGACTCCCTGACAATAAAACAGCCGCACGCCTGGGACATTTTCAAAACTAGCTTGAATCGCTTTAAATTTTTCCCAACTTAATCCACCTCGGAAGAAGCGTTGTTCTTCTGGTAAATTCAGAGAATTTTCTAACGTTTGAGTCATAATATTGTTCGCTCTCCCAGTTAGTAGTCACTTATTTATATGCTAAGTTAAAACCAAATTATCTCGATGAATCACAGTTTCCGCACCCGCATAGCCTAAAATTGTAGAAATTTCTCGTGAATGATACCCGCGAATTTTTTCTAGTTCATTACTGTTATAATTCACAAGTCCTCTGGCAATTTCGTTACCGTTGATGTCACACAATTGCACTGCATCTTGTGTGTCAAACTCTCCTTCTATTGCCTTAATTCCAGCTGCTAATAAAGATTTTCCAGCCAAAGAAATTGCCGCGATCGCACCTTCATCTAAATACAATTTTCCCGCAGGTACAAGTCCGTAAGCTATCCAACGTTTACGTGCAGAAGTTGGTTCCGGTTGCGGTTCAAAATGCGTTCCAATCAATTCACCTTGGATAATTTTTTCTATATTCTGGGGAAATCGTCCTTGGGTAATTACAGTCCGCACTCCAGCCGCGATCGCAATTCTCGCAGCGGAAATTTTTGTCACCATACCGCCAGTACCCCATTGAGAACCTTGGGAACCTGTTTGTATTTGTAATTGAGCTAATTCTTTAATGCTACTAACTAAAGCGATCGGTCGCGCATCTGGTACGGAACGCGGATCGGCTGAGTAAAGGCGATCGACATCAGTCAGTAAAAATAACCAATCAGCTTCCACTAAACTTGCAACCAAGGCCGAAAGGGTGTCGTTGTCCCCAAATTTTAGTTCTTCTACTGCTACGGTATCATTTTCATTAACTACAGGAATCACTCCCAAACCCAATAATTCTTGAAAAGTATTGTAAACATTCAGGTAGCGGCTACGCTGAACTAAGTCGCTGCGAGTCAATAATACCTGAGCGATCGGCTGTTGCAAAGTATTAAATAAGTCGTCATATACGTGGATCAATCGCCCTTGGCCAACTGCTGCTACAGCCTGTTTGAGAGCGATCGCTTTGGGACGTTCGGTTAAGCCTAACCGCGCACAACCCACCCCGACAGCACCAGATGAAACCAAAATTACTCGGTGTCCCTGGCGTCTTAAATGACAGAGTGTCTCCGCCAATGTGGCGATGGTAGAAAGTGCTAATAGTCCAGTTTCTGGTTGGGTGAGGCTAGAAGTGCCGATTTTGACAACAATCGTTAGTGACATCAAAAAAGTTAGGAGTCATTGAATTTTAGATTTTAGATTTTTTCTTCGTCCAAAATCCAAAAACCAAAAAATACGTAATACCCAATTTCCAATGCCCTATGCCCTATGCCCTATGCCCCATGCCCCATGCCCTATGCCCCATGCCCCATACACAATTTGTAAAGCGCCAGCGTTCTATAAGTGAACGCCGACGCTTTATGAGTTTATATTTATTTGTTATGCGCTAGAGTCTTTTTTGGCTGACTCCATGTTATTAATACCTATGATCCCCGATTTTTGGATTCTAGTAAGATTCCTTAATCATTTCTTAAGATTTACTTTCCTGACGATTTCTCAAGTTTTGTGAATTTTATTTTTCTTGGGGGTAATAGATGCTCCAAGTATTTCAGATACCCAAACTTCAAAATTTCGGACGGGATGAGAGCGCAGAGCCGCGTCTGGATGAATAATCGGTTCAACTAAAATGGTAAACATTCCTAAGCGATTACCTGCTAAAACATCAGTAAACAAGCGATCGCCTACCATCCCGACTTGATGCACTGGTAAATTCATTGCTTGCAGTGCTGCTCTAATTTTACGTCGGGAAGGCTTAGCTGCACCCAAATAGTAAGGTAAATTGAGCGATCGCGCAATTCCACCAATTCGCGCTTCACTCAAGTTATTGCTCACTAACCACAATGCAGTACAAGCACGGATTTCCTCTACCCAGCTTTCTAGTTCTGGGGAAGCCGCCCCCACTCTAAAGGGTACTAAAGTTTCATCCACATCCAACACCAGCCCCTTGAGACCGTACTGTTGAATAATGTCCGGTGTTAGGTTTAACACAGAACCTTCTAAAATTAAGTCAGGCTGTAAAAAATTGTTCCAGGTCATAGTCAACAGGCAAATGTAAATAGCTCCAGACAAAAGAGCATAACCTAATAAAGTTTAGTTAGTCGAACTCCATCCTGGAATATCCCCACGAACACTTTGAGATAAAATCCCTAAAATTTTATCTATCTCTTTAATGTAATAATTATTCAAATCAATAAATATCTCGTTTGCTTCTAACTTCAAAAACTTCCAAATTTCTCCCGTTGTTAGCGCACCCAAAATTTTTTTAATTTCATTTCCTTCCTGTTGATTAAACAATTGTGCTGCCAACATTGCCGCAGCACATTGACCTAATTCGCCTTTAATATTTTCATTTTTTGCTTCAATAATAATCACCACAGGCACATTAATTGTTAGTTGTTCTTTAGAACGACTGATAATAAAATCACAATAACCATTTAGGCCTTTCTCTGCATCTACATTCAAATCTGTTCCAGAAAATAAACTAATTGGATAATTAGCCCTACGTCTTACCTCCAATAAAATTGGTGTAATAATCATTTCTGAACGAGCTTTTTCAGTATTAATTGCTAAAGCCAATTACGTGGTTTCTTCTAAGGTATTTGTGAGTTTATCGCTTGGCTGTAGAGGTTCTATATTGCCATACAAATCGGTTTCTTCATCAATGCCGATGCTGAATGACTTTTTAAATTTACTTAATGTAAAGTCGCTATAAGCCATTTTCAGCACCTCATAGCAATTTGGGATTTTAGATTGCCCAATATCCTATTTGCAAGCTAGACGGCGATATGATAAATCACACAACAAGGGCAGACAAATATTTCTTTCCCAGTTATCACTCAACAGTCAACTCTAATTTCAAGACAGCTTTAATCTTCGATTTTACTCTACTTCATTAAAAAGATGTTCTTCTAAGAGCGGTTGTACTTGACGAAACTCCTCTGGAGAAAGTAATTCAGGTTCACCTGTTTTTGATATGCGTGCAAAAAACAATAGCGGATCTAGAGGTGTATAGATTGCATATTCCTGATGTTCGTCATAGAAGCTAGCCAATAGCTGTAATTGCTCTGGTTCTAAATCTGCTTCTTCGTCTTCAATTTCTAAAGTAAAGAGTTCTGATTCTTCAACTGGTGGTAAATCACCTGCAACTGTCAGAGCATAAGCTGTATTCTTCAGCGTCAAGTTTTGCTCAGATAAGACAGCTTGAGCGGTGCCAAAAATTTGCTCAATAATGGCGTCATCTTCTACAAGAACTGCTTCTTCTTCCTCATCTTCACCTTGCCAAGAAAAAATTTCTACAGGTGAGTCTACAGGAAGAAGTAAAACATATTCTTGCCCATCTACCTCCAGGGTATGCTCTATGTAACATTCGAGCGATCGCCCTTTTTCATCAGTCAAAGTGATGGAACCGGCATGAGCGTTATCATTTTCTTCAGGAAATTCAGAGGAAAACATGGTCAAAATTTATAACTTTAATAAATACCAGCAACTTTGTAAATTGTTCAGCTATCAAATAGCTTTACACGTAAATCCAAATGCTGGGTAATCGTTTTCAGAATATCATGTTAAAAGGTATCAATACTCAATAGCTGCTACTGAAGTGTGGGAATTAGCACGCTTCATATCCAACCATTGTTGCAAAATCAAAGAGGCTGCCTTGCGGTCAATTAAAGCTTTATGGCGTGATGGAGAGCGATTTTCAGCTATTAGCAGTTGTTCTGCTTGAAATGAAGTCAATCGTTCATCTACGTATTCCACAGGCAAATTCAGCGCTTTACCAAGCCTTTTAGCAAACTTTTGGACTTGATGCGCTTGAAATCCCAATGAGCCATCCATTGAATAAGGTAAACCTATAACCAGGACTTGCACCTGGCGTTCATTAATTATTTGCCGGATTTGCTCGACATCTTGCTCAAAAGATGTACGTTCAATTGTAGTGATACCCGTGGCAATTAAGCCGGTGCGATCGCATCCTGCCACACCAATCCGCTTGCGACCGCAGTCTAATCCCAAAGCTGAAATAAACGGTTTTGCTTGCTGTTGGGGTATCACACTACTTCTCCTGCTGTGCATCTGCTGATTCGGGAATCGCTGATGCTTCCATGCTAGTGTTTTTTACCGAAAAATTAATCGGTTCTGATTTGCTTGGCTGTGGTCTATCTGACGCTGGCGATTTTCCTGGTTGTATCCAAGACATTCCCCCTGGTATGGGTTTGCGAGCCGGTTGTAGACCTTGTAGCATATCAGTCCACTGAATTCCTTCTAAGGACACGAATTTTGACTCCCGTAGCTTGTGCCACACAGAGCGAGACATAATTAGGGTATGTTCTATACGTTTTGCCCCAATTCGCTCCAAATATTCTTCTCGCTCTGCCTGATAATCTGAGGAAGCTAATTGTAAGCCTTGCTGAGGAAAATCTTGGGCAATGCGAGCTAGTTGAGATAGTAATTCTGGATACAGCCAGGTGTAGGCTGGGTGAACGGTCAGCGTGGCAACGTGGGGGACTTCACCCTTGCGGTCAAGTTGTACCTGAAAATAGCCTATGGCGGCTTTGCGTTGCGGTTCAAATACGTAACCACTGACTACTTCTGTTTTGGTTACCCATTGCTTGACGGCATCCATTAAAGCGCCGAACAAACTGGTTTTAAAATCGCGGGTATTGCGGTCAAAAACTTGACGCACCAAAGGTGGCATCGATGCCGTATCTAACTGATATAACAACTGAGCATCAGCATTGCTCACTGGCAAAAGGTTGGGCAAATCTGGCTCTGCTTGCGCCAATTCAACCAGTAATTCCGGCTCGATTTCCCAATATGTCATTTCTGCCAGACGCTGAAATCCATTTTGACGATACAGTGCCAGGGCTTCTATGTCGTTGATATTAACTTCCAGTAGCCAAGTGCGAGCTTCCAAAATCGATTCAAAGCAATGACGCAAAAGCTGGGAGCCAATTCCTTGTTTATCCCCACCACGTTCTAGTAGCACTCGATCGATCCGCCAAGTGCTGCGTGTGCGGTTAAAAGGTGACACCTGAATCATTCCTAGAAGCATCCGCCCTTGCTCTGCTACATAAGCACAGAGGCGATACTGTAGCGGGTTAGGAAACCAACTCAAAAATTTGAGTAATCCATACCAGCGACGTAACCACTGCATCTGGCTGATGGCAAAATTGGCTCCCTTGGGAGTAAGGGCTGCGAATGACTCTTGAGTTATGCGCTCAACTCCGTCCAGATCCCGGTATTGGAGTGGTCGGATGACAATGCTGAGATTTCGGGGAAGTAATGAAGTCATTTTAATTCGAGCCGCCATTTAGCCTTAACTAACTGCTCTTTGTCGTAAGTGCTGCAATCATCTTAACTACTTTCTGCTCTTGACTATTGCGCCAAAAGGGTGATTTTAGTAACTTAATACTTAAAAAAGCAGAAAAAGCAGATTTTGTGAGAACGCCATTGGCATTAACTCGACAACATCTGCCTTTATTTTATTTGAATTTTGATTAAAGTATGTGTATATTTATAAGCCTTGTCGAGAAACTAGCTTTTCAAAGTGGGCTTGGGTTTGATGGAGTAGTTGCTGGCGGCTATCGAAGAGTGTTTGCTGGAGGGGTGGAACAAGATTACGAGCTTGCAAAGTCATGTGTAGTTGTAAGTTAGCAACATATTCACTGAAATCTTGATTCATTTCATCTGCGATCGCATCCGTTAAGAAATTGGATTCCATTGCCACTGTGTTCTCCTGTGTTAATCCTTTGCTGTCTCTGGACATCATCAAAAATTATCACGTTGTGTGGCCTAACTTCTTAGTTTGCAATGAACTTTAACGCTTCTTTAGAGATAGCCATCTCTACGACGGGCTACGCCAAAGCAAACCCATCAAAATCTTAAACCAATCCCACCTTGCACAGAAACAGCTGTACCACCACTATCACGGTAAGCATCAAAAGCGATGATGGCGTTACCAAAAAGCACAGTATTGCTATTTGGAATCATATAATCAATTCCCGGCTGTAAAGCAAAACTAATTTTGTCGCCCACAGGAGAAGAATCACCAGCAAACACCAATCCTGCACCCAAATAAGCATCAGCTTGCCAATTCAAAGGCACATCATAAGAAACCGTTGGTACAATTGCCGTACCATTACCAATTAAAACTTGGGCACGCAGAGAAATTGGTGCTTCCAAAAGCTTGTAACGCCCAGCTATCACCCCCCCAATTTGCACGCCATCAGTGATACCAATAGTCGGGCCGATACCAATATAACTGCCATAGGCTACTTGAGCCTGCGCTGGTTTAGCACTCATAGCTAAACTCAAGGCCAAGCCAGCCCCCAAAACAGAAAGCGAATATGGAACAAATTTCATAGCCCAATTCCTCACACCAATGTGTCATTTGTTATTTGTCATTGGGCATGGTGTATTGGGCATTGGCTTAGGAAAACTTTTCCCCAGTCCCTAGTCCCCAGTCCCCAGTCCCCAGTCCCTATTCCATTTTACGGGCAACGAGGATGAATGCCACCTTGTGTACAAATATACGCTAGCTGCTTGGGATCTAAATTTTTGGCTTGAGAAAAATCAACGCCTTGGACTACCGCGGATACTGAGCCTAAGTCTGGAGTTTGGACAAATTGATCGGCTGGATCTTGTTTAGTGGGAGCGAGAATTGTTCCTTGGAAATTTGCTCCTGCTACATTCGCTCCCCGTAAATCTGCAAGACTGAGGTCAGCATTTTGCAGGTTAGCGTTTTCCATCTGAGCAGAACGCAAAACGGCACCAGTTAGACGAGTGGCGCTCAGGTTTGCATTGCTGAGATTCGCCCGATCCAAATACGCCCCTGATAAATCTGCTCCTTCCCAATCGGTGTTAGTTAAATTGGCAAAGGATAATTGTGTTCCTATGGCACTGACGCGACCTAAACGCGCAGCGTACAAATTCGCTTCGTTCAACTTAGCGTCACCTAAATCTGCTCCAGTTAAGCTGGCTTGTTCTAAGAGTGCATTTTGCAGATCGGCTCCCACTAATTGGGTGCTGTTGAGCCTAGCCTCATATAAACGGGCGTTGGATAAATTGGCTCTGTTAAGGGTGGCGCGGCTCAAATCGGTGCGGTTCATCATCACCCGGCTGAGGTTGGCATCAGTCAGATTAGCTTGCTGCAACTGAGCTTGGCTTAAGTCAGCCATCACATCGTCGAAGGTATCCCAGCGTCCATCCTCACCCATACCCCGAAAGCGGGCGCCCTTAAGATTGGCTTGGTTCAAATTTGCAGATTTTAATTTAACTCCTGACAAATCAATACCATCTAGTACCAAATTGAATAAGGAACTACCTGGAGTACCGTTTTGACCTAATTGGATGCGGCTCAGGTCAACACCCTCGATTTTGCCAGTGTAAACAGACAGAATTTTATTGATTGTCCGTTGATTTCTTTGTAGTCGTCCTTGGCGGAGTTCTCGTTCTGGGCTTGCACCGCTGCTCAAAGACTCTAGTTCACTCACTAGAAACTGATTCTTATTTTTTAATTCGGGGATAGCTGTGGGACCGACACTTGTCAAAGCTTGCTGAATCGTATCCACAAGGCTGGGGTTGGTTTCCTTCACCAAGAGATCCGCAAGAAATTGAATCGATTGTTGGTCTTTGAGACCGCCCAATGCCAAAATTGCACTTTGACGTTGTTCAGTGGTAGCCCCAGAGTCGGGACTTAATTGTTTGACAAGTTCTAGGAACTGTTGTCCGTTGATTTGCTTGGTTGCTCGCTGGGATTGTTGAACTTGGATATAAACTTGAGTTCCGATTAAAGTTGCCAACACAGCAGTCATGCTCGTTAGCCCTACCCCAAACAAAGTCAGATTAGGATTTTGCTGTATCCGCCGCCATAGACGAGGTGTCTTAGTTGGTGCGGCGGCGGCCAATACTTCATTTCCCTCCTGCCATTCTTCTGCTGGTTGGTCGCTATCCCCAACAGACTGAGCTTGTCTGTTAGCTAAGAGTGAAGAAGGGCGAGTCGCATCTATACTGTAAGTACCTGCGAGTCGATCGTGCAAGGCGCGACGCCCTCCCCGGCGCGACGGTAAAGCTATTCCTTCACCCAGCACCATTAACACAGCCAAAAAAGTGAATAATCCTAAATTCGGAAAAGCAAAGCTATAACGCCACAATAGATAAGCGATAGAAACGGGTACAGTCCAACGACCAACTCCTTCTCTAATGGCAACTGCTCCCAAACCAGGGGGCGCTCCTTGCTCGTTGACAACCCGTATTCCTAACCAACGTTTGGGAATTGTGCTACCAGTCTTAGCCAGTAAATACAATTGCCACCAAGAAAGGGTTACAGGCGCTAATAGGGCTATTGTCCACAAAAAATTAGTAGGCCACGCTACGTTACGGATACCATAACTAACAGGCAGAGCCAATGGTCTGGCGATCGCTCTTTCCGTTGTTACCAACACAGGATTGAGCGGCACTCGATTCAAATCGCTTCTCGAATCGACATAGACACCAATGCCAAAGGGAATCAACCCACTGGTAACCACTAGTGTGATTTCAGCCGCCCAAGCAGCAAAACGCCTGCTCGCTAGCATTAGCGAATTGGCTCTTTCCGGTTCTTGTGACTGACCAGATTGATTACTTCTCCTCACAGTTGGTGTCGTCATTGCATAATTCCCTTTGACATTATTTCTAGGCCTTGATTGGCAAAATTAAAATAGACTATTGCTTACGTTGAAAGCTACTAGACACAAAAAATTTGTATCCAACATACACTAACACTGCTAAAAGTGCCAGACTGATTACAGATGCAACCAGTTTAAACACAGCTTGCACTATCGCCAAGCCCAACAGCACTGCTACACCCGAAAATACCAGCTTTTTTGTAGCTGATAAATTGCCAAACCAGATGCGAAATCGCTCCAGTTGCAAATTGAAGTTAGCAAAGCTAAACTCAAATGTCTGTTTTTGTTCTTCTGGTGATTGAGGAACCACCTGTGGTGAAGAATTAATCTCTGCCTCTAGCTTATCGAGGCGACGCTGCAAGTCTTCTTCTCTTTGAGGATTCATCTATTTTTTCTACCTCAGCTAGGACACTTACTCAACAACATACCAACCAAATTCTATTTTGGTGGTTGTCTTAGTGATTTTAGCTAATGTCTGTGTATGCAAGACCTTTATCAGCAGGGAGAAATTATGTTTTTTTCTTGTTATTTTCCAGCCTGCTTTCTACCCTTAGTACTATTACTGATAAAACCAGTAAAAAATAATATTGATACAAATTTGTGCCAATGATGAAGTGCCAAATTTTCCACATTAATAGTGACTGATTAAATCAATTCATTAAGGATACGTTTATAGCCCAGACTTTTCTAAATTCTATAAACAATCCCCAATTTATAAGTATTAAAAGATACGGCAGCTTTTGGAACAAAGTAGGAATTGCTGTCGTCTATGATGTCAGAGTATATAACTATATTGCTCTAGAAAAATCTGGAGCATTAATTAAGATGAAGACGTTTAGTCTATTGACAATTGTTCCTACAACTTTAGCGATCGGTTTGATTTTCACTGAGGCTAATTTAGCACAGACACCAAATATAGAAATTAATCGAAATCTGCAACCAGATCCGCTAATTTTGAACGGAAAGTCTGGGGGACCTGTCAAAAGCAACTGTGGCAATATCACCACTGCACCCAATCAAATTATCCAAGTTAAGGAATCACTGCCTTACTTACGATTAACAGTAGAGAGCCAAGGTAAGCCAACACTGTTGATTGACGGGCCTGGAGGAAAGTTTTGCGTACAACCAGATAGCTACTCTGGAGGCAAGCCAGAACTTTCTGGTTACTGGCAGGCAGGAAGATATTCGGTGTATGTAGGCGAACTCTCTGGGCAACAGTATAACTACATCCTTTCAATTTCGCAACAAAAGAAATAATGCTTGTCACTAGTCATTTGTCCTTCGTCAGTTGGCATTTATCCTTTTTCTAAAACTAATGACCTGTTTGACCAATGACTAATGACTAATGACTAATCTTCCAATGATTGAGTTGGTACTTCAACTGCTTTGACATCAATAGTGCCTGCTGGTGTGATGCGCTGAAAATGACTATTTTGTACTAACAACGACTCACCACAGTTAGGACACTGTACCTGGCTGTTATTTAAACCTGTAAATTCATATCTACAGACGGGACACTGCTCAGCAACCAAGTTACGTTGCAACCACCAACGAAAACCAAAGAAAGCCACAAGGGGTGCCAAAAACAGCAACCCAACAATAATTAGCAACGAATTAACCAACCAACCTAAGCCCAGTGATGCTAGCAACCAAGTAACTGCTAGCAGAGTGAGCCAGGGTCGGAGATTTAAAAGATTCAATTGA
Organism: Nostoc sp. ATCC 43529; assembly: GCA_003326205.1. Classification (GTDB taxonomy): domain Bacteria; phylum Cyanobacteriota; class Cyanobacteriia; order Cyanobacteriales; family Nostocaceae; genus Nostoc. The sequence goes on from LWTK01000034.1 coordinate 15,910, forward strand.
AATGACTTAAAGCTCATTTTTTAAGTTTCGTCCTGCTCTCCCTCTAGGATAGCGATTTTGGCCATCAGTCATTAGTCATTATTCATTAGTCATTAGTGATTTGTCACTGGGGCTTAGAGCTGAGGATAGAAGCAGATGTTGTAACTTATGTTGGAACGCATCCAAACCAAACAGAGCGATCGCTTGTTCTCTTAGCCACTGTCCATCACACCGTTGGTCGTTACCTTGCAGCATTTCTATACAAGCTGCTGCTACAGCGTCAGGATTGCGGTGTGGTACTCGCCATCCAAGTTTACCATCCTGTAAGGGGTCAGCCGATCCATCGTCGTCACCGGATAATACAGGTACTTGACAAGCCATTGCCTCTAAATAAACGATGCCGAAGCCTTCTTGGGAAGGCATAATGTAGGCATCAGCAAGGCGATAATGTTGCATTAATTCTTCTGTGGCGACGAAACCAGCAAACACAACGCGATCGCTCACACCTAAGTATGCAGCAAGTTGAGCTAATCGCGGTTGGTCATCACCACGACCAATTACCAAATATTTGACTTGTGGGAAAACCTCAGCGATTTGTGGTAAAGCACGAATCGTGACATCCACGCCTTTGTAAATATCCCCTGACCATAACCGCGCCACTGTCATTAGCACCTTAGCACCAGTTAAGCCATACTTTTCAACTAATTCTGGCTGTTTGTCACCAGGGGTGAATTTATCGCCATCAATTGCACAAGGCATCATCTGGATAGTTTTGGGGTCTAGACCATTGGCAATACAAGCGCGATCGCGGCTGTAGCGACTAATTGTCCAAATTTCGGCTGCTGATGCTAAGGCACGGCGTTCTTGATTTTTCAGCGGTTCCCAGACTTCTTTACCGTAAGTTAGTACGGTGTAAGGAATCCCCAAGGGTTGGCAAAGGGTTTGGATTAATACTGCTAAGTTAATGTGACCGCAGAAAACTTGTTCGGGACGGTTTTGCAATAGACACTTCAGTAAAGCCGCTGCCATTTTGACTCTTCCCAGCTGGGGAGAGTTATTTTTAAAGTAATGAAATTTTAAATTTTCGTCTTCAAAAGAATTTAAGCAATTCGCACTATCTCGCAGCAAAAAGACTTCCGCCTTATAGCCTTGATTTAATTTTAGATAAGCTCGAAAAATATCTTTTATATATGATTGAATACCGCCTTCGCGAGCAAAAATTTCTAAGAACACGAAGACGTGGTTAGTTTTTTTGTTAACTTTATTACCTAATTTTAGGTTTTCTGTCACTGTATTAATGAGCATGTTTAGTTATTTACACTCTTGGCAAGGGGGCGATGGCACCGCTTTCTAATCGTTCTAAATCTGTTTTTACCATTGTTTCTAAAAGTTCTTCAAAGCTTAGTTGGGGTTCCCAGCCAAGGTTTATTTTTGCTTTACTAGGGTTGGCAACTAGTTGAAAATGCTCGTCTTGCCGCAATAAATTAGTATTTATAATTACATGATTTTGCCAATCCAATCCCACGGACTCAAAGGCTGTAGCCACTAAGTCTCTGACGCTGTGTAGCTTGCCTGTACCAATCACGTATTCTTCTGGCTCATCTACCTGCAACATACGCCACATTGCTTCTACATAATCTCCTGCAAACCCCCAATCGCGTTTGGCATCTAGGTTACCCATTTCTAAGGTGTCAGTTAAACCCAATTTAATTGATGCAACTGCTAAAGAAACTTTGCGTGTGACAAACTGAGGTGCGCGTAGAGGAGATTCATGATTGTATAAAATTCCGCTACAAGCAAAGAGTCCATAGCGCTGTCTGTGATGCACCATCGTCCAATGGGCGTGCATCTTGGCCGCAGCATAGGGATTTTTCGGACGGAAAGGAGTTTCCTCATCTTGAGGCGAAGAGAAAACATCGCCAAACATTTCTGAACTGCTGGCTTGATAAAATCTGGTAGACAAACCAACGTGTCGCACTGCTTCTAAGAGCCTGGTCGCTGTACCAGTTATCAGATCTAAAGTGCCCAAAGGGTCGTTCCACGAATCTGGTACAAAACTCGGAGCTGCCAAATTATAAATTTCTTGGGGACGCAGTTGTTCAACAGCTGTCAGCAGTGCCGTACTATCCCTCAGGTCTACTGTAAAAATTTCTACTTGAGTTGCTAGAGTTCCTAATTTTGTCAAATTAGGCTGTCGATGCGGGGGTACTAATCCTACAACTCGGTAACCCTGGTTAAGGAGCAAATGGCTGAGATAGTAGCCATCTTGACCAGTAATTCCTGTAATTAGGGCTGTCTTAGTCATATTTTGTCCCCTATGTATTCTATCTCTTTATTAAGCACTAAATGGCACTTGTTGGAGAACAAAAGTAAGACTCTCAACACTGCTGACAAATCTTAGCAAGGGAGCTTCTATAACTCGAATGCTATCTTTACTGCATTCAATAATTCTTTTTATACAAGAATGGTCTTTTGTTTTTACCAAAAAAATATAATAGTTAAGCAATTTCACGGAAAAAACATATTACATTCGTTCACCTATTCTTGAAAAAGTAGTATACTTGTGTCAATCAAATAAGCGTCTGTTTAAGCAATTAGTGGCTATGATAATACATCTGTTCGCTAACAAATAGCTCAAGATACGCCAAACTCATCTTGGCATTACCACTGGGAAGGATTTTGTAAAAATAAAAAGGTAACAAACCCCATGTTCGTTCTTAGCTTTTGCAGAGGTATGGCTCTAACGGACTAAGGACAAGCAATTATTACGTACTTTCCGCAAAATCTCAAATTGGCATCAAAAGCATTTTGCCTCAGCTTATCCTTAAGAATGCTTCACTTTGACTTTTGTACTTTTGTAGAATATTTGACAATCAGCAGACAATTTCTACCATCTGCACCACGCTCGTACACTACACGGTCAGCCAAACGCCGGAGGAGAAACCATCCATATCCGCCTATTATAAGACTACCTGGTTTTGGCTCTGGGATCGCATCTGGATTGAAAGGTTTTCCATGATCCCAAATTCTAATCTCTAGGCGATCGAGCCACAGAGAAACGTCAATGTCAATGGTTGTTTCCGGTGGTAAAGCATGATGAGCATGACGAACAGCGTTGGTAAAGCCTTCTGCTAATGCTAAATTGAGACGTTCGAGTTGAGTTTGTGGCCAGCCAAGTTGAGACAAATGTTGAAGAAAAAATTGCTCAAACCATTCTTGTACATCGTCTAAGAGGCTGAGTTCGCTCCTAACCGTCAGATGGTCTTGGTGCACTAGGGTAAGCATTAACTGTGACTTGAATGAAAGTAAACCCAAGTTGCTAGCGATCAAATTTTGCCCTTTTTGCAAAATTTTTCTGACATCTAAAAATCTAAATTGACATATTCTGTCTAAGAAAATACAAAACATGAACAATTTTGGCATTCGAGAGTTATAACTGGCAACTTACGTAAGAGCTAAATCAAAATTATTTATATTTGTTTACCGTGCCAATTTTAGATTTTAGATTTTAGATTTTAGATTAAAAATTATTTCGGTACTCCTGCAAAGAAGCAAGTTACATACCCCGCCCCTAGCCGGCTGAACAAATCCTTTCATCCAAAATTTAAAATTTTCAAGCCCCTATCCAGAGTGGTTGGGGTTAATCCAAAATCTAATGATTGACTTTTAGTGATTTGAGATTTTGGAAGTTCCACCTAAGGCTTTCTTAGCTTGAAACTTCAAAGGCGAATACTAGACAAAGGGAGAGTCACATAAGTTCAAAAATCAAAAGAAGATTGTAATGAATGACTATATCAATCATACTAAATCACTTATAGGTTCTGAATTTTGGTTCTTTTATACCCAATTCTGACGCTTTTTTCCCCAAAAGGTCAAATCCAAGATTCAAGCTAGATTATTAAAATTGACGCCTGTTTATTTTTTCAAAAGCACATTTGCAATATGCTCTTAAAACTCACAGGCGTCAAAGCACTTTTTGGTGACTAATTTTAGAATAGTCCCAAGGTCAAAGATTTATCCAATGGCAAGGCAGCACCAATACCCAGCCAAATGGTAACAAGGGTACCAAATAGGAACACTGTGGTTGCAACTGGACGGCGGAAGGGGTTTTGGAACTTATTGACGTTCTCAATAAAAGGAACGAGGATTAGTCCCAAGGGTACGGAAGCCATTGCTAACACTCCTAAAAGTTTGTTAGGAAGCGATCGCAAAATTTGGAACACTGGATACAGATACCACTCTGGTAAAATTTCCAGTGGTGTGGCGAAAGGATTTGCTGGTTCACCTGTCATGGCGGGGTCTAGCACAGCTAGAGCCACAATTGCAGCGAAGGAACCCATAATTACGATGGGAAACACGTAAAGTAGGTCATTAGGCCAAGCGGGTTCACCATAGTAGTTGTGACCCATACCTTTAGCCAGTTTGGCTCTTAACTGGGGGTCGCTGAGGTCAGGTTTTTTCTGTGTTGCCATTTTTAAATGTGCTCTCCTGCTTAAGTTGAATTAAAGCATTTGTGAAAGCTATCGGCTATTAGGCAACTCTAGGAAGCGGCGTTGTGTCTCCTATGCGGTCAGCCGCTTCGAGGATGCCTAAAGCTTTCGGCTTGTGATGCAAGTGTTTGCTTTTTGTAACTTATGTAGAATTACTTTCTTGTGTTTCATAAGTTTAAAACAAACAACTCGATCTGGAAACTGACAAATGTTGCCTTTTGCTAATCTTTGAGATTACAAAGGCCCAGAAATACCTTGTTTGCGGATCATCAAGAAGTGAAACAGCATGAAGACTGCAATTAACCAAGGCAAAACAAAGGTGTGTGCGCTGTAGTAACGAGTCAATGTTGCTTGACCGACACTAGAACCACCACGCAATAGGTCGGAGATCAGAACACCAACCACGGGAATTGCTTCTGGTACGCCGCTAACGATTTTCACAGCCCAGTAGCCAACTTGATCCCAAGGCAGGGAGTAGCCAGTAACTCCAAAGGAAACGGTGATTACAGCCAGGATGACACCACTTACCCAGGTCAATTCGCGGGGCTTTTTAAAACCACCAGTCAGATAAACCCGGAAGACGTGCAAAATCATCATCAATACCATCATGCTGGCAGACCAGCGATGAATGGAACGAATTAGCCAACCGAAGTTCACTTCATTCATGATGTATTGAACTGAGGAGAAAGCTTCAGTGACTGTTGGCTTGTAGTAGAACGTCATGGCAAATCCAGTGGCAAACTGGATCAAAAAGCAAGTCAGGGTAATTCCACCCAGGCAGTAAAAAATGTTGACGTGGGGAGGGACGTACTTGCTAGTAACGTCTTCGGCGATCGCTTGAATCTCCAGGCGTTCCTCAAACCAGTCGTAAACGTTGGCCATACAATCTCAAGTTCCTAAGAATCGGTTGCGTTTGATAAATTCCGAAGTTCTAAATCGGCGACGAAAGTTTTCAGGGCCTCAAGCCTCGGCATCTTATGAGTTCGGCTTTAAGCGTTACTCCACCAGATGCCACAGCCTAGAGTAGCAGCATAACCCTTTGCGGACTTTCTAGAAGCCGCCGAGTCGTGACTTCTCTCCCAATTAGCAATTTTGGGATTTTAGTAAAGGGGACTTTTTGTTTGTCAGCTTTCAGAGTGCTAAGAGTTTTAAGAAACTTTACACTCTGTAAAGATGGAATGTATTGCGATCTCTTTATGCTCCAACCCACAAAATGGTGGACACAAAGTAGATTTTATCCTTTGCTGAGTGGGATGAACTGCATCAGTTGAGTAAACAAGTTGATGAGAAGAATGCACCACTTCTATAAAAAAAGTAACATAATCGAGAGATAGATTTCATCAACAACAGGACAACAGGGCATTTCTAGGCAATTTGGGTTGAGGTGGAATTGATAATGGGGTTCATGAACAAATTTTTTCGAGTTGGATTTTCACTGCTAATGGCGTTTTGCTTGTCTTTGGGTATAATTACTCAGCCTGCATTGGCTTTGACAGCACAACAAAAGCTGGTTTCTGAAGTTTGGCGAATCGTCAATCGGACTTATCTGGATGAGACGTTTAACCATCAAAATTGGGCGTTAGTCCGGCAAAAAGTTCTTGAAAAGCCGCTTAGCGATTCCAATGGGGCTTATAGCGCCATTCAGACGATGCTCAAGAGCCTCGACGATCCTTTTACCCGTTTTTTAGACCCAGAACAGTACCGCAGCTTACAGGTAAACACTTCTGGGGAATTGACGGGGGTGGGATTGCAAATTGCTCTCAATGCTGAAACTGGTAAGTTGGAAGTAGTAGCTCCCATAGCGGGTTCGCCAGCGGAGAAAGCGGGGATTAGACCGCGCGATCGCATTCTCAAAATTGAAGGCGTTCCCACTGAAAATTTGACTCTGGATGAAGCTGCGACGAAAATGCGCGGGCCCAGTGGCAGCCTTGTGACTCTCATCATCGAACGAGACGGAGAGCCAGAGACGGAAATTAGACTGACGCGCGATCGCATTACTCTTAATCCTGTGGTTTCGGAATTGCGCGTTTCTGGCCAGGGTACGCCCATTGGCTACCTTCGTCTGACTCAATTCAATGCCAACGCCTCCACGGAATTGGCAAACGCTATTTCTAGTCTAGAAAAAAAAGGGGCTGCTGCCTACATTCTAGATTTGCGAAATAATCCTGGCGGGTTATTACAAGCCGGAATAGAAATCGCCCGTTTGTGGTTAGACTCCGGCACTATTGTCTACACTGTTAACCGACAAGGCATTCAAGGTAGTTTTGAAGCGTTTGGGCCTGCCCTAACCGACGATCCTTTGGTGATTTTGGTAAATCAAGGAACTGCTAGTGCTAGCGAGATTCTTGCTGGCGCACTCCAAGATAATGGGCGTGCCCAACTTGTGGGGGAAACGACTTTTGGTAAAGGCTTAATTCAATCTTTGTTTGAATTATCAGATGGTTCAGGTTTAGCAGTGACAATTGCTAAGTATGAAACTCCTCAACATCGGGATATTAATAAACTAGGTATTAAGCCAGATAAAGTGATTTCTCAAACACCCCTAAACCGGGAACAGATTGGCACAACTGCGGATCTGCAATATCAAGCAGCGTTGGAACTATTGAATGAAAATTCGGTTGTGGCGGGAAAGACTTAAAAACTTGAGCGCTGCACCCGATTTGGTTGTGGAAGTGCTTTTTTAGGTAGCGAAAATGAGCGCGGCGATCGCAAAGTGAAACTGCGGTTTTATTTCCTTAAGCTGACTGTCAAACCGAAATGTCAATGATAAATTCTGTTCCTTTCCCAAGAATAGAGTTGCAAGTTAATTTTCCTCTGTGGGCTTCTTCGACAATTTGACGAGCGATCGCCAACCCCAACCCCGTTCCTTTACCAACGCCTTTCGTAGTAAATAAATGGTCAAAAATATTTTGTTTTACTTCTTCGCTCATCCCCTTGCCGTTATCAGCAATAATAACTTTCACGCAGTTATTTTCTAGGAAGGTTTGAATTCTAATTAAATTGGGATTTAGCTGAATTTCCTCAAAACTGCGTCCATGATTTGAGTCTTCCAAAGCATCAATAGCATTGGCTAAAAGATTCATAAATACTTGATTTAGCTGACCAGGGAAACATTCGATTTGTGGAAGATTACTATATTCAGTTAATACTTCAATGGCGGGACGTTGTTCATTTGCTTTGAGACGATGTTTCAAAATTAAAATGGTGCTGTCAATGCCTTGGTGGATATTAAACGGAACTTTGTAATCTCTATCGGCACGGGAGAAGGTGCGGAGACTGGTGCTAATATTTTTTAGCCTTTCACAGGCCATCGTCATGGAATCAATTACTTTGGGTAAGTCTTCTAAGGTATAGTCCAAGTCAATTTCTTGGGCATGATCGAGAATTTCTTCGCTCTTGTTTGGTAGAATTTCTTGATATAGTCTCAGATGTTCAACAAGATCGGCAATGGTAGGTTTAGTTTGTTTGAGACTGGCAGAAATAAAACCAAGGGGATTATTCATTTCGTGAGCGACACCAGCAACTAAATTACCCAAAGCAGACATTTTTTCACTTTGGATAATTTGTAATTGGGCGTTTTGCAAATTAGTTAGAGCTTGTTCTAAATCTTGTGATTTTTGCTGTAAAGCAAGTTCTGATTGTTTGCGATCGCTAATATCTCGCATCACAGCTACCGCACCGAGTTTGTTACCCGCAGCATCAATAATCGCTTGTCCGCTGGCTAACAAAATTCTCTTCGAGCCATGCTTTGGTGCAATTATCATTTCGGCATTTTCGACAATTTCCCCTTGAAAGGCGCGAAACAAAGGAATTTCCGTCATTGATAGGGGTGTTTCACCATCAGCTTGATAGAGATCGAAATTTTCTGCCCATTCTTCTGGTGCTAATGATTCTACTGATAAGCCATGAAATTCACGAGTTGCTTTATTAAATAAAATCAATTTTCCAGTAGCATCGCAGACAACAATGCCATCAGTAATATTGTGAATGATGGCATTTAAAAACTCTCGTTCTTTGGCTAGAGATGCTTCAACTTGTTTGCGATCGCTAATATCAATTACTACCCCATCCCATACAATTGCACCATCGGCTTGTCGCTCTGGACGAGCAGCAGATTGAATCCATTTCACGGTTCCTGAAGGGAGGATAATCCGCCATTCTTGTTCAAAAGGTGTCAAAGTTTGGGCAGAGTAGATCATTGCTTGTGTAATAGCTGGGTTATCGTCAGGATGATTCGTAGCGTAAAGGCTATGCGTCCCCGCTATCACCAATTCTGGCTCTAAGCCATACAACTCCAAACAGCCAGAACTAACGTAGGGTGTTGAAATTGAACCATCCGCAGCCAGACGGAATTGGTACACCATACCAGGAATATTATTTGCCAAATTTTGGAAGCGGGTTTCACTAGCCTGCAATTTTGCTAGAGATTGTGCTAATTGTTGAGCATAAGTCTGAGAATTGCCATAAAGTCGGGCATTTTCCAGGGAAATGGCAGCTTGAGCGCAGAGTAAATTCAGCAGTTCAACGCGATCGCTGGTAAAGGCTCCACTAACAAGATTGTTTTCTAAGTACAATACACCAAGCAACTTCCCCTGATGCAAAATCGGGCTACACAAAATACTCTTGGGCTGCTGTCGCTGAATGTATGGGTCATTAGTTAATTGTCCATTTGTTCTAGCATCAATAATTACCGTAGCTTGTAAGCTGCGTTTGACAGTATTAATCAGACTTACCGGCACATCCTCGCTGTCTTCAAAAAATTGTGGCTTCACCAGCACTGGGCAAAAATCGCCATAAGTGACGGATTGCACCATCAACTGTTCTTCATCAGACAGCAGCAAGACACATTTCTCGGCTCCGGAATTTTCAATGAGAATATTTAGCAATGTGGAGAGTAGTTTTTCCAGTTCGATTTCCCCAGCAAGAATTTGGGAAGCTTTGAGAACGGCAGCTAAATCTAAAGCGACAGAGACGCTGGTGCTACTGGAAGTTGCAGAACTAGTGGAGGTGATTCCTAAGTTGAAGATAGTTTCGGAAGTGGAGAGGGAAGAACGGGTTTGCTGGAGGATGGGGGCGAGTAGTTGGGGATAGCGTTTTTCTAAGTCGGCGACTTTGGCTTTGGCACCCCAACGAGCATAGCCATAGTAAGCTTCTATCATGTATTCTTGGGCAATGCGCTGTTTACCCCAATCTAGGTAGAAGTTAGCGGCTAGTTCGTTGGCAAGTGCTTCTTCTTGGGTGTAACCGTGTTCTTTAGCTAAAGTTATGGCGCGATCGTAATAATCCATTGCCTCGGCTTTGTTGCCTAGAATACGATACTGTTCTGCTGCAACCAAATCAAATTTATGTTGGAAATTCATTGGCACATCAGTCGCCCATTGTTTCATCTTTTCCTGATTATTCGTGACTCGATTCAGGAGGTTTTCTCGTTGCGAATCTGCTAGGGATGGATAGATTGCCAAGTGCGCCAAAGAATCATAGAAGTAAGATACTGGTACAACCAAAAGACCTGGCACTCCATCTAAGTACTGTTCAGCTTGCAGTGCATTTTCCTGCGCTTGTAGATAGTTTCCAAAAAAGTAGCAAAGAATAAGTTTGTTGAAATAAAAGTGATGCAACCCAGTTCTATCGTGAGCATCCAAAAGCTTTGGTAAAGCTATTTTTTCGTTGTAGACTTCACCTTGTAAAAGGCATGGATATTCTGAATAATTTAGCAAGTTAATCGCTGATTGTTGAAAGATTTGATGAAAGTTTAAAGCATTTTGTTGCTTGAGTCGGAATAGCATATCACTAATAGTTGCCATTTCTTGTGCAACTATTGTCAATTCTTGTCCCATCAGATATGTATGCTGGGATTTATGTATGGCAGCATGGGTAGCAAATATAAAATTGCCACCTTCTAGGCCACTTTGGAAGGCATCCGAAAGAATTGGTAACGTTTCTCTGACATGAACTTTGCCATGAGCTATACAAACTCCTACTACAAAGAATGTAGAGCTTTTGATGTCTGGAAAATTGAATTTTTCTGCTAAGTTTAAGGCTATTTTCCCAATTTTATAAGCTAATTTAATATTATGAAATACTGCATTTAAAAGGATGCCGTAACAAGCGTAACCATAACTTGAGAAAGGTGAATTACCATAGTTGATTGATAAGTTCATCAATTCACATATCACTAATGGAAATAGTATCGGTGCAGCTTGATAGGTAGCAGGGCCAATAGTGGCTAACATCTTTGCAGCGCATAGATGCTCGATATCTGTCATTAATGGTAAGTTAATCAATTCTTCGATATTCTTCGCCTCCAAATTGCTTGCAACTTGAGTGAGTGCTTGCTGAATATCTGACGGTTCGGGTGATTCTGGTATGGTTACTCCCACAAGTTGTAAAGCTTCTAATCCAATTTTGACTGCTTCTAGCTTTTTGACTTGTGCCATATAAGCTTGGATTTTGACAGCATAAACTTTCATTTTGTCAACAGAAGTTTTTGCCTCTTGCATAACAATATCTATCCACTGCTCCATCTGACCAAAATCACCGCTAAGATATGCGGTTTCTGCTGCTAGTTCGTACAGCGCCAGGGTGAGTTCGTAGTGGTTTTTCCAGCAATATTCATCTTGAGATTGAGAAAAAGTTAGTAAAGAAATACCTGTAGTTGAGTACTGATACGCGGCTGCATAAGCTATGGCGGCTTTAGCTTTTTGTGCTGCTTGCAAATTGAGTTCAGCGATTTTTATTTGTGGCGATTGCTCAATAATCAAGGATTTTCCAATGTTGAGTTGATTGACAATCTCAAACAAATTTGCATCTAGTTCTGTGACTGGCGTATTGTTAAGCAGCAGTTGTCCAATTTTCAGGTGCGTTGCTTGTTTTTGCTCCTCAGGAATCAGAGAATATGCCGCTTGTTGAACGCGATCGTGCAAAAATTTATAACCTGTCTTTTGTCCTTGGTCATTGGTTATTTGTTGGAGTTCGTCTACGAATGACAAATGACTATTGACTAATGACTCTTGTTGATAAAATTTGTAAACTTCATTGGTGGGAATCACAAGTCCTTCTTGCAAAGCTTTCCACAAATCCGTAGCGGTTTCTGTCTGAGACTTTTGATAAACGATCGCCAATGTACTTAAATCAAATTGATTCCCAATACAAGCTGCTAATTTGAGAACTTCCTGAGTGTTTGGCGATAACTTTAAAAGTTGAATTGCCATAAACCCAACGACATCATCTGTGAGAGCGAGCGATCGCACTTGTGCCACATCACACTGCCAAAAACCCGTATGCCAATCAAAGGTAATTAACCCCTCGTCATATAATGCCTTGAGAAACTGAGTTGTAAAAAACGGATTGCCTTTGGCTTTTTGATAAACTAGTTCAGTCAACGGCAGGGCAACTTCTGTCGAGCAACTCAATGTGTCTGCAATCAAATTATTGACATCGGCCTGATTTAATGGTATCAGCGTTAGAGTGTTTACTTTAGCCACCTTCTCAATTTCTTTAAGCGTCAGTATTAAGGGATGAGCCGCAAATACTTCGTTATCGCGGTATGCACCAATAATGAATAAATAGCCATTCAAAGTTTCATCCATCAACAGCTTTAGCAAATTCAGTGATGCTGAATCCGCCCATTGCAAATCGTCTAAGAAAATTACTAATGGATGCTCCCTTGTAGCAAAGACCTGAATAAACTTGACAAACAGCAGATTGAAGCGGTTTTGTGCGGCACTACCTGATAGTTCTGGCGCAGGCGCTTGTTTGCCAATAATCTGTTCTAATTCGGGAATCACATCAATTATTACCTGCCCACTTTCACCCAAAGCAGACAGAATTTTATTTCGCCACTGTTCGAGTTGACTGTCGCTTTCACTGAATAATTGTGTCATCAAATCGCGGCAAGCTCGAACAAAAGCAGACAGGGGAATGTTGCGGTTGAATTGGTCATACTTACCTTTGATGAAATACCCACTCCAGCGGACAATGGGTTTATGTACTTCATTCACCACCGCAGTTTTACCAATACCGGAGAAACCAGCCACCAACATCAACTCGGCTGCTCCATTGGCGACTCGGCCAAATGCTTCTACCAAGGTTTGGACTTCTTGCTCTCGTCCATAGAGTTTTTCTGGGATGACAAAGCGATCGCTAATATCGTGCTGTGCTAAATCAAACCAGGTATGTTTGCCTGTTGCTTGCCATTCCTGGCAACATTTTTCTAAGTCATATTTCAGCCCCAATGCACTCTGATAGCGGTCTTCAGCGTTCTTCGCCATCAGCTTGCCAATAATTTCTCCCAGCATTAAAGGCATTTCCGCGTTGAGGTCACAGATGGAATTCGGCTGTTTAGCAATATGGGAATGCACTAATTCCATTGGCTCGTCGGATGTAAAAGGCAGTTGTCCGCTCAGTAACTCAAAAAATGTCACACCTAATGAATAAAAGTCGCTGCGGTAGTCAATACCTCGGTTCATCCGCCCAGTTTGCTCTGGCGATAGATACGCTAGCGTGCCTTCGAGTCCATTGATACTCTGAATTTCCTGGGTTTCCCTTGGTAAGACCGAGGCAATACTGAAGTCAATCAGTTTGACTTGTTTGGTGTCAGGGTGAATTAGGATATTGGCTGGTTTAATGTCCTTGTGAATGACGCGCTGTTGGTGCAACTGGTGTAAAGTATCTAGCAGTTGCAAGGCAATGGGTAGAAATTCTTGTAATTTCAGTGGTTTTGCATAAGTAAATTGGCGTAGGGAAATACCGCCAAAATCCTCCATTACCAAGGCATAGCCATTGTGATAGGGTTCGAGGCTGTAGGGTTTGATGATGCCAGAAATATCTAGATTTTTGGCGATCGCATATTGGTTGCGAAACTGTACTAATTCGCCCAAAGTCGGGTATTCTCGTTTTAAGAGCTTGATGACAACTGGCTGGCGATGCCTGGGTTGGGCTGCGCCTACGCATTCTCGTATTGCCCGATATACATGAGTGCGAGAACCTGAATAAAGTTGTTCCACAATCTCGTAGCTAGCGATTTTTACAGTTTCAACAACTTTTGCGCTCATAAATTTTTACTAGAATTCCTTGTCTCAGGTTTAGAATTCCCTAGACAGCATCCTGGTTAACAGATATGGGAAAATTTGCATAGGGCACAGGGCATTGGGCATTGGGCATTGGGCCTTGGGGTAAGAGGGAAAAGTCTTTGATATTTCGTCAACGAGTCTTTGATATTCGCAAACGAGTCTTTGGTACTCGATAAATTTTAAAGTAGCGGCTGTAACCGCAGCAAAGCTTGTAAATCCAAAGAGGCGAGGTGTTGGTAAGCTCCATCTATGGCACGCTTGCCTCTCAAGAAACCTGTATTAGCTCCGGGGCAAATGTACTCAAGAGTTTCTGGTGTAAAACGTTCTAATAACAACCGAAGACTCTTAATTTGTCGCGGCCAGTGAAAAGTTTTCGCTGTCCGTAATAGTACTGGTTGACCTTGCTGGTTGGGGAGTAAATGACGACCGGAAAACAGGATACCTCCAAATTCACTGTAGTATAGGCAAGATGAACCAGGAGAATGACCTGGTGTCCAAATCACTTGTGTTTCTGGATCGATAATAAATTCTTGGCTAAAAGTAGTTACGGTTAAGCCTGGTAATAAATAAGCTTCCTGTTCTTGAATCAGGACTTTGCACTCAAAAATTTGCTGAAATTCAGCGGTCTTGCCAATAGCGCCTCGATGGGTGAGAAATAACCAATCCACGCCCCCATGTGCTGCTAAAAAATCTTGATTTGTTTGGTCTAGGCTAGGGCAGTCTATGAGGATATTGCTTTCATTTCTTACAATAAAATAAGAGGTTCCCCCTAATGTGTCCCGATTGGGTGGGAAAGCAAAAATGCTCTCTTGTGCGAAGTCCATTTTTAGAGAATCTTCGCTAGAAATTTCGTTCGGGAACACAACCCGTGGTGGGTTGGTTGTGCGACTCGGCTGTTGAGGTGAAGGGGACATAATGTAAAGAACCGAAACTGAGGAGTTGTGGATAATCTGGTTACAGTGTAAAAATTCTCAAGGATTGAAACTTAAGCGTTAACTAGCAATGTTAACGGTTGGTTAAAAAATTAGGGTTTGAGGTCTACCTTGTAGTTAAGGCGATGGTGCTAAAGCTACTGGTGGGGCATTTTGTCAAAATTACTGAAAATAATATGGAATTTTGGTTTTTGTTTCTCCTCCTACTGGGGCTAGCTACTTATCTAATGGTGCAGCATAGCGTCGCTCAGATCACCCGGACGCCAGTATGGTTGTTGTGGTTGGTTTTAATGACACCAGCATTGCTGTTGATTGGATGGATGCTGATGTACGGGGCGAAACAACCTCCGCCAGTAGCGTTGTTCATGTGGTCTTTATTTATCTGCATACTGTTTTACTGGATATTGTTTCAATGGGGGCGTCGAGTACCAACAAATACACAGACCGATGAAGCCCAAGCCCAAGCCTCAGAATCACAGGCAATTACACAGCCTACCGCAGAAACAACAGTGCGTCCAATTGAACCAAGAGAAGAAACTCAACTGCGAAATTGTTTTCCTTGGTCTGTATATTACGTTCAAAATATTGAGTATCGACCACAAGCGGTGATTTGTCGCGGCCAGTTGCGAACTAAAGCTAGCAATGCTTACCAACAGATTAAGGCTAATATTGAAGCACAATTTGGCGATCGCTTTCTCCTAATCTTTCAAGAAGGTTTCAATGGCAAACCTTTCTTTGTACTGGTTCCTAACACTCAAGCTACTAAACAGACAGATACGCCACAACGCGGCCAACAACAGTTAACTCGACCAGGATTAGCGCTTTTACTGCTTCTCGCTACTTTGCTAACTACTACTTTGGTAGGAGTGGAAATTGCTGGTGTTTCTCTCCCACGCACATCGGAAATAGGATCTTTGCTGAAAACTCTATTTAGCCCTGATGTTCTCCTCCAAGGTTTGCCCTATGCTTTAGGACTAATGGCAATTTTAGGCACTCATGAACTCGGACATTATCTAACAGCTAGATTCTACAATATTCGCTCGACTTTGCCTTATTTTATTCCTGTACCTTTCTTCTTGGGAACATTTGGTGCATTCATTCAAATGCGTAGTCCGATTCCTAACCGCAAAGCTTTATTTGATATTAGTATTGCTGGCCCCCTTGCGGGCTTTGTGGTCACGTTACCGATTTTAATTTGGGGATTGGCTCATTCTGATGTGGTTGCTCTGAATGAAAAAACTCGACTTTTGAATCCTGATGCCCTCAATCCAAAGTATTCTATTTTATTAGCCCTACTCTCAAAGTTAGCTTTGGGAAGTCAATTAACAGCAAAATCGGCTCTTGATTTGCATCCACTGGCAGTAGCCGGTTTCTTAGGATTAGTTGTCACCGCTTTAAATTTAATGCCTGTGGGACAATTAGATGGAGGTCACATTGTCCATGCAATGTTTGGACAACGAACTGCAATTGTAATTGGTCAAATTGCTCGCGTATTGTTACTATTACTTTCTTTAGTTCGAGAAGAGTTTTTGTTGTGGGCAATTATCCTACTATTTATGCCATTGGTTGATGAACCTGCCCTGAATGATGTTACTGAATTGGATAATAAACGTGACGTTTGGGGATTATTATCAATGGCATTGTTGGTTATTATTGTTTTACCACTACCGCAGGCGATCGCCAACCTTTTACAAATTTAAATAACAGACCCTTTAAACACACGCGGATTAACGACTGCTAGAAATCGGAATGTTAATGCGATTGCCAATGTTTAAACGAGCTATGAGCGCAGTCCAACCAGTTTGGCGGCTTGCTCCTATTTTATTGGTCCAAATATTCCACAAGTTCACAAGTTTGGGTTGTATTAGCCAATATTAAACCTTCGTGATTGGCGAAGGTTTTGCTGATAAAAAATATTAAATTTAATCCCCCAGAAATAGGGGGAAAATTTTGTATCAAAACTAACTCGATACTGAGCTAGCTGCCTCAGAAGTCTTCGCCGCAGGTGGAAAGCCACCCAAGCGAATCTCAGAAGTGAAGGAAGTGATACTAAACCCACCAGAGCGCTTTAAGACATTCACCCGCATTCGCAAATTGGGGCTAGCAAACCACAGACGCTCCTCAGACTGCATGGTTTCATCTTCTGTAGTTAGAGTCAAAGCACCATCACTATCTATCTGATAGCGTCCAGGAACTGGAGTTTTTTGGGCATCAACTATCTGCCTGAGTAACTTGCCTTGGGCCGGATTATCGGTATCAGGTACTGAAACTAAGACGGTTGAACCACTATGTTTTACTTGCTCCCGTTCCATTGTGCCGTTCCAAGTGACTTTTAGACCACAGGAGGCGGAACTAGGGTTAATTGCGTACTGTTGACACAATTTGCTTACTTCTGGATGATCTGCTGGTAGTGTCTCGATAATGGTGTCTGACTTGCCATGTTCAGATTGATTTAAAGCTAAATGATGAATAGTACGATGAGAAAACCATTTACCAGCACTTAACTCAAAAAACTCTTCAATATTCATGAATGAAATTACCCTGCATCAAAATGCAAAAATTCCCACTTAATTATTATTAAAAGGTAGCAGGAGGCTTTAATATTAAGCTTGATTACCTATTTCCTCAAGCCTCTTGAGGCTAATTCTTGCTGCCTCAGCAACGTTGTAATGATTGTCTTTTTCCAGATATTTCAACGCTGAGACGCTCTTAGGAGTTGGAAGATTGCCCAAGGCTTCAGCCAAACGTTGCCTAATAAACCAATCATCTGATTGAGCAAACCGCAGGATACTATCAACAGACTCAACGGCTCTAATTTCTCCAAGCGCGGAGATTGCAGCCTCTTGCAATACTTTTTCTTTGCTATCGAGGGCTTGTAGCAGAAGTTGACGGGCACGCGGATCTTTAAGATTACCTAGCGATACGGCTGCGCTAAAGCGTACTAACCAATCAGTATCTTCATAAAACGCCCGTGAGAGTGCCTCAAAAGCTCTGACATCACCTAAATATCCTAAAGCACCAGCGGCATCAGCACGCATACCATAATCTGGATCGTTTTCGAGAATTCTGACCAAAATTGGATAACATTCTGGTGTAGGCTTGACTCCAAGGGCAAAGATCGCCATCGATCGCAATTGCAAAGATTCGTCGTCTAGTACTTTTTTAATCAAAGGTACTGCATCCTCAGCTGCAACATGACGCAGATTAGCAAGGGCTACCATGCGATCGCGCAAATCAGGACTTTCTAACTGAGTAGAAATTTCTTCTAAGCTTAAAGTTGTCATTTGGTTCAAAACGTTTTCTTTACTTATCTTAATTTACCCGATCCCTTCATCAGGCTGTCGCCATCATAAAGTACGAGTTTGGCGACTTTACAAAATGGCTCAATTATGAGTCAAAAATAAATAAATGTTAATTCCTGCAAGATTGTGTATGGAATTTAGCAGTCAGATTTAACACTTAGCTGTGCCTGAGGTGTGAAGAGAAGACTTGATAAGGGACGTAGGTTAGGGGTGTGACTGTGAAATACACCGTTAACCTTTAGGAAAATCACAATGGTTCAACTTAGCGAACGTCCAGGCACTAAAAAAATCACAAACTTGCGCGATAAGTTCGTCTACGAACTTGGTGGAATATACGATGCTGAACATCGCTTTTTGGAAGCTCAGCAGCTAATGTGGCAGTGTAGCCAACATAACCAATTGAAGTCCTTGCTCGAAACCCATATTCGGGAAACCGAGCAGCAAATTAGAAATCTGGAGCAAGTATTCAGCAACTTGGGACAGCAACCACAGCGGGTGACTTGTGACGCTGCGGCTGGCCTAATTAGCGATGCCCAAAAGTTAACACTACTGGCTGCTGATAATCCTAAAATTGTGGAACTAGGATTGGCAGGAGCGCAGGCTAAGGTCGAACAATTGGAAATTGCTTGCTATCGCAGCTTGATTAAAGGTGCTGAACAGATGGGGCAAAACGAAGTTGTGCGACTGCTACAGCAGAACTTACAACAGGAAGAACAGACAGCCCAAAAGATTGAGCAGCATCTCCCGCACTTACTTCAAGAAGCCAAATCTGCTGAAAGTTCAAGTGGTAATAGGTCTCGCTAATCTCTTGTAGGATCAATGTAGTAGACTGAGATACAACAAAAGCAAGGCAATTGTGACCTTGCTTTTGTGCTATATCAGCCCTTTTTTGAATCAACTACAAATACTAAAAAAAGAGCATCTTTATTGCTGCTGTTGCAACCAGGCTACTAAATCACTTTCAGTAGAAAAATCTAGTAAGGCTTCAGCTAAGTCTTCTAACTGAGTTAACGATAACTTACCTAGCTGCTGTTGCAACTCAGTAGTAATTGCACCAATGCGTCTTGTTAATAAACGTTGGATGATTTTCAATTCTCCTTGTTGTATTCCTTCTTCCATCCAACTGGTGACGATTTGCATAACTCCCTCTTGTTGAGTTGGTTCAAATTGAGCAATTTCAGCCTGAAAAATTTGTTTTTCTTGGGTATTTAGTCGTAGGTAAGTGTCAATGAAACCGGAAATTAATTGCATCCGTGCTGGATCTAATTGCAACGTAGCTAGCAGGCGCAGACACTCAGATTTTACTCTGGGGGGGTCTTTTATCTACGAAAGGCTACGCCAACGCTTGATGAAATACATATGTTATTGCTGTTGCAACCACGCCACTAAATCAGCTTCAGTAGAAAAATCTAGTAAAGCTTCAGCTAAGTCTTCTAACTGAGTTAACGATAACCCACTTAGCTGCTGTTGTAATTCCGGAGTAATTACACCAATTCGTCTTATTAATTGACGCTGGATGATTTTCAATTCTCCTTGTTGTATTCCTTCTTCCATCCAACTGGTGACGATTTGCATAACTCCCTCTTGTTGAGTTGGTTCAAATTGAGCAATTTCAGCCTGAAAAATTTCTTTCTCTTGGACATTTAGTCGTAGGTAGGTGTCGATAAAGCCGGAAATCAATTGCATCCGTGCTGGATCTAATTGCAACGTAGCTAACAGGCGCAGACACTCAGATTTTACTCTGGGACGGTCTTTTGGTGCTATGCTCATTTTAGCCATGAGTGCGCTAGCTACGGGATTTTGTTGTTGCAAGAATTCTCGCCAATTCAAGCGATTCAACTGGATAACATCATAGTTGAACTGCAACACAACTTTGTTGGGAAATACTACTTGATGAAAATTGGGTTCGAGTTTTTTGGGGCTATCGTAAGAAAATAAGGCGATGGGATAAACTGGCAGAGCGTATTTTTCGTATAATCTAGCGAAGTAACGATACATCCGTAAATCAAAAGCTTCTTGATAATAAGCTTGATGTTCTAAATGTACGAGAAAACACGATTCTTGTTCTCTAAATCTGGCTTTTACTACTATGTCAGTTTCATATTTTTCTCCAGCAGTAACATCCGTAAATACTTCTTTGTCGAGAAAGGTGATGGTGTCTCTTTCTAAATAAGCAGTTATCTCTGGAAAGAATAATTCAAGGAATTCCCAGAAGAAGGTGGTTAGCAGTTCTTTGAATAAGCGATCGTGGTCTATCATGCCAAATTTATATCATGTCTTGAATTGAAGAGCGATCGCTTTTTTTAACGAACCACAGAGACGCAGAGAACACAGAGGAAGGAGATAAGAGGCAATACTTGTGGTAAGCTACGCTAACGTACAGTCTAAACATCATATTTTGATTACGATTAATAATAGACTGACTCTATAAATTTATATGCAAATCAAAGAAATTCTTCAAGCACTTCCAAGTTTGAGCATAAGCGATCGCTTAAAGATAGCTGAATCAGCCCTAGAATCCGTTCTTCAAGAAAAACACTCACTTACCAAACCAAAGATGAGCAAAAACAACAATTAACACTAGCAGCAATGACAGCTATTGCAGATTATGTACCTGGTAGTAAATTAAATATATTCTCAGATTTAGAGGGAGAAGATTTTTACGATTATCCAGATGAAGACTTCTATAACTCAGAAACTTATGTACAAAGCTTAAGTTTGGATACACCTATTAGATGATTAACCTTACAAAGAGCTATTTAATTTTAATTATCGGTTCCAGTATGATAAATTAATAATCGTATATTCAGTTTTTTCTTCTCCTGTCGCAGGATTTATAGAAGATATTTCTTGAATGGTGGCAGTATATAATTTTCCTATAGTTAATTCTATAGCTTTGTTATTTATAACATTATTAATAGCCTTACCTATATATCTTTTTTTATCTTGAAAAGCGTCTATTTCAAGATTATTTGTGTTCTTATTAGCTGCAATTAACTGCCCGTTTACAATATACTCTGATGGATCTTCAACTTCCATTTTATTTATAAACTCTATAGTAGTAATTACATTATCAAAAGATAATTCTGCTCTGCCACCTTTCTCTGGGTTGACGGAACCCCAATCAAAATAAAAATTAGCTTCTGAGTTTAGTAAAGTCATTAAAAATTTGCGATATCTAGAAGCTGATCTCTTTCTCAGTCTAAGTAGATGTTCTTTCAATCTTGCTTTTTCAGGATAGTTGCTGAGATGGATAAGTTCAATAAAAGTTTCACTAACTCTTTCTGCTAGTGGTCTTTCAAGAAAATTTAATTGTTGTGGATGTGGAGCTAAAGCTAGTTTTATGCCAAAAGAACCTTGAAAAGTTTCAAATACAGAAAGTTCTGTTCTTTCGGCAATTTCTTTTTGAATTCTTCCATTTTCTGAAATTTTCCCTGATTCAGATTGACCAACAGCATCAAATAATTCTTGTAGAGAGTTTAAAACAATACCCATTTTTTTTGCTGGTATTTGTTTTTGATTTTCTTTATACAAAAATTTAAATTTTAATGTTAATATTTCTTGTTTTTTTCTAGTGCTATATCTTTAACATTTTTAACTACATTAATGATTTCTGATAATGGTCTTTGTTCAAAAAATTCTAGAGTTTTAAAAACTTCATATATACGATCATAAAAATCGGGAAGTTCAGTATCTAAAGGCAACAAAATAGAGAATTTTTTATTATTTTTTCTTTTTGCCCAAATGGATGCTCTACTATCAATTTTTTCTTCTTCTTCCCAGCCATTAGTAACAAGATATTCAACAACAGAGCTTGGTTCTATGGAGTTTAATATAGGAATATATCCTTTACTGAAATTCATAACTCCTCTTTCCGCGCTATTTTGCTCATAATCGAAGAAAGAGCAAATGGAGTCAATATATTTTCATGTGGTATATCTATTGTAATTGTAGTAGTATTTTCAGTTTTTGGTCTTCCCTTCAGAGAAATCCAATATCCACATCTTTTCATTAAGGTTTTTTCTTCAGATATGTTTATCCAGCCATTAATATCAGTAGGAACTAAAACAACAATTAATAGCTGGGGTGTTAATGGTTTTTCATGCCTTAATTTATGATAATTTTTAACTTCTAGAGGAAATTTAATGTAATTACTATGAAAAACATTTTGCGAAGAAGTACATTTTACTTGTGCATCAAATTTAGGAAATAATATTTCACCTATTTCTCCAGGGACTTCAATAGTGACATCAACTCCAGCATTATCCATAGCTCTTTGCTTATTTTCAACTGTATATCCTGCAACTGAAGCAACTGCTCGAATATATGCATAACTAAATTCTTCTTTTTGTGTATTACTGTCCATTGATAGTGTCATATTTAAGACGTTCCATAATTACAAACTCTACCTTAACTTATTTGTATAAAATTTTAAAAGCCTTGGCATTGTAAACTTTTTAATACTTGTATAAACTAAAAATAAAACTATTTAATATCCAAAGTTTTACCAACAAAAAAACTTGCCTCAGAAGCATCACACTCCCAAGGCAAGCTAACTCTCTAAATTTTAGACTCTGCGCTCTCTGCGCCTTTGCGCTTCGTTTACAGTTGCTTCACTTCGGAAACTAACTTCGACACCATATCTTTCGCGCTACCAAAGAGCATCGTAGTTTTATCCTTGTAGAACAACTCGTTATCTACACCGGCAAAACCAGTACTCATCCCGCGCTTAATTACAATTGTCTGCTTCGCCCGATCTACTTCCAGAATCGGCATACCATAAATCGGGCTATTTGTATCACTCCGTGCCGCTGGATTTACTACATCATTTGCCCCAATCACTAAAGCCACATCAGCTTGTTCAAACTGGGGATTAATATCATCCATGTCGTATAACTGCGTATAAGGCACATTCGCCTCAGCCAACAACACATTCATGTGCCCCGGCATTCTTCCCGCTACGGGGTGAATGGCATACTTGACATCTACGCCCATCCGTTCTAGTTGATCTGACAATTCGCGGACGCTATGTTGTGCTTGGGCAACTGCCATCCCATAACCAGGTACAATTACCACAGAACGGGCATATCCCAACATCATCGCTCCTTCTTCAGGATCGATGCTGCGGACAGTTTGATCTACCGCAGCACCACCAGCACCACCACCAGCAGCACTGGCTGTACCAAAAGCGCTGAACAGCACGCTGAAGAGGGAACGGTTCATTGCTTTACACATAATTTCGGTCAGGATAATACCAGATGCTCCCACCAGTGCGCCAGCAATGATCAACATGTTGTTCATCACCACGAATCCAGCGGCCGCAGCTGCTATACCTGACAAGGAGTTCAACAGCGAAATTACTACAGGCATATCGCCACCACCAATGGGGATGACGAACATCACACCCAACACCAACGAAACAGCAACTACTCCCAAGAATATGGGTAGGCTATCCGGTGTCATGATTAAATAGACACTGCCAGTTACGTAAGCAGCTAGAAGTATGAGGTTAAATGGTTGCTGTAATGGAAATGTAATCGGGGAACCACTGATTAAACCTTGCAATTTGGCAAAGGCGAGAAAACTACCCGTGAAGGTAACGCCACCGATTAACACATCCAGCAGCATGGAAATGTTCACATCTAGGGGTACGGGTGCGCCAGAATCCAATAACCGCCAGAATTCGGCAACGGCGACTAATGCTGAAGCAGCACCGCCCAAACCGTTGAGCAAACCCACCATTTGGGGCATTTCCGTCATTTGAACTTTGTAGGCTGCGATCGCACCAATCCCAGATCCAATTGCCAAGCCTAACAAAATCATTTCATAGTTCAACACATGTTGATCTAGCATTGTGGCTACAATTGCCAGCAACATCCCCACTGCTGCAATGACGTTACCATTCCGTGCTGTCGCTGGCGAACCCAGCTTTTTCAAACCAAAAATGAATAAGGATGCAGCGACTAAATATGTCAGCTGAATGCCAGTTGGTAAAAAGTCGCTCACGCCTTAATCTCCTTTTTCTTGAACATAAGCAGCATTCTGTCTGTGACAAGGAAACCACCGACAACGTTGACGGTTGCCAGTACCACAGCAATTAAACCGAGAATCACTGACACACTCGTTTCTCTAGCACCTGAGGCCACAATTGCCCCAAGTACCGCAATGCCAGAAATTGCGTTTGAGCCTGACATTAAAGGGGTGTGTAGCGTCGGAGGTACTTTGTTGATGACTTCAAAGCCAATAAAAGACGCCAAAACGAACACAAACAAAGCAGCGAGTAATGCCTCTGTCATGAAATAAAACTCCTTTTGTAAATGGGAATGGGGCATTGGGCATTGGGCATTGGGCATTGGTTATTTCTCCCTTGTCTCCCTTGTCTCCCTACTCCCCATTCCCTATTCCCTAACTAACCGCCGGTTCTTGAGTATTCAAAGCTTGTAGCGCATCTCGCACTCGTTGATTGCGAATTTCACCTGCGTGGGTAACGCAAGCTGCATCAACGATGTCGTCACCAAAGTCAACTTGCAAAGCTTTCTCTTTGTTAATCAATAGTTGGATTAACGATGTCAGATTCTTGGAATACAATTGGCTGGCGTGGACTGGCATCGAGGATGGTAAATTGATGGGGCCGATAATTGTGACGCCATTCCAGACAATATCTTTGCCGGGTTCGGTGCAGGCGCAGTTACCACCCTGTTCGGCTGCTAAATCTACAATTACTGAACCGGGTTTCATCTGTGCCACCATTTCTTCTGTTACGAGTCGTGGTGCTTTTTTGCCGGGTACTTGGGCAGTGGTAATCACCACATCCGAATTTTTGATGTGTTCGGCGACAACTTCTTGGGTACGTTGTTTGCTAGCCTCAGAAATTTCTTTGGCGTAACCACCAGCAGCGACGGTTTCTTCTTCGAGTTTGACTTCGACGAATTTTGCCCCTAAGCTTTGCACTTCTTCTTTCACAGCGGGACGAATATCGAAGGCTTCTACCACTGCTCCCAAGCGTCTAGCAGTGGCGATCGCTTGCAATCCAGCCACGCCAGCACCCATAATAAATACTTTCGCTGGAGCGATTGTGCCTGCGGCTGTTGTGAGCATCGGGAAATATTTTGGTAATGCAGCTGCGGCAATCAATACTGCCTTGTAACCTGCTAGTGAAGCTTGCGAGGATAAAGCATCCATACTTTGTGCCCTGGTGGTACGGGGAATCATTTCCATACTCAAGGCTGTGACTTTGCGATTTGCCAATTGCTGTGCCACCACAGGATTTCCTAAAGGATTCAGGAAGCTAACTAATACAGCTCCTTCCTTTAACAAATCAACTTCTGAACGGCCATCTTCTCGTTCTTGGGGTGGGCTGACTTTGAGCAAAATGTCTGCTTCGCTCCATAATTTGACAGAATCGCTAATAATTTTGGCTCCTGCTGCTTCATAAGCAGGATCGCTGAAAAAAGATCGCTCTCCCGCACCCGATTCCACCCAAACTTCTAAACCTTGTTTTACCAATCGGGCAACAATGTCAGGAATTAATGCCACACGACGTTCGCAAACTTCAATTTCTTTAGCAACTGCTATTCTCATGAAATCTCCTGAAGATAAATACTTAATCTCTGCCAAGTAAGCGATCGCTCAGATGAGAGATATTTCGCACTTTTAATACTGAGGCAGGAACATCAGCCATGACTTTTTCTAGTAGATTGAACCTTGAATCTTTCCTCTCCCACTCTTCGTTCTCCGCGCAAAGCCTCACTTTGCGGCTTGCAGATGTTACATTTTCAGATATTTGCAAATAGGGTTACGTATTGCACATGCTATGTTAATTCCCAAATTTTGCATCTTTATCTTCAGCTTATTTTCGGGATTCAGAAATTGGCTATATCCTTTCTTATAGAGTAATATTGACCAAATTTTGGAAGCTTGATAATTTTCAAATCAAATTTTAATAATTCCGACTTTCGTTCAAGCTTATTTTAATCAATTTATCTCAAGTTCACTGGCGATCGCTAATCATACGGCTCAATTTTTATAACAAAAATCTTAAATTTAGATACACTTATACATATTCGGAAACACAATCTCATCTCAACTGTGTTTTCATTTAGTTCCAAATTTGACTAACCTAGCAATCAAACCAAGTCTCTGTAAGAATAATGAAGTGAATTGATTTAAAGTTAAATATCTGACTAAGCAAAATTACTTTTAGCTAAAAGTCACCAAAAATGGCACTTTTTTTGCTATTCAACGTCTATTGTCAGGAAGTCCGTAGTAAAGTTTAGTAAAGAATACTAACATACAGTTATTTAGATAACAGAGTTTATATTTTTGGTGGAGGGAGCCTAAATATGCGACGTTTACTTTCTGCTTTAGCCGTAACTAGCTTTTTGCTGGCTGGATTTCCAGTTATGAGTTTGGCGCAAAGCTTACCTGGATTTACGCTGTTTAGCGGTGTCAAAGGGGAAAATCAGCTGCCCTTCCGGTTAGATTTTGGCGGGCAAACCAATGGTTGGGATCGTTATAGATTGAGGATTCCAGGTCAAAGAATGAAATTGGCAGTTGCTCAATTTGCCATTACCTATCCTGATTATTACGAAGGAATTTTTGACCCCAAAAAAATTGAGGTACGAGTCAAAGGTAAATCAGTTAAGCTTTCTGAGGTCAAGTGGGACAAAGAAGGCAAGCTAATTAGTATTTTTCCCGAAGAACCTGTACCAGCAGGTAGTGGAGTTGAGTTAGTTTTTTCTAACGTCAAAAACCCCTCCTTTGGTGGGATGTATTATTTCAACTGCCAAGTTCTCTCCCCTGGCGATGTGCCACTACTGCGCTACATGGGAACCTGGATTTTAAGTATTAGTTGAGTTTGGGGACTGGTGACTGGGGACTGGGGAGATGGGGAGATGGGGAGAGAATTACACCCCACCACCCCATCATCCCACCAGCCAAATTCTCTGCTTGCCCAATGCCCAATGCCCCATTTCCTATTTCCCATTCCCTGTTAAAGTGATAAAATTAGAGATTGTGAGTTTTTCTAAAAATCACCTAACAGGAGGATAGTATGCAAAGAACACTGGGCGGTACTTGTCGCAAGAGAAAAAGAACCTCTGGTTTTCGCGCTCGGATGCGGACGCCAGATGGCAGAAACGTAATTAGAGCTAGAAGAAGAAAGGGGCGTCATCGTCTGAGCGTTTAGGGCGTATAGAGAATCTGTGGCTTTGCCCAAAGCAAATCGGCTAAAATCCCGAAAAGATTTCCAGGCAGTTTTCCGGGAAGGAATTCGGCGTCATGGCTCTTATTTAACATTGAGAGCCTTAAAACCTTTATCTTTAATAAATCCTTCTTTGGACGCCGCCACTGAGACTAAACAAGCAACTGACTCAGGACATCTTGCCAGCACAAAAATTGGCATTTCGATTAGCACAAAAGTCAGCAAAAGAGCAGTGGTTCGCAACCGGATAAAACGGCAAATTACTGCTGCTTTGTATGACTTACTGCCGAAATTGTCACCAGGATGGCGGTTAGTGGTGGTTGTCAAACCTACAGCAGCAGAATCTAAGTGCGTAAGCCCACAATTTCTGCAAGAATTAGAGCAGTTGTTGGCACAAGCCGAGGTGTTCGATGGGCATTCGTGAAGAAGTTTATTATGAAGGCGGCCCCCATATTGGGGATCTAATTATAAACCTGCTAATTGGGCTAACCGTTGTTGGCATACCCTTGACAGTCGGGGCAATTGTCAGAGCATTATGGCTGCGTTTTCGCATCACCGATCGCCGAGTTACTGTAACAGGAGGTTGGCAAGGGCGCGATCGCACTGACGTAATTTACTCAGAAATTGTCAAAGTTGTCAAAGTCCCACGCGGCATAGGTCTTTGGGGAGATATGGTACTAACCCTGAAAAACGGCAGCCGTCTGGAACTGCGTGCGATTCCCAATTTTCGGGAAGTGTATGACTACATTAATGAAAAAATTGCTGCGAAAAACCCCCAATATACTGCCCCTGCTAACAAGTAATGGCGAGAGACTGGGGACTGGGGATTGGGAGCAGGGAAGAAGAGTTTTTCCCCTCTGCCCAATGCCCAATGCCCAATGCCCAAAAAAAATTGTGCGGCTATCCGTAGCAAAGGACAGTCGCACATAAGTCATGATTTAGATAAATTAGATTCAGTCAGTTTACAGTAACTCAGGTTAAATTCAGAATAATGGATTTTGGTATCGGCTTTCTCTCGAACAACGTGATGCTGCCAATCATAGATTTTTTCTATGGAATTTTTCCTAGCTATGGATTGGCGATCGTTGCTTTGACACTGATAGTCCGCTTTGCGCTCTATCCCCTGAGTGCTGGCTCAATTCGCAACATGCGGAAGATGCGAATTGTACAACCTCTGATGCAAAAGCGGATGGCAGAAATTAAAGAGCGCTTTAAAGACGATCCGCAAAAGCAGCAGGAAGAAATGGTCAATGTCCAAAAAGAATTTGGCAACCCTTTAGCTGGCTGTTTTCCATTGCTGATCCAAATGCCAGTTTTATTAGCGCTGTTCGCTACTTTGCGGGGTTCGCCTTTTGCAGGTGCGAACTACAGTGTTAACTTACAAATCTTTCCGGCAGAACAAATCGAACAAATTCAACCGCAAGCCTTTGCCACTCCTCCTCAAAATATTTACATTGCAGATGGCGAACACGTTAAGGTAACTGCAATTCTTCCCAGCGGTAACAAACTCGCTGTGGGCGAACAAACCAAAATACAATATCAGACCGTTGAGGGCAAACCATTTCAGGTACTTTTAACAGAACACCCAGAAACTAAGCTGATTCCTGAGTGGAAAGTTACCAAAGGCGAAGAAAGGGTAAAAATTGATGCCCAAGGTAATTTAGAAGCCTTGCAGCCTGGAGAAGTAACCATTCAAGGAACAATTCCTGGGCTAGCAGCCGATAAAGGATTTTTATTTATTGATGCTTTAGGTAGAGTTGGCGCACAAGATCCAGATGGCACAATCCACTGGGATATCGTCGCCATGATTGTTTTCTTTGGAATCAGCCTTTATGTCAGCCAAATGCTTTCTGGGCAAAATTCCAGTGGTGGCAATCCCAACCAGGATACAGTTAACAAAATCACCCCAGTCATTTTTTCTGGAATGTTTTTGTTCTTTCCCCTACCAGCTGGGGTACTGATGTATATGGTGATTGGTAATATCTTCCAGACATTGCAAACCTATATTCTCTCCCGCGAACCATTACCAGAAGAATTGCAAAAAATCGTAGACGCTCAAGAAAAAGAAGCAGGCAAAGAACAAAAAGCATTGCCGTTTGAGCCGACAAGTTCCAAAAAAACTGAGGCGACAAGTTCTAAGAAAACTGAGCCAGCAAGTTCCAAAAAAACTGAGCCGAAAAGTTCTAAGAAAAAGGCTACAGGGGGTTCATGAGCAATATTCCCATGCAGCGAGGTCAGCAGTGGTTAAAAACACTGCTGGAACTCAGTGGGATATCTACTGAGATTCACGGTAGTTTAGAAGCTGCCCAACCTCAAGACGAGGATTTCCCAGAATCAGATAGCTACTGGTTGACAATTGATGAAACGAATTTGACGCCAGAACAAATCCAGGTATTAATTGGCCCTGATGGTTCTGCGCTAGATGCAATTCAGTATCTAGCAAATTCGGTTCTCAACTTGAGCCAATCCCAGGAAGGACAAGCTTCTTACACCATTGAATTGAATGGCTACCGTGTCAAAAGACAAGCCGAAATTCGCGCATTAGCAGAAGCAGCAGCCGATGAAGTGCGCTTTTCTGGTAGAGAAGTGGAAATTAAATCTCTCAGTTCTGCGGAACGGCGTCAAGTTCATACTTTCTTGAAAGATTTTAGAGATTTGGAAACCTTCAGTCGTGGCAAAGAACCACATCGTCATTTGGTTGTGCGTCCGGCTGCGTTGGAGTAACTTAGGGATTAGGAGTAGAGACGCGATTAATCGCGTCTGTACATGGGTTACGAGTTAATTGAGAACTCTAACGACATAATTTCAAAATTTCTATTATCCCTAAGAGATAAAATAAAAAATGTACTATCAGACCAATTGCTGATAATCAAGATAAATTTTCGTGAGGATGTCTCACAAATCCTATGGACGCAATTTATATTCCGCAGCTAACTAGAGCATCGGAGCGGACAGAGGAAGTTCAAGTTAAAGAATTTCTGCCTGGTCTAGAAACGTTGACACCAGTTCGCGGTCGTGTACGCGTACAGCATCATGGTAATTATTTGCAAGTATCCGGTCAGGCAGAAGCTATTATTACTTGTACCTGCAACCGCTGTTTGCAGCAATATAATCAACGCTTGGGGATTGATACGAAGGAAATCATCTGGTTAGATGAAACTGCAAATCAGGTAAAAGACTTGCCTTTAGAAAGGGAAGTAACTATGGAAGATTTGGTAGAAAGTTTACCACCAGATGGTTATTTTTATCCCAACGAATGGCTATATGAGCAAATGTGCTTAGCAATGCCTCAACGTCAATTGTGCGATCGCAATTGTCCAGGTATTCCACCAAGTACTACTGTTGATGATTCTGATAGTTCCGAAACTCCAGTTGATAACCGTTGGGCTGGTTTGGAAGCATTGAAAAAGCAACTTCCGGGCTAACAGCTTGATTTCCCGCCTGTGCGATCGCTTTTAGGAATATTAATTACACAGAGACAGCATGGGCGGGAAATATATAAAGTTTCGAGAAAGCGATCGCAACGCTAACCAATCCCCACCGACAAAAATTGCTAGTGTAGGTTGTGACTTTATTCATAAATAGGTAAAGATTTAATATACTTAATTAAGTCAGAATAACACTTCAAAATTTTATGATTATAATCACTTTCATCATTAAACTGATATGTTTGACAGTATAAAATAAACCAGGCTAAATAATTTACATTTCTTTGTTCAAAAGGAGGTAAGTTAATAAAATTGTCAATCATTGGCAAGCATTCTGGTATTTTTGAAATCAATTCAAGACTAAATTTTGTAGATTTATCTTCAACATTTTTCTTATAAAATTTATTATTTATTTTTGAAATTATATTTTTTTTATAAATGTTATAAATGCGGTGGTCTTTTTGATTGTCAGCAGTGTTGGGTGAATGATAGTTTTTTAAAAATTTAACTAACTCAAACAAATTATTGTTGTTTCCAACCCCTAGTTTATCCATCAAAAATATTAAATCTGGATTTCTTGCTACCTCTAAATATTGGTAGATTAAGTTCCAATCTCTTTGAAATGGATTTGTGAATTCTTCTTTGTTTGATGTGGAGCTTACACTGGGGATGGAAATCCCAGAATTATGAATAATATCACTATTACTCCCACCAGCAACATTATCATTATCCGCCAAAGAATTGGAATCGGCTGATGGGATACTTGAAGTTGTTCTGGCTGGAATGTCTCCAGTGAAGGTAATACTTCCGTTTTTTTTTGCGGTAATTCAACGACTTCTCTTGCAGGTTCTTCTACATTATTTGCAAAACCTCTCCACACACCAGCTTTGTGCAGAATAGTTCTTTTTTCTAAATTTTCTGTCACAACAATTAAAACGCCATCGTTTTTTGTTTTGCCATCCCAATTCAACCATTGTTTAGGCAGACTATAATTTCGGAGATCTTCTGCCAATTTCTCTAAACTTTCAGACGATTTATGTCCTATTTGATATTTTGAATAAAATTCTGCATCACTAAATTGATGGCTATAAACTGGTTCAATATGCCCAATATATTCGTTAATATTTTTTATATTGACTCGAAATTCTTCTAATCCATAAAATTCTACTGATTTTTCAATCATTTCACTGAATGAGAAATCTTTTTGTAAAATATTTTGGATTGCACTATGAGCAATCTTTCGTAAGACTACTTCATTTTCTTCTATATCATCAGCTATCCAAACGATAGAATTGAAAACTTTTCGGTTTAGTTTAGTAGAGCGTTGGGGTGATTCGATTCCTGTAGTTTCTAATAAAAGCTTTTTGTTTTCATTATCTCTCAATATAAGTAGTGAAGGTTTCACTTCATCAATTAAGTCATTAACAATAGCTATTTGACCATTTTGTTCTCCAAAAACTTGGCGTTTGATCAAACTAGGATCTTTTCTAGGCTGATGTTCTTCACTCTCGATACTACGCCAGTGAATACCTGTATTGCCTAGTGCTGAGGTTTTAACATAAATTTCAAAGTTACTCATAACACATCATCCTTGTTACTCACTAGAAAATAGACTGGGGAACATGGAACCACTTGTGTCCTTGAACAATTGCAAACCCATCATTATTTTTACAACCGATGGCAAATTTATATAAGGCATTGTTGAATGCATTAATTTGTTCTTGAGTCGCTTGAACTTTGAGCGAAGTTAATTGAAAGTTTGATTGGGTTTCTTGAAGCTCAATTTGTTTTTGTTCAAATTGTCCTTTAGATGCATAATACGGTGATTCTCTATCATCAAAAATATTGAATATAGCTCTAGCTAGCCACCACATCTCATTACGTTCATTTAAGAGTCTTTGTTTTTCATCAAATTCTCTTTTTGCAGCGTCTAATTTCTGTTTATCCTTACCAATCTCACTTGTAAGTATTTTTAACTTCTCTTGTTCATTTTGCAGTATTTCTTTTTTATTTTCTAAAAATACATTAATTAGAAACAATAAAATATATCGCAGAGGTTGATCGCCATCTTTAGGTTCGTAGGGAGCGTTAATAGGAGTTTTATGGTAGTAAAATTTAGTATAACCATTGTCATCAGTCTTGGCATAACTGAAAACTACATTTCCAATAGTTTCGACTGGAGTTATTACTACAGCTACCTTATCAATTAAAGATTCTGATTTCAAAAAATTGAGCAACTCACTATATCCTATTTGGACATGGTATAGTAAGCTTTCTGCGTCTCTAGATGTTTTAGTATAAGTTTCACACTTGACGGGAGCTAAAATTACTAATCTAGGCGATTTTACATTAGTATAAGCATCTTTTAAAAGTTGAGTAATGCGCTGAGAATTATTTTTTTCTTCATGCCATGTGCCGATTTCGGCATTATTTACCTTTCCCGTCTTTTTTTGCATGAGTGCAGTAGCATCAATAGGAATTACTACCGCATCACATTCATTTAACTGCCTTTTAACATATTCTTTGTATTCACCTGTAGCATCTGGATTAAAGTATTCACCAGAAGGATCGGTGAACCTCAATTTCATAAACTTTTTTCCACTACTACCAAGCTCAAAGCTAAAACCTTGGTCATTCCAAGGGTTATCTCTAGGCTGTGTAGGAGTAACTTGATTTTCTAATTTTGCACCGATATTTCTCAAAACAGATTTACATTCTTGTATCGCACGTAATGTATTGTTATCATCTACCCAAGTTTGGAGATTAGCTCTGTCGAAAGTTTTGTGAAATTCTTCGTGCATGGCTGCTAAAAGACTGGTTTTCCCCATTCCTCTGAGAGCAACCATAATAATTTTTAATTCTTCATTTCCATCTGCCATAATTTTTCCTTACTATTATTGAGCTAAATTAAAAGATTCAAGTTCATTAATTATATTAACTTGATTAACTGACTCCATCCATTTTTTTCTCATCTCTCTGTCCCTTTCTTTTTTTCCAAAAATTTCTGACCAAATCTGTCCGCGAAGTCCCCTGAGAAAATTTTTCCATTCTTTTTGAATATCTTTTTGACGAATGATATTATCAATAAATTCCTCTACCATTGCATGAGCCGCTTCGTTGGGTTCACACAGTAACTCTTCTATGGCTGGTTTAATAGTATTAATTGCTTTATTATAATCGATTTCCAAAGCTGTAAAAATATCGTCGGCAGTCGTATCTTTAGAAACAGTAAGTGTTTTATCTTGTTGTTCGGAAATTCCTCCTGATTGGCCTGTCATAGCACTAATATTAGTAAGTCCATCTAAGTGTTGGCGAATCCGAGGAAGAATTAATCCACGATATGATAATTGGAAATCAGCTATGATTCTAAACCCTGCTTTTAGCTTGGTAAAACGCTCTGGTATAAGTTGAGAAATTTCGGTAAAAAACTCTGAGCCTTCGCTATTACTGATAATATTTAAACGCCCTTTTTCTTTTAAAACATTAACAACCTGATTTTTAACTAATTCCACTGTCCGTTTGAGATTCTCATCTAAAGATAAGAAACGATGAGAAATCAAGACTCTCAGTTCATCTTGGTAATCAGGATAAGCTCTAAATGCACTACTAATCATAATTCGATTATTAATCTCTTGTAGTGCATTTTCTAGTGATAAAATTCCTTTATCTTGTTCGCAATTTTTAATTGCATTCAGGACACCATGATATAACTCTTCATTGGGGGTTTGACGTAGATACCAAAGCTCTGTTCTAAGTGTTTGAAGTGCTAATGCGACATCTTTCCACCAGCCATTGTCACTATCTCCGAATAAGTCGCTGAAGAGTTCTTCAATTTCTTGAGAATCATCTTCTAAGTTTTGATTAAAGACAGTTTTGGCTTTATTCAATTCAGCATTGACGGCTTGATGAGTTTCTAATAAACGTTTTTGACAAGTAGAAGTGTATTGTTTATCGAGAACAGTCAAATTATTAGTTAAATAATCTAAAACTGTATCTAAAAGTTGACTTGTTTCTGTGTCATTAGCACAGTTAGCAATCAAACATTTTTCTACGTTGATGTGTTTTTCTTCTACTGTATTTAATAAATCTTCGCAGTTTTTGAAATTATCGCCATTATTGGATTCAGCATTAGTTTTATTGAGTACTACAAATGACCATAAGTTAACTGGCAAATCCACTAAGGCTGAACGAGCAGTATCGTATAATTTAACATCGACATCTGCCCAGTAATCTCCAGCAGATTTAGGCATTCTCACAAATAAAACAAAATCAATATCTTTGCCTAATGCTTTAATTAACCTTTCTTCGTCTCCAAGTCCGGTATCTCCTAAACCTGGCATATCAACTAATGCAATTTTACCAATATCAACATTGGGAAATTTGCAGGTAATTTTTACTTCTTTAACTGCTAAATAGTTAAATAAAATCCGTTGACCGTCAGGAGTATCTTGGGAAACATATTCTCGAATGTTATCTTTCTGAATAATTCGAGGCGAGGTTTCTCTCAGGAGATGATGATATTGATCGAGATGAGTATGATATCGCTTTAAATGTTCATACATTGCCCCTGGTGCTGCATAACCAGGGATATCTTGAGGTAATTGTGGTAAGGGTTTATTGGCAAATTCTTCTAAAGTGATGGGTTTTATACCTAAACGAAGTTTTTCATAATAAGGAGCAATCACATCATCTAAAAACGATCGCTCCGTATGAAACCACACTTCTGCATAAGTATCTACTTGAGGATTATGATGAATTGTACTCCGAACTCCTGTACAATGCTGGCGATCGCCATCAGGAATTTCTGCTGCACTTAATCCGGTTAAACTTTGCAAAAGACGGCTTTTTCCTTGTCTAGCACGTCCTACAACACCTATATTGAGAGTATCGCGAGAAAAACGGTTTTTAAGCTTAGTTAAAGCCTCTAATTCAGAGGCGATAGTCAACTGAATGTTAGAAAAATTAATTTCTTCAAGTCTTCCAATAACATTCGGTTCGTCAACTTGTTTTAAAAGGTGGTTGCGGTACTCCTCCAGTTGATTCAGCGCTGTGGAAAGAGTTTTCAAGTTCCCCTCTACCAGTTGAATCCTCTGAGCAAGGGGCTTACGCTTCTCAAGAATGCTGGTAATAATTGTGGCTCTGTCCATCGGATAACTTGATTGAGGTGTCTACCCCTCAGTGTATTATAAAATGCGACGTTAAGGAGTATGAAAACGCCAGGGAAAATTTTGAGATTGGCTGCGCTTTGACGACAGTATTTGAGAAAAACACTACATAACTCAATCGGCTTTGTTAAGGCTATACCTCTTTGTCAAAGTCAATTTTTTTAGTGTAGACGCGCAGCGGCTTGCCGAAGGCTACCACAGAGACGCAGAGAACACAGAGAGAAGGGAAAAATACTTAACTGAACTGTACTGCTATATAACTTTGATATATCAAATTTTATAAGTAATTGAGTTATTCAGATTTTTCAGTTAATAAATACTGCTAGTTAGAGAGCCATATTTTACATTAAATATATTGATGTAAGAATTCAGGTTAAAGAAGGTAATAGTGTTGTGAAAGATAATACAAACCTGAACAATTAGAGAAGAAGTAATAACCATAGCTAAATATGAACTTCCGTGAAGAGTTTAAACTGCTGCTACGCGCCCGCTACCCTTTGATTTATATTCCTACATACGAAGAAGAACGAGTAGAAGCATCTATCCGAGAAGAAGCAGCAAACCAAGGCAATCGGCCTGTGTATACTTGGGATTTTGTCGATGGTTACCAGGGAAATCCTAATGATGCGGGGTTTGGGCGGCGTAACCCGCTGCAAGCTTTGGAATTCGTGGAAAAATTACCAGCCTCAGCGCCAGCGGTATTGATTTTACGAGATTATCATCGCTTTTTAGAAGATGTGGCGATCGCCCGCAAACTCCGCAACCTCGCCCGTCTCTTGAAGTCGCAACCCAAAAATATTGTACTGCTGTCGCCACGCATCGCCATTCCCGACGACTTAACCGAGGTGCTGACAGTTGTGGAGTTTCCCTTACCCAACGCCCCAGAAATTAAAACTGAGGTAGAACGCTTACTGCAAAGTACTGGGAACTCACTCTCTGGAAAAGTTTTAGATGACTTGGTGCGTTCTTGTCAAGGACTTTCGATGGAACGAATTCGGCGAGTTTTGGCAAGAGCGATCGCTAGCCACGGGGAATTGCAGCCAGAAGACGTGGATCTGGTTTTGGAAGAAAAGCGCCAAACTATCCGCCAAACCCAAATTCTGGACTTCTACCCCGCCACTGAGCAAATTTCTGATATCGGCGGACTGGATAACTTAAAAGACTGGCTGATTCGTCGGGGAGGCTCTTTTAGCGAACGGGCAAGGCAGTACGGATTACCGCACCCCCGTGGTTTAATGTTGGTGGGTATTCAGGGAACTGGCAAATCGTTAACAGCAAAAGCGATCGCTCATCACTGGCATTTACCCCTGCTACGTTTGGATGTCGGGCGGTTATTTGGTGGTTTGGTAGGCGAATCGGAATCTCGCACCCGCCAAATGATTCAGGTAGCTGAAGCCCTTGCCCCTTGTATTTTATGGATTGATGAAATAGATAAAGCCTTTTCAGGACTTGGTAGCAAAGGTGATGCGGGCACTACTAGCCGTGTGTTTGGCACATTTATTAACTGGCTAGCTGAAAAAACCTCACCCGTGTTTGTTGTCGCCACCGCCAACGATATCCAAGCCCTACCGCCAGAAATGCTGCGTAAAGGGCGATTTGATGAAATTTTCTTTGTCGGGTTGCCCACCCAAGAAGAGAGAAAAGCAATTTTTAATGTTCATTTATCCCGACTGCGCCCCCACAACTTAAAAAGTTATGACATCGATAGGTTAGCTTATGAGACACCTGATTTTTCTGGGGCAGAAATTGAGCAAACTTTAATTGAAGCCATGCACATTGGATTTAGCCAAAACCGTGATTTTACTAAAGACGATATTTTAGAGGCTGCCAGTCAAATTATCCCCTTAGCACGAACCGCAGTAGAGCAAATTCAGCAACTTCAAGAATGGGCTGCTGCGGGGAGGGCGCGTTTAGCATCGAAACACAGCCCTTTGAGCGATAGCTTCGGTAAGCTACGCTGATACCATTTTGGATTTTAGATTTTAGACTTTCCTGCGGAACGCTACGCGAACGGCTACGCTCAGTCGAACGATTTTGGATTGGGGATTTCTCTGTGTTAAAGGGTTCTATGAATCCATCTGTTGCATTCATTTTCCAAATTGGTATAACAGAGTGGCACCTAGAATAATCGATTGAAACAGAACTGCGTCCCCTTGTAGTCTCTTTACAATCCAAAATCCAAAATCCAAAATCTAAAATTGATTGACCCCTAAATAATCAGGTATTAATTATGTTGTCTGGTTTGGTAAAGTATATACTTGGCTTTTTCTTAGCGATCGCTGTCTTAATTGGTAGCGGTGTTGCAGTTGCACTCTATTTTATGAATCGCACCGGCATACCCCCTGCCAAACCGATTTTCTCCAATGATAGCCCCTCGGTCAAAGCCCAAGCCCCCAAAGCAACTGAGCCTGGAGGTAAACCCACCTCTACACCCAGCGCTACTAAATCACCTTCCAGTACAACCCCTACTCCTTCCTCCACTGAATCACCTCAACCTACCCCATCCCCAACACCATTGCCATCAGGAGCTTACCGAGGGCGTGTAAGTTGGGCTGAAGGCTTGAGTTTGCGGGCACAACCAAATCAAGACGCTGAACGTATTGGTGGCGTTGGTTTTAATCAGAAAATTATTGTCTTGGAAGAAAGCGAAGATAAAGCTTGGCAAAAAATCCGTTTGGAAGATAGCGGACAAGAAGGTTGGGTGAAAGCAGGTAATACTGAAAAAACTGATGAACAATAGGTATGGGGCATGGGGCATTGGGCATGGGGCATTGGGCATTGCTTGTTCTTTCTCCACCTGCCTCCCCTGTTCCTCATCACCTCACTCCCCAATTCAATTAGTTGTAAAGAATCATACAAAAAATAAATATTACACAGAGTAAATGGTATAATCTTGTATGGTCATAACTTGAAAAAAACAAGTGAATATAGGGGTAGATAGCTCTTTAACTGAGCTAGCCTCAGCCTTTGAGGCATCTGAAAGTATCAAGGTTGTTCATCTGCCAGTTATTTTAAAACTTTTGAATTGGAAAAATTTACCTAGCTCTGCTGCAATGCGTCTTTTGTCTGTAGCATTGACTATGGGAATTCTCAGTGTTGCTGGGGAAGTTTTAGCAGTTCAGAAAATTGGAAGTAATAATTCGCAAGTCGCTAGTAGCCAAAGATGTTTGAAAAAGTTAGGCTACTTTAAAGGCCCGGTGACAGGCAAGTTTGCTAGTTTGACTCAGAATGCTGTAATTAAATTTCAGCAAGCTAATAGATTACCTGCGGTTGGGTTTATAGGCCCTAGTACTCAAAGAGCGTTGCAAAGAGCGTGTCAGAGTAAAACCTCTAGTAGGAATGTTAATCGAAATTCGCCATCGGCAGTAAATCAATATCCTACTCTCTCTCAGGGTAACACTGGTGCAGCCGTGACCAAGTTGCAACAGCGTTTAAAGCAGCGTGGTTACTTTAATGCTAATCCCACAGGAAATTTTGGGCGAATTACTAAAGATGCTGTGATTGCATTCCAGCGAAATGCCGGTATATCTGCCACTGGAACTGTTGGTCGGCAAACTTGGAACGCACTACTAGGTTCTTCTCCGGCTCCAGCTAGATCGAGTCTTTCCAGTCAACAAATCAGAGAACTGCAAGAGCGTTTACGACAACTGGGTTATTTTAAAGCTAATCCCACCGGGACTACTGGCCCAATTACCAGAGACGCGATCGCCAACTTTCAACAAGATTATAAACTACCAGTCAATGGCACAGCCAATGCCCAAGTTTTGGCAGCAGTACGTAGAGCCTCAGCTGGTGGATATGCTACTCAACAACCAGCTAGAAATTATCTCACTGTTGGCGATCGCTCAGATAATGTCAGATTAGTTCAAGACCGTTTATGGCAATTGGGCTTTTTTAATGCCAATTCTGATGGCTATTACAGCGATCTTACTAGAGACTCTGTAATGGCATTCCAGCAATCTTCTCGACTCAATTCTACTGGAAATGTAGATTGGCAAACTTGGGAAGCATTAGGATTGAATAACTCAAATGGGGGCAATTCTGTTGAAACTAACCGCTATGTAGTACCCGTTACTAATGGCTATTTCTCATCTGAAACTAACGGTAACATTTTAGCTGGTACACTTCGGTATAAAATTATCGTGCCAATCTTCAGTAATGATACTCTCACTAAAGTACAACAATATATACCCAATGCTGTGGCAGAGCAATCAAACCTGGGTGATTATGTGAATGCTGGAGCGTATAGCGATCGCAAACAAGCAGAAAGGGTAACGAAAATGCTCCGCTCCTATGGTTTGGATGCACGGGTTAAATACAATTGAAGAAGGAGTCAGAATTCACTATTCACAAATCAGAATCAAGGGCATAGGGCATTAACAACCGTCAACAGTCAACCACTTAAATTGACAAACTCAACTGTGAACCTTGCTGAGTTTTATTCACCTCAATCCTAGCTTGGAAAGCTTCTTTGAGGTGGGGCATGTGGGTGACAGTGAGAATGCAAGCAAAATCAGAAGCGATCGCGTTAATCGCTGCAACTAAGCGATCGCATCCTTCAGCATCCTGTGTTCCAAAACCTTCATCTACAATCAACAATTGCAACGCCGCCCCCGCCCGTTGCGCTAATAATTTCGCCAAGGCTAAACGGATAGCAAAGTTAATTCTAAAAGCTTCTCCACCAGAATAAGTTTCATAAGCCCGCGTTCCTCTGGAATCGGCGATTAAAATATCCAAAGTATCTATCAACTTTGCATTTTTCTTAGTTGATTTTCCATGACGCCCAGCTTTTTGAGTAATAAATTGTACATGAAATTGATTAGCGCTCAATCGCGAAAGTAATTGATTTGTCTCAGCTTCCAGTTGCGGCAAGACATTTTCAATCATCAGTGTTTGGATACCATTTTTACCAAAAGCCTGCGCTAATTCCTGATAAACACGTTGTTCGTGTTTGCAAGATTGTAATTGTTTGTACTGTTGTTCGTATTGAATTTGCAGCGTTTGAAGTT
Organism: Nostoc sp. ATCC 43529; assembly: GCA_003326205.1. Taxonomy (GTDB): domain Bacteria; phylum Cyanobacteriota; class Cyanobacteriia; order Cyanobacteriales; family Nostocaceae; genus Nostoc. The sequence continues at coordinate 56,488 of LWTK01000034.1, forward strand.
GATGCACCAACTGTTCTAAACGCCCCAACTTGGCAATTTGCTCGTCGAGTTGACGCCTGCGTATTGCTAGCTGCTGCTCTAGGGCTTGAATTTGGGCAGATGGGTTGGCTGTTGCTTGTAGTTGCTCTATTATGCTTTCGATTTGGTTAGCAAGTTTTTGTCGCTCCGTTATTCTGACACCTCTAGATTCTTCTAGTTCTTGCAATCTCGTTTGGAGTTGGGGATACTGCTGCTTGGCTGCGAAAAGTTGCTGATACCGCAAATGCCAAGATTGAGCTTGCTTAACACCTATACGGAGGTTGTTGTGCAGTTCCGAACTGTAGCCAATTTCAACAATGTGACGTTCCAGAGCCGCAATTTGTTTGGCATATTCAGAATCGGTTTGTTCTAAATGGATTCTGGCTTGTAATTCGGCAATACTAGCTAGAAGTTCTGGCTTTCGGGCTGCTAGCTGTGCTTGTCGCTTAGTAGCGTCTTTAATCTGGCTTTGTTTAATTTCTGCCCAACGCCAACGCTCAACTTCGCTGCGAGCTAGGGCATGGTCTTGTTCATTATAATTAACTTGTTGCAGATATTGGTCTAACTTTCGCAGTTCGGTTTGTTGTTCGGGAGCGTAATCACCAGCTTGTAGCGATCGCTCTAAATGTTGTTTTTCAGTAACAATTTGTTGTAATTGATGTTGGACATCAGTCGTCGCTTCTAACTGGGCTGCCAATTGTCCCCGCTGTTCGCGCAAACCATCATAAATCGCTAATTGTTGCGATATTTCTCGATATTCCTGCCTAAGTACTTGAATTTCTCTATCGGACACAGCCATTTGTTCCCGCACTACCCAAAACTGTCCTTGAGTATCATCCAACTCAGTTTGGGTTTTTTCCACCACACGGCTCCAGTGATGTTCGTCTAAAGGACGTTCGCACAACGGACAAAGAGCATCGGGATTTTGCAGCATTTGGAGTTTTTGCTCTAATTCTCCCAACAGTTTTTCATAATCCCGTTGATGAGCTTGTAAGCGTTCGATAAAGTGACGCCTTTCTTGCCCTTTTTCCTGGACTCGTTGCAGATAAACCCGCTTTTTGTCGAGTTCTTCAATTTGGATTGCCACATCCATCACCGCTTGTTGTAGTTGCGGTTGGCGTCGTTGTTGGTGTTGCAATTGATTTTCTGTATTTTGCAGTTGTTCGAGTCGTGCTACCAAGCCAGCATGAGTCCGATCTAATTGGCTTTGTAAAGCTGCTCGTTGTTGCAACAAAGGAGTCACCTGCATTTGCAATCGATCTAAATGAGCGAGATGGTTACGTGCTGCGCCCAGTTGTGATAAAGCAGCTTCGACTTCACCCGATTTGGTGAGAGTTTGCTGAATTTCTCGCTCTTGTTGCTGCAAAGCTTCGAGTTGGGCTTGGGCTTGTTGCAGTTGTCGTTCGATTTCCTGAATTTGTTTGGTAAGCTGTTGTTGCTTTTGTTGGCGAGTCTGCCCAGCGCGGGTGTATTCTTCAAATTTGGCGCTCATCGCTTCTTCTTGAGATTGCAGACTTTGATATTGGGCGTATCCAGCCTTAATCTCGGCTTCTCGATCTAAGATTTTCTCTATCTCTGATAGCTGACCACCAACCACTAACTGTTCTTGTTGGAGGCGATCGCAATCTTGATTAAGATTTTGATATTGCTGCTTGACAAAGTTCAGTTGTTGTTCCCAGTTTTGGCGCTGGTGCTGGACAACTTGCAAACTTTGTAATTGAATATTGTCAAAAGCTTGTACTTGTTGTAATTGATTGAGTTCAGCTTCTAACTGTTCTCTTTGCGCCTCGGTTGTCTTTTGTTGTTGCAGCTGAATTTTAATCGCATCTAAAGAACGCTCTAATTCCTCCGCCCGTGCTTTGAATTGACGAGAAGATTCCTTTGCCCGTTCTTCCAAATCATCGTACTGATTGAGTTTCAACAACTCTGCTAAAATTTCTTTGCGTTCCGTAGGCCGTTTGAGCATGAATTCATCTGCACGACCTTGACGCAGATAGGCAGAATTAATAAAAGTATCGTAATCGAGCTTAATGTGTTCTAAAATCGAATCTTGGGTTGCCCTTACCCCTTTGCCAGTGAGCGGGCGAAATCCAGAGGGCGTTTCTATTTGAAATTCCAGGACGCTACTAGCTCCCCGAATTCGAGTGCGAATCACCCGATAGGTTTGCTGGTTACTTTGGAAAATAAAATCAACCCGGACTTCTTTCGCACCAGAATAAATAACATCGTCTTCAGCACTGGCGCGGCTTTCACCCCAAATTGCCCAAGTGATTGCTTCTAAAAGAGAAGATTTACCCGCACCATTGGAACCAGAAATACAAGCCGTATGCAAACCACGAAAATCTAAAGTTGCATCACGGTAACTAAGGAAGTTTTTGAGGATAAGTTGTACTGGGATCATTCACGCTATGGCGCCACATCTACTTTTAATCATTAAGAGTACAGATGCACTGTTTGTTAGTTTAGCTATCTAGATATCAGGTTTCTAGTCCTGAAGACATCAAATTTACAAAAATTTACAATTTTATGAGTGAATTTTTTTTGTTGCATGAATAATTTTTGCTCTATTCGGAAAAAATTAAACAGTCACAAAGACTCTCCTTTATTTCTTGGTACTGGCGGAGAATAAAAAATCAAAAGAGATGGGGAGGATAAGGGGGTGAAGGACTTAATAATTCAAAATTCAAAATTCAAAATTCAAAATTAAAGATATTATATTTGGGGACTGTTACCCTGGCTGAAACTGAGACTATGTATAGATATAGCGCTTTCGTCTGTAGCAAGATCCCGGAAGGTGCACCAGAAGCCGCACTCAGAACTTTCCAAGAGAGGGGGCTTAAACCCTTTGACCTAAGATAAGGGACATATTAATTCTTCATATTCTTTATTGCTAGATGCTATATCTGAACCAACTTAGTATATGGAACTTCTATTTGATTTTTGAACTAACTCGTTCTCAACTGGATTCCCTACTCCCAACTCCCCTGGCTATTACTTGACGAGGTATCAACAGTCCAATATATTTACCTAGAGCAATGAGGAAGTTCAATATGCGATGGGGATAAATCCCCAATTTGGCAGTAAAAATCAGCACAAATGTAACGCTGAGATGATATCCTGGCGATCGCTTTGCTGTTTTCCAAGTTGCTAAACCAGCCACATCACCAGTAACGTTTTGCGTTTACTTTTCGAGAAGTTGGTGAAGTTGTATTGCGTAAAAATCCAAAAACTTCAAATATTCAGGCAGTAATCCGATGATTGAAAAAACAGTAAAAGTAATAAAAGGCGAATTATTGCCAGATGGAGATTATGTTTCACCAGGATTTTCCATTATTCAGCCAGATTCATGTTTTCCTAATATGATTTTGGGAAATACATACGATAGTTTTTGGTTTTATCTGCGGCGTAATATTCCTCACAACTGGTACGTAGATAGGCGACAGCCGGGTACGGGATTTGTTAGCAGAGATGAAGCTCATATTCTGTACAATACAGCCTTAAAATTTCAGGGTAAGAAAGCTTTAGAAATAGGCTGTTGGATGGGTTGGTCAGCTTGTCATTTAGCTTTAGGAGGAGTTGAGCTAGATGTTATCGATCCGATGCTATCCACAGAATTATTTTATGAAAGCGTCACAGATTCGCTCAAGTCGGCCGGCGTTAAGGAATCTGTAAATCTCATACCAGGATATAGCCCCCAAGCAGTAGAAGAATTAGCAAATAAATTTCAACGTAAATGGTCATTAATATTTATAGATGGTCACCACGAAACACCAGCGCCACTCAATGATGTAATGATTTGCGAACAATTTGCCGAACCAGATGCATTAATTTTATTTCACGATTTAGCTTCCCCTGATGTTGGTGAAGGATTGGACTACTTGAAAAACAAAGGTTGGAACACAATGGTATATCAAACTATGCAAATCATGGGAGTTGCATGGCGGGGAAATGTTGAACCGGTAATACATCAACCAGATCCTGAAATTAACTGGCGCTTACCTCCACATTTACAAAAGTATTATGTTAGTGGTTCCATCCCAACTTTGACGGAAGATAAATCTAGAAAAATACTCAAATCAGTCCGAGCAAATACTTTATTAAATCAAGGAAAGTTATTGTCGTTGTATAGCCACGTAGAGCAACTATATTATTATCTTTCTTGGCTACCACAAATGTTAAAACAGGCGATCGCCAAAAAGAAACCCCAGGAACGCTACTGATTAGCAAATCCTAAGAATATCTTGATGGGATGGGCAGCATCGCCTATCCTACTGTAGATTGCCTAAATAGCGATTGTTATTTCAGCCGTGAAGTGCGACAAAAAATAGAAGATGCTTTGGTATTATCGATCGCACACATTAAACAGCGCCAGCAACAATCTTAAACAGATAAGAAAAAAGCTAAGGTTTTCAAGTTGTACCTGGCACAAGAAAAAATCAAAGACAAGTCTTATATAATGGAAGTAATAGTTCGCAATAGCGTAAGTATCTGGACGTAAGCAATAAAACAAAGTCAGGAAACAATTAAACTAATTTAGCGTCATTAAGAGTATCTTGCCTCCTATTTAGTAACGCAGATTAGGAGAGTAAAAATTCTGACAAGCCATACCTCCGAACGGCTAGACCTACGCACACACTTCTAGTCAAATAAGTGCTTTTACCTTCGGAATATGACTAAAGTCATGTTCAAGAATAGTATGAAACAAACTCAGTAAACCCTCGTCATCACACATATCACATACATAAAGGTCAACTCACCTATGACTCCTCTACTTCGATGGAAATCCGGAACTGCTGCACTCATGGCAATGGCTGTTACCACCACCGTCATTGCTCCCATGATTCCCTTTGCTCCTGCTAATGCACAATACAATGTTGGGCAATATGGAAACGTGACAATTCCTTCTGGAGTGAATCTTCCTGTTAACTACGAAAAAGAAACAATTACTATTGCTCCTGGGGAAAGTAAATCCGTAACGTTGAGAATCAGCTCTAACATTACTGACAGGAATAGAAACGTCTTAATTCCTGCTGGTACTAAAGTAATTGGACGGCTAGAACCTGTCGATCTAGATGGTTATTCACAAGATGATGATAACAAAGGAAAAGGCGTGCGCTTTGTAGCCCAAGAATTAGAATTTTCCAACGGTCGCCGTCAGTCAATTAATGCAACTTCTCGGACATACACCACAACTCAAAAAGTTAAACAAGGGCCTAGCACAGGTCAAGTATTAACTGATGCAGCTATTGGTGGTGGTGCTGGTCTTTTGGGTTCACTAATTACTGGCAATAACAGAGTTGATGATTTAAAACCTGTGATTGGTGCAGCTGCGGGTGCAGGAGCAAGCGTCCTGTTGCGGAAAAAAGAAACCAATGCGTTTGTTATCAGACCTGCACAAGATTTGAGGCTGACACTGAATTCTAACTTAACCTTATACCGCTAATAGGTTTAACTTGATTTAAGTTGTGAATTTAATCATCAATGAATAGGCGATCGCCACTTTAACTATAGTGTGCGATCGCCTTCATTTTTAACCTCAAAAAATCTATTTCCGCGCAACTATTCTATCTCTGCATCGTCTTAAGAGATATCTAGAGTTTTGGTAATCATTACAGCATAATTCAGCCTCTAGAAGTAAAACCAGCTTTATATCTACCGAACAGACGCATCGTTGTGTAGTTCACCTTCGTTGAAATCTGCTTTATTGAGTAAAGCTAATCAGCAAAAGGCTAATTACTCTATTATCTATTGCTGAGAAATTTGGGTAGGCATTTTTAAATTTTAGTTGTATTTTTCAAAGGAATATTTCTGAGAAAAATTTCAATTAATGGGAACATAAAACTTCAGCAATTGTCTAATTAATTAACAGTAGAAAAAATAAATTTAAGGAAGTAAAAAAGCAATGTTTAGTTTAAATCGTTGGCAATCTGGAACAGCAGCACTCATGGCTTTAAGCGTCACAGTTGGAACTGTAGCACCCTTTGTGACAGCTGCACCTTCTTTTGCTCAAACTACTTTTTATGATGTTTCATCTAATTATTGGGCAGCACCATTTATTCAACAATTATCACAACGAGGTGTAATTGCCGGATTCCCTGATGGTAGTTTCCGCCCTGAAGAAGCAGTAACACGCGCTCAATTTGCTGCTATGGTGAACAAAGCTTTCCAAAAAGCACAACAGCGATCGCCAATCAATTTTACTGATGTGCCTAGCAATTATTGGGGATACAGCGCCATTCAGCAAGCTTATACCATTGGTTTCTTATCAGGATATCCCGGTAATCGCTTTGAGCCTAACCAAGCTATTCCCCGCCAACAAGTTTTAGTTTCCCTCGCTAACGGTTTGGAATATACTGCTAGCGGTAATACCGAAAGCACTCTGCAATACTTCAACGATGCTTCTAACATTGCTAGCTACGCCCGTAGCCCCATCGCTGCGGCGACTGAGAAGCAAATCGTGGTGAACTATCCCAATGTGAAGTTCCTCAATCCAACTGCGACCGCGACTCGCGCCCAAGTAGCAGCTTTTATTTACCAAGCATTGGTTAGTTCTAATCAAGCCTCAGCAATTAACTCACCCTACATCGTAGCTCTTGGGAATACTACCCCAACACCTGTATCTGTAACAATTCCTCAAGGAACTGCTATCCCTGTCAAGTATGACAAGGCAGAAAAAATTCTGGTCACCAAGGACGAAACAGCACCTTTGACACTGACAGTATCCCAAAGCGTAGTTACCCAAGAAGGATCTGTGGTGATTCCTGCTGGTAGCCAAGTTATTGGTCAACTCAAACCTGCTACAGGCGGTTCTCAATTCGTTGCTGAAAAACTAGTTTTGACTACAGGTCAAGAATATCAACTTAACGCCAGTTCTGAAGTGATTACCAAGACTCAAACCGTTAAAAAGGGTACTAGCACCGGATCGATTATTCAGAATACCGTGTTGGGCGCAGGAGCCGCCGCTGCGGTATCTGCCGTCACAGGCGATCGCGCCATCGCCACAGAAGAAGTCTTGGGTGGTGCTGGTATCGGTGCGTTGATTGGTCTATTCTTCGGTAGAAATAGTGTTGACTTAATCGCAATTGACCCAAATACCGATTTACAAATGACAATCAATCAAAACTTGTTGGTTTCACTTAGATAGTCATTAGTCATTAGTCATTGGTCATTGGTTATTAGTCATTAGTAATTGGCAAATGACAAATGACTAATGACAACGGACAAATGACGAAAGACTAATGACTTTCCGGTAACCAAATAATAAATGTAGTTCCCGGTCTATTAGGTGAAGTTAATTTAGAGTTAATTGCAGGGCTGAAAACCTCGATTTCGCCCTGCATTTGTTCTATTAACTGTTTAGCGATCGCTAACCCCAAACCTGTACCGGGAATTTCTGTTTGCGCTTGTACGCCCCGGTAATGTCGTTCTCCAAGATGCTCTAAATCTTCAGCCGGAATGCCAGGGCCGTTGTCACTAATGACAATTCCTTGAAGATTACCTTTTTGTTGCCCAGCCTGAATCAAAATTCTACCACCACTAGGAGTGTATTTCAATGCATTATCGATGATGTTATTTAAAACTTCTCGTAATGCTTTGATGTTGGCACGTACTAAGGGTAAATTGTGCTTAAATTCGGTTATCAGTTTTAGTTTACGCTCTTGTGCTATTGCTTTAGCTGATATTAATAATGGTTCTAATATATCTGCTACCGAGCAATCAACAGCTTTGTCTCCGGTTCCTGGCAATAAAAGGGGGGGCTTGGCATCTTTTTGCACAGATGCTTCTACAAATACTTCATTTGGCAGATGTAATGGCGCTAAATCTGTGTCTACCAAGTCAATTACTTGCTCAAATTGTTGGAGTAATTCTTGTAGGCGATCGCTTTCTCGCACGATGCTATTTGCTACATCTCGATTAGTATCTGCCGGTCGCAATCGCTTTAATAAAAGTTTACCAAAAGTCCGTAATGCTGTTAACGGGTTACGAAACTGATGCAACAGGTTATCTAACAAATCCTGCTGTTTTTCTTGAAGAATTTGTTGTTCGTGGAGTTGGTGTTGTAACCATGCTCGTCGCTGATCTAAAATGCAAGCGATCGCTAGTGTTTGGGCTATGTGTTGAATCTGACTTTGCTCGTGTTCATTCCATTCTCGGTCTTTTCTACCAGTTACTAGCAACCCCATCATCACCCCTTCATAAACCAAAGGTAAAACAATTTGGTTACCGCTCAGTAGATATTCCTCTTGTAAATGAGGCCCAGATGCATCCGGTATCTGAGATTCCGGCGACGAAGTTGAAGAATCCAATCCTGGTGTTAATAACCTTTGGTGATGATTGGGTAATACCAATCCATTACCAACTCGAAGCTGCTTAGGTAATGTGGCGGCACTTTCCTCTGCTTGCGGTAATAATGCTGTTTCCGGATAAATCATTACAGGAATCAGTTTTGCCTCACCAGAGGGAGTTTCTACTAATTCTTGTGTTAGGTACACAATACTTAAAGTTGCTCCCAGCCCTTGGGCCAGCAGTGCTATTTGCTCTCGGCACAGAGCAAGAAAATCAGAACTGGCAGACATTAACATTTTTTAGCTCTTGCTCAAGATTACAGATTATGAGGCATGATTTAAGAGAGGATAGCTAGTTTTTACCTCATTGTTTTAATACAGCTTAACTGAAATCTTCTGAGTGATGTTTTGTACCAGCGGATTATTATCCTGAGAAAGTTTTGTTTTATCTATACCTCTAAAGATATTAATTTTATTGGATCAAAAGTTAAAAAACTATTGATTTTTTGAACTAGAACTTCTATAATTACGACGGATTTTGTAGCTATCACTACAATCTATAGCTTGAAAGAGGAGGACAATAGGTTGGCAAGGAGACGCAAAAGAAAAAGTCGTCGTCGTCAGGAAGGACGGCGCATTCTGGAACATGTGCCTCAATATAGCATCGAGAGTGGTGAAGAAAAACCTGTGACAGCAGCGAGAAGGTTCATTCAAGCTGAAGGTATCTTGCCACCGGCACTTCTACTCGTAAAGCGAAACGAACACACCACAGACCGCTATTTCTGGGCAGAAAAGGGACTGTTTGGTGCCCAATACGTAGAGGAAAACCATTTCTTGTTTCCTAGCCTGAGGACTTTAGAGGCTCCTACAGGTCAAGAAACCCTTGCTTTAGCTGCTCGATAAGAAATTGGTCATCTCAGGCATTGAATGTGGCCCTTGACTATTAATTAACTGGCAAAATTGCTAAGTTTATGCAAAATTTAATTTTTTTTTAGTTTGTAGGTGATTTGCCAGTCAACCTATTCTGGGCATTTGAAAAGTCAATATGTGTCAAACCACGCTAGTTTGCATGGTTTGGTACTTGTCTCTAAAGATGTACAAAGGAGCGGATATGGAGCCAAGCGCATCCAAAAGCGCTAGTGAAGTTGCGCTCTTATCCAAATACATTGGAAGACAAGCTCTGTCAAAGAATTGAAATGAATTCAAATTTTTACCCACAACACAAGTTATGGATAAAGTTGGCAAAGCAACAGTCTTGATTTCCTCCTTACTACTTTTCATTGCCTCAAGAGTAGGTCAGGTCAGAAAGGGAACACCTCATAAGTTAAGAGATGGTCATAAAAACCAACAATTATTCACCAGCCTTTAACTGTAGAGTCCTCCGTAACTCAGTGAGTTCATCTCGATGGGCAACTACAGTAACCTTGCTTGAGGGGGTTTGTTCGCTCTGAGTTGTTTCCACTTTGAGCAAAACCTTCTCAAGTCTTCCAGATTTTTTCCAATAAAAAACACCACTCAAAGGTGACAGCAGCACCAGAGCTAGAATAAACCTACTCAGGTTAGGAAAAAGTAGGTATACAACTAGTGACAGGCAAACAATACCAGTAGCTGCCAGTAGGGTGAGGAATATAGCTAAAAACCAGCTAGGGCGAACATTACCTTCAAAAGTCACTTGGTTTTGTTCTCGGTCTACCGCTGCCACTCGGTAAGACCGCGATCGAAAATACTCTCTTAATTGAGACATGAAAGCGGCTTCGTCTTGTTCGGATACTAAGTGTGCTGTCTCTGTACGGTCTTTAGTCGAAGCACGAATAAAGAAAAACAGCCCAACCGATAACAACAAGGTTAGCAGCAAGGTAGATGGCAGAATAGGAGTATCCATAAATAATTGTTATTGTTTGACTGGAGGAGATTTATTCATTATCAATTATTCGTTACTTTGTTCGCCCGTTGATGTAGTCTTGCCAAAGAAAAGCTAAATTCTGCGCTTGAACTTGCCATTCTGGAGAAACTTGGTACATCCGCCTGGGGCGTCCCCGTCCCTCAAGTTTTTTCCAATATCCATTAATTGCCCTTTCGTCTTCCAGAAACTTGATTGCACTGTAAAGTACAGTATCCGAAAGCCTATAGGTAGGATATTCAGTTTCTAATCGTTGGATTAACTCGGTGCCGTAGGATTCACCTTCTAACAAAATCGACAGTATGTAACAAACTGCTAATTCCTGACAAAGGTAAGTTGGCGGAGGATTTTCAAAGAATTGATATATATCCTCAAGTTTCATGGTTAGGGAATGGCTAAAAAAATGCCTTAGGGTAAGGTCTACAATCCTCGTAGTCAGTATATACTGCTACTCTTAAATGAGTAATATATAAAGCTACTTAAGCTAGATTTCCAAAGCGAAAACACCAAATGATTACCCACGCCTTTGAAGTTGTGGGAATAGTTCGTGAGTTTCAGGGTACAAGATAGTATGCTCCTACCCAAGCTAAATCAGGTATGGTGAGGAGGAAACACACAGTAGCAAAGTCACTGTTTTGGTGTTAAGCGATGCCGAGTTTCTTAGAACTGCTTAAGCAATAAGATGCCATCGAAGAAATTTTACAGGTAAAATGCTATTTTGTCTGTAGAACTTAATAAACACTTTTTTTTACAGTGATTTTCCCAATGCAAATTTTAAAAATTTAAGCTAAAGGATATGTGTAAGTTCAAACTGGTACATTTGTAAACACACCAGGGTAGTAAATATTAATAATTTTTTAGGCTTGAGATCCTCTTGTGCTATCTGGTAAATGTGATAGTAAATTTCTCAAAAAAAATTAGGGCATTGGGCATGGGGCATTGGGCATTGGTTTATTGCCCGCGTCCTTGCGTCTCCCCATCTCGCCATCTCCCCATTTACCTTAAAAGCACCTAGCAAATTGGTGATTTAGTATGTCACAAACTCCCGATGCCCCATCGTCTTCCTCTAATCTCAGGGCAATTGCCCAAACCTTTCGCCTTGCAGGTTGGATTAGCTTTTGGATTCAGCTAGTACTTGGTGTTGTTTCTGGCATAATTGTCCTGTTGTTCGGAATCTTTAATCAAAGAGCTGGCAGCCCTAGTAACAATCCTGGGACTGGCTTTGGTGTATTTTTAGCAGTTTGTGGATTGGTGATTTTAGGTGTGGGAATTTACTTAGCTTACCGTTACACCAGAATTGGTAGGCAACTGGAATCCTCCAATCCCAGCAACCGCCCTCGCAAAAGCGAGACTGTGCAAATATTACGCTTAGGATTGTGGGTGAATTTAGGCGGAACGCTGGTGACTCTTTTGGGGGCGCAAGCTATTGTTGGTACGCTGGTAGCAAGATCTATATCTCCTCAAGCGATAACTACCCAATTTTTTGACCCCACTCGAATTATTAGCGGTCTAGATATGCTTGTTGTACAGGCAAACACTAACACTGTCTCAGCCCACTTTGCAGGGCTGGTCGCGTCCCTTTGGCTACTTAATCGCATCAATAAACCGTAATCAAGCCGAGTTAAGACCAAAAATTAAGCTAAAAATCTATACTTCTGTTTACTAATTTTCTGTATAAGTTTCTCCCATTCTTAGCTCGACTTTATCCAAAATTAAGAACTCGGCTTTCTTGATTCGCCAAAAATCCTGGCTTTTTGGGAAATACTTTTTCCATATCACTGATTTGCGCTCAAGTCCAAAAACTAAAACTACCTTTCCACAATGGTTTCAGCGCCATGTTTTGGGTTTCGTAAAAATGGATAAAGTCGAGCTTAGTAGGTTACATACCAAATAATTCAAATGTGTTTGTAGTGCTTTTCCGAAATTTTCAAAATACAACGTGAAGAGTAACATCAGTTGCTCATATTAACATCCACCTAGAAGGTGATATCTGAACTATTATCAGATGAAATTAATTTGGATTGGAAGTGTTGCACTATGAAAAAATTAGAAATTTGGAAATTTGGTATACAAGTATTTTTTAGTACCCTAATGATTGGATTGTGTAGTTCCTTAATATTTATGGAGCGCCAGAATAGTCAAAACCAAGCAGTGTACTGGAGTGGTTTATCCGGTGTACTTGCTTACTGGCTACCTTCACCTGCCAGTGCTGGGGAGTCTAGAAAATCAGAGGATTAACACTAAATTGGGATTTAAATTTTGGATTTAAATTTTTATTGCCCTGGCAAGATTGGCAGGGCAAAATTTTTATGTTTGCTTTTCTGGTCATAGCAAGGCAAAATCAGTATATGCTGGGGTGTTGGCATGAAGATAATAGGCTAAAAACTGAGAAAAATCTGTGCTGGATATCAAGCAAATACGGGAAAATCCGCAATTAGTTCAAGAACGATTGAACAGTCGTAGTGGTAAATACGACATTGAACCGATATTACAGTTAGACCGACAACAACGGGAATTAGAGGGGACGCGCAGTCAACTCCAAGCCCGTAGCAACGAAATTGGGAAAATTGTCGGGCAAAAGCTCAAGTCTGGTATCAATGCTCAAGACCCAGAAATTCAAGCTTTGCGGGATGAAGGTAACTCTGTCAAAGCTAAATTGAGCGAACTAGAACCCCAAGAAAAAGACCTCAAAGCTGAAATTACCCAGCTTGTTTTAGCACTTCCCAACTTACCAAGCGACTCTACACCCATTGGCAAAAGCGAGGAAGATAACGTAGAAGTGCGGCGTTGGGGTGATGAGTATCTTCCCCAAAACCCGGATATTCTGCCTCATTGGGAAATAGCTGAAAAGCTAGGTATTCTTAACGTTGAGCGAGCTGTAAAGGTTGCCCAAAGTCGCTTTGTGACATTGATAGGCGCTGGCGCAGCACTGGAGAGGGCGTTAATTCATTTTATGCTGAGTGTCCATACCCAAGCTGGGTATGTGGAAATTAGTCCACCGCTGTTGGTGAATACCAATTCATTGACGGCGACTGGTCAGTTACCTAAGTTTGCAGAAGAAAGCTTTAAGTGCGCTGATGACGACTTGTGGCTAATTCCTACAGCCGAAGTTCCAGTTACTAACCTCTATCGAGGCGAAATTCTCACTGCTGAAGATTTGCCTATCTACCACTGTGCTTATACCCCTTGTTTTCGTCGGGAAGCTGGTAGTTATGGGCGCGATATGCGGGGTTTAATTCGCCTGCATCAATTCAACAAAGTCGAACTGGTGAAATTTGTCGAACCCAGCAGTTCTTTTGATGAACTAGAAAAATTGGTGGGGAGTGCAGAATCAATTTTACAGGCTTTGCAGTTGCCTTATCGAGTGATGAATCTCAGTAGTGGGGATTTGGGGTTTGCTTCCGCTAAAACATACGATTTAGAGGTTTGGTTGCCTTCTTCTGGCAAATATCGTGAAATTTCCAGTTGCTCTAATACTGTAGACTTTCAGGCGCGACGGGCTGATATTCGTTTCAAAGAGGCGGGGAAGAAAGGCACACAGTTTGTGCATACTCTCAACGGTTCAGGTTTGGCAGTGGGACGAACGATGGCAGCAATTTTGGAAAATTATCAACAACCCGATGGAACAGTGAGGATACCAGAAGCGCTGCAACCATACTTGGGGCGTGAAGTGCTGTAATTAGTCATTAGTCATTAGTCATTGGTCATTTGTCATTACTCATTTACCAATGCCCTATGCCCAATGCCCTATGCCCAATGCCCAATTAGAATGGAGATAACCATAGCTTAATATCTTCACTAATTTGCTTTATGTCAGTTTTAGCAGCGATCGCAGTCTTGGCTGTTCTGATCTTGGTACACGAGTTGGGACATTTTGTTGCAGCACGTTCTCAAGGTATTCTCGTTAACCGTTTTTCTTTGGGTTTTGGCCCAGTTCTTTTTAAGTATCAAGGATCGCAAACTGAATATGCTGTCCGCGCTTTTCCCTTGGGTGGCTTTGTGGGCTTCCCGGATGATGACCCAGATAGCGATGTTCCACCCAATGACCCAAATCTGCTGCGTAACCGTCCAATTTTAGACAGGGCGATCGTCATCAGTGCCGGAGTGATCGCAAATTTAATATTTGCCTACTTAGTACTGGCTCTGCAATTGGGTATTGTTGGTATTCCTGAAAAATTAAACTATAAAGCTGGTGTCATCGTACAACCTGTAAATCAAGAATCCATTGCCTACCAAGCAGGAGTTAGAGAAGGAGATATTATTCTGGCTGTCAACGGTCAGGAACTTCCCGCTTCTGATAAATCAACCGCTTTGCTGACAAAAGAAATTCAAACTCATCCCAATCAGCAAATCGAACTCAAAATTCAGCGCGAAAATCAACAACAATCGCTGAAATTAACACCAAAAATAGGAGCAGATGGCAAAGGTGTAGTAGGTGTGGCGCTTAGCCCAAATGCTACAGCAGTTTATCGTCGTCCTAATAGTCCTTTTGAAATTTTTGGCATTGCTGCTAACAGGTTTCAACAATTATTTGTGGGAACACTCAGCGGTTTTGGTCAGTTAATTACCAATTTTCAACAAACTGTAGGACAAGTTTCTGGCCCAGTTAATATTGTCAAAATAGGGGCACAATTGGCTGCTGATAATAGCACAAATTTGTTATCTTTTGCGGCAATTATTAGCATTAATTTGGCGATTATTAACATTTTGCCTTTACCAGCGTTGGATGGCGGACAACTCGCTTTTCTGCTTATTGAAGGTCTGCGCGGTAGACCTGTGCCTGCTCGAATTCAAGAAGGTGTAATGCAAACGGGTTTGGTGCTACTCTTAGGACTAGGGATTTTTCTGATAGTGAAGGAAACTACCCAATTAACTAGTCAATTAGAGTGGGTACAAAAGTTACTCCAGTAGAAAGTAGGGAGTGGAGAATTGGCAGTGGGGAGTAGGGAAAAGAAAGTTTTATCTTTAAAGCAACGGGCGGTAGAGATTCTCTCTCGCCTGAACCATCTTTATCCAGATGCGACTTGCTCTTTGAACTACTCAACACCAGTACAATTGTTGGTGGCAACGATTCTCTCGGCTCAGTGTACTGATGAGCGAGTAAATAAAGTAACGCCAGCATTATTTAGTCGGTTTCCTGATGCTGAAAGTTTAGCGATCGCCGACTTAGATGAGTTAGAAAATTTGGTGCGTTCCACAGGATTTTATCGCAATAAAGCCAAGAATATTCAAGCCGCATGTCGGATGATTGTCACCGAGTTTAACTCTGTTGTTCCTAACCAAATGGAACACTTGTTAAAACTTCCAGGCGTGGCGCGGAAAACAGCAAATGTAGTCCTCGCTCACGCTTATGGCATTAATGCTGGCGTGACGGTAGATACTCACGTTAGCCGCCTCAGTCAACGTTTGGGTTTAACCGAGCATACAGACCCCATCCGCATTGAAAAAGATTTGATGCTTTTATTACCGCAACCAGATTGGGAAAATTGGTCAATTCGACTGATTTATCACGGTCGTGCTATTTGTAAAGCCCGTTCTCCCGTCTGCGTTGCTTGTGAACTTGCGGATTTATGTCCTTCTGCAAATAAGCCAACGGTCGTAGGGTAGTGTTGGTCAGAAGGGGAGACGCGGTGACGCGAGGATGGGGAGACGTGGGGAAGTTAAGAAAAAACTCTTCTTGTCCCCCTGTCCCCACGTCTTTTTCCGTCTTCATGAATTTCAATTTGACAGACTAGTGGGGAACACAAGTAACCTAGAATTGAAAAGAAGACTGTAGAATGGAAAATGCTGTCTTTAAATGTAAGTTAGAGAGTATATGGCAAAAAAGAGCATGATTGAGCGCGAGAAAAAACGCGCCAGATTGGTAGAAAAATATGCCCAGAAGCGGGAAGCTCTCTTGGAAGAGTTCAGAACTACAGAATCTCCCCTTGATAAGCTAGAAATCCATCGGCAAATTCAACAGCTACCACGGAACAGTGCGCCCAACCGCCGCCGTAACCGTTGTTGGTTGACTGGTCGTTCTAGAGGTGTTTACCGCGATTTTGGGTTATCTCGGAATGTGCTGCGGGAATGGGCGCATGAAGGCCTTTTGCCTGGAGTAGTTAAGTCTAGTTGGTAGTCATTGGTCATTAGTCATTGGTCATTAGTCATTGGTCATTGGTCATTAGTTTTATGCAAAGGACAGAGGACAACTGACAAAAGACAAACGACAAATGACAAAGGACAAAAAACAAAAATTATTGACCGCAACACTTATCAATTCCCAGACTTTCTAAGAGTAGATCGCTAACAGCGTTGGCGATCGCAAACTCTCCATAAAAGCTATTGGAAAAATCATACGACTGCATCTCTGTGACAATGGCAATAACCAGAGAACCAAGGTCGTTTTCTCCTTCCATGCGTTGACGCACAAAAATCTGTGCGGCTCGTTGAGCAATCTTTTGGTTAACTGCTTCGGGGATAAATTCTGTATCTAGCCACCGCAGTAAACGTTCTCGCAACCATTCACCTTCGAGTTGCGGATTCTGAGGACGTGGTAGAGTAATTGCTGGAATTGGTTCAGTCATATTTTTTATACGCAAAGGGGATTACAAGGGAACGCAGAGAATGACTGCTAGTATCAATTTGCGTTCTTTTTGTATTTTTTATATTTATGCAATATGATATCGCTGCTATTGTTCAAGGTTATGCTCAAGGCTATTTTCTCATGGCTGATGATAGCGATCGCCTGAGCTGGTACGGAAGTCGCGATCGCACTTTGATTCCCTTGGATGAGAGGTTTCGCTACCCCAAGTCTTTGCAGCGCGTTCTCAATCAAGAACGTTTTAGTGTGGCGATTAATCGGGATTTTCAAGCTGTGGTGGCTGGCTGTGCTAACCGCGAAGTAACTTGGATTTCACCAGAATTGCAAGATATTTACTGGCTACTTTACCAGAGTGGTTATGCTTATAGTTTTGAAACTTGGCAAGGTGACGAACTAGCTGGCGGAATATTGGGAATTGTTATTGGTGGTGCTTTCATTGGCGAGTCAATGTTTTACCGCATTCCTGATGGTTCAAAGGTAGCAATGGTAAAGTTGGTAGAAAGATTGCGCCAGAGGAAATTTGTATTTTTTGATGCCCAAATGATGAATCCGCATTTAGAAAGATTTGGTGCTTATCGGGTTGGGGATGAAGAATATCAAAGTTTACTCAACAAAGCGTTGCAACGTCGCTGTTATTTAGTATGAAGGATGGCAATATTCTTAATAGAGCTTTTATTTATTATTTCATAGTGTAAAGTGTAGTACTTGATTTAAAGTCAACCGCCCACCCGAACCAAAACCTTTCTTGGTAAAATCGATTCTTGGCATCTGTGACGCAGTGTTAAGTTAATAATTCAAGTAGATTTGTTTATTCGTGCTACACTGTCGCCATTATCATCTCAAACGTGGACGAAAGTAAGTATGTCTAGCGATACAGTTGTTACTAACTTGCTTGATACTCTTATTGAGCGATTGCAAGGTAGTGAAACGCTAGAAGTCGAGGTTAAATTAGCACAAAGCGGTATACCTAAAAGCCTCTGGGAGACAGTAAGTGCATTTGCTAATACTAATGGTGGGTGGATTCTGTTGGGCGTCAAAGAGTTAAATAGTAGGCTTGAGGTTGAAGGGCTTTCTAAAGCTTCCAAAATGTTGGATGATTTTTACAACACATTGCGTAGTTCTCAAAAAATTAGTTATCCGATTTGTAATGCACAGGATGCACGTATTGAAACTGTAGATGGTAAGGAAATACTGGTTATCCGTGTGCCAGAAGCGCCACGCCAACAACGTCCTATCTATATTAACGGCAACCCATATACCGGTACATATGTGAGACGCCATACTGGCGATCATCACTGCACTAAGCCAGAAGTAGACCGAATGATGCGTGAAGCATCAGATGTCGGTGCAGACTCCGCTATCTTGCCTGGATTTAACTTAGATGATACAGACCGAGATGCATTGGCACGATATCGGCGATTGGATCAAACCCTTCACCCCGGAGAACCACGTAATACCTATGATGATCTCCGCTTTATGACAGCAATTGGTGGCTATGCTCGTGATAGAGGAACAGGAAAAGAGGGCTTGACTGTTGCAGGATTGCTTTTACTAGGAACCGATCAAGCTATTCGGGAGTGGCGATCGCGTCATATTATTGACTACAGAATGATATTAACTGAAGATGACCCTGATAAGCGTTGGGATGATCGCGTTCCGTGGGAAGGAAATTTGTTCGGTCTTTTGAAAATATCTATCTTCGTTTAACATCAGGTCTAACTACTGCCTTTCAGTTGCAAGGAGTAACACGAATTGAGGAAAGCCCCGTCCATGTTGTGTTACGTGAGGCACTTGTAAACCTTCTTGTCCACACTGATTATGCTGTCCCAGAAGCATCACTTATTGTCCGTACACCTAGCGGATTTCTGTTTCGGAACCCAGGAAGTTCCCGTATTTCTGAATTTGATCTTCTTCACGGCGATCGTTCTGATCCGCGTAACCCTGAATTAGTCCGGATGTTTCGTCTTATCGGATTAGCAGAAGAGGCGGGAACTGGCATCCCAAAAATTATCCGAGCATGGCGTGAATTAGGATTAGAAATGCCAAAAATTGATGCAGGAACAGAGCGATACGAATTTACATTACAGCTTCGTCAAGCTCACTTGCTTTCTACTGAAGATCGTCGTTGGCTCAGGAGCTTAGGTTCACAGTGGAATGAAGCAGAGCAATTAGCCTTGGTTCATGCCAAACACCACGGCTATGTTGATAATGCAACCCTAACTCGATTAACTGGTCAGCACCTAGCCGACATATCAAAAGTACTTGTCAGTCTTCGTAATCGACAATTATTACAAATGGTTAATCGAGGGCGTTCCGCTTGTTATGAGTTAAGTTCACTAGGGATATCTGGAACTAAAATTCCTACAAATACTTCTACGTCTCCAACCAAGCAAGAAACTATTCCTGAAAATCTTTGGAATGAACTGATGCAGATAGGTGCAATTGTTCGCGATCATTCTCGAGTTGAGCGCGTAACTTTAGAGAAAGTCCTAGTGCAGCTATGTTCACTTACTCCGCTTGCTCCCAATGATCTTGTAATTATTCTGGAACGTAAAAAGTATTACCTTCTAAAAGTAATTCGCACCTTGCTTGCATCAGGTTCTATTAGCTATTTATATTCTGATCAACCTAGTCATCCACGTCAGAAGTATATTGCAACTGAGATAGTTGGTAAAGAGCTTAGTCCACAGCAAACATCTTTGGACTTCAAGAGTAATTAAACCTTAATTTAAATGATTTGCTAGCGTATAAAAGTAGATAAAATTCATGCCCAGGAAAATTCGGGAATTAAAAGCCGAGATTTCACGTCAAGGATTCGTTTATCTGCCTAAACGTGGTAAAGGTAGTCATGAAC
Source organism: Nostoc sp. ATCC 43529 (assembly GCA_003326205.1). Taxonomy (GTDB): domain Bacteria; phylum Cyanobacteriota; class Cyanobacteriia; order Cyanobacteriales; family Nostocaceae; genus Nostoc. Next base: position 76,128 of record LWTK01000034.1, read on the forward strand.
GTTGGCGACATCCTTTGCTCAAAAAAACATTAACAATTGCGGGCAAGGATGGAGATGATGTGCCAGTGTACCTGGAAAAGCAGTTAGAAAAGTTATTAACTGAACTTCAAGAGTTAAGAAAGGACGAGAATTCATGAATCGATACAGTATGATTGTTCAATGGTCTGATGAAGATGAACTTTTTCTAGTGACTATTCCAGAGTTTAGCGATCGCGTTATTATGCCTTGCACTCACGGCAAAACTCGTGAAGAAGCTATTCGTAATGGCGAAGAAGTAATTGAAATGTACTTGGAAGCTTGGGAAGTAGAAGGTGAAACTATCCCGGAACCCAATACATTGCAAATTGCCTAATTATTATTGTAAAATCTTTGAATTAACAAAGGAATTTTTGAATAATATATGCATTTGGCGAATCGGAGAGTTGTGAATAAGCAACATAATTACTCTCAGACGCATAGAGCGATCGCCTGATTATATATAAGATTTTTCTAAGAAAACAGCATAACTATAATCACTCCAGCAACCAACTAAATAAACCTTCCACTGTTAAGCTGAAATCTTTAGCAAATTCCGGCACTGGTAACTTTGTTTCTAGTTCTTCGTAAACGTTTGTTGCTTGATTTGGCAAGTAAACAAAGACAGATTTTTCTTTAGGATCTATCAGCCATCCCATCTGAGTTCCATACTTCAGGCAGTGCAGAATATTCTTGATAACTTTAGTTTGACTTTGATCGGGAGATAAAATTTCAATTGTCCAATCTGGGGCAATTGAGAAGATATTAGCAACCCCACCATTCTCTTGATGAGGAATTCTATCCCACATAAACACAGAAATGTCAGGTACAATTGAGCGATCGGCAAATGTACAGCGAAGTTCACAAAAAGCCCGCGCAATTTTTTTGGGTTTTACGACTAAGTTAATTGCAGGTGCTAACTCGGTCTGAATTGCGCTGTGTTCCCCTTGTGGCATTGGTTTTTGGATGATACGTCCATCAATATATTCACTGGCAGGTTCTGTCTCTGGTAAATCTAGGAATTCAGTGAGAGTCAGAGGTTTAGCAGAGGTTTGTACCATTGGAGGTTTCCTGAAAGTAACTCATCAGCCATCCAAACCCTTACACCTTTTGTTCGGTAACTAAAGTTAAGCTAACCCATTCGCCTTTGTCGTTATAGCTGCGAATCATCCGCTGGCGGAGGTTTGGTTGGATTAACCAACCTGCTTCTAAAAATAAAGGTTGACGTAATTGCACTTTGAGTGGTGAAGTTGCAGAAGCGCCATCGGGTAAGAATAATACTTGTATCTGCTTTTCGGGATTTTCATCAAAGAGAACAATGGAACCTTTGATAGTAGCAGTTGAGGTAATTGTGCGTTCTGCAAAAGAAGTACTTTGAATTAATCGCCCAGTATTATCTAATTGTAATTTGAGAGTTGTAGAGTAAGTGTCAGGCGATCGCAAATCTCGATATATTGTCACTGCTTGACCTTGCCATTCTCCTAACAAGTCATCTAACTGCAAAGGTGGACGTTCTGCTGTTGGGGTTCCAGCTAGATGTTCTCGAATTAGGGTTAGTCCGCTGAGATTACCTGTCCTATCAAAAAGTTGCACCAGACGTAAGCGGCGATTTTCATGAACAAAAGCGAGTTCTCCACCGAATTCGGAAAACGGCCCTATCTGAATTAAACCTTCAGAAAACGAACCATTTTCAAAAAACAGCAAACCTCCCCCCACAGAACTAAATTCTCTGACTAAATCTCGTCCCGAACGAGTTAGAGTTAGGCGCACTGTCTGGCTACCGTTCAATTTTTCTAAGGAAAGACGGCTAGGAGTATCGCTCAAAAGTGTACCTTGGGGAGAAAAATTAGTGAATGAACCTTCCCAAACACCGATATTTTGCAGAAAACATTCCCATTGTGATTTCATAACGATTTTGTCATTGGTCATTTGTCATTTGTCATTGGTCATTTGTCATTGGTCATTTGTCATTTGTCATTGGTCATTGGTCATTGGGTATGGGGCATTGGGCGTGGAGAATAGCGAATGAATCTTTGATACTCGCGGACGAGTCTTTGATACTCGCGGACGAGTCTTTGATACTCGCGGACGAGTCTTTGATACTCGCGGACGAGTCTTTGATACTCGTGAATGAGTCTTTAATACTCGCGGACGAGTCTTTGATACTCGCTGACGAGTCTTTGATACTCGCGGACGAGTCTTTGATACTCGTGAATGAGTCTTTAATACTCGCTGACGAGTGTTTGATACTCGTGAATGAGTCTTTGATACTCGTCAACGAGTCTTTGAACTCCACTCCTGTGCCCCAATGCCCCAATGCCCCATGCCCAATGCCCAATGCCCAATGCCCAATGCCTATTTTTTAGCAAAACGTCTGACAGCAAATAAGCTTCCAATTAATCCTACCGTGGCACCGAAGCTCAAGAGAATTAGAGGTAATAATAAAATTTGGGCTGGAGTGAGTTGTATTCCGTTGGTGATTACTTGGATAAACTCAGGTTGATTGGTTAGCAATTTACTGAGAAACTGTTGAATCAGAGAAATAAAACTCCAAGCGATCGCACCACCGGCTAAACCAAAAGTAATTCCTTGTAAAATGAATGGGAGATAAATCCAAATAGAAGTTGCTCCCACTAGTTGCATAATTTCAATTTCCTGGCGTCGCGCCATGACAATCAGGCGAATTGTGGTGGTAGTCACGGCGATCGCTGTTACAGTCAAAATAATTGTAATTGTTAAAGTAATCCAGTTCAAACCCCGGTGTAGCTGAGCAATTCGTTTGACTGCTTCATCGATATACTGCACCGTTTCAACTCCCTGTAACTTAGCTAGCTGGGTTGCTAAAGTTGGCACGACTTGGGAGTTACGCGCTTTCACCTTAATTTCATCAACCAAAGGATTCTCGCCTAGCTGTTGCGTAACACCTTCAATATCCGAAATTCTCATTTCCTTAACTAACTTATTCCAAGCTTCCTCCTTAGTAATTGTTTGTATGGCTGTTACCTGTGGCATTTTTGCTATCAGTGGCTCAATACTTTGAACTTGCATATCCGGTTCGAGATAAACTGATACTTCTAGCTGGGTACCGAACTGGTAGAGAAGTTTTTCGACTTGCCAAGAAGTTTGCAAACTCAAGCCGAATAAAAATAACAATACGGTCACAGTACTGACAGCTGCCCAATTCATCCAACCTCCCCGCAGTAAGCCAAGGAAAGTTTCTTTGAGCAGATAGTCAAGTTTCGTGAGAGATTTCAACACAAATTACCCCAGGCAAAAAGTTAGAATTCAGGAGTCAGAATTCAGAATTCAGAATTTATAATTGATAACTCAGAATTTAGAATTCAGCACTCCCCAGTCTCTCATCTCCCGACTTCCCACTCCCTGGCTTGATAGAATTGAGGTAGGAATTTTCACCATCTAGCCATCAAGACTCATGCCTTCTGAAATTGCTGTCGAGAAAAAAAAGTTAAAAAATCCGCCTTTGGAGCTTCATTATTTAGGCGATCGCGTGCTGCGTCAAGGTGCAAAGCGGATTTCTAAAGTTGATGACGAACTCCGCAAACTGGTGCGCGAAATGCTGCAAACTATGTACAGTAAAGATGGCATTGGTTTGGCTGCTCCCCAAGTGGGAATTCACAAACAATTAATTGTCATTGACCTGGAACCAGACAACGCAGCGAATCAACCTTTGGTGTTGATCAACCCCATAATCAAACAAGTCAGCCGCGACATCTCCGTTGCCCAAGAAGGCTGTTTAAGTATTCCCAATGTATACCTGGATGTGAAGCGCCCTGAAGTCGTGGAAATCGCCTATAAAGACGAATATGGTCGTCCTCAAACTTTAAAGGCTAACGACCTGTTGGGACGCTGCATTCAGCACGAAATGGATCACCTCAATGGTGTAGTATTTGTAGACCGCGTGGAAAACTCCTTGACTTTGGCACAGGAGCTATCTAAGAATGGCTTCTCGTATCAAGCGGTGAAACCAGTAGCATAGGGGGCTAGTAGTGTATTTAACTCCAAAAAGCGGTTTGTTTCTGGGTGGTTGTTGTGTAAGTGCGATCGCAGCTGTCGGTTCGATTTTTGAACTCAGTTACGGACAACCAGATTTCGGTGTCACAACCACAGCAATTATCCTCGCATTAAGCATTCCACTCACAGGTTTATTTTTCTTTGCCGCAGTGAGGGACGCAAGGGCTAACATGAAATAAGCATCAGGTACATAAAAAAGGTAAACGGATGAACTAAGAGTACTAAATTCATCCTTTTACCTTTTATTTTTGTTCTGTTTCTTCTACTGCTCCTAAGGCTTTGAGCGTCATTAACTGTGATGTGGTTAAGCCTGTCACTTTAGCGATCTTCATTCCTTCGTAGAGTTTTGGCGATCGCAGTGTTTTTAAGCACTCACCAGTGTGCATATCCCACAATTTAATCGTCTCATCTTCACTGCCACTAGCCAAAGTTTCACCATCAGGGCTGAAGGCTACCGACCTTACCCAGCTAGAATGCTCGTGCAAGATTTTGAGGCATTTACCATCATGCACATTCCATAACTTCACTGTCTGGTCTTCACTGCCACTTGCCAAAGTTTCACCATCAGGACTGAAGGCTACTGACCTTACCCGATTGGTGTACTCTTGTAAGGTATTCAGGCATTTCCCATCGCGGACATTCCATAACTTCACCGTTTGGTCTTCACTGCCACTTGCGAGAATCTCACCATCAGGGCTAAAGGCCACTGACCAAACCCAATTGGTATGCTCCTCCAAGCTTTTGACACACTTGCCCTCGTAAATATCCCATAACTTCACTGTTTGGTCGTCACTGCCACTAGCCAAAGTTCGACCATCAGGACTAAAGGCAACTGACCACACCCGATTAGTATGCCCTTCAAAGGTTATGAGGCAATTTCCGTCAGCAATATTCCATAATTTCACTGTTTGGTCGTCACTGCCAGTAGCTAAAGTTTGACCATCGGGGCTGAAAGCAACTGACCGCACTCGATGAGTATGCCCGTGTAAGGTTATGAGGCAATTTCCGTCAGCAATATTCCATAATTTCACTGTTTGGTCTTCGCTGCAACTAGCCAAAGTTTCACCATCAGGACTGAAAGCAACTGACCAGACTCGATTAGTGTGTCCTTGGAAGGTTTTGAGGCACTTGCCGTCACGAACATCCCATAATTTCACCGTTTGATTTTCACTAGCACTAGCCAAAGTTAGATGATCGGGACTGAAGGCCACTGACCGTATTCTATCGGTATGCCCTTGCAAAGTTTTGAAGCATCTGCCATCACGAATATCCCATAACTTCACCGTCTGGTCTTTACTGCCACTAGCCAAAGTTTGACCATCACAACTGAAGGCGACTGACCATGCCCGATTGCTATGCCCGTACAAGGTTTTGAGGCACTTGCCGTCACCAACATCCCATAACTTCACTGTTTGGTCGTCACTGCCACTAGCGAGAGTTTGACCATCAGGACTGAAGGCAACTGACCAGACACGATTGCTATGCCCGTGTAAGGTTTTGAGGCACTTGCCGCCATCAACATCCCATAACTTTACCGTTTGGTCTTCACTACCACTAGCGAGAATTTTACCATTGGGACTGAAAGCAACTGACCGTACCCAATTACTATGCCCTTGGAAAGTTTTGAAGCATTTGCCGTCGCCAACATCCCATAACTTCACCGTTTGGTCGTCGCTGCTACTAGCGAGAATTTCACCATCAGGACTGAAGGCGACTGACCATACCCAACTAGTATGTCCTTGCAAGGTTTTGAGACACTTGCCGTTACGAAGATCCCATAATTTCACTGTTCGATCTTCGCTGGCACTAGCGAGAGTTTGATTATCCGGACTGAATGTAACTGATCGTACCCTACTAGTATGCCCTTGCAAGGTTTTGAGGCACTTCCCGTCATGGATGTTCCATAATTTCACCGTTTGGTCGTCACTGCCACTAGCTAAAGTTTGACCATCAGGACTGAAGGCGACTGACCATACTGGGCTGTTATGCCCTAGCAAGGTCAAAAGTGATTTACCATCTGCAACTTGCCATAACTGAGTTTTCCCATCAACATCACCCGTAGCCAAAAGTTTTCCTTCAGGACTAAATGCTACCGATGAAATACTACCCAAGGTTTCGGCAAAAATCGATTTAGCAAGATTGCAACCAGTAAAATTAACATTTTGCAAATTTACATTTTGTAAGTATGCTTGCCAAATAATCAGACCAGAAAAGTCATAACGATTCAAATCAACCTGTAGTTGACAAAGCATATTCAAGACATTTCCGACTGTATAGCCCGGTTCTGGTGGAAATGTTTCTCGGAGTTTCGATACAATTTGGATTAATTGGTTTTTTAGATCATTTGGATTGAGAAAAATAGTTTTTAACCTATCTAAAATTGGTTTAAGTATCAAACTAATTTGAGTATTTCTAATATAATCTTTGGCTGTCGCTTCAATGAGAGGATGGCTTTTAAATATTGCAATTTTACCCTCAATAATTTCTTGACAAATATCTTCTAATAGACAGTCTGTGATATACTCCATTACTACTGGTTGGAGTGTGAAAGTAGCAACAGAATTAATTCCTTCTGTAGCTCTTTCAATTAAAGATCGCCGTCGTAGAGATTCTAGCGCTTCTAGTAATTCTCTTTTTGGTAAACGGACAATATCATCTAACAATTTCTCTAAAGAAACAGGATCGCGCTTAATTGCTAACCAATATATAATTTCCGCTTCTGGCTCTGACAAACGTTCAAATTGCTGATCTAATAAATTACGAGTGTCACCAAAAATTATTTCGCCTTGATTCAGAAAAGCGGCGATATCACCAGCAAATAGCTCACGAATCGGCTCACAAACTAACTTTAGTGCTAAGGGGTTGCCTGAATAATTCTCAACTAACTTTGCCCAATCTTGCTTGGAGCCAAATATACCTTTATCTTTAAGAATTTCTTGTCCTTCTATTTCGCCTAAGCCAGGTAATAATAATGTTCTGACTGGTGATGTTTCTCCCTCTAAAGGAGCAAATTCTTTTGGTTTTTCGCGAGAAGTTAATACCAAACAACTTTGATGCGCTTCTTCCCCGATTCGTTTGAGTAGTTGGCCGTAAGCTTCATATCCTTCTCTATATTCTCCAGCACGCTCTCCCCCTTGCAAAATCGTTTCGGCATTATCTAAAACTAAAAGACAACGCTGTTTTCGTAAATATTTAATAAGTAAAGTTATTTGATTATCTACGGTTTCTGGTAAATCAATTTCTTTTTCATCAGATAAAAATACGATCGCCTCAGCCAAAAGTTCTTTAAGAGGTGGGGCATTGCGGAGCGATCGCCAAATCAAGTATTCAAAATCATATTGCACTTCCTCTGCTAACTTTACAGACAAAGTGGTTTTGCCAATTCCTCCCATGCCTAAAAGTGCTATTAACCGGCATTTATCCTGGACAATCCATTGCTTGAGGCGAGACAGTTCTACTCCTCGTCCGTAGAAGCTACCACTGATACTAGGTGCTTCACCCCAATCTGGAGGCTTGCTGGCAATGGATTTCACACTCACCGAAGATGCTCGATACTCACTTTCGATCGCTTGTTGTAACTTAGTGAGCTTTCCCGGCCCGACACCGCTGACATGAAATTTTTTATAAACCTCGCTTAATCTTTTGCGTACTGCCTCGGCGCTAATTTTCAATTCTTTAGCGATCGCATTTGGCGATTTGTCCTCAACCACACCTAACAACACCTCTAGCTCACTGCTAGATACACCCCGTTCTTGGGCTAAAGCCACAACAAAATCTTGGGGAATCGCACTCATGCTCTCACCAATACAAACTACACTCCCAATGTTAGCTCACTATGTGAGAAATTAATCTCTCAAAAAGGACGGTTATGCTAACTGTCTATAGTTACTGTCTGTTGCTATGGTGCTTTTTTGACAAGTTTCTCACTTTATACCTTGACTAAGTAACTTAGTTACTTTATAGTGAGTTTAACACTAGTTAATTGGGTAGCTTAGTAAGTTTACAGGTAACTCCATGAAACTTAGTGAGTAATGCATCGATTCTGAATATTGTCAAAAAGGCAAGTATTCCAAATATGTTGTCATTCTAGGGCTTAATGCGCGTAATCTGCGTTCTGCGCCATCACGAGCATTTAGCGCCTAATATGAATTTTCAAATTGCCATTGCAATTTATCTAAGAGTTAATCGGGTTGAGATTAACCTTTTTTCTCTCTACTTGCCTTCAAACATAAATTCCCTTGACTCAACTGTATTAATCTTGGAGCTTAATTTTCATTATCTACAAATACCAAGCTAACTCGATTTAGGAGTATGGCTCTAGTTTTCCTTAACTTGCTAGGAGCAATTTTATAAATATTCGCTCCTGAAGTCGGGTATGTGTTGGCTAGCAAGATTCAACTGTCAAAAAAGGACAAAAACTATGAATACCAATCTCAAAAACGACGAAAATCACTTATTTAAGTGGGCTACTAAAGGGCTGAGGTTTTTTCTCTTTACTTTACTTGGTTTGGGAATTGCCTTGGTTCTATCTAAGGTGCTTGGCGCTGTTTCCATTGCAGGGATACTATTATCGGCAGTGTTATGGCAATGGTTGTTTCGGATAGCGGTTATTTTGTTTTGTTTGTTTGCGATCGCCATGATTATTGAATCTTGGCGTTAATTGTTTACTTCTTGATTTAGAAAACAATAGCAATCGAATCTCATGTTGGAACTTAATCAATTGCCTTTGGCTATCTTTCACTTCAGCCAAAGGCTTCTTCAAAGGAGATTATACCATGCCAAACAACACCAACAGCACTCTAAAAGAAACACTTTCCCCTATTTTAGTCATCTTAGTGGCGGGGTCAATTTCTTTGGCAATTGTTAACAAAGATAATCACCCTGCATATTTTGACATAGTGAAAATAGCTATGGCGTACAGCTTTGGCTCTATCAAATCTCAGGGAAAAACTCAAGATTCCGAGAAGCAGAACGATTTGGAGAACGATGAGGACGGTAGTAAAAAATAACTCTATAGGAGTTGAATTGAGAGTGGGTTGTTGTTAAACATTGCTTCTACAATAGAAGGATGCTATCAACTACCACTCAACTACTACGACTGTCTCAAGGACAACTCAATTTACTAGAAGCTTGTCCGCGTAAATTCCAACACACATACTTAGAACAACTCAATTCTCCTGCAAATCCCGAACACGAAGAACGGCAGACTTTAGGTAGTCGCTTTCACCTGCTGATGCAGCAGCGAGAAATGGGTTTACCAATTGATAGTTTCCTCCAAGCAGATGCTCAACTACAAAGCTGGATGGCTGGTTTTGCGGATGCAGCGCCAGAGATTTTAATGTCTGCAACAGACAATCAAACTTTTCGTGAAAGCGAACACTACCGCACTCTGCAAGTTCAGAACTATTTGTTGACGGTTGTCTATGATTTATTGATTGCAGATAACCAACAAGCACAAATTCTCGACTGGAAAACTTATCCGAAACCACCTCATAAACGCAAGTTAGAATCCAACTGGCAAACACGGCTTTATATGTATGTTTTGGCTGAAACTAGCGCGTATTCGCCAGAAAATATTTCCATGACTTACTGGTTTGTGCAATCTGAAGGTAAACCACAAAATATTAAATTTAATTACAATACTACTCAACATATAAAAACAGCAAAGAAACTTAACCAACTGTTAAATCAATTAACTAATTGGTTGGAAGATTACCAAAATTACAACAAGCAGTTTCCGCAAGTGGCAGAGGGTAGTAAAACTTGTGATTATTGTAGCTTTGCCAAACGGTGCGATCGCACAGCAGTCACTGAAGAAACTGCGAACGATTCCTTGCCAAATATTGACAGCATTCAAGAAGTATCACTTTGATTTTATATGTTGCTAAAATAGATTCTTGATAATTGTTGACTCTGGTGGAAAGTTAAAAAGTAATATAAAGTTATTTTTTTAATCTAACAGGACTTACGCACAGGTAACAGAAAATTGAACCATAGAGAACGCGGAGGGCACAGAGGGATAAGAGTTTCAGAGAGTTTTTCCGTAAGTCCTATCTAAATATAAATAAATTACAACTTTTAAATTTATGTCTAGCTTTGACGAAACTGAAGCGATTTATGTGCGTGAATTAGCAATTGATGACATTGCTCCGGTTTATCATTTGGGAGAAGAATTATTTACGAGCGATTTATATCCTTATTTATACCGCACTTGGGATGAATGGGAAGTAATTGGACTTTACAATACAGATCCAGAATATTGCTTGGTGGCTGAAAGAGACGGAGAATTAGCAGGCTTTGTTTTGGGAACCATAATTACCAAAGCATCTTGGACTTACGGTTACATTTTATGGCTGGGAGTTAGTCCCAAATTCCAGCGTCGAGGAGTAGCAGACAAGTTAGTAGATAAAGTCGTCGCCCGGATGATTGAAGATGGGGCGCGATTTATGCTAGTAGATACTGACCCCACCAATGTTTCAGCATTAAAGTTTTTTAATCGCAAAGGTTTTGGTAATATCCGCCAGCATATTTTCTTGTCGATGAATTTAAGCAAACATGAATATTATGGCAGATTAATTGATTACGAACATCAAAAAGCAGAAAGAGCAGGTTACAGGCGATCGCGTCCAGCAATTCGCGCCCGCAAACCCGATAGTGCTGCTAATGAAATACTACTTAATCCGTTAGTGAGTGAATCTCAAACCAGCGAAGACCAATCGCCAATTTAATAGGAGTGAGGAGTTAGGAGTGAGGAGTTAGGAGTAAGAAGTTGTGAGTTAGGAGTTAAAAATGCTACGTATTAACAAAGTTAAAAATTACGATTTATCAGTTATGACTTATGAGTTGAAAATGTTATTCATGGACTTTAAACTTGTAAATCCTCACTCCTAACTTTAAATTCCTAACTCCTCACTCCTCACTCCTAACTTTAAATTCCTAACTTTCTTTATATGCCAGAACAAAATTGGACTTTAGCAACAACAGAACAACCGCCAGAGTGGTTCATCCAAGCGGTGAAACAGCATACACCGGCATCAAATGGACTGTATGCATCACAATTGTTTTGGCAACGGGGAATTAGAGAAAAATCGCAATTATCAGCTTTTATCAACCATAAAGCTTATCAAGCAGCAAGTCCCTTTGAGTTTGGACAAGAAATGCATTTGGCGATCGCCCGCTTACAAAAAGCACGCGATGGTCATGAAAAAGTTGCTATTTGGGGAGATTTTGACGCTGATGGCATTACCTCCACTGCCGTACTTTGGGATGGATTAGGAGAGTTTTTTATTCAAAATATTGAGTTAGTTTATTACATTCCCAATCGTTTAAAAGAATCTCATGGATTAAATAATCAAGGAATTGAAAATTTAGCAAAACAAGGTTGCAAGTTAATAGTCACTTGTGACACGGGTAGCACAAATATTAATGAAATTATTTATGCTAATGAATTAGGTATCGATGTCATAGTCACCGACCATCACACATTACCTGAAGAACGCCCGCCAGTTACAGCAATTATTAATCCCCGATATCTGCCAAAGGAACATCAGCTATTTAATCTTTCTGGGGTGGCGGTAGCTTATAAATTGGTGGAAGCACTTTATCAAACTTTGCCTGATGTTCCTCAACATCCATTACAGGATTTATTAGATTTAGTGGCGGTAGGATTAATTGCCGACTTGGTGCAACTGAGTGGAGATTGTCGCTATTTGGCACAGTTGGGAATTCAACGACTGCAAGCAGATTTTCAACAGCCACCGACAGCAAGACGACGACCGGGAGTAGGGCGATTATTAGAATTGTGCCAGAAAAGTGGCGATCGCCCCACAGATATTTCCTTCGGTTTGGGACCCAGAATCAACGCCGTTAGCCGCATCCAAGGCGATGCTAGTTTCTGCGTCGAATTATTAACTAGCCGCGATGCCAAACGTTGTAACGAATTAGCCGAAGTTACAGAACTGGCAAACACTCGCCGCAAATCCTTGCAGAAAGATGTACAAGCCCAAGTCGCACAAAAACTTACTCAATTAGATTTATCAACCACCAGCGTCATTGTCCTCGAAGATCCCCAATGGCCTGCTGGTGTTTTGGGCTTAGTCGCCGGACAAGTAGCACAAGAAACAGGACGCCCGACGATTTTGTTGAGTACAGAGGGACTGGGGACTGAAGAGAAATTTTCCCAATCCCCAATCCCTAATCCCCAATCCCTAGCCCGTGGTTCTGCCCGTTCGGTGAATTCCGTTGATTTGTATCAACTGGTGAAAGACCAAGCACATCTGTTGCATCGCTTTGGCGGACATCCTTTTGCAGCGGGTTTGAGTTTGCCTGTTGAGAATATTCCTTTATTTACAGCAGCGATTAATCAGCAGTTACGGCAATCTTTGGGCGGTACAACTCTGACACCAACGGTGCAAGCAGACATAGTGGTAAGAGTTGCAGACTTGGGGAAAGAGTTATTTTTAGAACTGAAATTGTTAGAACCTTGTGGAATGGGTAACCCTGTTCCAAAATTGCTAATTCAAAACTGCTGGTTTGAAAATAGTTGGCATCGCAATCAGCAAGATTGGCGAGGAAAAAAGGTACAGTACATTAAAACCGAATTTGACATTCGGGATGATTCATCTAGAAGTCCCTTTCCTGGTATTTGGTGGGGACACTACAAAGATGAATTGCCCATAGGTAGGTGTGATTGTATAGCAGAACTCGACTACAACACCTTTAAAAAACGCTATGAAATTAGATTAATTGCTGTCCGCCCAAGTGAAAACTCAGCACTCACTACTCAGTATTCACCATTCATTCTCGACTTACGGAATCAGGACAACTCAGCCCAGACGCCATTAATGGCGTCTTTACCCACTTCGGCAGTGATTCTTGAACATTGTCCGACGAACTGGGATGATTTACGTGCATGGTTGCGGCGATGTTTAGCGGCAAGCAACTCAGGGTCTACGGTTGATAATCAACAACAACTAGCGATCGCTTGGTCTAAACCCAACCACCAACCACCAAAACAAATTTGGCAGACCTTGGTTGGTGTTGCCAAATATCTCAGTCGTACCAATCAATTAGTTAGTCGCGTAAAACTTTTAGATAAACTTGGGATTAGCGATCGCACCTTATTTTTAGGAATCAAAGCTTTAAAATATTACGGATTTACAGTTACAAGACAAGACCGCGATTTGCAAATTACCTTGAATCCTAAAAGCATCTCCCAAGCCAATGCTGAAGCTGCTGTTACACAATTTTTAGCAGCAGTTAGCGAAGAACAATTCCAGCAAAATTACTTTGCAGAGGTGCCACTATCTACTATTGTTGCCATGATTAATACTCAGTAATGTGGCGATCGCTTTTCACTTGAGTTATCGACCAGGTAGTGCATCTACAACACATTGGCAACTCTACCTACCCTGTTCCTCCAGTATCAAAAGGACGAGAGGTCAAGACGGTGCTAAAAGAGAGTTAATTTGATATACCTTCCCTGCAAATTAGGACTTACGCACTGTACAAATTAATCATCGTAGGTATTCACGAAAATAGGTCGTTTTAGTCTTTCATAGACGTTTCTTGATGATACGTAAACCCGCACTGTAGGGGCAATCGCGTCTATACCTATTCCCTGCCTATCGCGCTTGCGCTACGCTTCGCGCACCACGTAAATAATTTCAAAAATCAAATGGTATTAAGGGTTTCACCAGTGGGTAGCCATATCAATAATGATGATTGCTACTCCTACTAGTCCAATAAACATCAAAAACCAAGTGACTTTTCCTTCCGCAGTATTGAGATCGAAACTAATTCCCATTCCTGACATTTATGCCACCCACTAAGCCTACAACACTTAGAATGACAAGAATCAAGCCAATGTGAGTTGGATCGGTTAAATCCAGCATTTTACTACCCTCACTTTTTGCGTGGATATGGAGAGTATATCGAACCTACTTTAAGGCTATTGGAACAGAAAACTAAGCTAAGGCTAAAACCCTTGCTGTATCGCCTTTTTGTTCTCTAAAAAAATTAGACATAATTTTTTTTTACTCATTAGGAGAGATACCGATACTGAAATCAAAAAATTTTAGCGAAGGCTCATGACAACTAAAATTAAAGTGGTAACAAGTAATGTTAGAGGAACGTGGATTATTTTTTTTGACAGCCCCTAATTCTGGCTCATAGAATCATCAGTTGATGTCTGGTTAATCACCTATCAGAACACAAGGCGCGTTCGCCTCTGGCGTTGGCAAAGCCATCGCTTTTCATCACTTTCTGGTTAGTTTGCAAATAATCATGCAGTAAATCGCAACCCCGTGCCAGCAATTTATCCAGTTTGATATCTGCTAAATCCTGGAAAATCACTGTAGCGTTGGCACTTCCTATACCTAAAGTCTTGCTATCAGGACTAAAACTGATGCTGGTTAACTCGCCTTTATAACCTTTTAAAGCAATTAACAATGTTCCATCACGGTTCCAAATCCTCACTTTGTCATCACTGGAGGCTGCTAGAGTCTTACCATCTGGACTAAAACTGACACTGATGAAACTATCACCATCCCCAGCAAGATTAGTTAGCAATTCACCTTCTCGATTCCAAATCTTCACTGTGCTATCAATACTAACTGAGGCGAGAATTTGACCCTCAGGTGACCAAGCTACCCCATTTACTCGGCGGCTATGACCAGTCAATGTTTGTATCAATTCACCATCTTTAGTCCATAGTTTCACGGTTTTGTCATCACTAGCTGAGGCTAGGAATTTGCCATCAGGACTAAAACTTACCCAATTCACTGCATCTTGATGTCCCTGCAAGGTGTTGAGCAGTATACCGTTACGACTCCAAAGCTTCACTGTTTTATCTTTACTCGCTGATGCAATTACTTGACCATCAGGCGACCAAGCTACACCCAATACTGTATCATTATGACCTTGTAATGTATGGAGCAATTGACCACCCCGGCTCCACAACTTTACTGTTTTATCTTTACTAGCTGAGGCAATTATTTTACCATCAGGGCTAAAACTAACGCCCCAAACTTGACTCTGATGCCCAGTGAAAGTACGGAACAATTTACCTTCTCGATTGAAAAGTTTTACGGTTTTGTCTCGACTGGCTGCGGCTAAAATGCGACCTCCAGGGCTAAAACTGATACTCGTCACCCAATCGTTGTTATCGGTTTTGGGTTTCGGCAGTAGCACCTCGTCCCAACGCCAGAGTTTAACGGTTTTGTCGCGACTTGCAGAAGCCAGGGTGCGACCGTCTGGGCTGAAACTAACGTTGTTGACCCAATTATTATGTCCCCTAAGGGTGCCGAGCAACACACCTTCAGTACTCCAAAGTTTGAGCGTTTCGTCGGTACTTGCAGAGGCGACGATGTTACCATTGGGGCTGAAACTGACACTAGTAACTCCTGCACTATGGCCTGATAAGGTTCTCAGGAGGTTGCCTTCTAAACTCCACAATTTGATAGTCTGGTCTAAACTAGCGGAAGCTATTGTTTTACCATCAGGCGACCAAGCTACACTTAAAACTGCATCATCATGACCTGGAAAGGTTCTCAGCAACTTCCCGTCTCGACTCCAAAGCTTGATGGTGTTGTCAGCACTCCCGGAAGCAATGGTTTGTCCATCAGGTGACCAAGCGACAGCCAAAACTGCACTGCTATGTCCGTCTAAGGTTTTGAGTAATTTACCGTCCTGAGTCCAAAGTATTATGGTCTTGTCTGTACTCGCCGAAGCAATAAGTTGACCATCGGGACTGAAACTCACACTATTCACCACAGCTTGATGTCCTAATAGAGTGGCTAGTAGTTGGCCTTCCCGAAGATTCCAAAGTTTTATTGTTTTATCTTGACTGGCGGAAGCAATAATTTGGCTATCGGGACTGAAACTGATGCTATTGACTACATCTTCATGTCCTGACAAAGTTTTGACCAAGCTACCATCAAGACCCCAGATTTTAATTGTAGTGTCTGCACTGGCTGAGGCAATTAAACGGCTATCGCGGCTAAATATAACACTATTTACCCCTGATATATGCCCATCGAAACGATTATATTCTCTTACCCCCGAAACCGCTTGATAAAGAGCCGTCAGCACTTGCTCTCTGGTATTGGAATCTACCCAGATTGTTTGTTGTAATTTTTTCCCTGCTTTTAATCCTTCCTTTAAAGCATCAAGACCTTTTTGCGAAGCAAATAAAGCTTCACTGGATACACTTAAAGTTTTAATTTCACTATCTATTACTGTAACGATGGAAACACTTAAACCAAATATCGCCAAGACAGAAGCAGTCAAAGCAATTTTCAAAGAACGATTTAATTTAGCTTCACTGAGTCTTTGTTTTTCTTGGCTTTCTGCTAGTTTAGCTGTTAATTCTTTTTCTTTAAGTTCAGCCCGCAACTGCTCAATTTCTAACTGACTTAATTCTTCGCGCTTTTGTAACTCCCGCAATTCTGTTAATAAACCCAATCCCTGTTGCGGATGACTATCTATCAATTTGCTTGGCTGCTTTTTTTGGCTCAATTCGCTTTTGAGTCGCTCAATTTCAGCTTGACTTTGTTCTACTTTTTGGCGTAGTTGGTTGAGTTGGACTTGTAAGCTTGATTCCTGTTGTTGCAAGTAGCGAATTAAGTCTACTAAATAATCGTGAATTAGTTGATAGCGTTCTGGTACGTCGGGAAAAAGAACCACTAACCCAGAGCGAACTAAAATATCTAAAATTAACTCTAGTTTGCTAGCATCTTCTAACTCTGTTAATTGTGCAGCTAATTCAGCGCGAGTTTTAAAAGGTCGATTGTTGCTTTCATCTGTTAATAAATATAAAATCAGTAAAGCTGCTCGTTCATTTTCCGGACCGCAGTCTTTGATTAATTCTTTAATATATCGCTCAATTAGTTTGTTGGGTCTATATGGCTGATATTGTTCCAGGGTGGTAATTCGCTCATCTTGAATTTGCGCTCCCACAACTTGCAATTCAATGGGGCGTACTTCTCCAAATTCTGTTGATAAATCTGAAATTAGAGCATCGATTAAGGCAGTTTCTAGGTGTAACTGAGAACGCTCTGTCAATTTTTTGATAATTGCCTTTGCATATTCTGGTGAGAAGTTATTTAACTGGTAGCGGATATTTTTATCGAGAATATTGTTGTTAATTGCTTCTAGGGAAGAAAGATGTTTAAAGTCTAATAAACGATGTAAATAATCTTCTCTCAAAGAAAGAATAACTTTGACAAAAGGTATCTGAAGACAGTCGCTAATAAATTTATCAAATGCTTGCTTTTGATGGCGATCGCTATATCCAAAGAAAAATTCTTCAAACTGGTCAAAAATTAAAACTGTAATTAAATGATTATCTGCATTTTTTGTTAATTGCTGTAAAATATTTGCGATAGTACTAGGCGTAAATGACTCCGGTAAAACCTCCGGTTCAATAGCTGCTTCTCCTTTAATCTGAGACATGGCCTCACTTAAAGATTTGCCTAATTCCCTAGCCCAATCGCTATAAACTTGCAGCACCACAGGCACCGCAATTTGATCGCCAATGGCTCTATTTTGCAGTGCTGGAACTAAACCCGCTGTTACCGTGGAACTTTTACCTACTCCCGACTGGCCGTGAATCACCGTTAACTTTTGGTCAGCACGACTAATTCTGCCAATTAAATCATTAATATCTCGCTCTCGACCAGAAGCCGCAATTTCTAAAGCAACACTACTACTCCCAGCAGGTGACATTAATGCTGGGTTTGTTACCTGTCTTTGGGGTTGCAAGCGTCCGGCACCAATAAAAGCCCGAAAACCATATTGCTGTTCCACAGAACGGCGTTTTTGACGAATGTAATAAGCTTCTAAATATCGCCCTTCTTCAAAATAAAGCGATCGCAATGTCCGCAACAAGCGAATATAACGATGGGCATCATATTGATGAGCGCTGTATTCTAACGCTTCCGGCAGTTCTTTTGCCGCCTTTTCTAAATATTCCCGCGCAACTTCTTTCTCGCCTATATTGCGCTGTGCTTTCGCTAATATCAAATAATAAATTTGCGCCAATAATAAAGGAAATAAACAGTCATAAGGGTCATGCTGCTTTTGCGCCTCAGCTAATTTTAGCAGTGATACATGCGCTAGGATACTCGCCTGTACCCAACGTGATTGTTGTACAGCTACTTGTGCCAGAAAGCCATAGTCACAAGCAAGTTGAATTTGATTACCATAAATTTGATGTAACTCCAAAGACCTTTGAGCAACAATTTGTAATTGTTCCCAGTCTTGGAGATTTTGCAAAACTTCAGCCAGTTGACCAATAAATTCAGCAACTATATTTAGACACCCAGCTATTTGTAAAATATTCAAAGATTGCTGAAAATAAGATTTTGCTGCTAACCAATGGCGGCGATTTTCTACTTGATTTTGCTCTGCTAAACGACAACAACATAGCCCTAGATAAAACAGCAAAACTCCCTGTCTTAAAAATAAAGGAGATGGCGGAGATGGGGGAGAAGAAAATACTACCTCATCCTCCGAAGAAGAGGACGTGGGGACACGGTGACGCGGGGACACGGAGACATTCTTACTCACCCCGTCCCCGCGTCTTCCCGTCACCGCGTCCTCTTCATTCCCCTGATCTCCCAATTTCTGCCAAATTAGTAAACTTTTATGAAAATGAATTAAAGCTGGATTAATGCGATCGCTAACATAATTATCTAAGCCAAAAACAAATTCTAAACTCGCGTGCAATTCTGGTTCTAAGGTAATACCACGATTTTGTAATTCTTTGATGGCAAAATGCAATTCATAGTTATGTTCCCAAACTTGCCCTAGAGTAGAATAATTTTCTGCAAATTTCGATGTTTGGGATTGTGCAGTATTCTTGGGTAAAACTCTAGCAAACAAAGAATCAGTTTCTTGTTGAAGAAATTGCAGCAACGAACTAGTTGTCATTTCAAATTGAATCGGTGTCGCCGCCCAACTTGCAAAATCTGGTGCTAAACGTACCACTTTTTGCAAAACTTCATCATTCATCCACACAATTATCGGAAATGGATGGCGCTTGCGAAATTCATCACGAATATGATTAATAGACCTTAAGAAATCATCAAGCCCATCAACGGACTCTAAACCCAAAATCATTAACGCTGATGGCGGTTGATTTTCGGTAACTAATTGTAAATGAATAGTTGTGTAAAGACTTCTGGCGTTGTGCGGTAAAACTACTTTTTGAATGTGGTATAATCCTGAAGACATTTCTTCAAGTCGCTGCAACATTTCCTCTTGCAAAACTCGATAGTTGCAGGATACTAAAACTAAGGAAAATTGACCGTTAGAAAGTGCGATCGCTCTCCCTAAACTCCTCAACGCCCGCTCGTTATTTGCTCTTATATCTGCTTGTGATTGTCGTTCAACCATGATTTAAATTTTTGCGTTTCTGCTAAAACCGGGTTGACGGCAAACCAAGCCCCTTCCCGATCGCGGTATTCAAATACAAATAAACTCCGCAATAAAGTGTGGTATTCAATATCACCTCTGACCCTCTGTTGTTGCACGACCTGAAAGATGAGTTCCCACTCATGGGGGTCAATGGCGTTGGCTCGGTAGTCTCGCTGTCTTTGAATCACCAATTCGACACACTCCCGCTCGAAGGGTGGATCTTGTTCCCGCAAACAATCAAACAACAACCCCAACAAGTCGCGCACATGACCCCCACTAATCAGACACAACCGATCTAAGGTTTCCAAATTATCAAACACTTCTGTAATTAAGCCTAACCGATCGCTAGGTAAAATGTCGGGAAAAGCCCTCGCTAGCACCATTTGTCGCATCAATGCTAGCCCTTGGGGAAAAATCTCTCCAGAGCGCAAACGCACAGGTATCATCGGTAAAACTTTTGGTGCTACTCCTCCGCCTAAACGATGCTGAAGTTCGGCGCTATCGTTGGAGAAAGTCAAAGCTAGGGGAATAGTATAGACAACATGACAATTTAGTTTGCGTAACTGTTCGCCCCGTTGAATAAACAAGTATTCTGGTAGCGATCGCCCCGATGGTAAAGGTCGAATTGCTACTCTATCCAAATTATCAACAATTACTACCAGTCCTCTTTTTCCCCTGGTTTTAAGTTCTTTGTTGGCACGTTCTAATAGTTCTTGATTTATTGACTGCAAAATATTTGCCGTTCGCGGTTCTAAATAGTCCCTTAACCGCCGCCGCAATTGGGGGCTTTCTTTGGTTTTAGCTGTAATTTTCCCAATCCCCACAGATAATTCAGCTTCAACTCCCAGTTCAATTGGTGTTTGCAAAAAATCGACAATTTCGCCAAACAATTTGGTAAAATAAGTAGGCTTAAGTTTGATTTTCATCGCTTCTAGGCTTTCACTTACCTGACCAGCGATCGCCAATAAAACATCAGTCACATCCACATCTGCCATTTCTAAGACGTGGGTAGACTCAAAATAAACTACATGAAATTGCTGCACTTCTAACTCAGCTTTCAAGCGCAACAATTCCGTTGATTTTCCACATCCAAGATGTCCCGTAAAAAGCTGACAAGTTGGTGAATCTGGCGATATGCGAGTGATGGTACGCTGTAAAGCCTCAATGATTTTGCCACCCCGCACCACCGCAAAATCGATATAATATCGGCGATCGCTTGCATCTCCTATCATTAGAGGTCTACTTGGATTGCAAGCTTGATAAAATCTTTCTAAATCTAGGAGCATAACTAATCGAGTTCATTCACGAATAGGGATGACAAAATTTATTATTGGGAATTTATAGCAGAAGGCAGAAGGCAGGAGGTAAAAGTCCTACTATTCCTGGCATTCAAGTTTGTCATTATGTCCTAACCTATTTGACTACCGCTATATCAGTTAATTTAAGTACATTTAGCTTAAATTACTAACTAAGTTAACAGCATTCCGCTTGATTTTTCATATCTACGTTTTACATAGCACACTGCAATGGTGGCATTTAATTTTAACTAAGCACAAATACTATAAGTATAAATAGCGGAAAACTCAAATATACAATAAGGTACTCTTATGAATATTAAAAATATCCGACACAAAAAAAGGTACTGTTAAGTACAATTTTGTGGTGTTCTTGAATATATAAGTAGCTAGACATGATTAAATGTAAAACGCTCAATGGAGTAACCACCATTGTTTGCACGATGATACAAATACGTTGGTAAGGAATCACAACTGTGCATTGGTGTCAACTTAAGCTCAAAGCTATATCAGACAGGGGTTTTGCCCATCCCTGGCGCCCTCATCCCCTAACCCCTTCTCCCACAGGAGAAGGGGAATTAAATCTCTGGCTCCCCTCTCCCAAAGGGAGAGGGGCTGGGGGTGAGGGCAAAACCTTCTCACAAACCGGGTTTCACGTTAAGTTGACACCAATGACAACTGTGCTAACCTACGGTAAATCTATATGTATCGAGATTTTTGTGAAATGCTATCGGTCGTACTTCTAACAGTATTCCCACTTCATAAATTTTATTAACACCAGGACTTACGCACAGGTAACGGAAAATCGTAGACGCATTAGCGAAGCGGTAGCGACGTTCGCGCAGCGTCTCGCAGAGAAGGAGCGTCAGCGGCTTGCCGCAGGCTACCACAGAGAACGCAGCGAAAAGTCTGAGCGCCGGTCTCCGGCGAACAGAACTTTTCAAGACAGAGGACACGGAGAGAAGTCTGAGCGGAGGTTTCCGACGAGCTGAACTTTTCAAGACAGGCATCAGAACTTCGGTGGGAATAAGAGTTTCAAAGAGTTTTTGCGTAAGTCCTAAACACTAAAAAAACGGTAAAGGAATTCAACCCTTTACCGTTTTCTAATTTTCTATTTGAGACTAAAATCCCAAATCTTAAATCTTACTCAACGCCTTGGGGTAATAATTCCCGACGCTCTTGAGCGCTCACCTGAACAGTGCCGTTCTCATCAACATCAACTAAGGCTACATCGCCATCCTTGATGCGACCAGAGAGGATTTCTTCTGCGAGGCTATCTTCTAACAAGCGCATAATCGCTCGGCGTAATGGTCTTGCGCCGTAGCTGGGACTGTAACCTTCTTGGATTAAACGATCCTTGAAGCGATCGCTGACTTCTAAGGTGATACCTTTTTCTGTTAGGCGACCGAATACTTCCTTGAGCATAATTTCGGCGATTTGTGTCACCTCTGGCTTGCTCAACTGACGGAAGACGATAATTTCATCAAGTCGGTTGAGGAACTCTGGACGGAAGTACTGTTTCAATTCTTCGTTCACCAAGGAGCGAATCCGGTTGTAAGCTGACTCGGTAACATCTTCGGCAAATTCAAAGCCAATACCGCTGCCGCCTTTTTCAATTACCTTAGAACCAATATTGGAAGTTAAAATCAGCAAGGTGTTCTTAAAGTCCACCGTGCGACCTTTGGCGTCAGTTAACCGACCGTCTTCCAAAATTTGCAACAGCATGTTGAATACATCGGGGTGCGCTTTTTCGATTTCGTCGAATAGCACCACGGTGTAAGGACGCCGCCGCACGGCTTCGGTTAGTTGACCACCTTCGTTATAACCTACATAACCTGGAGGCGAACCAATCAGTTTGCTGACGGTGTGACGCTCCATGTATTCGGACATATCTAAGCGGATCATGGCTTCTTCGGAACCGAAGAAGTAAGCAGCTAAGGATTTCGCTAACTCGGTTTTACCTACGCCAGTAGGCCCGGAGAAGACAAAACTAGCAATGGGTCGATTGGGATTCTTCAAACCGACACGAGCGCGACGAATAGCCCGTGAAACTGCCTTCACAGCTTCGTCTTGACCAATTAAACGCTGATGCAAGGTGTCTTCCATGTGCAGCAGCTTTTCAGATTCAGATTCGGTGAGTTTGTTCACCGGTACCCCAGTCCAGGAAGCGACAATATGGGCAATGTCTTCTTCTGTAACTACGGGTTCTTCACTTTCAGAGCCAGTTGCATTAGTCTTACTTTGAGCGATCGCGCGGATTTCGGCTTTGATTTCCATCTCCCGATCGCGCAATTCCCCAGCTTTATCGAAGTCCTGAGAACGTACTGCATCATCCTTTTCTTTTAAGATCTGACGCAGTTCTTTGTCTAACTCCTTGGCTGCGGGTGGAAGTTGGGAATTAATCAACCGCACCCTAGAACCAGCTTCATCCACCAAGTCGATGGCTTTATCTGGGAGGTAGCGATCGCTAATATAACGGTCTGACAATTTTGCTGCGGCCACCAATGCTTCGTCGGAGATTTTCAGCTTGTGGTGTTGCTCGTAGCGATCGCGCAAACCATATAAAATTTCAATTGTTTCATCTACACTGGGTTCGCCCACCATTACTGGTTGGAAACGGCGCTCTAGGGCTGCATCCCGTTCGATGTGTTTGCGATATTCATCTAGGGTTGTCGCACCGATGCACTGCAACTCACCTCTGGCCAAAGCTGGCTTGAGGATATTGGCTGCGTCGATGGCACCTTCGGCTGCACCTGCACCGATTAGGGTATGAACTTCATCAATTACCAGGATGACATTACCCGCAGAGCGGATTTCATCCATGATTTTTTTCAAACGTTCTTCAAATTCACCCCGGTATTTGGTACCTGCTACCAACAAACCGATATCCAGTGTGACTACGCGTTTATCTTCCAGAATGTCAGGGACATCTTTGTTGGCAATGCGTGAAGCTAAACCTTCAGCGATGGCTGTTTTACCAACACCTGGCTCCCCAATCAGCACTGGGTTATTTTTTGTCCGGCGACCCAATATCTGAATCACCCGCTCAATTTCTTTGGCGCGTCCTACTACAGGATCGAGCTTGTTGTCTGTGGCCATTTGGGTCAGGTTAGAGCCAAATTCATCCAGAGTCGGGGTTTTTGTGCGACCGGATGAACCACCTGGTGAAACTTCAGCAGTTTCTCCCAACATACGGATGACTTGGGTTCTTACCTTGGATAGATCCACACCGAGGTTTTCTAGCACCCTGGCTGCTACACCTTCCCCTTCGCGGATTAGGCCCAACAGCAGATGCTCGGTGCCAATGTAGTTATGCCCCAGTTGGCGTGCTTCTTCCAAGGAGAGTTCTAGAACTCGCTTTGCCCGTGGCGTAAACGGAATTTCCACGGCCACAAAGCCCGATCCCCGGCCTATAATTTTTTCAACTTCAATCCGAGCATCTTTGAGATTGACGCCCATTGATTTCAGCACCTTCGCGGCCACACCGGTGCCTTCACCAATCAGACCCAGGAGGATCTGCTCGGTACCGACAAAATTGTGGCCTAAACGGCGGGCCTCTTCTTGGGCCAGCATGATTACCTTAATGGCTTTTTCTGTGAAGCGCTCAAACATGGCTTTATCCTATCACCTGCGTCGTGCCGGTACGCTGATTTTAGCACAGGCTAAGCTTTTGGACGCCTGTATAACAGATTATAGACATCCAAAGCTGATGATTTAGGATTATGCGGAAATTACTACCTTTTGACTGCTTTTGTCTGGCTAGTGTACTGAGGAGCCGTAGTTCACCAGCCTTTTTGGGATTTGTGACAAATAGTTAACTGTTGATTTTACGAGTTTTTACTTTATCCCAAACATTTATTCTTAACATTTTTCTTGATTTAGTTCAAGATACAAATATTAACATACATAATATATATTGAATATTTTTTTTGTATTAGATATTTAAATAGTAAAAAGCCAGCAAAGTTGCACTTTTTTGCTGAAGCTAGCTCATTAGCGATCGGTCATTAGTCATTCTTCCCATGCCCCATGCCCCATTTTATTTAAAAACCAGCTTCCAAGAAGATTTGCTCAAGCGATCGCTAACAATAGAATGCCAGTGGTCTAAAGTTGTGTGAAATTTTGGGTGTTGGAGGTCACCGAGCCAGAGAATGAGTGCATCTTCGCCGTTATCTTGGTAGTAACGCCGACGGCGGCCTGCTGTTTTGAAGCCAAATTTTTGATATAAAGATATAGCCCCTAAGTTGGAAGCTCGCACTTCGAGGGTGGCTCGCTCCAAACCGCGATCGCAGGCTGTCTTGATGAGCGAATATAGTACAGCCTGTCCTAAACCTTGGCGCTGATATTGGGGATGAACCGCCAAAATTGTAATGTGAGCTTCCTCTAAAATTGACCAAAAGCAACCCATTCCCAGCAGTTTAGAACCAGAGACAGGGGAAAACAAACCCAACAAATCGCTGTTGGGACTGTCCAACTCTCGTTGGTAACCCTCCATTGTCCACAGACCACCAAAACAAGCTTCATCTAGTTGCAGTAATGCACTTAGATGGTCTTTGTTGAGTAATTGAATTTCTAAGTCTAATAAGCTCACATTTATTAAGAGGGAACAGGGAACAGGGAACAGGCAAAAGGCAAAAGGCAAAAGGCAACAGGGGCTACATATGATGGGGGATTTAAACTCCATCATTAAGGTTTGTTGGGTGTAAGCGGACGGCTCAAGACCCTGCATCACGAGGCAACGAACGAGCAGCAAACATCTCCTTGCGTCAAATTTTCTTGATGTTGCCGCTTGCCCATTCCCTTTTCACGCTTTTGAAGAAAGTTGAATAAGATTACAAACCCTTTGTAAACTGGGAAACGGGAGACTCACTCACCCCGGTATTTTGAACAAGGACAATTAATTATAGTTATGGTATCGACTCACCCCACTGGGGTTCAACATTCTGGAAGTCAATATTTACCTCAAAGGGCCAGCAGCAAAGCAAATTCCTCGCCTAATCAGGAACTTTTACCCTTAACAGCCAGAGTTCACGATCGCGACTTCTTGGAAATTGGTGGGTGTGATGTCACAACCCTAGTTAAGCAGTTTGGTTCACCTTTGTATATTTTAGATGAAGAAACCCTGCGTTTGGGTTGTCAGCAATACCGAGATGCTTTTAAGCAATACTACAAAGGCGAATCTCAAGTATTGTATGCCTCAAAAGCTTGGAATTGTCTAGCTATTTGTGCGATCGCTGCTTCTGAGGGTTTAGGAATTGATGTCGCATCAGGGGGTGAACTTTACACTGCCCTACAAGCAGGCGTCAATCCTGAGAAAATCTATCTTCATAGCAACAATAAATCTCGTGAAGAATTGATTTTTGCCACAGAAGTCGGCTGCACTATTGTGGTGGACAACTGGCACGAGTTACGTACTTTGGTGGAAATTGTTGAGACAGCAAATTCTCCTGACCTACAGCCTCGATTTTTGTTGCGTCTGACGCCGGGTATTGAATGTCACACACATGAGTATATCCGCACGGGGCAGCTAGATAGTAAATTTGGTTTTGACCCGAATGAGCTAGATGAATTATTTACTTTTGTCAGTAAACAATCTGTCCTTAACTGCGTAGGGTTACATGCTCATATTGGCTCTCAAATTTTTGAGCGCCAACCGCATCGAGATTTAGCTGCTCTGATGGTGCAGTGGTTCCGTGATGCGGCGAAGTATGGTTTAAATTTGACCGAGTTAAATGTCGGTGGTGGTTTAGGGATTAAGTATGTAGAATCAGACGATCCCCCTAGCATTGAAGAGTGGGTGAAGCCGATTTGCGAGGTAATTCAAGAAGCTTGTGCAGCCGAAAATTTACCCTTGCCAAAATTACTTTGTGAACCGGGGCGATCGCTAATTGCCACGGCTTGCGTTACAGCCTACACTATTGGTTCATCCAAAGTTATCCCCGAAATTCGCACCTACGTAGCAATTGATGGAGGCATGTCTGACAACCCACGTCCGATTACTTATCAATCAGTTTATCGGGCGGTAGTTGCCAATAAAATGTCCTCTGAGCTAACAGAAACAGTCACAATTGCTGGTAAACATTGTGAATCAGGAGATATTCTGATTAAAAATGCCCTACTCCCAAAGACAGAACCGGGAGATATTCTCGTAGTTATGGGAACTGGTGCGTACAATTACAGTATGGCATCTAACTACAACCGCTTGCCGCGATCGGCAGCAGTGGTAGTGGCGAATGGCGAAGCAAATTTAATTTTGCAACGTGAAACTTATCAAGACTTAATTCGACAAGATCGCCTACCCGAAAGACTGAAAAATTAGTCCTTTGTCATTTGTCCTTGGTCATTAGTCATTAGTCATTTGCAAATGACAAAGCGCAAAGTCTGAGCGGAGGTTTCCGACCATCAGACGGCAGTTCCTTTAAGCGGGATAACCCCGCCAACGGACTGCCTCAACTTTGTAAGAGAGGACAAATGACAAATGACTAATGACTAACTGTAATTAGAGGCAAAAGTGTAATCCAGATGTCATGAGAGATTGGTGGAAGCAATGGCTGATAAACCTGGGATGGTCACAGTCCTTGCTATTTGGGACTCTGGATATTTTATTAGTGCTGGCGCTGACCTACATGATACTAGTTATTATTAGTGAGCGTCGGACATTATGGATGGTGCGGGGATTCATTGTTTTGATGCTAGCCTCAGCACTGAGTGGCAGATTCGGCCTACCTTTGCTAAATTTTGTCCTGGAAAAATTGGTAATTGGTTGTGCTGTGGCTATGGCAGTTGCTCTCCAATCAGAGTTTCGGCGATTTTTAGAGCAACTGGGGCGGGGCGAATTCCGTCAGCTGTTCCAACCCGATCGCCTGGCAATCCCCAAATCTGATAGTGTAATTGATGAAATTGTTGAGGCTGTTAAAGAATTGTCAAAAAACCGCATTGGAGCTTTACTAATTTTGGAAACCACAGGCCCAATTGATGAGCGGGATTTTTCTGTGCCAGGAGTAAAGCTAAACGCGGAAGTTTCTAAAGAACTTATCCAGACAATTTTTCAGCCGAAAACTTTGTTACACGATGGAGCGACATTAATCCGTGGTTCGCGGATTGTGGCATCGGGTATAATTTTACCACTTTCGGGACGCACAGCCTCGCGCCAGTTGGGAACACGCCACCGGGCGGCAATGGGAATTACTGAGCGGGTCGAAAACTGCATTTGTGTCGTTGTATCAGAAGAAACGGGTTCTATTTCCTTAGCGGAGCGGGGAACCCTAAATAGACCACTGACAATTAGGAAGCTCAAAGAGTCGTTAGAGGCTCTGTTGTCCCCAACGGTAGATCGGGAAGCTGTTGCCCCTGGTCTTTTGAGCTTGGGTCGTCAGATAGGTGGAAAGGCACTAGCATTGGTTTCACGTTTACTCGGATTACCATCGACCGCTTCTCGAGATAAAAAATGACATTACAACAAACTAAACTCCAAGATTTGCCCACAGACTTGAAACCAGAGCTATTGCCCCAGCATGTTGCAGTGATTATGGATGGCAATGGTCGGTGGGCTAAACGTCAAGGTCTACCACGCATTATGGGTCATAAGCGAGGAGTCGATGCTCTCAAGGATTTGCTTCATTGCTGCAAGGATTGGGGAATCCAAGCACTAACGGCTTATGCTTTTTCCACTGAGAACTGGAAAAGACCCCAGGAAGAAGTAGATTTTTTGATGACTCTTTTCCAAAAAGTTTTACGTCAAGAACTGCGGGAAATGGTTGAAGAGAACGTGCAAATTAATTTTGTGGGAAATTTACAGGCCTTGCCGCGATCGCTCCAACAAGAAATCTCCCGTTCGATGGAAGAAACCAAAAATAACCGCGCCATTCGGTTTTCAGTGGCAACCAATTATGGCGGACGCCAAGAGATTTTACAAGCTTGTCGGGCGATCGCCAAACAAGTCCAGCAAGGTTTACTACAACCTGATGAAATTGATGAACAAATATTTGAAAGCCATTTATACACAGCGGGAATTACTGACCCAGATTTGTTAATTCGCACCAGTGGAGAAATGCGTCTTTCTAATTTCCTTCTCTGGCAAATGGCTTACGGAGAAATTTACATCACCGATACTCTCTGGCCGGATTTCGATCGCGCTGAATTTCATCGCGCCTTATGTGCCTACCAGCAACGGGAACGGCGGTTTGGGAAAGTTTAATGGGGCACTTGTACTGACCGCAGCCGTTGGCGCAGCCTCTCGCAGAGAAGTATGGGGCATTGGGCATTAGTTTTTCTTTGTGTCCCCGCGTCTCCCCATCTCTCTATCTCCCTCACTGGTGATGCTTCGTCTGAAACACCGTAGCGCGATCGGAACTTAACTCATGGCCCAGCAAACACCGCTTGTTCTATATCTTCCCGACTCAGAGAATATTTAAATGAGCGTTGGATATCTTGCCCATTTTCCCCAGATTGGATATATCGCACTACGATTTGTTCAACATCGAGCCAAAGTTCAGCTTGCCAACTAGGTCGCTGCACACGCCAGCAATGTCTTTGTGTTTCATCTTGTTGACAACCTTGGTCTTTTAGCCACTGCTCAATTTGTGGCAGGGGATGATTGTATAAAGGGGTATCTGCGGGAAGAAGAGACATAGGAATTTTGGATTTTGGATTAGGAAATTTTTTAATTTTTAATATTTAATTACCATCAAGGTAATTACAAGAGATTTCAAGAAGCATAAAGTACACAAACTTAGTTTGGTGTCAAACATTAAGACTGTTTTACTTATAACTCCTGAATTCTGTTAGCGCACCGGGGCGTAGCCCATTCTCAATTATGACTCCTGAATTCTGCTGTACAGATAGGTTTGGTTGCTCCAAATGCGTTTGGAAAGCAGCATCACCACGAGTTAAGCCAATGGCAACTGCTAGTAACAGACAACCTACAAATGTTAACACCAGCATAAATAAAGCGAATATCTCGCCAGATGAGAGTGGGCGATCGCTTGCATCAAGATAAGCTGATTTTGAGAAGTCATAAGAGGACGAGACTGGATGATTTAAATCAGCAGGTGATTGAATCACTCCAAAGCGGGAATAGCCAATTTTTAAATCGTAGCTTAACCGACGTTCTGGATGGCTCAACGTGGCATAGGCTTCGTTGAGTTGCTGAAATTTGGCAGTAGCTACAGCAGCAGGCAATTCTGTAGTATCAGGATGATAGCGTTTGCTCAGTTGCCGATAAGCCCGACGAATATCGATTACGGATGCCGAGGGATGCAGTCCTAGCAGGGAGTAATAAGTTGGTTCACTGCTTTGTGCCATTGTCCCTTTCTGATTCACGGCTGTTTGAGTCACTTTGCTCAAAGATATTTTTTTTATTTTAAATCGTTTGTCAATTGCTGAAGACAGGATCGAGGCACAACAAATTTAGCATTTGATAAAATTTTTAATAAAGCATTTAATTAGATGTGATGCACGTCAAAATTAATCTCGAAAATATTCAAACTCTCACTGACTTCAAGCGCAATGCCAAGGACTACGTAGAGAGGATCAAGTCTACAAAATCTCCGCTTGTACTAACTGTAAATGGTAAAGCTGAGGTTGTAGTACATGAAGCCCAAGCGTTTTAGCACATGATAGATCGACTCCAGTGCCTTGAAGAAGAACTGCAAAAACTCAAGCTAGAAGCGTTACGCAGTCAGATTGACATTGGAGTTAAGCAACTAGCCCTTTCAAGGTGAACTTTTGTACTATAAAATAAATGACGTTTTAAGCCAATTTTGGGATTTTGGTTCAGGCGATCGCTTAATTTACAGTCCAAAAATTTGGAGTTGAATGCAGAATTTCTTTGTTCAATTCCAGGCGATGCTAGAAATACCGTAAAAACTTTGATAGTACATATGCTCACCTTGAAAGGGTTGGAGTTAAGCAACTTGAGACTGGACAATATAGTGAATATGACCAGTTTTAATTAAAAATTAAAAATTAAAAATTGAAAGAAATAATAATTTTTAATTAATTAATTTTGGGTACAAGATGTAGAAACTCTTTTTCAAGATGAAGACTAACTAATTAAGTCAGCGCGGGGTTTAAAGGTTTCGATTTGACGCAATTTTTCGTAAAGTTCGCGTTCTTCTTGACTAATATTTTTCGGTGTAACTATCTGAATTTCTACCAATTGATCGCCACGTTTGCCATCATCATTGGGGTAGCCTTTGTTGCCTAGTCGAAATTTTTGACCAGACCTAACTCCGGGGGGGATGGTCATTTTTACAGGGCCATCGAGGGTGGGTGCTTCTACCTGTCCACCTAAAACTGCTTCGCTGGGAGTCACAGGTACTTGGCAGAGGATGTTGAAACCATCTAGCTTAAACAATGCATGAGGCTCAACGGTAATTTTTAAGTATAAATCGCCACCGCCAACACCTTGGTTTCGCAAACGAATAGTTTGACCTGTAACCATGGCTGGAGGCATAGTAACTTCTAGCGATCGCCCATCTTCTAAACGAATGCGTTCGTTACCACCTTGATAAGCTTTTTCTAATGGTATAGTCAATCGAGCTTCTATGTCCCGACGTGGAGTGCGGGGTGGGGTGTTAACTGTGTAGGCAACTTTTGTTCTCGGCGAACGAAACGGATCGCCAGTGCTACCATTATTGGATTTACTTGCGCCATTTTGATTTTTGACCCCAATAACTTGATTGATAAAGCTTTCAAAGTCGGAAAACTGACTTGGGTCTACGTCCTGCTTATCATTTCGACCGTTAGCAGCAGTTTGCCAGCTTTTACCTTTCGGCGTCTGTTTATTGCCTGCAAAGCCTTTTTGCTTCCAGTACCGGCTAAACTGGTCGTATTGCGATCGCTTGGCTGGATCTGAAAGCACTTCATAAGCCTCGCCGATATCCTTAAACTTATCCTCGGCTGCCTTATTTCCAGGATTGAGATCGGGGTGATATTGTCTTGCTAACCGCCGATAAACCTTTT
The DNA here is from genome assembly GCA_003326205.1 of Nostoc sp. ATCC 43529. Taxonomy (GTDB): domain Bacteria; phylum Cyanobacteriota; class Cyanobacteriia; order Cyanobacteriales; family Nostocaceae; genus Nostoc. The sequence goes on from LWTK01000034.1 coordinate 107,852, forward strand.
TAATTTCCTCATTCGAGGCGTCTTTAGATACTCCTAAAATTTCGTAGTAATCGCGAAAATTCTGCAAATTTTGCATAGCTGAGTTATTTAAATTTTAGATGAATTAAAAGTGAGGAATCAGGAGTTAGGAGTTAGGAGTGAGGAGTTGAAAGTTTTCAGTTTTCAGTTTTAACTTCTAACTCCTAACTCTTAACTCTTAACTTTTAACTTTTATCAGAAACTACAACCAATCATTGTCTTCTTCATCATCCCAGTTATCTTGGTAACTTGGACGAGATTTGCGGGGAGGACGGTTCTCATAGGAGGAAAAACGATTATCTCGGCTATTATCTCGGCTATTATCTCGGCTATAGTCTCTGCCATAGTCTCGGTCTCTGTTATAGTCTCTACTATAAGAGTCGCGATCGCGATATGTATCTCTAAAAGAGTCGCGTTCCCGTTCTTTTTCGCCGCCAGTAAAGATGTCGCGGATAGTACCAAACAAATCGTCGTCTTCGTCTTCAGCGTAATACTGACGGACTTCTCGATTTAGCTCATATAAAGCATCTTGCAGGTCGGCGTAGGCTTGGTCAATACCGCGATCGTCGTTTTCCTTGAGACTTTCTCGTAATTCTTGGCAAATATTATCAATTCTTTGGCGGCGGTTGCGGGCAAACTGCATCCCAAATTCCAAGGCGACTTCTCTAAGTTGTCGTTCTGCTTGGAAAATCAACGCCTCCGAACGAGTCCGTTTTTCTACTCGTTCTTTACGTTCCCGGTCAACATCGGCGTATTTTTGAGCATCCTGAATCATCCGATTTACTTCTGATTCGGTCAAGGTAGAAGCACCTTGAATGGTGATACTCTGTTCTCTGCCAGTGGTTCTATCTAAAGCCGTTACCTGTAAAATTCCGTTGGCATCGATATCAAAGGATACTTGAACTTGGGGAATACCTCGTGGGGCTGGTGGGATGCCGTACAGCTTAAACCGTCCTAAAGACTTGTTATTTGCTGCCATGTCTCGTTCGCCCTGGACTACGTGAATTTCCACAGTATTTTGATTGTTTTCTGATGTCGAAAATATATCAGAGCGGCGTACTGGAATGGTGGTATTGCGGGGAATCAGTTTTTTCATCACACCGCCGATGGTTTCCAGTCCCAAAGACAGCGGTGTGACATCTAAAAGCAGGACATCTTTGAGTTCGCCTGCGAGAATACCTGCTTGAATGGCTGCACCCACTCCCACTACTTCATCTGGGTTGACGTTTTCGTTGGGTTCGATGCCAATCAAATCGCGTACTAACTGCTTCACCATTGGCATTCTTGTGGAACCGCCAACTAACACAACTTCTTCAATGTCTCTCGGTGTGAGTCCGGCGTCTTTGAGGGCGCGTTTCACAGGTGTCCGCAATCGCCCAATCAAATCACCGCATAAACCTTCAAACTGGGAACGAGTGAGACGAGTTTCCAGATGTTTGGGGCCTTCTTGGTCGGCAGCAATAAAAGGTAAGTTAATATCAGTAACGCTGACAGCAGAAAGTTCAATTTTGGCTTTTTCCGCAGCTTCCATCAGACGTTGCAAAGCTTGGCGATCGCGTCTTAAGTCTACCCCTTCTGTTTCCAGAAATTGCTCTGCTAACCAATCTACTATTACTTTATCAAAATCATTGCCACCAAGTTGTGTGTCTCCGCTGGTAGCTTTGACTTCAAAAATACCATCGCCCACTTCCAGAATCGACACGTCAAAAGTACCACCACCCAAGTCAAATACTAAGATCGTTTCCGTGTCACCTCGATCTAATCCATAAGCCAAAGATGCAGCAGTTGGTTCATTGAGAATCCGCAGTACCTCTAAACCAGCAATTCTGCCAGCATCACGGGTTGCTTGCCGCTGAGAATCGTTAAAATAAGCGGGTACTGTAATCACTGCCCCAGTCACTGGTTCGCCCAAATAGCGACTAGCATCGTCGGCTAATTTCTTCAGCACCATTGCTGAAATTTCTTCCGGGGCAAAATCTTTACTCAGCCGGGGGCAAGCTACTTTAATATTACCTACTTCGTCTTTGCGAATCGTATAGGGTACGCGCTTTGATTCTGGACTAAGTTCGCCATACTTGCGCCCGATAAAGCGCTTGACTGCAAAAAACGTATTTTGGGGATTGAGGACGGTTTGTCGCCGTGCCATTTGCCCAACCACCCTTTCGCCATCTTTACTAAAGCCAACAACGGAGGGGGTCGTTCGCATTCCTTCTGCATTGGCAATCACCACCGGCTTGCCACCCTCCATCACGGCGACTACTGAGTTGGTTGTACCCAAGTCGATGCCGACTACCTTGCCCATGCGTTACTCTTCTCCTAAAGTGCCTAAAGTGTTTTATATATTTATTATGATTGGGTGGAACTACCTCTAGCTTTGTGCTACAGGGTGAAAACACCTCAATGGTATAATAGTCGTCATTAAGGTAGTAAGTTAAAAAGTTCAGCTAGACGAGATAGTTGCAAGACTAGGATAGCATTGACGATGCTTGGTGTGTCCAAGCAGCCTCAATTGTTGTTATCCAGTTAATTGTGTTTACTGTATCTATAAAATTGCTAAATAGTTCACAAATTTGAATTTAACAGAGCGATTACAAACTTCCCTCAATGAGATAGCGCGAGAACGCGATCCTTACATAGCAACAGCTGGCCATTTTTTTGTCCAAGAATATATTCGCCAGCAATTTTCCCAATGGGGAAGTGTGGAAATCCACACCTTCCAAGTTAGGGGTAAAACTTGTAAGAACTTGATCTTAAATTTACCTTCCAAAACTGGACAGCAAAAAAAAGATTTGCCGCCTATTTTAATTGGTGCCCACTATGATGCTGTTCCTGGAACACCAGGCGCAGATGATAACGCCACAGGTGTAGCGGTGTTGCTGGAATTAGCGAGAAAGTTTGCTGCCGAACCAATCAGATATCCATTAAGGCTGGTTGCTTTCGACATGGAAGAATATGGCTTACTGGGTAGCGCTGACTATGCAGCTTTGTTGCGCGAACAAAAGCAACAGTTACGTTTAATGATTTCGCTAGAGATGCTCGGCTATAAAGATTCTACAGCCGGTTCTCAAAGCTACCCGCCTTTTTTACACCGCTTCTACCCTAATAGCGGCGATTTTATTGCTTTAATTGGCAATTGGCGGACAATTGGCGACTTAATTGGTATGAGTCGTAGTATTCGTAAAGTTGGCGTACCTAGTCAATGGCTACCCGTACCAAATAAAGGTTTAATAGTTCCCCAAACCAGACTTAGCGATCATGCACCTTTTTGGGATTTGGGTTATCCGGCGATGATGGTCACAGATACAGCATTTTTACGGAATCCACATTATCACAAACCTAGTGACACAGTTGCTAGTTTGGATTTAGATTTTCTTAGCGGTGTATGTGAAGGTTTAGAGATGGGAATTAGGCGATTGTAAGGGTAGAGAAGCGATTACCCCTCCCTAACCCTCCCCTTGTAAAGGGGAGGGAACTAGATTTTCCGGTTTCTCCCCTTTATAAGGGGGGATTAAGGGGGGTAATTATTTTTTGAATCGGTATAAATATTGTTGACGGTTGACTGTTGACAGTTATTTAGGATTAAACTACTAATACGAAAAGTGTTGCCGACAAAAAGATCCCCGACTTTTTAGAAAAGTCGGGGATCTGATTTGTTGTTTAGATGGATTATTGCAGCAAAGGAGTTTTGCCGTTACCGTTAGTTGACGCATTCGCAATTGCAGCTTGAGCGGGTTGGGTAACAAGAACCGTTGTAACTGGAGTAACTTTTGAACTAGATTGTTTAGTTCGTTTTCGAGTAGAGCCGCCAGCCTTGGAATACTCCATACTTTTTTTGCCGTAGACAGTTGCAACTCCAGTTAGCATACGTTCAGACATTTCGGAGAGAGCTTCCTCGTTCTGAGCAACTGTTTTACGCGATTCTTCAAGATTGGACAAAAGAGTGTTATGAGCTTCTACGCTTGCACGGGTACTATTGATTAGATTGTTGTAGGCTTCAATACTTAACCCATGTCCGAAATTCAGATTTTCATCAATGGATTTAAGCAAGGCTAGACGACGTTGAGCTTTGTCAATAGTAGCAGAACCACGAGTTCTTAAAGACATGAGATATCCTTTTTTGATAATCCTTTTTCAAAATAGTGGAGTATCCTTTTGTCTGAGATGGGTAGTTTTGGGGATTTATTTCATTAAAACTTCAACGAAATAATTACTAGGTTGCCTGTGTTTTTACTCATGTTTAATATCAATTTTTTATTTGAGGATAAGTGCAATCAGCAAAAGTAATCGCCAAAATAAAAATTGCAGCCGCAAAATTATAAAAACGACCGCAAAAATAAAAATTGCGGTCGCAAAATTATAAATACGACCACCAAAATCAAAATTGCGGTCGCAAAATTATAAATACGACCGTAAAAATCAAAATTGCAGTCGCAAAATCATAAATGCGACCGTAAATATAAAAATTGCAGTCGCAAAATTATAAATGCCACTGCTGAAATCACAAATGCAGTCGAATTACCCCCCTTAATCCCCCCTTGTTAAGGGGGGAAACCGGAAAATCCAGTTCCCTCCCCTTTATAAGGGGAGGGTTAGGGTGGGGTAACTTCCCTCAACCTACAAACAACTTCCCTAATTTTCTCCACCACACCATCAATATCTTGATAAACCTCTTGATTCGTAAATCTCAAAACCCTCGTACCCTTTGATTCCAAAAATGCTTGCCTTTCGCGGTCATATTCTGGGACTCCATCTTGATAGTGACTATCACCATCAATTTCTATAGCAAGCCTCAATTCTGAAGAATAAAAATCCACTACAAATTTGTCAATACTGTATTGTCTGCGAAATTTACAGCTTTCAATTTGTTGATTTCTAAGTTTAGCCCAAACTATTTTTTCACATGGCGGCATATTGTTTCTGAGAGTTTGCCGTTTTTGCTTTTCTGAGGTTTGGTTATACAGTTTTGTCATCAGCGTTTTCATATTCCTGGATTGTGCTTATTATTCCCAGGATTACCCCCCTTAATCCCCCCTTATAAAGGGGGGAAACAAGAGATTCTTGTCCCCTCCCCTTGACAAGGGGAGGGTTAGGGAGGGGTAATTCAATAACTTGCGCGTACACCGTAACCTTTATTAAGCAGGATCTAAAACTTTTTACCCCTCATCTTTCAGAAATTGAGGATAATACTGTTGAAGCTTCATCAAGATGCGTCTATCTCACACCTGCTCATGAATGAACAGCGCCTACAAGCTTATTATCAGCTGATTAAAAATCTACTCAGCTGCCCTAGTGGTGAAGAACCGGAGATATTAGCGGCGAATACAGAATTGCTTGATGCTGGTTTTTTGCAGGTGTTGGCAGCAGTCGCAGATGATTTTGCACAGCAGGGAGAAGAAAATACTGCAAACTGGTTGAGAAACCTAGCAACATATCTCACCTCAGAAACCACCCCCATCACCGAAGAAGATATAGAGACTTACGAGCAATTTTTAGTAGAAATACTGCAAGCAACAGTAGACAGCAACGGCGATGCAGAACTAATTTACCCATTGCTGGCAGCAAATACCGATAAACTTAATCATATTTTTGCTGAACTATTGCGGCGTTGGGCAACAAATACCCTAGCAGAAGCGGAACCAGATGCAGCAGCAGACATCGTACTAGTGATTGCTAAGTTTAGTAATCGGATTAGCGATTTTCCTTTAGGTAGCAAAGCCAGCAATATGGAAATTGCGATCGCTGGCTACGAAATCGCTCTAACTGTATACACCCGCAGCACCTTTCCTAAACAATGGGCAATATTGCAACATAATCTGGGGGCTGCTTACCGTGAAAGAATATTAGGAGAACCAGCGGAGAATATTGAATTAGCAATCGCAGCTTATAGAGCTGCACTCGAAGTATATACCCGCAGCGCCTTTCCGCAAGAATGGGCAATGACACAAAATAATCTGGCGGCTGCTTTGAGTGACAGAATACAAGGGGAGCAAGCCGATAATATTGAAATGGCGATCGCTGCTTTTAGTGCCACACTGGAAGTCAGAACCCGTAATGACCTTCCTGTTGATTGGGCAACGACTCAAAATAATCTGGGGAATGCTTACCGTGTCAGAATATTCGGAGAACGATCTGAGAATATTGAATTAGCGATCGCTGCTTATAAAGCAGCATTGGAAATCAGAACCCGCAGCACCTTTCCTGTTGATTGGGCAATGACACAAAATAATCTGGGGGCTGCTTACAGTGTCAGAATATCCGGAGAACGAGCTGAGAATATTGAATTAGCGATCGCTGCTTATAAAGCAGCATTGGAAATCAGAACCCGCAGCGCCTTTCCCCAAGATTGGGCAATGACGCAAAATAATCTGGCGACTGCTTACGGTAACAGAATATTAACAGAGCGAGCTGATAATTTGGAATTGGCTATCGCTGCTTTTACTGACACACTGGAAGTATACACCCGCAGCGCCTTTCCCCAAGATTGGGCAAGAACGCAAAATAATCTGGGGCTTGCTTACCATGACAGAATATTAGGAAAACGAGCCGAGAATATTGAATTAGCTATCACTGCTTATTCTGCTGCACTCGAAGTCTTAAACCGCAGCACCTTTCCCCAAGATTGGGCAATGACGCAAAATAATCTAGCTAATGCTTACCTTGACAGAATATTAGGAAAACGAGCCGGGAATATTGAATTAGCAATCAATGCTTATTTTGCTGCACTGTCCGTATATACCCACAGCGCCTTTCCTGAGAAATGGGCAATGACGCAAAATAATCTGGGGAATGCTTACCGTAACCGAATATTCGGAGAGAAAACCGAGAATATTGAAATCGCGATCGGTGCTTATTCTGCTGCACTCGAAGTATACACCCGCATAACCTTTCCCGAAAACCATGCAAAAACTTTGTTCAATCTCGGCATATTATATCAACGAGAAAAACAGTTTAACTTAGCTTACGAAAAATTTGTTGCGGCAATAGAAACAATCGAAGCCTTGCGCGGAGATATTGTTTCTGGTGAGGAAGCCAAGCGTAAACAAGCAGAAGAATGGAATCAACTTTATAGATGCATGGCGGAAGTTTGCCTAGCATTGGCAAGAGATACTGAAGCAATAGAATATATTGAACGTAGCAAAACCCGGAATTTAGTAGAACTGTTAGCCAAAGCAACATTAACAAGTCTAGAAAATCTACCTTTAGTCGGTCGCAGCATCCACTTTGGAGAAATTCAAAACCTCTTAGACAACAAAACTGCAATCATAGAATGGTATCTTTTTGATGATTGTTTTCGCGCTTTCATCATCAGCCGCGACAATAACAAGCCAGCCATTTGGCATTCTAAAGAACAAGACTTAGATGCTTTAATCGATTGGAGAAATGAATATCTAGGCGATTACTACAACCTGGAAGACCAAGATAAAATTCAATGGCAGAATCACCTAGAAGAACGCCTGAAAAAGTTAGCAGAAATTCTGCATCTCGAGGAAATATTAGACCAAATACCCAAACAATACGAGAGATTAATCCTCATTCCTCATCGCTACTTACACCTGTTTCCTCTCCATGCTTTACCTGTCAAAGAATCATACCTAATTGATTTATTCCCTAACGGCGTAAGCTATGCGCCCAGTTGTCAAATTCTCCAACAAGTCCAACTGCGTCAACGTCCTGATTTTCAATCTTTCTTTGCCATCCAAAACCCCACAGAAGATTTATATCAAGACTACGAAAAAGATTTAGGTGCAGTTGCAGCCATTAAGAAACAATTTACTCAACATCAGATTTTAAAGCAAGACCAAGCTAAAAAATCAGCAATTCTCTGTATTAATGAAAATCCTCACAATGTCACACTACATGAAAAGTTGCTGAAAGCTAACTGTGCTTTTTTCTTTTGTCATGGATATTTTAACTTTGCTTCTCCCCAAGATTCTGGTTTACAGTTAGCTGATGGAAACCTGACTTTAGCAGATATCATTACTCACTTCAAACTAGAAAACTGTCGTTTAGTCACTCTCTCTGCTTGCGAAACTGGTTTGACGGACTTCAGAAGCACGAGTGATGAATACATTGGTTTACCCAGTGGATTTTTGTTAGCTGGTAGCACCAATGTAGTTAGTAGCCTTTGGACAGTTAGTGCTACAGCTACAGCTTTATTAATGATTAAATTTTACGAAGAACTCCAGCAGCAAAATAATATTGTATTAGCTTTAAATACAGCACAACGTTGGTTAAGGAATACAACAGTCAAAGGCTTTCAAGATTGGCTGAGTAACTCATCACTTAGTTTAGTTTGGCAGGCACAACTCAATGAATACTTTGCTACTAGTTATGAAAATGCCTCAACCAAACCGTTTGCATCACCTTTTTATTGGGCTGCTTTTTGTAACATAGGTAAAGGAGTTTAGAAAATGTCTATTTATAAAAATAGCGTCGAAGCTTTTAAGCAATTGCTTGACTCTAAATCAAATTTGCTTTCGATTCCAGACTGGGAGGAATTAGAGAAACTATCTAGTCAGTTACCAGAAGACGATGAGGAAATCTCAGAAATTCTAGAAAATTGGTTGCAACCAGAATCCCGCAGTCAACTACTAGAAGCTTACAAGCAAAATCTCAAATTGCTTAGTGCTGCATCTCCTATTAATGTAGATATAAATATCGGAATAGCTAATAGTAAATCCCAGACTCCAGCCAATCAACCTAGCGAATCATCAAAGGAACTTACAGAAAATGCTATAAAAAGGAATTCTCCTTTATCTGACAATAAAAAACCACAACCAAAACCATGAAAAATTGTAGTAGCTTCGCTTAGAGGTTGTTTTAAAAGTAGTATGTTGTGATTTTAATCGAATTATTACCCCCCTTAATCCCCCCTTATAAAGGGGGGAAAAAGAGATCCAGTTCCCTCCCCTTTATAAGGGGAGGGTTAGGGTGGGGTAATTCGATAACTTGTGTGTACACCGTAGCTTTATAAGGGGAGGGTTAGGGTGTGGTAAAAAAATTTATACATCAATCATGACTTTTCAAACATCCTCTTAACCCAAACTACAATTTACAATAAAAATCTTAGCCAAAATCGTGAAGAATTTCAGCCTCAGCCTCTATGCGTTTCATCTTTGCCACACCTTTGCCGATCTTCCCGGTGAAGTTGTGGCAGATGCTAATCTCTTGTGGGAAAATCTGGTAAAAATAGGTGAAACTTCCCTAACTTTTGTTGGCTTGAAAGATTTACGCTCAAAATTAATTTGTTATCAAAATAATATATACGACCCCAAGCGCGAACAAGGAAGAAAAACAGAATGGTTAACTGATACGGGAACTTTAGATTTAGGTAGTCTCCCCACAACAGAAGGTTTTAAAATTAATGCTAATCTTCAGCCTTTCTTGCTTAACGATACCTACGCCGTTGATTTAACTCTCGTTGCAGAATCACCAAACATTTCGATAGACATACCACAACTGCAACATTTTAAACCAACTTCTCTACTTCCATCTAATATTCAAGCATCTTTAGGACAAACACTATGGATTTATGGAGAAGTAGATCCCAATGAAAACTGTGATGTACTAGCTGAAAAATTAGCCATAGCCTTAGTAGCCGGCACAAATTTCAATCCTGTAATAACACACAAAGGAGAACTCTTTGATAGTCTTTTATTTGAATACCAAGCACTTGAACCAGATAACCCCACCAAACAATGTCATATTTTAATACTTATTAATAATAGCCAAGCTGCAATAGTAACGCTTGCAGAATCAGCCTATAACTGGTTGCTAAATTTACTTTGTAGCTACCACAAAATACTTTATATTTATCAACTAGCTCGTCAACGCTACCGAGAAGCGAGAACAATTTATAGCGAACTAGAAACTAAAATTCAAAAATTTAACAGCTTGGTATCTGAAAATCAAATAGAATTATCAGGCTTAAAAAGCCTAATGGGAAAAATCCCCAAAAAAAGTTTTGATTACACCAGATGCTTGCAAGATTTACAAACGCACCACACAGCAATCATTACTAATATTAATAACTACAAAATTTGTCTAGAAAATATTCAAAATATTAATAGTGGAAATAGTCCCCAATTCTGGCAAGATTTTATCAACAAAGACTGTAAAAAATGGCAAGAACAAATCCAAACAGATATTAACTATCTGACTCCAGGTCAAGAATTATTTGTGCAGTTAGTTGATACAATTCGCGGTATAGTAGAAACAGAACAAGCTGAGAGCGATCGCTCCCTAGAAAACAAAATCCAAATATTAGGTATCGGCTTTGGCGGTGGTGCAATTATCTCCGGCGTCATCGTTCAACACATCGACAAAATCCCAATACCCCTGACATCTCCCAAAAACCCACCTAATCCCTTTTACGCATCCTTAATATTGAGCGTTCTAGCTACATTATTTTTTATTGGCATAGGTTGGCTTATAACTAAATGCCAATATCATCCTAGAAAAAGGAACAGTAATTAAAGATTAGCGATCGCCCCTACCCATTGTCAAGTTTATCGCGCTAGTTTTTTGCGATAAATTCATCAGTTTCAAGAATATACACTTGATTATCATAGCCCCCATTTACTAGACTTTTTGGCATTCGCATTGGTTACAAAGTCGCTGCTTCCTTCAGTGGTGAAATGGAACGCGACTAACGGTGATTTCTGGTATTGTCAAAAACGGACGCGCAACCGCAAACATAGTATTTAGGTTACAAAATCAACCAGATTTCACTATTGAATTTGTTATTGATACAGGTTTTACAGATTCCCTTTCCTTACCCCCACCAGCAGTGGCTGTGTTAGGTTTTCCTTTTGTGTATGATTATGATATTTATGCAAATTTAGCTGACAATAGCAATGTAATTTTACCAGTACATCAAGCTACTATTATTTGGCATGGAGAAGAAAAGGTAGTTAATGTACTTGCGACAGGAAAGCGACCTTTACTAGAAACTGCTTTACTCGATAGGCATGAACTTGTTATAGAGTTTATTGAGGGTGGTTTAGTAACAATTAACGATCTTACTTAATTTTGTCGTCCGGCTAGGATTTTTCATCTGTTGCTTTCACAACAGATTTACTAGATTGGACTAGATAAATACCTACTAAAACTACAGCAAAAGTTATCCAGTCAAATAAACCCACTTCTTCTGAAAAAATCAACCAAGCAAAAATTGAAGCTAATACTGGTTCGGCTAGAAGGGTAACGGCGACGACTCCTGAAGAGATTCTGCTAAGACTATAAGCTAAAAGTCCCTGACCTAATACTTGGCAGAAAAGGGCTTGAAAAATAATGAAAAACCAACCCATCGAGGAGTAGGGAAGTAATCTATCTTCGAGAAAGGGAAGAACTGGTAATAGAAACATTGTTGTGATTCCACAGCGCCATAGCATTATAGTTTGGGTGCTAAATCGAGAGTGGAGTCGTTCTATGAGCAACATACAGGTTGCCATGAAAATCGCAGTCAAAAATGCTAAGGCATCACCAATTATTTGGTCACCGGCAAATTGCACCTTGTTGATTTCAAATGCGATCGCTCCCAGCAAGGCGATCGCCAAACCAACAACGAATCTATAATCGAAGCGCCGACCGAATAACAGATACCCAGCTAAAGCAACGAATAAGGAATTTAAATTAGACAGCAAAGCCACGTTGGCAACGTTAGTTTGACTCAGCGACCAAGCCCACAAAAGTAGGTAGGTTGCAGCAGCAGTTCCCATTGCTAACAACAGGCAAATTTCTTGTTTGGTTAAAGGCTTGTGTTCGATCGCTCGATTGTCGGACTTTTGGTAGCGGAAAGCCTCAAGTCCATTCCACACAGCAAAGACGATTGTAGCAATCCAACTGCGATGAAATACTACAGCATTTGCGCCAATTTCTAGTTGACATAATTTGGTTAGAGATGGCGCCAAAGATATGGGAATAAGGGCAAAAAATAATGACAAAGTTCCTACTAAAGCTGGTGTTAAGGACAACTTTGGTTGTAGGAATGCCTGTTTTATCGTCATATTTTTAGCAAAGTTTTAACAAAAATAGTATTGACTGATTCTTGGAATCGTAGTTTGGCTGCAACTTGGCTAGATATGGCTAAGTATAGACCGATTAAAACTACAGCGAAACCCATCAAATTAAAAAAATGGCGTTGCTGAGTGGAAATATGAATTAGTCTCACGCAAAAGCAAGGCAGCGACGGGTACATAGGGGGTTTCCACGCCAGTTGCTTCTCCTGTCAAAGATGCTGCGCGAACAAGTCGGCAGAGCCGCCCAACGCACTGGCTCCCCATGAGCGACTGCCGCGCAAAGAACAAGAGTTAAAGAAATATAATTTTTGGATTTCCTATGCAAATTCAGCAACGCCAAACAACTTAATTCTTCAAATACAGGCAGATGGGGAGGTAGGGAGATGGGGAATAACTCCTAACTCCTAACTCCTTACTCTTAACTCAGCACCCCCAATGCCCAATCGCTTTTACCCAACCCAATGCTCTTGGGCAAAGCCTACAGCTATTTTGGCTAATAATGTCACAAACAAGCCTAGTATAAAATATCCCTGACGAGGATGGCGAGATAGCAGCACACCAATGGCGACACTCAAAGGTACAATTCCATAGGCCAAACGGCTTAAGGAAATAGTACCTCCAGAGGCTAGCAGCAAACCAATACCGCAAAAGCCATAGATAACTGTAACTGGGGTGAGTTGTCGATGTAAGCGCCACAACACAAAGCCGCCACCTAAGACCATGAACAGGTTGAGCAAGTTATTCATCCATTGCTCACTTGCCAAGACTAACAAAAACACAACTAAAGCATAAAAGCCATAAACTAATTTCCCAGAAATTGAATGTTTCTGAAAGCGCCATAAAAGATAGCCAGCGCCAACAATTACAGCCACCAATAAGGGATACCAAGGGTCTTGAATGCCGCCAGATGGGTTTCGTACCCAACCAAATTCCCAATTCTTGCTGCCAACTAAAATTTGCATCAGCATGTTTAACCAACCTTGCCAATCAAATCCCAGGGAAGGCCGCCATCCCCGTTGTGCTTGGATAAAAGCTAAAGGGCTACCAAAATAAATTGCACAATACAAACTGAATAGAAGTACGCCAATAGCGGTGGCAAAGGCGGCAATATAAGCAATGGGTGGTCTGCGTTCTTTCCATGCTGCGATCGCCAATGCTGGAATTAGTGCCATACCTGTGGGACGTGTTGCTGTGGCCATTGCGCCCCAAAATGCAGTCCAGCGATATTCTTTGCGATCGAAAGCCCGCAAAGCTGCTGTACTCAAAAACAAATACAGCCCTTCTGTGTAAATCACCGTCGTAAACATAGACGATGGATAGCAACAAAACACAGCACTCACCCACTGGGCGGCAGTGTTGCCATAATGCTCTTTAATCCAAAAATATAAACAGTAAAGGGCTGCAAAAAATGTCAGGTTGTTGATCGAGATGCCCGCTAATTCAAACGGCAAACCCAGCTTCATCAAAAACCAGATACTTAAGGGAAACAGGGGAAAAAAGGCTAGATTGTGTTGGTTACCGTCATCGACAAATTCATAACCAGAAGTAGCGATCGCTCGGTAATGCATACTATCCCATGCATCAAAAACCTCCCAGCCATAACGCGGCACATATGCATCTGCTGGTAACGGTAGCCTTGGTGCAACCAGCAACATAGCTATCCAAATGAATATTCGACTGGCAAGCCATATTGCTGCGGGATATAGGAAATCAGTTTTCCATAAAATTTTTTTTATAGCTATCTGAACTTTGACCATAGACTTGAGTATTTTAAAATACTACTTTATCCATCCTCTTATCTATGAATACAGCACAGCTAGCTTAAAGTTATTAGTAAGATTTTGCATATTTAATCCTCCACCACAGACACTAACAAATCCCACAAATTGCCAATTACGAGAAAATATTTTATTTTTTGCTTATTTTGGTCAATTTCTCAGCAATCATATTTAAAGATATCGTATTTAGGAATACAAATTTAGTCATTTGTCCCTAGTCATTGGTCATTCTCCGCGTCCCCGCGTCTCCCTCATCTCCCCATCTCCCCATACCCAATGTATCGATTATGGCGATCGCTGTTATCAAAGAGTCCTCAGCAATTTATATTGGGAGTTATCTGTAAATCCTTAAATAATTGTGAAAGCGATTACTCTTGTTGGTTCTACTGGTTCTATCGGGACTCAGACTTTAGATATTGTGAGTCAGTACCCAGATCAATTTCGGATTGTGGGATTGGCAGCTGGGCGCAATGTGGAAATGTTGGCTGCTCAAATTCGGCAATTTCGGCCGCAAATAGCAGCAATTTGCTTAGAAGATGGATTACCAGCACTCAAAGAAGCCGTTAAAGACCTCGACCCGCAACCGATTCTACTGGCTGGCGAAGCTGGAGTGATAGAAGTTGCCCGCTACGGTGAAGCCCAAACGGTTGTCACGGGAATCGTCGGTTGTGCTGGTTTGCTACCGACCATCGCAGCTATAGAAGCCGGTAAAGATATTGCCTTGGCAAACAAGGAAACTCTGATTGCTGGCGGCCCCGTAGTTCTACCCCTAATCCAAAAGCATGGAGTAAAATTATTACCTGCGGATTCAGAACATTCAGCGATATTTCAGTGCCTACAAGGTGTGCCAAAAAACGGTTTGCGACGGATTTTACTGACTGCATCGGGTGGGGCTTTTCGGGATTGGGATGTAGAAAAATTAGCAGAAGTGACTGTTGCTGATGCTTTGAAACATCCAAATTGGTCGATGGGACGTAAAATCACTGTAGACTCTGCTACTTTGATGAATAAAGGACTGGAAGTAATTGAAGCTCACTTCCTGTTTGGCTTGGATTATGACGATATTGAAATTGTCATTCATCCCCAAAGCATTATTCACTCACTCATTGAATTGCAAGATACTTCAGTTTTAGCCCAACTCGGCTGGCCTGATATGCGCTTACCGTTACTGTATGCTTTATCTTGGCCCGATCGCATTTACACCGACTGGGAACGCTTAGATTTGGTGAAAGCTGGAAATTTAACCTTCCGCGAACCAGATCACCAGAAATATCCTTGTATGCAGTTGGCTTATGCTGTGGGTAAAGCTGGCGGTTCCATGCCTGCTGTATTGAATGCTGCCAATGAACAAGCTGTAGCTTTATTTTTAGAAGAAAAAATTCGCTTTTTAGATATTCCTCGGTGTATCGAATGGGTGTGCGATCGCCATCAAAATGATAACCGTGCAAATCCCTCTTTAGATGACATTTTGGCAGCAGATAAATGGGCAAGACAAGAAGTTTTAATCGCGACTGAAAAGTTAGAAACTCACTCGCGGATAATTTCTCTGCGATAAAAGCCTTTACTCAAATACCCAAAAGGCAGATTTTCTGGCTTTTGACCAATTCTTGTTTAGCCTTCAGCATTAGACTGAAGGCTAACATACCACAAACCCCAATCAATGCGTAGACGCACAGTCGCTTGTGGTATTTTAAGTGATGTCGAAGCGGAAGAATTAAAACGAGCGATGTCTGACGACAAGCCACTTTGTGTCTACGCCACAGAATGCCGACAGGTGGATGTAAATGAGTGGTGAGATTGCCCTAGATACCTCTGTGGCGGTGCGTTTTTTAAATGGGCTTAAACTGTCATTAAGGAAAATATCTGTAAATATCCTTTCTTTGCAATGCTCGAACAAAAACAATTGCACCATCAGAGATTGTTAACCCAATTCTGTAGTCCCCAATTCTAATACGATAATAATCACCATCAGCTTTAAATTTTTTGATATTGTTAACTTCTCCTAGATTTTCCGCGTTTTCCACTTCTTCAATTACAGCTTGTATTCTTTGCAGCAAAGTTTCATCTCGGATTTTGCTCAAATCTTTTTCAAAGCTCTTTTTGAACTTAACATTCATTTTTTATTTTTAAAAATATTAAAAATTGCCTCCCTGCTGACTGTTTCTGTATCCTCACCTTCTTTAATGGCTTTTTCTAAAGCTATATCTTCAATAATTTCTGCTAACAAATCAGCAAATGCTTCTTTCTGTTCTTGGATAACTTCAGTGAGTGCAGTTTTAAATAGTTGCTTAATTTTTTCTTCGTCAAGGTTAAGTTCTGTCATATAATTTCCTTAAGCTTTG
Organism: Nostoc sp. ATCC 43529; assembly: GCA_003326205.1. Taxonomy (GTDB): domain Bacteria; phylum Cyanobacteriota; class Cyanobacteriia; order Cyanobacteriales; family Nostocaceae; genus Nostoc. The sequence continues at coordinate 124,010 of LWTK01000034.1, forward strand.
GATTGATACTAGCATGGCGATCGCCTTTCAATACCACAAACGCGATAACTTCTAAGATTGTTAGTTATATATAACTCTGTTTTTTGTTATTATTAATACAATAAAATTAATAAAAATTTATTTTAATAATTCTGCCAAATTGCCAAATAAGTAGCCTCTTATCTGAATTTTTGTCGTATTTTCATGTAATATGACATTGGTACAGTTACACAAATCTTAGCTTTAGTATCTACTCACAATTAGACCTAACAGCTTTAACATTAGTAATTGTTACTGGAATAAAAGTTTACCTTTTGTGAATCAACACGTTTTCAAATAAAGAGTATTATTCAGGAATTTATCTATTATGATTGCTACGTTGATTGTAGCTTGGATTGTCTTTATAATATTGTGGAAGTTGCTGAAAGCAACTGTAAGTAGTGCACTAACTATTGCGGCAATCCTAGTTTTATTAAACATCGGTTTTGGCATTACTCCACAAGATATTTGGCATCATATAACGCAGTTCGCTCAAACTATCTCGCAGATCCAAAGCGGCAAGTAAAAAATTAATTCTGAATTGTGCATTCAGAATTAATTTATCGCTCAAGTATTATTCAATGCTGAAACCTTAGCCAATGCATCCTTAACACTTGGCGGTAACTGACGCATAATCTTGCCTCTTTCGCGATCTAAAGCTACTAAGGTTACCTTGGCAGTTACATATAATTCTTGTCCATCAGGTGAGACAATAGCATAATCCCAATTGATGCGGACGCCAGTCACTTCAGCCATGCGGGTTTTAACTACCGCTGCCATACCTAATTGAATTGAACGATGATAGCGCACCGACAATTCTACAACTGGTAAATCGCAACCTAAAGCTACTAAATCAGCAAATTCAATGCCGATAGACCGCAAGCATTCAACCCGTGCTTCTTCCATCCAAGTCAGATAGGAACCATGCCAGACAATACCTGCATAGTCAGTGTGGTGTGGTTGCACTCTTACAGGATATTCAAACCAGTTCTCAGATACCTGATTTGACGGAATGTCAAGGGCACTGGTTGGTGGTAGTTTTGGTTGGTTGGGTTTTTCTTCTGACATTTTCAAGTTTCTGGGCATCTATTTTGAAAAGCTATAAATTATCGAAATATAGAATAGTTTAAAAATTAATTGCTTTCCATGACTTGTTGATTTAAAATTTACACTTCTGAGTATAGGGAGTGTTTTCTTATGCGGCCTAATCTCCGATATGTTAGAGTTGTAACTTTGACTATACTTAGTGTACTAGGTTTTGGGATGACATACCCAGAAAATAACCAAGTAAGTACAAATACAAAGTTGCGATTGCATTTGGGAGAAAAAGCTCAAGCTTTACCCCAGAAGAATCAAGTATCAGAAATTGAAAGGCTCAATGAAGAAGCTATCAAACAATCTCAGCAAGGTCAATCGCAACAAGCATTGCAAACATTAGAAAAAGCATTAGCCATCAGTAGAGAATACGGCGATCGCTCTTGGGAAGCTGTAACATTTAATAATATCGGTAGAGTATATCAAAGTCAAAGCAAGTATCCCGCAGCACTTCAATCTTATCAGCAAGCCATAGTGATTAATAAAGAACTCGGAGATCTAGTTCAACTTGGCAAAACCTATAGTAATGTCGGTTACTTGTTTGATATCCAAAACAAACCAGAGTTAGCAATTCTTTTCTACAAAGGTTGCGTCATCAACCGAGAAAAAGCTCGTTTGAATCCATTAACACTAGCTGCACCGCAACCTAATGCTTACAGCATTACTGTTAGTCAGACATATCGGATTTTGGGCGAGCGATTACTCAAGCAAAAACGGATTCCTGAAGCTCAACGAACAATGGATTTACTCAAAGTTGAAGAACTAGAGGAGTATCTCCAAAATGTGCCAGGTAATCAACGTACTGCTAAAGGCATTGATATAGTAGCAGAAGAAAAACCAATTAAACAAAAGTTAGATACAACCCTAGATAATGCTGTTGTACTGGGTAAAGAACTAACAAAACTCCGAAAAATTCCGCCCCAAGAGCGATCGCCACAACAAAAACAACGCATCGAACAGTTAGTATTAAACCAGCAGCAACTCTTGGATGAATTTAATAAATTTCTCGATAGTCCTCAAGTAAAAGCGCAGATAGAACAAATTAGCCGTACAGCTAAGCGGCAAAATTTGGATTTGGAAAGTCTCAATCAAATTCGGGATAATTTAGCGCGATTACCTCAAAAATCTGCACTCATCTACCCGCTGATTTTAAAAGATAGCTTGGAATTGGTATTAGTAACTCCCGATTCTCCACCAATTCATCGCACTGTTGCAGTGAAAAGCGAAAATCTCCATCAGACAATTGAGAACTTCCGCGAAGCTTTAATCAATCCTAGTGAAAATGTCAAAGCGCCTGCACGCCAATTATATAATTGGCTAATTAAACCAATAGAAAAAGACTTGCAACTCTCAGGTACACAAACTCTGATTTACGCTCCAGACGATCGGTTACGCTACATTCCTTTAACTGCTTTATATGATGGCAAACAATGGCTAGTGCAGCGCTTTAGTGTGAATCACATTACATCTGCGAGTCTGACTAACTTAAACACTGCAAAACAATCTAATTTGCGGGCTTTAGCAGGTGCTTTTACTAAAGGTAATTATGAAATCAAAGTTGGTAATCGGCAGGTTGCTTTTGCTGGTTTGCCGTTTGCAACGCGGGAAGTGGAAAGTTTAGCTGCGGCTGTTCCTGAAACTAAGAAGCTTTTAGATGATGACTTTAGCCCCACAGTTGCCGTACCCCAAATGGATGATTATACAATTGTCCATTTAGCGACTCATGCAGCTTTTGTGGTGGGTAAACCAGAAGATTCGTTTATTTTATTCGGAAATGGCGATCGCGTTAACTTTAGAAATGTCTCTACTTGGTCGCTCCCCAACGTAGATTTGGTAGTGTTGAGTGCCTGCGAAACCGGCTTGGGAGGCAAGTTAGGTAACGGTGAGGAAATTTTGGGCTTTGGCTATCAAATGCAGCAAACCGGCGCTAGAGCCGCCATCGCCTCGTTATGGTCTGTGGATGATGGTGGTACACAAGCACTGATGAGTGCTTTTTATAATATTCTCTCTGCCAAGAAACTGACTAAAACCGAAGCCTTACGACAAGCTCAAATCTCATTAATTAGTGGATACTCGGTAAAAAATGGCAATGCACCTGCAAGGCGAGTTAGTAACTTTAGTCATCCCTATTACTGGGCACCATTTATTTTGATTGGCAACGGACTTTAATTTTGGATTTTAGCTGAGTAGGTTGGGTTGAGGAACGAAACCCAACATTTCCGGGGTTTGTTGGGTTTCACTTCGTACCCCTACGGGGAAGCAAGCTACAACCCAACCTACAAGTATCCTTAACTGAACCGTATTGGATTAAAAGCCTTTGCTACAAAGCTGTTTCCAGAATTTTAAATTTTAAACTCTGTTGTATGCTTGATGTTGCCGAAATTATAGACATAATTGATGTCTATTTACCGCTGAAATTGCTAAACGTTCTGGTGAACTACGGGGTCAACTAAGATTAATCGGAAAAACGCACGCTCAAGCAGATATGATGATTGCTGCTACTGCCCAAATTCACCAGCTAACTCTAGTAACGCGCAACATCCGCGATTTTGATCGCTGCGGTATCCCATTACTAAATCCTTTTACCATCGCGTTTTGATGAGATTTTCCCATAAGAGGAGCGATCGCGTTGCAGGATTGGGCAGCCATATACGCCACCTCTAACTGTGGTGCGTTTTAGCACCTGATAGCTCAATTTTCCTTGTGAATTGGTAGATACAAAAAAAGATGCGGTAGGCAATCACCAGCCAACCACTGAAGGGTAACGGAGAATCAGTAATGAGCGATCGCACTTGCAAGCCGCTATTACCAATCACCAGTTACCGAGGATCAATTTGTCATTCACCATTGACTTTTGGAACCTTAACACTTCTTGGCCAAAGTTTTGGAGTCTGTATCGATTTGCATAGATTGTTTGACAAGATTAGCCAACTCTTGTAGCTGGTTAATTGCCTCCGCACCTTCTAACTTCATTAATTCGCGGTCATCCCGCATTTCCGTCCAAGTAATCCCGTAGTCGGACACTAAAAACCGAATCAGGTGGTTATCACCCAAGCTAACCATAAATGATGCACTATTCATTTGGTCGCCACAGGTATAACAGGACGCAGGATACCCACGTCGTTCCAGTACAATCGCCAAGGCTTGCAGGTTCATTACCAAGTCTTGGACGAATTGTCTATGTTGATGTGCTAGTCTCAGAAACACTTTTGTCCTCCAGACACCACAGTCGTTTGAGTTACTTTTATATTTTCTTTAGATTTTTCCATCCACTGGTATTGTAAACTATTCATTACAATTACAAGACAGATGATATTGAGTCTTTAATTGACTACCTTGTTTAGGGTAGAGCATCGGAGTTTTGAGCGCCGTATCAAACTATTCAGTTTGGAAGTTCAAAATCTGGGACAGAATTGTTAAATATAACTTATGTCTTTATACACTCCTGTCAGGGTAGATTCCTACACGAAGCGATCGCTCCAAGAATAACTCAAATCTACCACTAGTCAACTACAGAAAAGCTACAAATTGCGTTTTTATGAACCGTGTGCAGCTAAATTAACTACTATTAGACGCTCTGTCGTAGTTTTGCGTTGTTATACTACCTCTTGCTTACAGGTTTAATCTCTTCTCTATTTAACGTAGATTTTGGTATGCACGGATTATTAGGTATACCAAATTTGTTCCTCCTGGCTATATATATTTGAGCAGATGAGAGTGCAATTGGTAAATTCAGTACGAAATTGCAACTTAAATATAAACTTAGATACAAAAACTACGTACTTAGGCGATCGCTCTAGGTGTCAAGTTCACAATGGATAAACTCAACACTGACAATAGCTAAACTCAGGGAAGCAATGTTGCCATTTAGGCATTACTTTCACCTATCCCTTGATATTCAAGGTCTGTAAGCATGAAGTGACTTAAAACTACTACTTATAGTTGCTCCCATAAGTTTCATAAATCTATTTCGTACTGCCACGCTCAAAGGATGATGCAATTCACCCATTTTGCCTCCTCGTAAGGACTGCTCAACCATCGCCTTTGTGCGGGGAAACCGCTCTAATTCATACTGTTGTATCAAGATCCCCCCTAAGCCCCCTTAAAAAGGGGGGAATAATCTTCTCAAAGTCCTCCTTTTTAAGGAGGATTTAGGAGGATCTAAAGATTTGGATACCTTATACCAATTCTCTATAAACTTGCACTAAATAATTTAATCTCTCTTCTTGCTATTTTCTTGGCGCTCTTGGCGTTCTTCTCTTCGAGACGCTTCGCGTTGGCGGAAGCCTCTCGTAGAGAAGGCGGTTCGTTTTAAAAATAAAGTGCATCTTCACAGAGAATTGGTATCAGCCACTACTTTTAAAATATCCTCTGAATTCTCAGAATTAAACTTGTAACTCAAACCCAGGCAAAACCTCTTCTCCAGAAAGTAGTGCTGGCATTTTGAGAAGTTCTACAGGGTGTTCTGGTCGGTAAATTTCTACTTCCTTGGCTTGAGGATTAATCAGCCAACCCAAGCGCAAACCATTTTCTATATACTCTTGCATCTTGTCTTGCAGAGTTTTTAAACTATCGCTCTGGGATCTCAGTTCAATTATAAAGTCAGGTGTCAATGGTGGGAATTTTTGACGTTGCTCAACAGTTAGCGCTTGCCATCGTGACAATTCTACCCAAGCTGCATCAGGGGAGCGCTTTGCTCCATTTGGCAAGCTGAAGATAGTTGAAGAACTAAAAACTATTCCTAATTTTGTTTGGCGATTCCAAATATTCAAATCAGTAATTAAGTCTGCCTCTTGATTTCCACTTTCTCCCCCTACTGGTGGCACAATAATCAATTCTCCTTTGGCATCAAGTTCTAAGTTTAAATTTTTATTGGCCATACATAGTTGATAAAACTGTTCATCTGTAAGGCGAAGAATTGGCTCTAAATTTAGCACAACTGTATCCATTAAACTGCTCCTTAGCTGATATAAACACACAATCAGCAATGCTAGCTAATCTTTCCAATTTAACCCACCACCCAAAGGTTTATGTGCGTTAGGCTACGCCATAACACACCCTACATAATACCAATTCAAAATTATGAAAGCCGACATCACAAGGGTTTCGGAGCGTGCATCTGTCGGACTATTTTTTAAAATTGGTATAACTACTCAAAATACAGTCACAAATAAATTATTGAACTAGGCGATCGCTTCTCTCCAAACAAGCTTATCAATAGGCGATTCATAAAAACAAGATAATACGCGATCGCTCTCCAAGCTTGCACTTTTTAGCTCAGAACTAAGAACATTGAGATGTCAAAACTTCATTTCTAGATACTGGAGAATAATTTCCCAATCCCCAGTACCCAGTACCCAATTAATAATGAGTTGCTGTCTTACGATGATGCACGGCTGTGACGCCATCAGTATCTAACAATTTGCCATTATCGACAGTTGCATAAACCAGCCAATGGTCGCCAGATTCCATCCGGTTTTGTACAGAACATTCGAGATATGCTAAAGCATTGCTGAGTATGGGAGAGCCGTTTTGTGCTTCTTCGGCGGCGACATCGGCAAATCGGTCTTGTCCGGGGCCAAAGGGTTTGAGGAAATGCTTCATCAATCCCAAGTGATTACCTTCTTTGAGGATATTCAGGACAAATTTATTCCCTGAGTGTGTCAAACTTTCCACAGCGCGGTCTTTGGCGACAGCGATGGTTAAACCAGGGGGACTAAAGCTAGCTTGGGACACCCAAGAAGCTAACATGGCGCTGGATATGTCGTCTTGTTTGGCTGTGAGAACGCACAGCGAACCGACAATTCGTCCAACTGCTTGTTCGACGCTGGTGGCCGGAACACTTTGCGAACGCACTTTTTTCGCTTTTTTCAATGCTTGGGCAAAGTCAGTACCCGCTTGTTCGCACAACTGCAAGGTAGGATCGTCGGGTTTAAATTTGACGCGGATGGTATCAAAACCAAACCGATAACCAGCGTCTTTCAATTTGCCTTCAATTAAATCAACGGCTTCACCACTCCAACCAAAGGAACCAAACACGCCAGCAAGTTTATTATTCGTTGCTGTAGCTAGGACAACTCCTAAAGCTATTTGCACGGGTGTCGGCGCATGACCGCCAAGGGTAGGAGAACCGATGACAAAGCCAGCAGATTTTTCCACAGCAGCACGGATATCTTCTGGGTCGGTGAATTCACAGTTAATCGATTCTACCGCGACGCCAGCTTTGGTGATGCCACGAGCGATCGCCTGGGCTAAGGTCGCCGTATTTCCATAAGCTGATGCATAAATTAACGCTACTGTCAAGTCAGTAGAAGTTTGTTGTTGGCTCCATTGTCGGTAAGCTTTGGTTAGTTCGATTAAGCCATAGCGCACCAAAGCTCCATGTCCGGTAGCGTACATTCGCACGGGTAAATCTGCAAGTTTCTCCAGCGCCGTTTCAACTTGGCGGGCGTGGGGAGCCATCAGACAATCAAAATAATAGCGTCGGTCTTCGTTATAAATTTCCCAGCCTTCATCAAATACCTGGTCGCCGCAAACATGCGCCCCAAATAACTTATCTGAGTAGAGAATTTCTGTTTGCGGATCGTAGGTGCAAAGGTGGTCTGCATAGCGGGGGTTAGGGGTGGGAATAAATTGTAAATTATGCCCATTGCCCAAATCTAAAGTTTCTTCTCCCCGCATCACCAGAATTGGCAAATCTGGATTTTCCAGCGCCCCGCGTAAATTTATCGCCCCTGGATTAGAACAAACAAAGGTGATTTGGGGCGCAATTTCCAGCAAAGCTTTTAAAGTTCCAGCGCGGTTAGGGTTGACGTGTCCCAAAATTACATAATCTAGTTTTGTAACATTAAACCGCTGCTGTAATGCTTCTAAATAAATTTCTGTAAACGTTTCCCCAGGAGGGTCAATCAGAGCATTTTTATCGCTTTCAATTAAATAAGAATTAGCAGTTGTCCCCTTAGCCAGGGCATATTCTATTTCAAATCTCAGCCTTGACCAACTGCGCGATCGCAATATTTTTGTATCTGTAGCAATGGGGAAAACCTGAACGTCACGGGGTTTGTTTGTTGACATAACAAAAAAGAGAGTTAGGAGTTAGGAGTTAAGAGTGAGGAGTTACGAGTTAGGAGTTTGGAGTTAGGAGTTAGGAGTTAAGAGTTTGGAGTGAGGAGTTAAGAGTTTGGAGTTAAGAGTTTGGAGTTTGGAGTTCAAACACGATCGATCCCATCTGTACAGGAGTTTGAAGTTAGGAGTAGTAGGGATGGTTTTAACAAGATATATTGTCTCCACGTGAGTTCAGAGTTTTGAATTAATTACTTTCTTCAACTCCTCACTCCTAATTCCTAACTCTTAACTTTTAACTCCTAACTCCTCACTCCTAACTCCTAACTCCTAACTCCTCACTCCTCACTCCTAACTCCTAACTCCCAACTTTTAACTCCTAACTTTTAATAATGGTTTCCAACTTTCCGATGATGTACCGCAGTCAAGGTATCTGGCTTAGAAACTCGTCCAGCGTAGACGGTGCTGTATACTGCCCAGTGGTCGCCGCAGTCCATTCTGCTGACGACTTCGCATTCCATGTAGGCGAGGGCGTCGGTGAGGATGGGGGCACCATTTTCGGCTGGCTGGGTTCTCACTCCTTGAAAGCGATCGGCACCAGGGGCAAACCGCTTCAAAAAGTGCTTCATCAGTGGTTGGAAATTGCCTTCTTCTAAGACGTTGAGAACAAAGCGATCGCCTACTTGCATCAATGATTCAATTGCTCTGTCTTTGGCGACTGCAATGGAAAATCCTAAGGGTTTGAAGCTGGCTTGGGCAACCCAGGAAGCTAACATCGCGCTGGAAACATCGCCTTTTTTGGCAGTAATGATGTATAGTCCGCCGCTGAGTCTGCCTAGTGCTTTGTCTAAGTCTGCACCAAGGGATTTCATGGCTTTGATGCTGCGATCGCGTGTTACCCATTGACCCAAGTCTGTACCCGCTTCTTCACACAGTTTGTAGATGTTTTCTGTGGGTGTTTCCTTAATGCGAATTGCTGGGAAAACCGTTGTCAAGCCCAAATTTCGGAATTTACTCAGCAAAGGATCTATCGGTTCGTCATCGCCACCGCCACTTTCAAATACACCAATGGCTTGCTTTTCTTTGGTAGATCCTAAAATTGTGCTGAGTGCAGCTTGGATGTTAGCACCGCCAGAAGCAGGAGGTAAACCAACAACCAATCCAGCACAACGACCAACTAGTTCCCGGAGTTCTTGTAAATCGATTTCAGACCCCAAGTCCACAATTTCTACAGCAACATTGGTTTTAGCGATACCGTTGGCAATTGCTTGGGCAAGGCGATCGCCATAGCCGTATTCCGAAACATAAAATATGCCAATGGCTGTTTCTGGCTTGGCTTGGGTTTGGCTCCAAGTGCGGTAACGTCCAACAAGTTCGTCAACATTGTGAGATAATAACGGGCCGTGACCAGTGGCGATCGTGGCGATGGTTTTTAATTCTCCCATCCGCTTGAGGGCAGACAGCACTGACCGAGCGTTTGGCCCCATCAAACATTCGTAGTAATATTTAAAGTCTGCTTCAATAGTTTTTAAGTCTTCATCGAAGGTGGTATCGGAACAATAGTGCATCCCGAAAGCATCGCAGGTGAAGAGAATCTGGGTTTTGTGGTCGAAGCTGAAGATTGTATCTGGCCAATGTAAATTTGGTGCAATTACGAATTCAAATTCATGACCGTTACCTAAATCCAAGCGATCGCCATTTTTCACAATCCGCCGTTTAAATGGCTGATGTACCAAATCCTCTAAAAACTGAATTGCTACTTTAGAGGCGACAACGGTGATATCCGGAGCCATTTGCAGCAAATCTTTGACTAAACCGCTGTGGTCTGGCTCGGTGTGGCTGACAATCAAATAATCTATTTCTTTAGGGTTGATTAGTCCGGTAAGGGTATCAAAATATAGTTGACGAAACTTTTCGTGGGAGGTATCAACCAACGCTGTCTGCTCCCCGCGGATGAGAAACGAGTTATATGTAGTGCCGTTTTGCAGACCGAACTCAATATCGAAGCGATCGCGATCCCAGTCCAACGAGCGAATTGCCGTTGTATCTTGAGCGATTTCTACAGTCTGTATGGTGAGCCGTTTTTCAGTTCTTTCGGTGAGTGCTACCATAACCCCCCTCCTTGACAAATTGAGTATTTATTCCTCTTGTCTTATTGTGACACGTGTTATATGTAAATTTTTATTAAAAAATTTATATTGATGTTAAAAAAAATCAAATGATCGAACCGCAGAGGCACAGAGAACACAGAGAGAAGTCTGAGCGAAGGCTTCCTTGGAACGGAACTTCGGGAGAGAAGATTTGGCTAGCTTTGGAGATTGGAAATTCTCGGTTGCACTGGGCATTATTTAGGGGGGAAACTCTCGATAGTGCTTGGAATACTGAGTATTTGCCTGAGTCTGTTATCTATCAGCTGGCTCAATCTCAAACATTAGATGATTTACTAGTGGCAATTTCACCAACCCAAAATAGAGCTGAGGAAGACGCAGAGGAACAAACGGGCGATTCATCCTTCCCATCTCCCCCTCCCCTCCTCCTAGCCTCGGTAGTTCCCAGCCAAACTGCTATTTGGGAAACTTATCCAAACGTTCGGGTTATTACTTTAAATGAAGTACCTCTCAAAGCTATGTATCCCACATTAGGAATTGACCGTGCTTTAGCTTTGTGGGGTGCTGGAAAAACCTGGGGTTTTCCAATGTTGGTAATTGATGCAGGGACAACGCTAACTTTTACGGCTGCGGATGCTAATCAGTGTTTAGTTGGAGGCGCAATTCTGCCGGGATTGGGCTTGCAATTTGCAACTCTCGGTCAAAAAACAGGACAATTACCATTAGTTGAAATCCCAGATTTTGCATTACCGTCACGTTTTGCGCTGAATACAACAGAGGCAATTAAAAGCGGCGTGACTTACACTTTTCTAGCTGGAATTAAAGATTTTATTCAAGCGTGGTGGAATTTATTTCCTGATGGTAAGATTGCAATTAAAGGTGGCGATCGCACTTTAATAGTCAATTATCTGCAAGCTTTGTATCCCGATATTGCAACACATTTAATTGTCGAACCAAATTTAATTTTTTGGGGAATGCGAGAAATAGTAAAACTGCTCTAAGTCAGGCCTATAGTAGTAAAATTATTTACGAATTAGAAAGGCTGACTTTATCATCTTTCTAATTGTTATCAATTTTGCAATTACAAAACGTGATTTATAGCAATATATGTGTAAATATTTTTCAAAATTGGATAAGCTCAAATAGCTTTTTTGAATTATTTATTAATTTTTTTAGATAAAAATAATTTTTGTTGTTATGTTAAAACTTTATATTAATAGTTTTGCAAAAATATGATTAGTTCCAACCATAATATGAGAAATAAACATTCAAACCCGATTATTGTTTGAAGTTTAAAATTTGCTTTTGAATTTTGGTTCAACAAGGAAAAAGTGTTATGAACCCGATGAACGAATTTACGAGTCGGCGGCAAGTTTTAAAGTTAGCCGGAGTTAGTATTGCTGCTACTTGCACGAGTAGCGTATTTTGGAATGCTCAGCCAGCGCAAGCTGCGGTTGCACAATCAGATAAGCCTGTTGAGTCTGCTTCTCCATTGAAAAGATTGATGCTGGGGAATGCACGATTTATGGAGCAAAAGTTTCAGAACCCCAACCGCTCGCTCTCCCGTTTGAAAGAAGTTGCAGAACACCAGCACCCGTTTGCCGCCGTGCTAAGTTGTGCCGATTCGCGCGTACCAGCAGAAATTATCTTTGACCAAGGAATTGGAGATGTATTTGACGTTCGCATCGCTGGGAATATCGCCACTGCTGAGGCAATCGGTAGCCTTGAATATGCCGCCGTAAAATTGGATGTTCCCCTAATTATGGTGCTTGGTCATGAAAGATGTGGCGCAGTCAAAGCAGCGTTAGCAGGCGGGACGCTCCCTGGTCAAATTAGCACTTTGACTAAGGCAATTGAACCAGCGATAAAAAACAATACATATTTGAGGGATCTAAATTCGGCCGCTCTCATCAATCGAGCAGTTGAAGAAAATGTTAGATACCAAATTGATAAGCTGGAAAAAGAGTCGAAAGTTCTGGCTGACCTAGTAGAGAAAGGTAAATTGAAAATTCGTGGGGGATGGTACGATTTGGATACAGGAGAAGTATGTCTAGTACGCGATAGAATGCTTCCTGGATGTTTTTGATTACTAACAGATGTTGTGTTTTGTTCGTTGACTGCTGACGGTTAACTGTCAACAGTTAACAGCCAACACGAAATACAACCGCAGTTAAGACCAATAAAGAGTAAGTTAAAATAATCCCCAATTTTCTTTAATAAACTCCCGAATATCCATTGCTATATCCCCAGCACAAGATTGTGGTAAATCATTTCCGGCATGGGTAATCATTTTCAACTCAACTTTTGGAATTAGTTGGCTATAAACTTGACTTTTGGCTAGAGCATCTGGCCTATCTTGGCCACCTTGTAAAATCAAAGTTGGGACTTCAATCATGTAAAGACGTTTTTGTAGTGATTCCGCCTCAATTTCTGCTTGTCGGCGTTTGAAAAGTAACTGACAAGCTATGGGATAACGCAATAAATCCTGACGTAATTGCAAATCCTGTGTAATTTTTTCATGCCAGCCCAGGATTTTAGTTAAAGTAATTAGCGATCGCAACAATTTAACCACCAAGGGTGAGTAATTCAATAATCGCCGCATCTTCCGAAAATACTCTTCTTGTCCTGCTATCTCTACGCCCTCAGGTGCTAGCAGTACCATACCATTAACATTCTCTGGATACTTTAGGGCATAACTAGCAGCAATCCAACCTCCAAGAGAATGCCCCACTAAATAAACTTTTTCTAGCTTGACAGCTTGCAAGAACTCAGCTAAACACTCGACTTGTAAATCAATCGAATGATGAATATTAGGATTCTCCGACTCACCAAAGCCCAACAAATCAGGTGCAAAGCAATGGAAATTCTCTGCAAGGGACTCCATCACAGATAACCATTCACTGCTATCATTCCAAGCACCATGTAAAAAAATTACAGGAATTTCTGCACCAACTTCACGCCAAAATAATAACCCTTGAGAAAGCTTTCTCCGCGAGTTACGGAAAAGTGTATCCATTTTAATTTAGTAGTGAACCTTTAGCACCATAATAAATAGTCATTGGTCATTGGTCATTAATTATTTGCAAGGACAAAGCGTAAAGTCTCTAGGAAGACTTACTATAATAGTTCATCAGTTTGCCGTGTTCGCAAGCGTCTTGATTTGCCACATTACAGGGTACAGAACTTTGTAACAGAGTACTAATGACTAATAACTAATGACCAATGACAAATAACTAATAACAAAATATTATTATGCCAAGGTTGTCAAGCCATTCAAGTAATCTTGCAACTGTTGAGTATGGTCGTGAGACATTTGTCCTGGAGGTAGCAAATTTGGAGGAAAAGCTTGGATTTCCATAACTTCCAAAGCATCTTTAACTTCCATTGTCCCACTTACTTCGGCTTCAACCACAATACAAATTGAATGAATTCTGGGATCGCGGTCTGGCGAAGAGTAAACTCCTACTAAACGGTTAATTTTCACCAATTCTAATCCAGTTTCCTCCATTAATTCCCGGCGGACTGTGTTGGGAATATCTTCTCCCCAATCAACCATACCTCCAGGCAATGACCAAAGACCATTGTCGCGTCGCCGGATCAGTACGATCCGACCGTCAGGTAAAATCGGGATGATACTAGTGCCAGTAATGGGATGACGAAATATAATACCCAATACTGTTTGTCCAATACGCCATAAGCTACGTGTGGACTCGACAGCTGAAGGAAAAAAAGCAATAACGTTCAATCTTCAAAATTTATGTGTTGTATTCTATATTTCTCTACCACTTACATCAGCCTCAACTCATAAAATTTTGTTGAGTTTTGTTTTATACAAAAATGTTTGTGGTTTGAGATTTTATTCTAACGATTTACGTAGAACACTCCCAATTCTAACATCAAGTTTCCTTCAGAAGCACTGTATTTCTATATACATAATATTTTCTCTTTATCCTTTGTTAGAAAGTTCTCAACGCCAGAAGCCAGCGCTCAGACTTTGCCGTTTGTCCATTGCAAATAATTAATGACCAATCAAGAATGAACAATGACTAAGAGGATATTTGAAAAGTATTGGGCGAATATAATTCGCTACTATACAAGCGAAGTCCACCTGGGTGGACTAATATAAAATCAAGAGTTTTTAACCCACGCAGGCGGTCACTGAGCTTGTCGAAGTGTGGGTTTTGTTTGTGTAGCCGCGACTTCCAGTCGCCCGGCAAGTAATAAATTAGACTTTTCAAACAACCTGTAATATAAGAATCATATTTGATTTTTGAAATTATTTAAGTGCTGCACGAAGCCCTATAGGCAGGGAATTGCGAGTAGCGAATAGAGAATCAGGCTTTGAAATCTTTACAAAGTCTTTTTAAAAGTCAAATCATAGCCTCATAAAACAAATCATTTAAAACTACTATATTACTCAACTAAGCTTAATTAAAGTTTTCCCTGAATAAATAATATTAGTTTTTTATAAATACAACACTACAACAACTAATTAGCTAATTTATACACAAGATGCAAAGTAGTAAGGTACAGATAATCGTAGGTAATATGTTCCGTAGCCGTGTACTTCATTATTTACCTGAAATACGCTGTATAGCTCTATATATTTAAGATGATATTTGAATATCAGAAATGATATTTTTATCTAGCTCTGGTCAGATATTTTTAAATTTTGATTGACATAACAAGGTTGAATACGGTAGACTAGAACACTGTTTAAAGCGTATCGATTAGTCACTAGGCTAAAAGCATATCAAGAACATTGGTAGCTGATATTGCCTACGTCATGCCTAGTTGCGATTTTTTTGTTGTTTATTCATGAGGTGAACATGGCTAAGCGCCGTAACCCGAAAAAAGAAAAGGCGCTACGGAACCAGGCATATGCCCGGAAGTTTCGTAAACGGACTACGACAGGAAGAATGCAGAGAAGGTTCCAACAAAGACCACCGAAGAGTGAGGAAGATGAGGGCGCAGCAGCAATTGACGCTGAGTAAGTTGCCTGTTAATATACTTACTTTTTAAGTCTTTTAGAATTTGAGGGCGTACACTTGTACGCCCTCAATTATTTTAGGGCATTGGACAAATAGGGAGTGAGGAGTGAGGAGTGAGGAGTTAAGAGTTAAGAGTTATTCTCCGTCTGCCTCCCCATCTCCCCATCTCCCTACTCCCTATCTTCCCCAATTTGAGCGCGGGCAGCTATGAGTGCTTCATGTACCTGTGCAAAGCCGGTACCGCCGTAACTGTTGCGGGCAGCCACGACTTGGCGAGGGGATATGGCTTGATAAATATCTGGGGCAAATGCTGGATGTAGTTGTTGCCACTCGTCTAGTGTCAAATCTTTTAGGAGTTTACCTGCGGCAATACTGGTTTTTACGACTTTACCCACGAGATTGTAAGCTTCTCGGAAAGGGACACCTCGTGCTGCTAGATAATCTGCGACATCGGTGGCATTGGAAAAGTCTTCTGTCACCGCTTCGGCTAAGCGCTGGGTACGAAATTCTAAGCCTTCCCCTAATAAAATTGTCATTGCTTCTAGAGAGGCTTTGACTGTGTTGACGCTATCAAATAAACCTTCTTTATCTTCTTGTAAGTCTTTGTTATATGCCAGGGGTAACCCTTTCATAATCACCAGCATTGCTTGGAGATGACCAAACACACGCCCTGTTTTTCCCCGTACTAATTCTGGCACATCGGGATTTTTCTTTTGGGGCATGATACTGGAACCGGTTGCACAGCTATCTTTGAGGGTGACAAACCGAAATTCTTCAGATGACCAAAGAATGACTTCTTCTGCAAGCCGACTGAGGTGAACCATAATTAAGCTAGCAGCACATAAGAATTCGATCGCAAAATCGCGATCGCTTACTCCATCGAGGCTATTAGCATAAATTTTGTCAAAATTCAATAGTTTGGCTGTGTAATGGCGGTCAATGGGGAATGTAGTCCCGGCTAAAGCACCACACCCCAAAGGTGAAATATTCACGCGGCGAGAAACATCAGTTAGGCGTTCCCAGTCGCGTTGTGCCATTTGAAAGTAAGCCAAAAGATGATGAGCTAAACTCAGAGGTTGGGCGCGTTGCAGGTGAGTATAGCCAGGAATTAAAGTTTCAACGTTTTTTTCGGCTATATTTAGCAGGATACTTTGAAATTCGCGCAATTGGTTTTTAATTTGTTCGATTTGGTCGCGGAGATACAATCTAGTATCAGTACCAACTTGGTCATTTCGCGATCGCGCTGTATGCAGTTTTTTACCCACATCGCCGACAATTTCCGTCAATCGTCGTTCCACTGCAAAATGCACATCTTCAGCATCGACACCAGGCTGAAATTTTCCTTGGCGGTACTCTTGGCGAACTTGTTCTAAGCCTGCAATTAGTTGGTCGCCTTCTTCTTGGGAAATTATGCCCGTGTGAGCCAGCATTTTTGCATGAGCTTGAGAACCAGTCAAGTCATATTCTATTAATTCAATATCAAAATTTATACTGGCATTAAAACGAGCGATCGCTGGATGTAATGCTGATTCAAACCGCTGACTCCAAGTTTGTTCTTTAGTCATAAATATGAGGGGAATGGGCATCAATTTTGGATTTTAAATTTTAGATTTTGGATTAATCTAAAATCTAAAATCCAAAATCTAAAATTAATTTAGCCGTAGCTAGTTAGATTCCGAATGATATAGCCAATGACTAAACCAATCAACAATGCCCACACTTGTCCTGTTTGTATAAAATGGTTCCAAGCTTTTTGCATCTGACCCATCAAGTCTGGATCGGTAACTGTTTGTGCTAGTGCCGTCAAATTTACAGGCAAATGCCAAAATAATTGGTATATGAAATCGCTGTAGTGGCTCATGTCCGGTGATTATATAGATTGGAGATCCCAAATTTCAGTATCAGTTGATTTATAAATAAATTACTGAAAAATACTGAGGTCTTGGTTATGACTTTAATGTCTTAACTCAAGATTCAAGGGATGCCAACCGCAATTTCTCGGCTGTCCGTAAAATTTGCCCTGCCAAAACTGCTGCGCCAAAACCGTTATCGATATTCACTACACCTACTCCCGCTGCACAAGAGTTGAGCATTGTCAATAGGGGTGCTAAACCACTAAAACTTGCGCCATAACCGACGCTAGTGGGTACAGCAATCACAGGACAACTTGCTAAACCTGCAACGACGCTGGGTAAAGCGCCTTCCATTCCTGCAACGACAATCAACACCGATGCCGAATCGATGACGTGACGATTATTTAGTAAGCGGTGAATCCCTGCAACGCCAACATCCCAGAGACGCTTGACTTGAAAACCAGAAAGTTCAGCGGTGATTGCGGCTTCTTCAGCAACGGGTAAATCAGCGGTACCAGCGGAAAGAATACCGATTTCGCCTTGAAATTGTGGTTCGATGGTAGGAGGAGCGATCGCACAAATTCGCGCCATTTCGTAATATCGCAAACCTCTAACTTTTCCTTGCAGTGCGCTATAAACTGCACTTTCAATGCGAGTTGCCATCACCACCGGACTGCGGAGGCGCATCACCTCGATAATTTGAGCAATTTGGTCGGGTGTTTTTCCAGGTCCCCAAATTACCTCCGGGAAACCAGTCCTTAACTGGCGATGGTGGTCAATTTTGGCAAACTCACCCACACTTTCATAAGTTAAGTCTTTGAGAGAGTCTAAGGCTATATCTGGAGAAACTTTACCATTGGCAACCGCTTCTAAAAGCGATCGCAAATTTTTTTCATCGGTCATTTTTGCTTTGTCCTTTGTCATTTGTCCTTTGTCATTAGTCATTTGTCCTTTGTCCTTTGTCATTAGTCCTTTGTCCGAAACTAATAACCAATGACCAATGACCAATGACCAATGACCGATGACCAATGACTAATGACCAATGACCGATGACCAATGACCAATGACCAATGACCGATGACCAATGACCAATGACTAATGACTAAATCAATCAACTACTTTCAGTTCGTAGAGGTTCCAGAAGGGGCCACCAAGAGCAGTATACTGAATACCTTGGAAGCGATCGCGCACTGCTTGTAAATTTAACCCTTCCACCAAATGAATAAATGGCAGCTGTTCTGAGGCGATGCGCTGATATTCATAATAAATTTCTTTGCGCTTGTTTTCATCTAATACCTGTGCGCCTTTAATATAAAGGCTATCAATTTGTTTTTCCCAATCAGAAACTTCCCAACCAATTAACGGCGGATCTCCAGGTTGTGCGCCTTGATTAAATGCGTGAGATGCACCGTTAATTCTCCAGATATTGCTAGCACTGTGGGGTTCAACACCACCTCCAGCAAATCCTCCAAGATAGCAATCCCAATTTTGTGTAACTTTCAGTTTTTCTAAATAAGAATTAAAACTGAGGATTTGTAAATCAACCTGAATCCCAATTCTCGCCAAATCTCGTTGGATTTGAGCCGCCATATCTCCTCTGACTTTCCTTTCGGAATTCGTCAACAGAGTAAATCTGACTCGGTTGCCATCAGCATCTAAGAGTTGATTTTGGGCATTATATTTAAACCCAGCTTCTAATAGAAGTTTTTTTGATTTATCAGGAGCGTAATTATATACTTTTAATCCTTTTTCTGGAGGGAGAAAGTAGGGACTTTTCACATAAACAAATGAATTTTGCAGTTCGCCTAATCCCCGGTAGGCATTGATTTTCATTGTTTCACGGTCTAGGGCATAAGCTATAGCCTGTCTAAATTCTTTTTGATTAAACCAGCGGGATTTAATGGGGTCTACTAAAGGTTTACCTTGAGCATTCTTAGCTTTATTGAGATTGAAAGAAATAAAAGTTGTACTTGTATTTGGCCCGCCGTTATAAATTTTAAACTTCGCTCTTTTTTCTTCTCGTTTGATTAAACTAAAACCTTCTGGAGGAATTTCTAAATCATCTAATTGTCCAGAACGAAAACTAATTAACTGGTTTTCAGTGGATTCGATAATTTGCCAAACAATACGATCGATATAAGGCTGAGGGTTACCCTGAGCATCTTTACGCCAGTAGTAGGGATTGCGTCGAAATATAACTCGCTGACTGGGAACATAACTTTCCATTACATAGGGACCGTTGCCAACAATTTGTTTTGGATCTGTGCCCGTTCCCCACATAGAAATAAACTTAGGATTTCCATTAGATTCACTTGTGCGAATTGCTTCCTGTAGAGCATGGGCTGGCATAATCGGAATACCGCCTACATATCTTACAAAAGGAGCAAAGGGTTCTTGTATAGTGAATTCAACCCGGCGATCGTCGATTTTTGTTACCTTTGGCAAAGTGCCTTTTTCACCAACTTTTAAGGCATCTTTTAAAGAAGTTGGGATTTTTGGATTCAGGTAGATTTCGTTATAAGTAAATACAACATCATCAGCAGTCATTGGCTTACCATCTGACCACTTAAGTCCTTCTCGCAGGGTGATTACAACCCGTTGTGCATCTTCAGAAGCTTCCCAAGATTCTGCCAAACCAGGTTCTAGTTTTGTAGTGATGGGATTCTCATTAATCAATGAGTCATAGATGAACCCAAAAACGCTATATGCTGACTCATTTAAAGCATAATTAAAAGTTGAAGGTTCACTTAAAACCGCGCTCACAATTTGTGGCACTTGAGCAGCTGCGGTTTTGAAGTTACTGGGGTTGCAGGCAGTAAGTGTGAGTGCTGTTGCTGAACTCAGAAGTATTGGTAACCAAAAATCTTTAATTGCTAGAAATATTTTCCTCAAAAAACTCATAATTTCAATACACGAATAAGAGAATTAATTTGCCTGAGACTATAGCCAACTAAGAAAGCTTTAGGTTTTATGAGAATACTGAATTTCACTATCTTGTAAAACCACTAGAGCTTCATGCTTACCAAATTATTGGGATGAGCGCTGAAAAATATTTTTATTGTATCTGAGTGTAACCGTGCATGATGAACTATACACTCTCTAATGAATAAAATGTTTTTTCAAGGATATTTCTAGCTAGATTCGCATGGATTTCAACCCTGATAATGATTAAATAGCCTCACTGGTACAGTCAAGAAAAGTTACTCTAAAGCAACTAGTAAAACAACAGCATAAGCGCATATACCTTCTTCCCGTCCAACAGGGCCTAATTTTTCATTAGTGGTAGCTTTGATGCCAATTTGATTTGGTTGTAATTCTAAAACCGTCGCTAATTTGTCGCGCATTTTGTGAATATGCGGTTTTAATTTGGGACGTTCTGCCACTACCACCGAATCAATATTTCCTATCTGCCAGCCTTGCTCCCGAATTAGTTGATGTACTTGAGTTAATAGTATTAAACTATCTGCCCCCGCCCATTGGGGATCGCTGGGGGGAAAATAATGGCCAATATCCCCCAAAGATAATGCCCCAAGCATGGCATCCATAATGGCATGGGTGAGTACATCAGCGTCACTGTGACCCAACAAACCGAGTTCGTGAGGAATTTCGATTCCTCCTAAAATTAAAGCGCGATCGCTTACCAATCGGTGAATATCGTAGCCGTTACCAATACGAATTTTAGTCATTAGTCATTAGTTATTAGTCATTAGTCATTAGTCATTGAAAAAGAGGGGGCAGGAGGCAGAAGTTCTTAAATTTTGAATTTTGAATTTTGTTAGCGCAGCGTTAGCGAGTCCGCGAACGTCATTTGGAATTGATTTGTCTCCCCATCTCTCCATGCCCCATGCCCTATTCCCCTGTCCCCTCCTCCCATTTTTCCAGGAGATCGGGACGGCGATCGCGTGTTTTTTGAATTTGTTGTTCGTAACGCCAGCGGGCGATGGCGGCGTGATTCCCAGACAGCAATACCTCTGGGACTTTTAAGCCACGAAAATTCGCTGGGCGAGTGTATTGAGGATAGTCTAATAATCCCTCTTCAAAACTTTCTGCTGTCAACGACTGTGTTTTGGCTACGGTTCCTGGTAAAAGGCGCACTACGCCATTAATTAAAGCCATTGCTGGAATTTCGCCGCCAGTCAGAATAAAATCTCCTAAAGATACTTCACGAGTCACCAAATGCAGTACCCTCTCATCTACTCCTTCGTAATGCCCACAAATCACTACTAACTGGTCATAATTTGTTGCCAATTCTCGCAATAAAGGCTGATTAATTGTTTGACCCTGCGGACTCATCAAAATAACTTCCCTTCGAGGTAGAATCGGCAGCGACTCTACAGCATTGAAAATTGGTTCTGGCTTCATTAGCATCCCTACGCCGCCACCATACGGTTCATCATCTACCTTACGGTGCTTGTCAGTTGTAAAGTCCCGTGGATTAATCAGATGCACTTGGGCAATCTGTTTAGCTAAGGCTTTACCCAGCAGTCCAGAACTCAGAACAGAGTGAAAACAGTCAGGAAAAAGTGTAACTATATCAAAACGCACAGTAATTCGTATTCAAGGACACTAATCTAAATAATGAATGTCTAGCAAACACAAGAAGCCAATGTTGGGTCAAACTACAGTTAAACTTTATCAATAGTATCTAAAAGTACCAGGAGTGTTGATTTTAGATGGGATCTAAAGTTTTTCTAATTACTTAATTTATGTTTAAATGTTGTCACAAGTACATTTAAATTAATAATCATATCAAGTTAACAACTTTCAGGATGCATCGAGCCAGCCTCAGAAAAAAGCGTAGTCAGACCTGTTCATCCCCAATGTCAAAGGGGAAAACTGACACTTTAATGCCAGTTTATTCTCTTGACGGAAACCTGAAGCTAACAAGTAGACACAACCAAAGCCACTTGTTAACCTTTGGGAATCCTAAGGTTAACAAGTTTGCAAAAGTTCAAGGACGCAATGTCTCTCCAGCACACTGGCTCTTAAATGGGGAGAAACCCCACCAAAAAAGTGTCCTCTCTAGCTTACTAAGTAAGGACTATTTTGCCAGTCTGGAAATGGACAGGTGAAAAACAAGGCGCTAGCAGCAGCAAAAGGACAACAAACACGTTTAAACTGAGGTCTCGTGTGCGTTAAACAAGAATTTGGAAGTGTAGCCCAGGCTAATCCAAACTTCGCAAAAGTGTCCTCTCAGAAGTTGCAAAGCGCAAAAATCATCGGACTCCCGATCTTGTTAAATTCACACGCCATTCGCCACAAGCCGACGGCACTTCCTTCAAGTCGGGCGTTGCCCGCAAGGGCAAAGTGCCTTGGAAACCCGTCCACGGCGATGGCTCCTGAAGTTGTTGACAGGAGAAACACAATGCCGGAATTAAAAGCTAAATCGCTGGAAATGAGGACACCCCAAGCAACTAAAACCGCCGTTCTAGTTATCGGAGGCGCAGAAGACAAAGTTCATGGGCGCGACATCCTAAGAACTTTTTTTGGACGTGCCGGTGCTAGCAAAGGCTATATTACAATTATTCCATCTGCCTCTCGCGAACCCGCTATCATCGGTGGTCGGTATATTCGGATTTTTGAAGAAATGGGTGCCCAGAAGGTAGAGATTTTAGACATCCGCGAACGAGAACAGTGTGAAGCCTCCCAAATCAAAGCATCCTTAGAAGCCTGTAGTGGGGTATTTTTGACCGGAGGAGACCAACTGCGTCTCTGTGGCGTATTGGCAGATACGCCAGCGATGGAAATTATCCGGCAGCGGGTGAGGTCAGGGCAACTTACCTTAGCAGGCACCAGCGCCGGAGCGGCAGTGATGGGGCATCATATGATTGCTGGCGGCGGTAGTGGAGAGTCGCCAAATCGTTCTTTAGTGGATATGGCAACGGGTTTGGGATTTATTCCTGAAGTGATCGTTGACCAGCACTTTCATAACCGCAATCGGATGGGACGGCTGATTAGCGCGATCGCAGCTCATCCCGATCGCTTGGGTATTGGCATTGACGAAGATACTTGTGCTGTGTTTGAACGTGATGGCTGGCTACAAGTTATGGGTAAAGGCAGTGTCACCATTGTCGATCCCACTGAGGTCACCCACACCAACGAACCTCATGTCGGTGCTAACGAACCCCTAACGGTGCATAATCTACGTCTGCATATCCTCAGCTATGGCGATCGCTTCCACCTGTACCAGCGCACTGTATTGCCTGCTGTACACCGAATCTCCAGCTGACGGGATAAAGTACCTAAGGTTACACTGAGTTGACCAGAAATTTTAGATTTGGGATTGGGGATTTTAGATTAAAACAGGTTTTTGGTTTATCCTTCCGCACAAAGTTGGCGAAACCAATCTCAAAAACCCTTGTTTTGCAGCGTATCGTTATCCCGACTCGGCTTAGCTACGCTATGGTAAATCTAATGATTCAGAAAGCTTAAGTACCCTTGTGGTCTGTTTCAATCCCTTCAGGTTCAGCAGTCGCTCCTACGTGGAAACCAAAAAGACCGCGCTGCTTCACCAAAATCGCCAGTCTAAAATCCTGTTAGAAGTTGACCGCTCATTTATTTCTTGTTGTAGAAAAATGATGAGAATAGCATGTAAAAAGAAAAAACTGTTTGCAGTGAACAGTTTAGCGGTCAAATGCAGTAAGAAACTAGAATTTTGGTTCCGAATCTCCATCTACCTATTCCCATGAGAATCCTCAAGATCCAGACCTTACGCGGCCCAAACTACTGGAGCATTCGACGCCACAAGCTGATCGTCATGCGCCTCGATTTAGAAAACCTTGCCGAGACGCCCTCCAATGAAATCCCTGGCTTTTACGAAGGATTAGTTGAGGCGCTGCCAAGTCTGGAGGGTCACTATTGTTCCCCTGGCTGTCGTGGTGGTTTTCTGATGCGAGTGAGAGAAGGCACGATGATGGGCCACATCGTGGAACATGTAGCATTAGAACTCCAAGAATTAGCTGGAATGCATGTCGGCTTTGGTCGCACTCGTGAAACTGCTACACCCGGAATTTACCAAGTAGTGATTGAGTACTTGAATGAGGAAGCAGGGCGTTACGCCGGACGAGCTGCGGTGCGGTTATGCCAGAGTATCATCGATCGCGGTCGCTATCCCAAAGCTGAACTGGAGCAAGATATCCAAGACCTGAAAGACTTTAGCCGTGATGCTTCCTTAGGCCCTTCTACGGAGGCGATCGTCAAAGAAGCCGAAAAAAGGGGTATTCCCTGGATGCCTCTAGAAGCCCGCTTTTTGATCCAGCTAGGCTACGGGGTCAACCAAAAGCGGATGCAGGCAACAATGACCGATAACACCAGCATTTTGGGTGTAGAACTAGCTTGCGACAAAGAAGCTACCAAACGCATCCTCGCAGCCGCTGGTGCCCCAGTACCCAGAGGTACAACCATCAACTTCTTGGACGATTTGGAAGAAGCCATTGAATACGTAGGCGGCTATCCAATTGTGATTAAGCCCCTTGATGGCAATCACGGACGTGGTATCACCATTGATATCAGAACTTGGGAAGAAGCTGAAGCTGCTTATGAAGCTGCTAGACAAGTTTCTCGCTCAATTATTGTCGAAAGATATTATGTTGGGCGCGACCATAGGGTGCTAGTAGTAAATGGCAAAGTAGTCGCAGTAGCCGAACGCGTCCCAGCTCATGTGACTGGTAACGGCAGATCCACCATCGCCGAATTGATTGAAGAAACAAACCAAGACCCAAATCGTGGCGAAGGGCATGATAATGTCCTCACCAAAATTGAACTAGACCGCACCAGCTACCAACTGCTAGAAAGGCAAGGCTACACCTTAAACAGCGTACTACCAAAAGGTACTATTTGCTACCTGCGAGCAACAGCTAACTTGAGTACAGGTGGCATTGCCGTAGACCGTACCGACGAAATCCACCCAGAAAATATCTGGTTGGCACAAAGGGTAGTTAAGATTATCGGTTTGGACATCGCTGGCTTAGATATCGTCACCTCCGACATTAGCCGTCCTCTACGAGAAGTAGATGGTGTGATTGTCGAAGTTAACGCCGCTCCGGGTTTTAGAATGCACGTCGCCCCCAGTGTTGGCATTCCCCGCAACGTCGCCGGCGCGGTAATGGATATGTTGTTTCCCAACGAACAATCTTGCCAAATTCCGATTCTCAGCGTCACGGGTACCAATGGCAAAACCACCACTACCCGACTCCTAGCACATATTTATAAGCAGACTGGAAAAGTAGTAGGTTATACGACTACTGACGGAACATATATCGGTGATTACTTAGTAGAATCCGGCGATAACACAGGCCCCCAAAGCGCCCACCTGATCCTGCAAGACCCCACAGTGGAGGTAGCAGTACTGGAAACGGCTCGTGGTGGAATTCTCCGCTCTGGGCTAGGCTTTGAAGCAGCCAATGTCGGCGTAATATTGAATGTAGCTGCCGACCACTTAGGAATAGGCGATATAGATACCATTGACCAGTTAGCTAACCTTAAGAGCGTAGTCGCAGAAGCCGTATTTCCCGATGGCTATGCAGTACTCAACGCCGACGATCGCCGCGTTGCTGCAATGTCAGAAAAAACTAAAGCCAACATTGCTTACTTTACCATGAATCCCGACTCGGAATTGGTACGGAAGCACATCCAAAAGGGTGGAGTTGCAGCAGTATATGAAAATGGCTATCTGTCCATTGTCAAAGGCGATTGGACACACCGTATAGAAAGAGCAGAAAATATACCTTTAACAATGGGTGGACGTGCGCCGTTTATGATTGCCAACGCCTTAGCAGCAAGTTTGGCAGCATTCGTGCAAAACGTCACAATTGAGCAGATTCGTGCTGGTTTGAAGACCTTCCGGGCTTCCGTGAGTCAAACGCCGGGACGGATGAATTTGTTTAATTTAGGGAATTATAACGCCTTGGTGGACTATGCCCACAACCCGGCTAGTTACGAAGCTGTGGGTGCTTTCGTGCGGAACTGGACAACCGGACAACGCATTGGCGTAATTGGTGGCCCTGGCGATCGCCGTGACGAAGACTTTGTGACCTTGGGCAAACTAGCAGCACAAATTTTTGATTACATCATCGTCAAAGAAGACGATGACACCAGAGGAAGACCGCGGGGATCGGCTGCTCAGTTGATTATTCAAGGCATTACCCAAGTTAAGCCTGATAGTCGCTACGAATCAATTTTGGATGAAACACAAGCGATTAACAAAGGCTTGGACATGGCACCCGATAACAGCTTAGTGGTGATTTTACCAGAAAGCGTTAGTCGGGCAATTAAATTAATTAGAGCGCGTGGTGTGGTTAAAGAAGAGACACACCAACAAAATACTGGTACAGCGATCGTCGATTCCCAAAATGGAGTTGCACCTTCTTCTGTAGTCAATACATTACTGTAGTCAAAAGTCAAGGGTTAAAAGTCAAGCAGCTAAAAGTTTTTGACCCTTGACCCTTGACTATTGTTTTTCTTGTTCCTGATTGGTTTCGTCACTGGGAGTTTTCATCTCCTCCTTAAAACCGCGTAGGGTTTTACCCAGTGCAGTTCCCAATTCGGGAATTTTTTTCGGCCCAAAAATCAGAATAGCGACGATCGCAATTACACCGAGTTCTGGCCATCCTAGTCCAAACAACATACACAGTTCCTCTCAATAACTTTGAATTCGCTGTTCTGTATCAAGACTTAATCTTTATAAACGTCTCTATGATGTTTTTTTAGACCTCTTTAAGATTATCGTAACATCAAGGGTTTAAGACCCCAACCATTACACTTAGTATCAGTTTTGGGGTTTAAATCCCCAACTCCAACTGTCTTTAATGCGTGAATTTTGTTAGAGCAGCGATTCGCCGTGTCCGCGTACTCCTGCGGAGAAGCAAGCTACGCGTAGCGTCTCGTAGAGAGCGTCATTTTGAATTTTGAATTGTTAATCGTTTTGTTTATTGCTGCTGAATTGGTAAACCTAACCAATCACTTAATTCATGAGCCAGCCATTGAACTTCTGCTTCCGAGTTGATACTGCCACCTGCACCACACAGTTGATACTTCCGCGTTCCTGCCCAAATAGTGAGTTGGGGCGCAACCTCGATTTTTGCACCGAGAAAGCCTGTTTGAGAGTGTTTTGGGACATAGACCAGCTTAGTAATATTTTCTCTTAAGGCTGGACGAGGACGATGGAACTTAAATCCCAACATTTCCCAGGTTAAAGCAATTTGTTGGCGATCGACCCGCAGACGGATGCCCAAAAACAAAGCAAACAGGACTGTGTTTGCCATTAAAAAGCTAGCGCCCCAAAAAGGGAGTGATATCAAACTCAAAATGAAGTTTGCCGGAAAAGGTGTCGTCATAACACCTATTGTCCACAAAAGGATAAACGAATTACAAGCGATCGCAAACAAACTTGTCAACCCAAATAACGGATGAAAGCCAACAGGAGGAATGAAAACTTTCAGAGAGTTTTCATCTTTAATAAGTTTGATTTTGCTACTACTTGGTTTTTGAACGGCTACCGGAGCAAAGTTTCTTTGTAATACTTGAATTGCTTCAAAGGCAGAAGTTAAACGCCGCTCTAAACTAGGCTCAATCATCAACCTTAACCAATAGTTAAAAGCCAGACTGGAATTAGTTAAATGTTCAAACTGTATCCGCAAATCCCTTTGGGGAAAGTTGGCAGGATGAGTGCCTGTCATCAGATAAATTAAAGTTGCGCCTAAACTATAAAGGTCAGAAGCCGGAACCGTTTTACCACTAAATTGTTCTGGTGGCATATAGCCGTAGGTTCCCACAATAGTAATTGTCCCGCCTTCAGTGGCAGCCACATTCTGTACTGAGCCAAAATCTACTAGATAAACTTGCCCTGCACTATTGCCAGACCTATCACCTAATAAAATATTGCTAGGCTTAATGTCGCGGTGGACAACAGGCGGGTTTTGCTGATGGAGATAAATCAAAATTTCCAAAACAGCTTTAGCGATTTCTTTGGTTTGTACTTCTGTAAAAGCACGTTCACTTTTTAAATATTGCTCTAGAGTTTTTGCTGGAATATAAGTTTGTACTAAGGCGAATCCTTTTTGTTGAGGAGAATAAATTTCAAAATAATTTAAATAACGAGGAATACAAGGATGTGCTAGATTTTTTAAGGTTTCGGCTTCTCGTTCAAATAACTTCAAATCATCCCATTCAAAGTCATTGCTAAAAGTGAGTAACTTAATAACAACTAATTCCTGAGTTTCTAAATCCCAAGCTAGTAGGGTTCTTCGCCCAGCTTTTTTTCCTAATATTTGCTTTACCTCGTAGCGATCGCCTAATATTTGACCACTCATAAAAAGTAAAAATCTAAAAAATTATTTATTTTGTTTATTCTCGCGTCATTGGTATATCTAACCAATTACTCAATTCCTGAGCTAGCCATTCTATTTCCAATTCAGAGTTAATCACACCACCAGAACCAGCCAGTTGATATTTATGTACTCCAACCCAAAGGATCAACTCTGGCTTCACTTCAACTCTAGTACCGGTGTTCAAATCTATCTCATAGCGTTTCGGACTATAAACCAGCTTGCGTACATGTTGTCTTGGCGTTGGATGGGTACGGTTGAATTTAAATCCTAACAGTTCATTTGTAAAAGTAATTTGCTGGCGATCTAAGCGCAGTCGGATGCGCCCCAACAAAGGGAACAAAAATTGATACATCATGTAAAAGCCAGCACCCCAAAAAGGAAGTGAAAACAATGTAAACAGGAGGGTTGAATAATCGTTTCTAATAGGTGCAGAGATTACGGCAATTAGCCAAGATAGAGTAAATGAATTCCAGGCGATCGCAAACAAACCTGTGAATATTATCGATGGATGAAAGCCCGTTGATGGAATAATAATTTCAAGAGTATTCCAATTTTTAATTATTTCAATTTTGCTACCTATTGGTTTGCCAACAGCTAAAGCTTTATCAAGTTCAAACTGAGGCTGTTCTAAAATTTTTAAGGCTTGTGAGGCAGAACTCAAACGTTTTTCTAAACTCGGTTCAGTCATTTGTTGCAAAGCGCGAGTAAAACTCTGGCTGAGATTAGCCACCTGCTCGAACTGAATGCGAAAATCCTTTTGGGGTAAATCCGCGGGGTGAGTACCCGTGACCAAGTAAATTAAAGTCGCGCCTAGACTATAGATGTCAGAAGCCGGAACAGTGCGCCCACCAAATTGCTCCTGGGGCATATAACCGTAGGTTCCCACCACAGTCCTAGTCCCGGTTTCTGTGGCGAGGACAGTTTGCACCGAACCAAAATCGATGAGATAAACTTCACCGACACTATTACCAGAGCGATCGCCCAATAAAATATTGCTAGGCTTAAGATCGCGATGGATAACAGGCGGATGCAGCCCATGTAAGTAAATCAGAATTTCTAAAATAGCCTTGGCTATCTGTTTTACCTCAGCTTCCGTAAAAGTCCGTCCAGTTTGTAAGTATTGCTCTAAAGTTTGTGCTGGAATATAAGTTTGTACTAGGGCAAATCCTTTGATGGTTGGTGAATTTACCTCAAAATAGTCTAAATAGCGAGGTATTAAAGGATGCGACAAAGATTTTAGCGTTTGGGCTTCTCGCTCAAACAGCTTGAGATCGTCCCATTCAAAGTCACTACCAAAAGAGAGTAACTTGATGACGACTAATTCCTGAGTTTTCAAGTCACGAGCTAACAGCGTCCGTCGCCCTGCTTTTTTTCCTAATAGCTGCTGAACTTCGTAGCGCTCGTCCAATATTTCGCTAATCATTATTGTTTGTGATAAAGCTACTTTTGAAAAGTTTTCATAATTAATGGCTTTTCAACGTAGTTTGCCAATATCTTTAGTATAATTGCGTAGTTCTATGCCTTCCCAACTTTGGCCTTATATTACCCCTGGTATTCCCGATGAATTGTTCGAGCATTTGCCAGGAATTCCCCTGAGCCAGCGAGAAGTCCGACTGTTGTTAATTGCTCAACTGCGGCTACAACCAAATTCAGTGTTGTGGGACATTGGTGCAGGGACGGGTACAATTCCTGTAGAAGTGGGATTGCTATGTCCAAAAGGAAAGATTATTGCTGTTGAAAGGGATGAAGAAGTAGCTAATCTGATTAAGCGTAACTGCGATCGCTTTGAAGTCAAGAACGTCGAAGTCATTGAAGGTAGCGCCCCAGAGTGTTTGCAGGATCTCAAGGTGACCCCTCACCGCGTTTGTATTGAGGGAGGACGCCCCATTCAGGAAATTCTGCAAGCAGCTTGGCAATATTTACCGCCATCAGGTCGGGTTGTAGCCACAGCTGCTAATCTAGAGAGTCTGTATGCTATTTCCCAGAGTTTTTCCCTATTAAGGGCAAGAAATATCGAAGTCGTCCAGTCTGCCGTCAACCGCTTAGAAACACGCGGCTTTTCTCAAACCTTTACCGCCGTCGATCCCATTTTTATCCTCAGTGGTGAGAAACTGGATTAGGGCATAGGGCATGGGTCATGGGGCATTGCAAGAGGCAGAGGGGCAGGGGGCAAGGGGGAAAATGAAAAATTACCTCTTTCCCTTCTGCTCCCCTGCTCCCCGCTCCCCATCTCCCCGATGCCCAATGCCCCATGCCCTATGCCCTATGCCCAATCTTTAATACTTCTATGCCTTGGTCTCGGATTATTAGTGGAATTATTGCGATCGCTCTTGCTCTGAGTGCGACCCTTTTGGGGGGTTGGTACTTTACCATCATGTTTGCGGTTGTTGTCTTTTTGGGTCAACAGGAATATTTTAATTTAGTGCGAGCCAGAGGCATTGCTCCTGCTGCTAAGACCACTATGGCTGCTAGCCAAGTCTTGCTGGTAATTTGTACCCTTGATGGCAGTTTAGCTGATGCTGTGATGCCAATAGCTGGCACACTTATTTGTTTTTACCTGCTGTTTCAACCCAAATTCGCCACCATCGCGGATATTTCTGCTTCCATCATGGGGCTATTTTACGTAGGTTATTTACCAAGTTATTGGGTGCGCTTAAGAGCGATTGACACTGCTGCTTTTAGCAATCTTCCTTTCGGAGGTTACTGGCCAACAACTTGGGTAGGTTTCTGGGAAAAGGCAAATTCTACTTCTCTACCACAAGGTTTGACAGCCACACTGCTGACTTTGCTATGTATTTGGGCAGCCGATATCGGTGCTTACATAATCGGCAAATTCTTTGGTAAAACCCGTTTGTCTGAAATTAGTCCGAAAAAAACCGTAGAAGGTGCCGTGTTTGGTATTACCTCCAGCGTTGCTGTAGCTTTAGCTGGAGCCTATTATTTGCACTTGCCTAAATCTCTGTTTACTGGTTTAGCATTGGGTTTGCTAATAGGCATTGCTAGCCTTTTAGGCGATCTCACCGAGTCTATGCTCAAGCGGGATGCTGGAGTCAAGGATTCTGGACAGTTAATTCCTGGCCATGGTGGTATTTTAGACCGTACTGATAGTTATATTTTTACCGCACCTTTAGTTTATTATTTCGTAACCCTAATTTTGCCGCTGTTTGCAAATGGGTAGAAGGGACTGGTGACTGGGGACTGGTGACTGGAAATTGGGGATTGGCGATTGGGGGGAGACAGGGGAAGCAAAAGGAGAATAACTCTTAACTCCTCACTCCTCACTCACCATTCCTCACTCACCACTCCTCACTCACAATCCCCAGTCCCCAGTCCCCAATCCCTATTACGGGTTAACGTTAATCTGCCCACGACACACTAGCTTACCGGGGATCAGCGTTAGTTCTTGGATATCAACATCTGAGCCAAGATCGAAACTGTAGGCATGATTGTCTTGAAATAAATCTGTCTGGTCATCTTTAATTTGGATATCTGTCAGTTGCAACTGGCGACCATTGAGTAAATCTAAGCCCAGAGAGATTTCCAGAGGCGTTGTTTGGCTATTGGTGACTTGAGAACCGAGCAGTATAATTTGGTTGTTCTTAAGAATAATTTCTTGCCAGTTAATGGGTTGTGTTTTTGGGCAATATGTTGGTAAAACTTTAACCAGTAGGTCGCTCAAAGCAGTTGATAATAAGCCAGATGAGAGGGAAGCATTGAGATCTTTCTCGTCTATGGTCAAATCGCCAACAACTGGTACTGTTTGTAACAGTCGCAAGGGCTTTCCCTTGAGTATTGAACCGATATTTATCTGAATATTTTCTGCTATTAATTGAATTTTTGTAATTAGGAGTCCTTGATAAACAGCATGAGTAGCAAAAATAGATACCGAAGGAATGCGTCCAGAGAGAATTTGGCGATCGCTAGCTTTAATCTCCACTTCTAGTTCAGATATCTCGCTGACTTGGGCCCTCAACCACAGCTTTAAAGCTGTTGTGAGTACTTGCGTAATTATTCGGATTTTGTTTACATTTGTTGTTTGGGAATTTTGCTCTGACATCTAACCAATGGAGTTTATGAGTATTTGCTCTACAGCTGACGAATCTAAACAAGCCTTAAATGTAACATTTATGCCTAGTCACTACAAAATGCAAATATCATTTAATAGTTAACAGTAAATTAGTAATTTATACATGGAGGCACGGTTACAAAAAGTTATTGCTCAATGGGGTATTGCCTCACGTCGTGAAGCTGAAGAAATGATTAAGCGATCGCGAGTGCGGATCAATGGTGTATTGGCACATTTAGGTCAAAAAGTCGATCCCGAAAAAGATGCGATCGCTATTGATGGCAAGCTGATATCACCAAACAAGCGCCCAGCCTTGATTTATCTGTTGCTGCACAAACCAGCTGGCGTAGTTTCAACTTGCTACGATCCTCACAAAAGACCAACAGTCTTGGATCTATTACCAAAAGAATTACGCGAGGGTTCGGGTATTCATCCAGTTGGGCGTTTAGATGTAGACTCCACAGGAGCATTAATTCTGACAAATGACGGAGACTTGACATTTGGGCTAACCCATCCACGTCACAGCATTTCCAAGACATATCGTGTTTTGGTGAAAGGACATCCTCCAGAAGCAGTATTGCGGATGTGGCGTCAGGGTGTGGTGTTAGAGGGTAGAAAAACCCGACCCGCTAAGGTACAGATCGTAGAATGTTCTGCCCAAGGAAGCTTTTTAGAAATAGTTTTACAGGAGGGAAGAAATCGCCAGATTCGCCGAGTAGCACAACAACTGGGATACCCAGTAATCCAACTGCACCGGAGTGCCATCGGCTCAATTCAATTACAAACGCCAAAAGAACCATTTTTGCCAGAGGGTAAATATCGTTTCCTCAAAGATCGTGAAATTCAGTTTTTGCGAGAACAGATCGACCAGGAGTCAGAATAGAGAATTCACCAATCCAGAATTCCGAATTCAGAATTTAAATAGGTGCAGCTTGAGACCACCAGATAATTTGACGCCGTATGGTCTGAACTCTTAGCCTTCTTAAATGCGCTAATCTTCTACACCAGAAAATTTTCTTGCAGTAGTGACTCACCAAATCGTAGATTTGTTTAGGGGTTTTAAACCCATTTATTCATTACAAAAGTAGCTATATAATTCATCCTGAATTCTAGCTTGGTGAATTCAGAATTCAGAATTCTTCCCTGTTCAAGCAACCTATTAAAGATTTAGTTGAGTAAGGAGTGTCAGAAGGCATGAAATGGCCAAGAAAGAAAAATAATCAGCAGCCCCCACTTTCATTAGAGCAACAAAGATCTCAGAAGTTGGCAGAAATTGGCGCTCAACTTTGGGCATTACGTCAAGAACAGGGTCTATCTCTAGAACAAATGGTTGT
This sequence comes from Nostoc sp. ATCC 43529, assembly GCA_003326205.1. Classification (GTDB taxonomy): domain Bacteria; phylum Cyanobacteriota; class Cyanobacteriia; order Cyanobacteriales; family Nostocaceae; genus Nostoc. Next base: position 157,864 of record LWTK01000034.1, read on the forward strand.
ATTGACCATGATTCCGCGGCGGTTATTGCAAGCGATCGAAGAAGGTAATTTAAACGATCTTCCAGAACCAGTTTATATTCAGGGTTTGATCGGGCGATTTGCCGACGCACTGGGCTTAAATGGAGACGAATTAGCTGACACTTTTCCGATTAATTCTCCACAAGTAAACTTCCAACCTACGGCGAATTCTTCACCCCTGAATCAACTACGTCCTATTCATCTTTACTTTCTTTACATATTGCTAATTTTATGCTCTGTGAATGGCTTATCCTATTTTTTAAATAATGCCGTACTACAAGCAAGTAATATTCCAAGCGAACCACAGCCAAAACAAAACCCCATTGTTAAACCAGAAATAGGTAGACCAGAATTAGCCCAACCAAAACACTCGCAAGAAGCTCAACCTGTCAGCGACACTTCAAGCAGCATCAAACAAAAAGAGGCTGTACAAATTGGCGTTACCTTGAAAGCGTCATCCTGGATTCGGGTAATAGCTGATGGTAAAACTGCGTTTGAAGGTACTCTACCAGAAGGTACTCACCGGGTTTGGAAAGCCCAAGAACAACTAACAGTTAAAACTGATAATGCTGGTGGTGTCTTGATGAGCGTTAATCAAGAGAAAGCCAAAGAAATGGGAGAACTAGGGAAAGAAGAAGAAGTTATGATTGCGGCTGCTAAACCCAAGGTTTTGAGATGAACGGGAAGAAGACGCGGGGACATAGAGACGCGGGGACGCGGAGAAAGAAGAAGACCCAAAAAGTGCGAGACACTGTGAAAGAATCCTCTATGTCCCCGCGTCCCCGCGTCCCCGCGTCCCCGCGTCCTCAATCTGTTTTCGGGGCACGTCCATTGAGTCTGGTGAGGGCTTTCAGCCTTGAGCTTAATTCCTCTGTTAACGCTGCTGGTTGATAGCGCCATCCCCAGTTACCCTCAGCAACACTAGGAAAATTCATCCGGGCTTCGTTTCCTAATCCCAAAATATCTTGCAAAGGAATAATCGCTTGATTGGCTACAGAACTCAATGCTAGTCGAATCAAATCCCAGTGGATGCCTTCAGTACTGATACAACCTAAATAAAGCAATAAGTTTTGCTTTTCGTAGTCGTTAGCTGTATTGAACCAGCCGACGGTAGTGTCATTGTCGTGGGTTCCGGTATAAACTACAGCATTTCGCGGGTAATTGAACGGTAAAAACGGATTGCCGGGATCGGAACCAAAGGCAAATTGCAAAACTTTCATTCCCGGAAATTCAAACTTGTCTCGCAGTGCTTCGACTTCTGGTGTAATTACTCCCAAATCTTCTGCCAGTACGGGTAGCTTGCCGAGTTTTTGTCCAATTGTTTCAAAAAAAGCTTCTCCAGGCGCTTCCACCCATTTGCCATTCATGGCTGTTTCTTCACCTTGGGGTACAGACCAATAAGCCTCGAAGCCTCGGAAGTGGTCAATGCGAATTATATCCACATAATCCAGCATGGCCTCAAAACGCTGCACCCACCATTTAAAGTCTTGTTTTTGCAGTTCCTCCCAGTTATAAACCGGGTTACCCCACAATTGACCGGTGGCGCTAAAGTAATCTGGTGGGACTCCTGCCATTTGGGCTGCTTCTCCCGTCTCTTCGTTTAAGGCAAAAATGTCGGGATGCGCCCAGACATCGGCACTATCGTGAGCTACGTAAATGGGGATATCGCCGATAATTTCTATACCGCGCATGTTGGCGTAGCTTTTCAGGTCTGACCACTGGCGGAAAAATTCAAATTGAACGAACTTGTAATAAAAAATTTCTGCATTCAGTCGGCGCTGTACTCTATCTAATGCTTCTGGTTCGCGCTTAACAAATTCAGGTTCCCATTTATGCCAGCTTGCTCCTTCGTTAGCATCTTTCAGTGCCATAAATAAGGCATAATTGTCTAGCCAATAAGCTTTGCTGTCGCAAAAACCTGCAAACTCTCTCTGTTGGATAGGCGTAGCATTGGCTCTAAAGTTTTCGCAGGCTTTTTTGAGTAGTCCAATCTTAATTGGGACAACGCGATCGTAATCTAATTTTTCTTCAGAAAATGCTGGTAAATTAGCAAAGTCTTCTGCAACTAGCAAACCCTCTTCTATAAGTTTTTCTGGGCTAATCAGTAGGGGGTTTCCCGCCATTGCTGAGTAGCACATATACGGAGAATTTCCGTATGCAGTGGGGCCTAAAGGTAAAACTTGCCAATATTGTTGATGGCTTTCTTTGAGAAAATCAATGAAGCGATAGGCTTCTAAGCCTAAATCCCCAATGCCAAATCGACTGGGAAAAGAAGTAGGATGCAGCAGAATGCCACTAGATCTGGGAAAAGGCATATTTAACCTGAATTATAGGAGCAAGCGATCGCCACAACAAAAAACTACGCGATCGCATCGAATTTATCACACATCAGTATTTACAAGGGAAATCCAGTAAACTCATTTTACTTGTCGTTAGTCATTTGTCCTTCGTAAATAACTAATGACTAATGACCAATGACTAATGACTAATAACTATGACTTACCGAAATCCTGCACCGACAGTTGATATCATCATTGAACTAGTAGATCGACCTCATCGACCAATAGTGTTAATTGAAAGACATAATTCACCCTTAGGCTGGGCTATTCCTGGCGGTTTTGTGGATTATGGGGAAGCTGTGGAAGTAGCGGCGCGGCGAGAAGCCCAGGAAGAAACTGGTTTGCAAGTGGAATTAATTGAACAATTACTGGTGTATTCTGACCCCAATCGCGATCCGCGTCAACATACCATTAGTATTGTATTTTTGGCGACGGCGACGGGAGAACCTGTGGCTGGCGATGATGCTAAGGGTGTAGGAATTTTTGAGTCTTGGCGCGTGCCGAGTAATTTATGTTTTGACCACGATCGCATTTTGCAAGATTATTGGCGATATCGGCATTATGGGATACGTCCGAGGTTGGGGTAGGGGAACGAACCGCAAAGGACGCAAAGGGCGCAAAGTAAGAAAAGAGAGGAATACCTGTGACACAAAGTTTTTGTGATTATACTGTGTCAGTGGTATTTAATATTGCATTATGAGTGCTGAGGAATTTTTGGAGAGATACGCAGCAGGAATACGCCAGTTTCATAAAGGAAATCGTCAAGGCATAGACCTTAGAGGCGCAGATCTTAGTGAGATAGACCTATTTAGTGCAAATTGGAATGGGGCAGATTTAAGTGAAGCGACTTTGACTAGAGCAAAACTTAATCACACAAGTTTAAGTAGAGTATCTCTAACAAATGCAAATTTGGTTGGAATAGAGGGTTCTTCAACTAATCTTAGTTGGGCAGACCTAAGTGGTGCGGACTTAAGTTGTGCAAATTTGAATAATGCAAACCTGAGTGGGGCAGATTTGGCTAGAGTAAACTTTACTCAGGTAAAGCTAACTGAAGTTAATTTTTCTGGTGCAAATCTTCAGAAAGCTAAAATTCGGGGAGTCACTTTAGAGAAATGTAATTTATCAGAGGTCGATTTAGCTGAGGCAGATTTAGCCAGGGTTTCTTTCAAAGAAGCAAACCTTAATAAAGCTTGTTTGCAACGAGCAAATCTAGAAAGAGCCTGTCTTGCAGATGCAAACCTGATGATGGCAAACCTTGATGGGGCAAATCTGAAGAAGGCAAATTTAACTGGGGCAAATATCTATGGGGCAACGTTTAAAGATGCTGACCTGACTGGTGCGATAATGCCAGATGGAGAGGTTTATAAACCGATCGCTTCTGAAATAGAAATCGGTAAACAGGTAGCATCGTTAGAGAAAGTGATATCTATGACTCGTAAAGTAATTCGTACTGATAACGCACCCGCACCAGTCGGCCCTTATAATCAAGCGATCGCGGCTTCTGGTCAATTGTTATTTGTAGCTGGACAAATTGCGATCGATCCCCGCCTGGGTGATGTTGTCTACACCGATGATGTTAAAAAGCAAACCGAGCAAGTAATGGCTAATCTAGAAGCCATCCTCACAGAAGCCGGAGCGACTTTTGCAGATGTGGTGAAAACTACTGTTTTTCTCGCTGATATGAATGATTTTGCGGCGGTAAATGCCGTTTATGCAAAATATTTCCCCGAAAATACAGCCCCAGCGCGGGCTTGTGTTGAGGTATCCCGCTTGCCTAAGAATGTGTTGGTAGAAATTGAATGTATTGCTGTGATTAGCGGTTAGTACGAACATACATTCTCAGAGGATATTTATAAAGTGTAAAATGTCAAGCTACACAATAAAAATTTATACCTTTTGCCTACTTTTAAAACATCCTCTGAGATTTTGAAATATCCTCAGTTTCTAGAATAGAAGTAGAAATTGATGGTCAAAAGGATAAATCATGAACATTGAACTCAAACCTGAACATGAGCAGTTTATCCAAGCTCAAATTGCTAGTGGAAAATTTACGAATGCAGATGAAGTAATTGATGTAGCATTGCAATTGCTAGAAAAAATAAATTCCGAGTATGCCCAATGGGTGGAAGAAACTCGGCAAAAAGTTGATGTTGCAATTGCTGAAATTGAACGAGGGGAAGTTTTAGATGGCGAAACTGTAGTGATGGAGATACTAGAAAAATTTCAAAAGGCGCGTGAGGCTTAGTAATGAGTCGCTATCTGATTTCACTATCTGCTAGTCGTGACTTAAATGAAATTGCTGATTAGTTTTAATCCGAAACTTAGAAGCAGGAGAAAAACTATTTAGAGAGTTTAACAATAAATGCCAAAATTTAGCTATGTTTCCAAATATGGGACGTAGTTATGCTCATATTAGACCTTCATTGCGTGGCTTGCCGCTAAATAGATATGTGATTCTATACCAAGTCATTGATGATGGCGTTAAAATTTTGCGCGTTGTTAGCGGTCGTCAAGATTTAGAATCTTTATTTGCAGACTGGGATGATGAATAAAGACATGGATTTTATTAACTCCGATCGGAAAATATAAAACGTTCTTTGTTTTGCCGTAAGAACAGATACAGGACTCATATTTGATTTTTGAAAAAAATCAATAAACTTGTGCCTCGCCTCTTTCCTGTTAAGAGTTTTTTGTTCCCTATTCCCTCTCTACGCAAATAATTTCCCAAATCAAAGCAAACTCCTATACAACTTTGGGAATACTGAAATTAAGTATCCTAAAGGAGTATTAAAAATGGCAGAAAATCGTGTCAGTGCCAGCTTAAGCCCAGCAGATAAGTACGCAGTCATGCAGGCAATATCCACTATTAGAGAAAAGTTACCATTTTTAATTGATTTGACCCCTGAAGACCGGCGGACAATGCTGAAGATGGGAGATAAAAGTCGGGCTTTTGTCAGCAAAGCCTTAGAAGTAGCCACACAAAACCCTAACTTTTTGCCTCGTTCTTTTGATTTAGAAGAGATGCGCCGGGACTTGGAAATATACGAGGACTTGTATCCCGTGCTGTTATCTTTGACCCAACTCCAAGAACTGGTAGATGATACCTGTATAGCCGCAGCTAGCGAAGCTTATGCCGCAGCATTAGCAATTTATAACTATGCCAAAGCTAGCGGTGATGTTACAGGTTTAGATGCAGTCATTGATGAGATGGGACGCAGGTTTAACCGCCGTTCTAAGAAAAAACAACCCGAAGTCCCAGTTAGCTAAAGCCGAAAATAGCCAATTACAGCAGTTGTCAATTTCAGTAGAATACACGTTATTTGTAGGGGCGCACAGCTGTGCGCCCTTACCACGTTTTGTATCCAAATATTTCTGAAACCCGCGCAGGCGGGTTTTGTCTGTGTAGCCGCGACTTCTAGTCGCCAGGGCTTTTTTGAGCCTCAGAAGGTCAACGTCGAGCCTCAGAAGGTCAACGTCGAGCCTCAGAAGGTCAACGTCGAACCTCAGAAGGTCAACGTCGAGCCTCAGAAGGTCAACGTTGAACCTCAGAAGGTCAACGTCGAGCCTCAGAAGGTCAACGTTGAACCTCAGAAGGTCAACGTCGAACCTCAGAAGGTCAACGTCGAGCCTCAGAAGATCAACGTTGAACCTCAGAAGGTCAACGTCGAGCCTCAGAAGGTCAACGTCGATCTTAAATCAAGCTTAAATGCCAAAATTACCTAAAAAAGTCCGATCAATTCCGAAATAGACCCTGTATCTTTAGTAGTTATCCCGTAAACATTAGCGCCTCAAAATTAAATCTGGTAATGAACCCGCAAAACAAGCCCAAAAGTTTACAAGATATTCTTAAGCAACGTCAACAATCGGGTTTTGTGGGTCGTGAAGACCAGGTAAACCAATTTCGGCAAAATTTGGCTTTACCGTTAGAAGATGACCGCCGTCGTTTTTTGTTTAACGTTTGGGGTGAAGGCGGAGTTGGTAAAAGTACACTGTTACGCCAGTTTCGCAAAATTGCTGATGAAGCAAAAATTATCTCGGCTTACATGGATGAAGCTGAAAAAACTGTACCAGAAGTCATGGGGCGTTTAGCCCAAGAGTTAGAACGCCAAGGTCACAAACTACCGCAGTTTACAGAACGCTACAAAGTTTACCGTCAAAAGCGCCACGAATTAGAAACCGATCCTCAAGCTCCTCAAGGCTTTTCGGCGTTTGTCGGCAAAACTATGGTAAAAACAGGCGTGCGTCTAGCGCGTCGAGTTCCCGTTAGTGGCGCTGTATTTGATTTTGTAGATGAGGATGCTTTGGCTAGTCAAGCCGGAGAATGGGCATCATTTATTGCAAAAAAAATTACCAATAAAGATGAAGTGCGCTTAGTTCAAGAACCTGAAGAAGTGCTGACGCCGCTATTTTTGCAAGATATTTTTCAAATTGCTAAAGAAACTGCTATTGCCTTGTTTTTTGATACTTACGAACGCACGGGAGAATTTCTAGATAACTGGCTGCGGGAAATTTTGGACGAACGCTATGGTGAAGTATCTCTCAATATATTGATAACCATCGCCGGTCGCCACGAATTAGATAAAAATCATTGGGCACCTTACGAGGGGTTAATGGTTCGTTTCCCCTTGGAACCGTTTACAGAAGAAGAAGCCCAACAATATTTAACTCGCAAAGGCATTACTAACAGTCGCGTTGTGGAAACGATCTTACGCCTTTCTGGAAATTTGCCCTTGCTAGTAGGAATGTTAGCAGATGCTCATCCCAATGACCCCAACCAAGTATTCGAGCCTAGCAGCAGTGCTGTAGAAAGATTTTTAAAATGGGTTGATGACCCCAAACGGCGACAAGTTGCTCTCGATGCTGCCATTCCTCGGTGCTTAAATCGAGATGTCATAGCCAAGTTAAGAGGAGAACAAGAAGCAGATGAGCTATTTACTTGGCTCAAAGAAACATCCTTTGTCAACGAACGTACCGACGGCTGGGCTTATCATGATGTGGTGAAAACGCAAATGTTACGCCACAAGCGCCTTTCATCGCCGCAAGGTTGGGCTGAGATACATAGTAAGTTGGCAGACTATTACGACACGCTAGGTAACGAACTGCAATTAGAGGAAGTAAAAGCTTGGCGCGATAAAACTTGGCAAAGCTATAAGCTCAATGTTTTGTATCACCGCTTATGCCAATCACCACAAAAGTACTTACCTGTAGCTCTCAATGAATTCCTTGCTGCTCTCAAAAACCAACGGAGTTTTGCCCAACTTTGGGCAGCAACAATGCTTCAGGCTGGTAAAGATGTTGACTCTGCTGAACTTCAGCGTTGGGGCGAGCAACTAGCCAATTGGTTAAAAGCCTATGAAGACAAACATTATGAAGCTGCCGCCCAAATGCTTACAACCCTGTTGAGCGATGCTAGCCTTGAGGACAAATGGCGTGCAGTAGCTTTAGATTGGCGGAGTTATATTTACTCTCAATCTAATCAATACTCAAAAGCTTTAGAAGATTTAACCCAGGCAATAAATTTAGTGCCTGAAGAAGTTGAGTATTTAACAGTTCGAGGGATGACTTACTGCCAAATGGAGCGCTACCAAGAAGCACTGCAAGACTTTCATCGTGTTATTGAGCTTAACCCGAATTATCAATGGGCGATCGCAAGTAGAGGCGTGACTTACCGCCTGATGTACCAATACGATGAAGCACTGCAAGACTTAAACCGCGCTATTGAACTTGACCCTAATGACCAATGGGCGCTGGCACATCGGGGTGTAACTTACCGCCTGATGCACCGATATGAGGAAGCACTGCAAGACTTAAACCGCGCCATTAAACTTGACCCGAATTATCAATGGGCGATCGCAAGTAGAGGCGATACTTACCGCTATATGCACCGATATGAGGAAGCACTGCAAGACTTAAACCACGCCATTGAACTTGATGTCGATTACCAATGGACACCAGCCACAGGATTTAGGGGTTTTATTTACCGACGAATGCAACGCTACCATGAAGCACCACCGCAAGGCTTAAACCGCCCCATTATACTTAACCATAATTACCAATGGGTGCTGGCACGTCGGGGTTATACTTATCGCCAAATGCAGCTCTACAGTGAAGCACTACAAGATTTAAACCGTGCTGTTGAAATCGATCCCAAAGATGACTGGTCGCTGATAAATAGAGGTTATACGTATCTGATGCTTAAGTGCTACAATGAGTCTCTTGCAGATTTCAATCGTGCTGTTAACTTAAAATCTGGTGTCGTTTTACCTCAGAGACCTGAAACCAGTGGGTTTCCAAACTCCCGTCAGGTTTTTTATGATTGGTATTTGTATAATCGTGCTTTAGTTTACCTAGCCATAAACCAACCAGACAAAGCACGGGCTGATTTAGCCCTTGCCATCAAGCTTGCTAAAGAGCATTACCAAAAAGATGCTAAAAACTGGCGTAATAGTTTTAACTTAGCTCTTTACTATTTGGCTGCCCAATATCATCAACCAGCAGAGCAGTTATATCAGCATACCTTATCTCAAGGTGCTTCCTTAGATATCCGTATACCAATCCAAATAGCAATCCAAGACCTGAATGAGTTTTTAACTGTGTTCCCTAACTACGTCCAAGCTACATCTATGCAACAGCTGTTGCAGTCTTCTCTAAATGACATTATTTAAAATATAGCGGTTTTCAATTGAACGGAATACAGCGAAAGAAAATCAAATCATTGTAAGGGCGCACAGCTAGCTGTGCGCCCCTACCTCGTACCTCACTAGAACAAGAAACGCTATATACAAGTCTTATACCGTACCAAATTTGTCTAATCGCTTAACTCAATTGCATAGAAATATTAAGCGATCGCCTTCTCTTTCAGAGACGCTACTGCGTAGCTTGCTTCTCCGTTCGCGTAGCGTTCCGCAGGAAAGGAGTACGACGGTTACGCCTACGCCTTTACATTATCCCCGTTTCATAACATTGTGTAGGCGTAGGCGTAGCCCAACCCAGGCATCGCTTAACATCAGATTCTTGCAAAAATCTTTCAAAGATTACTGCCGAGTATCCAGGGAACGCACTAAAAACTTACTATTAAATTTTCTCATTAACTAGTTAAGGTTTTACTATCAACTTCAGCAAAACTTGGGGTTAACCATTGGTACTTCTTTAAAACTCTCTGGTTGTGGTTCTAAACCTTTGTCAGCAAAATGCTTATTCATCAGCGCCAGGACTTGTGGTGCTTGAATTTGGCTGTAGCGGGTTTTGTCAGGCATCACTAGATTTGGCCCGGCTTTGCAGTTTTTCATACAGCCGGTGCCCTTGATTGTAACTTGGTCTTCTAAACCGCGATCGCTCAAAGCCGCCTCCAACGCCTGACAAACTGCTTTACCACCGCGTTTCATGCAATCAGACTTTTGACACACCAAGATTGTCGCTTTGGTCTTCGCTGGTTTTACCTTTGCATTATCAATTGATGGGGGTTCTTGTGGTGCAGCGATAGTTTGAACTCTGGCCACTTCAGAACGCGCCGCCATCACACGTTCAGCTTTGAATGTAACTTTGTCTTTTTTTATATCGTGTTTTTTGTAACCAACAACTTGTAGCCAAGTACCTCGTGCTAGCCGCAAATCAAAAGCAGCCCGTAAATGCTTAGCGAGTTTAACGTAACACTCACCTTCATGAGTACCTAGCAGCAAACCTTTTAGCTTATAGCCATCTTTAATAACAAAATCTATAAACCTGCCCTCAAGGCAAAATTCCGATACTTCTAGACTCTGACATGCACCCATTTTTTAACCTCCTTTTAACTAATACAAGCTAACTACAACGATCTTTTCAACACCAGGGTAAAAATTAGCAATGTAGGTTAGGGCTTTTGGTAACGACTTTTCCAGCAGCATTCAAGAGTCCAAATTTGGTCTTGGCGAGAAGTAGTGAATCGCCGTATCACACTCCAAAGTTGAACAGCCGCAGTAGCACAACTAATTTCAACTTGTAATGGCTGATTAGTCACACAACTACACGGAATATCTAACTCCTTTAGGCGTTGATAGACTTGCCAACGGTCTGCCCAATTCACTTCTACAACGTGCTTGTTTTCTACTTCTGAACTAAACGATTTCAAGAGAATTGCCCTCAAAGTGCAACAAACTTGCAGTAAATACCGCGATATAACTTCTTACTTTTTCAAAGTCATGGGAGTTTGACCTCTTAAAACCAGCATACCTTAAGTGCAAACAATTCTCATTAACTTTGGAAAAAAAATAATTACTGGGGATTGGGCATTGCGAGTTAGGAGTGAGGAGTTAGGAGTTAAGAATTATTTTCCTTGTCCCCTTGTCCTCTTCTCTCCCTCATCTCCATGCCCCATGACGGCAGTTGCTCCACTTGGGTAGACCCCAAGACCGCACTGCCTCCCCCATGCCCTAATCTCTTAACATCATTCAATAAATAAATAAACTCGACAATTTTTGTAGCTAAGAATTAAAAATTTAGTCATAGCGAAAAGGCCTTGCCATTATTGTGAAAATGTTAGTATATAAAGACTAAGCAGTTAAAAACTGTAACTGCTAAAGAGCGAGGAGAACAATGTCTGAAACACAAACTTTGTTACGAAATTTTGGTCATGTATATGACAATCCTGTACTGTTAGATCACAGCGTAACTGCCCCAGTTACAGAAGGATTCAACGTTGTATTAGCTAGTTTCCAAGCACTTTACTTGCAGTACCAAAAACATCATTTTGTAGTGGAAGGTGCAGAATTTTACTCTCTGCATGAGTTTTTTAATGAAAGCTACAATGAAGTGCAAGACCACATCCATGAAATTGGAGAGCGCTTGGATGGACTGGGCGGTGTGCCAGTTGCAAGCTTCAGCAAACTAGCAGAATTAACCTGTTTTCAACAAGAACCTGATGGCGTATATTCTGCCCGCCAAATGGTAGAAAATGACCTAGCTGCTGAACAAGCCATCATTGGTGTGATTCGCCGTCAAGCTGCTCAGGCAGAGAGTTTAGGGGATCGGGCTACACGCTATCTCTACGAAAAGATTTTGTTAAAAACTGAGGAACGTGCTTATCATTTGTCCCACTTCCTCGCTAAAGACAGCTTAACCTTAGGCTTTGTCCAAGCTGCTCAAAGCTAAAACTCTGATAATCTAGATTTTTCTACCTACAGCGAAAGAAAAAGTCAGCAGGATTAACTCTTAAAATATTATAAAAAATGGCAGAGATTAGCATTCCTATCTCTCTGCCATTTTTTATATAAGTCAACATATTTACATCGTATTTAACCTTGAAAATATTTAGCAATTAGTTAGCCAACATATATTTTGATGTCAGTAACCTATTTGTTATAAATAAACACCCAGGTATCTGCCACAATAAATCAACATTTGTTGAAAATTTTCATCAGATTAAATAAAAAATCTTCGCAAGAGCTAGAAAAAATTTAGTACCACAATTTAATAAAATTAGAAATAGGAAATAATCTATTGAGCATGGAGCATTGGGCATGGGGCATGGGGGATGAGGATGAGGAGCAGGGGAAGAATAACTCTTCACTCCTAACTCAGCACTTCCAATGCCCCATGCCCCATACCCCATCCAAGTTAGAAAACTTAATAATAAAAAGCACGATCGCGGGTAAACACCCTTAAAATAATCAGGATTTGTATTCTCGTACTCCAAGGCAACTACTATGCCCCGCCGTGATGACCTCCGGAAGATTCTACTGTTAGGTTCTGGCCCAATTGTGATTGGACAAGCCTGTGAGTTTGACTACTCTGGCACTCAAGCCTGCAAAGCGTTGCGAGAAGAAGGCTATGAAGTCGTGTTGGTCAACTCTAACCCTGCAACGATTATGACCGACCCGGAAACGGCCGATCGCACTTACATTGAGCCGCTGACTCCGGAATTGGTCGAAAAAGTAATCGCCAAAGAACGCCCTGATGCTTTACTCCCAACGATGGGAGGACAAACTGCCCTGAATATCGCTGTTGCTTTAGCTAAAAATGGCGTATTGGAAAAATATGGCGTTGAGTTAATCGGCGCTAAACTACCAGCCATTGAAAAAGCTGAAGACAGAAAACTTTTTGGCGATGCAATGGCAAAAATCGGCGTAGCTGTCTGTCCCAGCGGCACAGCCGAATCTTTAGACGAAGCAAAAGCCATCGCCCGCAAAATTGGCACTTATCCTCTGATTATTCGTCCTGCCTTCACAATGGGTGGAAGTGGCGGTGGTATTGCCTACAACCAAGAAGAATTTGAGGAAATGGCACAGGTCGGTATAGATGCTAGCCCTGTTTCCCAAATTCTCATTGACCAGTCTTTACTCGGCTGGAAAGAATACGAACTCGAAGTGATGCGTGACCTTGCAGATAATGTGGTGATTATCTGCTCCATTGAAAACCTTGACCCTATGGGGATTCACACCGGGGATTCGATTACCGTCGCTCCCGCGCAAACCCTCACTGATAAAGAATATCAAAGGCTGCGGGATATGGCAATTAAAATCATCCGCGAGATAGGTGTGGAAACTGGCGGTTCTAATATTCAATTTGCCATTAATCCTGTCACTGGAGATGTGGTGGTAATTGAAATGAACCCCCGCGTTTCCCGGAGTTCGGCTTTAGCTTCTAAAGCTACGGGTTTCCCCATCGCCAAAATGGCAGCAAAGTTAGCGGTAGGCTACACCTTGGATGAAATTAAAAATGACATCACCAAGAAAACTCCAGCATCCTTTGAACCAACAATTGACTACGTAGTTACAAAAATCCCCCGCTTCGCCTTTGAAAAATTTCCTGGTTCCGAACCAGTGCTGACCACCCAAATGAAGTCAGTCGGCGAAGCAATGGCAATTGGACGGACTTTCAACGAATCCTTCCAAAAAGCGCTGCGTTCTCTGGAAACCGGACGTGCCGGCTGGGGTTGCGACAAAGCCGAAAAATTACCCAGTGGCGAACAAATTCGCGCCCTACTGCGGACACCAAACCCCGATCGCATTTTTGCCGTGCGTCATGCCTTACAGTTAGGAATCACAGCCGAGGAAATCTACGAACTCACAGGTATTGACCCGTGGTTCCTAGATAAAATGCAGCAAATTCTGGATATCGAGAAATTCCTCAAGCGCACATCGTTAAAGGAATTGACAAAAGAGCAACTTTATGAAGTGAAGCGGAACGGATTTAGCGATCGCCAGATTGCATTTGCTACCAAAACCACCGAAGATGAAGTCCGCACCTATCGCAAACAACTAGGAGTCATCGCAGTTTACAAAACTGTAGACACCTGTGCGGCGGAGTTTGAAGCGTTTACTCCTTACTACTATTCTACCTACGAAGAAGAAACAGAAGTTTTACCAGAAACCAAGCCCAAAGTCATGATTTTGGGTGGCGGCCCTAACCGCATTGGGCAGGGAATTGAGTTTGACTATTGTTGTTGTCACGCTGCCTATGCATTGAAAGCAGCAGGGTATGAGACGATTATGGTCAACTCCAACCCAGAGACAGTTTCCACTGATTATGATACCAGCGATCGCCTTTACTTTGAGCCGTTAACAAAAGAAGATGTCTTGAATATCATCGAAGCTGAAAATCCTGTAGGCATAATAGTCCAGTTTGGCGGACAAACACCGCTGAAGTTAGCTGTTCCCCTCCAGGAGTATTTGCAGGGATTAGGGACTGGGGAAAATTCCCAATCCCCAATGCCCAATGCCCCATGCCCAATCCCCAAGATTTGGGGTACATCGCCAGATTCCATCGATATGGCAGAAAACCGAGAGCGATTTGAGAAGATTCTCAAGGAGTTAAATATTGCTCAACCACCTAATGGTATTGCTCGGAGTTACGAAGATGCGCTGATTGTAGCCAGACGCATTGGCTATCCAGTGGTGGTGCGTCCCAGCTATGTGTTGGGGGGACGGGCGATGGAAATTGTTTATTCCGATACAGAGTTGGAACGCTACATGACCTTTGCGGTGCAGGTAGAACCAGACCATCCAATTTTAATTGATAAGTTTTTAGAAAATGCCATTGAAGTTGATGTTGATGCGATCGCTGACCACACAGGACGGGTAGTGATTGGTGGGATTATGGAACACATCGAACAAGCAGGAATTCACTCAGGAGACTCCGCTTGTTCCTTACCTTCCATTTCCTTACCGCCCGCAGTTCTCAACCAAATTCGTACATGGACAGTGCAACTAGCGCAGGCGTTGTCAGTGGTGGGGTTGATGAATATTCAGTTTGCCGTTATTGGTGCAAGCGGCTATTCTCCCCAAGTTTACATTTTGGAAGCCAACCCCCGCGCCTCCCGTACAGTACCATTTGTTTCTAAAGCAACGGGTGTCCAGTTAGCCAAACTAGCATCCTTAATTATGTCAGGGAAAACCTTAGAGGAACTCAACTTCACCGAGGAAATCATCCCGACCCATATTGCTGTTAAGGAAGCTGTATTACCCTTTAATAAATTCCCTGGAACTGATACAATATTAGGCCCAGAAATGCGCTCCACTGGTGAGGTGATGGGGATTGACAGCGACTTTGGACGAGCCTTTGCCAAAGCCGAATTGGGTGCTGGGGAGCGTTTACCGTTAAGCGGAACCGTGTTTGTATCAATGAGCGATCGCGATAAAGCCGCTGCCGCAGTTGTGGTGAAAGAATTTATCGATTTGGGCTTCAACGTGATGGCTACACTTGGTACGCGCCGGGTTCTTCTCGAACAGGGTTTAAATGTTGAATTAGTACTGAAACTCCATGAAGGGCGACCCCACGTCCTAGATGCAATCAAAAACCAGAAAATCCAACTGATTATCAACACACCCTCAGGGGAAGAAGCCCATACCGATGCGAGGTTAATCCGCCGCACAGCCTTGGCTTACAAAATCCCTATTATAACCACCATTGCAGGTGCAAGAGCTACCGTCGCCGCCATTCGTTCCTTACAAAATACGACCTTGGATGTAAAAGTCATCCAAGACTACTGCAAGGTTGCGAGGGAGTAGGGCACAGGGGTAGGGGAGGCAGGGGAGCAGGGGAGAAGTTAGAGTAAGTCTTTCCCCTTGTCCCCTTGTCCTTTTCCCATGCCCCATGCCCCATCCCCAATGCCCCATTGCCAAAAATTAAACAATCCTTACAAGAGAATGACTATAGTTCTCATTGAGATATTTTAACAAATATGAGGAAGTCTCTTTGAGCCACATAAGTAGTGAAATCGCCTTTTAAGCGGTATTAAAAGGAAAAAGACTACTGCATAAACTGGAATAACAAGCAAATTTCTTCAGATATATAGCCAAAACCTTATCAGAAAGGTTACAATTGTTAATATTAATCTAATAGAAGAATGTTTAAGAAATTACCTTTTATCTAACTGTAGATACTTGTGGAAAGTAGGAAATAACTGTAACTTTTAGCAGTTAAGAAGCTCAATTTTGATTATTTATGAGCAGCCGAATTTATCGGGCGCGTAAGTTGCAAAGCATAAGTATGGGTTCCCAGTCAGACTGGCTACTACCCATAATGAGCATCTATCCCTGAATGACCTACCATCAAACCCATCATCACCAAAGAGTAGCGCCATGAAGACCGCTCAGACAGCCACAGACCTCGTGCGGACTTACCTGCGTGAGATTGGCCGTGTGCCACTCTTAACCCACGAGGAAGAGATTTTCTATGGTAAGCAGGTGCAACGTTCAACGGCTTTGCACGAATCGCGGGAAAGTCTTGCCAACCAGTTAGGTCGCGAACCAACTCTAGAAGAGTGGGCCAAAGCGACACAATTAGAACCAGAAGAGTTGAATGAAGCGATCGCTGATGGTGAAATTGCCAAGCGCAAGATGGTAGAAGCCAATTTGCGGCTGGTGGTCTCCGTTGCCAAAAAGTACATCAAGCGCAACGTCGATTTACTGGACTTGATTCAAGAAGGTAGTATTGGAATGCAACGTGGTGTGGAAAAGTTTGACCCCACCAAAGGTTATAGATTTTCTACCTATGCCTATTGGTGGATTCGCCAAGCTATCACCCGTGCTATAGCAGAAAAAGCTCGCACCATTCGGCTGCCTATCCACATAACCGAAAAATTAAATAAAATTAAAAAAGCACAGCGGCAATTGTCTCAAAAATTGGGACGCGCTCCCACAGCCGGTGAGCTAGCTCAAGAATTGGAATTGACGCCAAAGCAAGTGCGAGAATATCTAGAAAAGGCGCGTTTGCCTCTTTCCTTGGATTTGCGGTTAGGTGACAACTACGACACCGAACTCGGAGAAATGCTAGAAGATCCAGGAGCTTCTCCAGAAGAATTTGTGATGCAATCTTCTCTATCTTATGACTTAGAGCGCCTGATGGGTGACCTCACGCCACAACAGAGGGAAGTAATCACACTACGCTTTGGGCTAACTGACGGTCAAGCACTGACTCTGGCAAGAATCGGTGAAATCCTCAACATTAGCCGGGAACGAGTCCGGCAAATTGAACGGGAAGCCTTGACCAAACTTCGTAAATCTAAAGCCAACATGGATGAATATTTGGCAAGTTAGTCATTAGTCATTAGTCATTAGTCATTAGTCATTGGGAGTGTTGGCTGATGACTGTTGACTGAGAAGTTATTCTCCTTGTCCCCGCATTTCCCCATCTCCCCATACCCTAATGCCACATGACTACTGACCAATTGGTGAGAAAATACCCTGCTGTTGGTACGGTTACACCCACTTTCAGCAGCAAAATAGCCTGTTACATTATTTAACAGGAAGACTAAATAAGTCAGTTAAGACAAATCCTCAAAAGGCATTTAGTCTCCAAATACGAATACCTTAGCTAAAAATCGTAGTCAAGGAGATAGAAAATGAATAATCCATCCAATCGCGTCTCAGAATTTTTCAATGGTGAATCAGAAGCTAGCGATTTGCTATGGCAATACGTTAAGTCCTTAAGTCCTGAGACAGTTACTCAGTTATCTAAACCCACTTCTCCCGAAGTTTTTCAGGTGATGGAACGTAATATTACAGGATTGTTAGGTAACTTGCCTTCAGAACACTTTGGAGTTACCGTCACCACCAGTCGTGAAAGTCTCGGTCGGCTTTTGGCTTCTGCGATGATTAGCGGTTATTTCTTGCGTAACGCTGAGCAGAGAATGAATTTTGAAATCGCTCTACAAGGAACTGAAACCAACAATAGCGAAATTGACTAAAAATATTACAGCAGAATTCAGAATTCAGAATTGGCTAGTAAAACAGGTTTCTCACTTGGGTTTTAGACGAATGCTTGTGTACTTTACCTTAGTTGCAATTCGCTGTAAAATTTAGGAAATTTAATATCATTGGGCTGAAGTCACTCCCAGTCATAGCTAGCATCAGTAAGAAAATAGCCATCTGCGAAATCCTTGTGTAGAGTTTGCAATCATGCATTACATAAGTATTTAACAATAAGCAAAAAACAAGCGAACTTGGATTGAAATTGATACCCAAAGAGTACAGAGTAATGCAGAATTTTCTAATTCGTTTTTCTCGAAATTTACCTAATTTGGGAATTAGTCAAATCAGAGGCGCATTTTTAAATGAATAACAAAAACGTGTGGATAAACAAACAGCGATAAACAAGATTCGCAATCAATACAAACTCGGCAAGATTAAAATTAGTCTGCCGAGTTTTGTTATGGGGGATTGGGGCATGGGGCAAGCATGAAGTGTGGGAGGGGTGGGAGGTGTGGGAGGATAGGGAAGAAATCTTTCCCCCCACACTCCCCACACTCCCCACACTTCTCTATCTCCCCATCTCCCCATCTCCCCATCTCCCCCACTCCTACTTCCATAAACCATGAGTAAAACCAGTTCTTTCCCACCTCATAAAATCATTGGCGTTGCCGTAATTTGGAACGATCAAAAACAAATCTTAATTGACCGTCGTCGTCCACAAGGAGCGATGGGTGGTTTGTGGGAATTTCCTGGTGGCAAGATTGAGCTTGGTGAAACTATCCAAGAGTGTATTCAACGGGAAATAAAAGAAGAACTAGGAATAGCGATCGAAGTGGGAGAACATCTAATCACCGTCGATCATACTTATACAGATCTACGCGTTACCCTCACAGTACATCACTGCCGTCATGTTGCGGGCGTTCCCCAGCCTTTAGAATGCGACGAAATTCGCTGGGTAAGCTTGGAAGAACTCGAAAAGTTTAGTTTTCCGAAAGCAAATATTCAAATTATTGATGCTCTCAAGGGGAGTGGGGAGTAAGGAGATGGGGAGGTGGGGAGATAAGGGGGCAAGGAAATAAGGGAAATAATTGTTAATTCCTAACTCCTAACTCTTAACTCCTCAATCAACGGTCAACATTCAACACTCCAATGCCCCAATCCCGTAACAATCTATTAATTGCATCAGGTTGAGTCCCCCAATTTTCTACAATAATCGGAGGGACTTTGATAAATGGTGTCAGTAAAAAAATGCCTAAAACCGTTGCCGACGTTATGAGCCGCGATCCGATTGTGGTTCAGGCACAAACTCCACTCAAGGAAGCTATCCAAATTCTCGCAGAACGCCACATCAGCGGGCTACCTGTTGTGGATGATGGCGGTAAGTTAGTGGGCATTATTTCAGAAACCGATTTGATGTGGCAAGAAACTGGTGTTACTCCACCCGCATACATCATGTTTCTTGATAGCGTTATCTATTTGAAAAATCCTGCTACATACGAACGTGATTTGCATAAAGCTTTAGGGCAAACCGTTGGGGAAGTGATGAGTAAAAACCCCATCACTATTTCCCCTGAGAAAACTTTAAAGGAAGCTGCTACTGTTATGCACGATCGCAGCGTTCACCGCTTGCCAGTACTTGACAGCACAGGCCAAGTAATTGGTATCCTCACTCGTGGTGATATTATTCGGGCAATGGCAGCAAGTCAAGATTAGTTATTGGTCATTAGTCATTGGTCATTAGTCATTGGTCATTAGTCATTGGTCATTAGTCATTGGTCATTAGTCATTGGTCATTAGTCATTGGTCATTAGTTATTGGTCATTAGTCATTGGTCATTAGTCATTGGTCATTAGTCATTGGTCATTAGTCATTGGTCATTAGTCATTGGTCAAGAGTTTTTCGCTTTTGACTGTTTTTTATACATTTGAAAATCAAGGATAATTAAATGAGTATTACTCCAGAGTCTGTTAAGGAATTGCTTAGTTCTCAGGATGTAGGCGATCGCTTGCGTGCAGTAAATCAAATCCGTCAATTAGAACAAGCCATCGGTTTTGAATTGATTCAAACTGCTATTGCCGATCGCAACGCCCGTGTGCGCTACTCGGCAGTGAGTCAAATGGATACACTGGGAAAACAGGATTTACAGTTATCTTTGGAAATTTTACGCGATCGCTTGCTCAATGACCCCGAAATAGATGTGCAAGCAGCAGCCGCAGATTGCTTGGGCGCTCTGAAATTAAGTGAAGCTCTGGAAGACTTAGAGAAAGTTTACAATACAACTAATGAATGGTTAGTACAATTCAGTATCATTGCTACACTAGGCGAGTTAGGCGACCCACGAGCTTTTGAACTACTTAAACAGGCACTCTCTTCAGACAATGAATTAGTGCAAACTGCCGCTATTAGTTCTTTGGGTGAGTTGGGAAATATAGAAGCGGTTCCCCTTTTAGCCCCTTATGCTACCAATCCAGATTCCCAAATCCGTTACAGACTTGTACAAGCCTTGATTCATTTGGGTAGTCCAGAAGCTAAATCTATATTAGAAACTCTGGTAGATGATGATGTAGAAACGATCTCTAGTGAAGCTAGAAAATATTTGCAATCAGCTTAAGCTTCTCCAGATTTAAGTTGCATAAAGTATGAAGTACGTCAACTTCGTCTAAAAGGGGCGTAATCAGCTTTTTTTACCCCTAAATTCAGAATTTTGTAGTAAAAAAGCCTCTTTTTGAAGTTTCCATACTCGTAAAAGCCTCTTCTACTACGAAGAGGTTTTTATTTTTCACAAGACTGCTAGAAAAAGCACTGTTATGAGAAACTTTTACAGCTAATTGCAAGTTGGGTACAGTTCGCGTAGTAAGGGCGCACAGCTGTGCGCCCCTACCCGTATACTTCATTTACCTGAAAAACTCTGTAATTTCTCAGTGGAGAGAGAGTTAACAATTAAGTAACAGTGTATTTAAGTAATGTTTTTCATGAAAACGTATAAAAAATGACTTAAAGTGTTTTTTATTCTAAA
The DNA here is from genome assembly GCA_003326205.1 of Nostoc sp. ATCC 43529. Classification (GTDB taxonomy): domain Bacteria; phylum Cyanobacteriota; class Cyanobacteriia; order Cyanobacteriales; family Nostocaceae; genus Nostoc. The sequence continues at coordinate 178,404 of LWTK01000034.1, forward strand.
AATATTCATATATAGCGATTTACTAATAAAGATTGTGTGAATTAAGACGCGAGTAGATGCACTTACGTAATTGCCCGGTTAATATACAAATACAGAGAAACAAATGAAAACAAAATTTTTCATCTAAAAAATTACTAATCAGAGGAAAAAAATCTAATGAAAAAGTTAACTATTTTAGCAACAACTATTGCAGCATCTACTATCGGTTTAAATGTAATTGGTGGTATATCTAAAGCTCAAGCTGCTTCTTTAGTTCCTCCAGTAGAAGGGGAAATTCAACTGACAAATGTTGCTTGTTTGACTGGTAGCTGTATCGATACAACTCCTTATGGTTACACGGTTACCAGCCAGAATTACGATGCAAATTATAAACCAAGTCTATTATTTAGTGATGATAGTGGAACCTCAAATTCTTATGGTTTTGGTATTTCCTTCGGTCAGCCAGATGCAGGAACTAACACAATTGCAGGTGAAAACTGGTTCCGTCCTGTAGCCATCAAAAAAGACGGAAGTCTACCTGAAAATGGTCAATTAGAAGTTGGTGTGTTCAAGTTTGACTTTGCTAGCACAATTAGCGAGTTAGTATTATCATTCTTCGATGTGGAAGATATAGGTACTGCTATTCTGAGTCTTAATGGCGGTGCTTTTGCGGGAACAGTTACTCCAGGAGATAACGCGAATATCAAGAAAGTTACTTTGACAAATGTCAATTCCTTTGAGGTCAAACTCGGTAATATTGGTGGTAAATTCATCACTGGTGATGGTGTTCGCTTGGATGTCAATCAAACTGTTCCCGAACCAGCAACCACTATGAGCTTAGGTCTTTTGGGATTAGTAGCTTTGTTTGGTTTGCAAAAGCGTAGAAAAAACTCACAACCAGTGTAATTTTCGCCATAATTGTTCAAGGTGAAAAATTCAGACAATAATTAATTTTGAATTCTCAACCTTGTATACAAAACATTAATGCTTGTGTGTATCTTTTACTAGCAGATTAAGCTTTTCACCGTTATATTGAGTAGATGAAATAACTAATCATGCAAATTAGTTATTCTATCTACTCAATTTTATTATGTGAGCAAATGCAGTGAAAGCCTTGATAAATTTTAAGCGCCGTATACTTGTGACCAAGTTGTAATTATAAATACTGTAACAGCAGCGATCGCCAACAACCCTTGAATCAAATTTCCAACCAGTGTACCGACGACAATTCCGATACCTGCTTTAACTGCTAATCCTAATTCACGTCGGTAAAGATACTCACCAATAATTGCCCCTAATAGCGGCCCTAGTAAAATTCCTAATAGTGGGCCTCCAAAGGGTAAAGCTGGCAATAATCCCAAAAATCCCAACACTAGTCCGACGACTGCCCCAATTTGCCCCCACTTGCTGGCTCCTGCTTGTCTTGCTCCTACATAACTAGCTAAAAAATCCACGCCGACACTGAGTAGCAAAACAATAATTGTCATAATTAATGGAATTTTGATAGCTGCGAAGGAACTGCTAACAATTCCCCAGATGATAATTGCAATTAAAATTAAGCTGGCACCGGGAATCGCAGGAACTACCGCGCCGATAATCCCCACAACCATTACGGCAATTAATAGCCAATAGATAATTTGCATAGATAAAATTTCAAATTTCCAAATCAGTTAGCCATTTGTAGGGTAGCACCGCCATGCTACCCTAAAACGTGCTACATCCAAAAAAGAGCATCTAAAAAATGATTCATTTATAAAGTAAATTTATCGCATTTTCTCAAAAATGCTTGTTCATTGGAGCAAAATGCTGATAAGAGCCTGGACTTTAACCTTAATCAAAGATGCGATTTATACTATTTAAAAAAACTAAGCATCAAGTAAAAGCACTTAACCCTAGAAATTAGAAATCAATGCAGAGAAAAATATTAACTGGACTAAATTCGCAAACTTACGAACACCCTTTCGATCGCAAAGCCTTAGCATCTTTACAAAAAATGCCTGGTGTCTCTCTGCTACTCAAAAAAATTAACGAATACGGTATCGATCGCTTACTCCGCATCCAAAGCCTTGGTAGTAGTATCAGAATTACCCCTCGGAATTTTCCGCAATTGCATCAAGCATTAGTAGAAACTTGTGAAATTCTTGATGTTAATCCCCTTCCCGAACTATATCTGTTTCGAGCTACAGGCCACATTCTCAGCTACATTGTCGGAGTAGAAAAACCTCTCATTGGTATCAATTTAGATGCAATGGAGTGGCTTGATAAAGATGAGTTGCTTTATGTTTTGGGACATGAAATTGCTCGCATTAAGAGTCAGCACATGGTTTATCACCAAATGGCATTTGTGATGCCGACTTTAAAAAATTTGTTGAGTAGTACTACATTGGGGGTTGGTGGCTTGGTAGCCAGTGGTATGGAATTGGCTTTATATAATTGGCAGATGATGTCTAGATTCACCGCTGACCGCGCTGCTTTGTTGGCTTGTCAGGATATTGATGTCGCAACCAGCGCACTGATAAAAATTGCAGGTTTACCGAGTGAATACTTAACTACTGCTGTGATTGAAGATTTTCTAATTCAAGCGCGTGAGTTTGCATCCCAGAATATTGATACCGCCGATCGAGTTACCAAAATATTAAGTTATACAGAAGCTACACTTCCTTGGGTTGTGATGCGGGCTGGCGAGTTATTAAAATGGGTTGATTCTGGAGATTATGATAATTTACTTCAACAGAAAAATTTCAATACACCAGTACAAAAACAAGAAGAAAATACACCAGAAGAAACAGAAGGGTGGAATTTTTTAACTTCTTGGTGATTGAATTTTCAAGATAAAGTTATTTGGTGGCTATCAAAAAGAGAACGTATAAAAATCGAGGGTCTTCAGATACCCGACTTCTTTGAGAAGTCGGGTATCTTGTTGTTCGTAGCACAAATAGACTTCATGGAACTAATGCTTTTAATAGTAGATTTTAAGCAGAAGTTTTTCTCCTCAAACTTTTCGTAAAATCTAAATTTGGCTAAGTGTAACTGCTAATTTATCAGCAATTCCCGCGATCCATTTTTCATCTTGTTTGGTGTAACTGCGAGGGGCATTCGCTCCTAAAATCAGGACACCTTTATCGCCAATAGGTTGACAAATTACCCCTTGAGTATTTTCAGGTAAATAATCAAATTCAATCTTACCGGGATATACTTTTAGCGCCACTAGATAAATCGGCTTTTGTTTTTCGAGTACCTGTTTTAAGATTGCTCCTGGTACAACCTCAGATTTGGTACCTAAAATTCCTCGACGCAACAAAACTTTACCTTGATAAAAAACTACTAGCGATCGCGTTACTGTATTGGTCAACAATAAATGAGATGCCCACGCTAGTTCAGTTTTCACGGCTTTTGGTAAATCTGGTGCTAATACAAAACCCTCTTCTCCGATTAACTCTACAGTATCAGGCGATCGCGGCTGTACCTGCTGCCAAATTAAACCCGTCAAAATTAACACCGCACTCAAAATCACACCCAACACATCACCACGCGCTTGAGATTCAGTTAGTTGCGGTGTCAACAAGCGATTAATTAGCAAAAGTACAGCGCCTAGTCCACCTACAACAATGGGTAGACGCCGCAAAACTCGATTTGGATCGGATTTGGTCATTAGTCATTAGTCATTGGTCATTGGTCATTGGGCATGGGGCATCGGCTAAACAGGGCATTAGTCTTTCTCCTTGTCTCCTTGTCTCCTTGTCTCCTTGTCTCCTTGTCCCCTTGTCCCCCTCCTACTCTTCCCCTGGTTCAATAATTCGCTGGAAAAGGTAACCAGTACCTCTGGCTGTCAATATTAATTCTGGGTTGCTGGGATCGTCTTCTAGTTTTGCCCGCAAACGGGATATATGCACATCTACTACGCGGGTATCTACGTGGCGTTCTGGTGTGTAACCCCAAACTTCCTGCAAAATTTCTGAACGTGAAAAAGCTTCTCCAGAGCGACTGACTAACAACTCTAGTAAGCTAAACTCCATACCAGTCAATCGAATTCGTTCGTCGCCTTTATAGACTTGTCGCTTATTGGTATCGATTTTGATGTTAGCGACATGAATCACGCCAGAACTAGGAATGCCAGTAGCACTGGTTTTGTCTACTCGCCGCAGCACTGAGCGAATGCGGGCTTCTAGTTCTTTGGGGGAAAACGGCTTAACTACATAGTCGTCAGCACCTAATTCTAGTCCGGTGATGCGATCGGCTACATCCCCCAAGGCTGTTAGCATAATAATGGGGACATCCGATTCCTTGCGTAATTCTTGACAAACACCGTAGCCATCTAGCTTTGGCATCATCACATCTAAAACTACTAAGTCAGGATCGGCTTTGCGAAAAGTTTCCAAAGCTTCTTCTCCGTCACCAGCTGTCACGACATCGTAGCCAATCATTGAAAGGCGCGTTTCCAAAATCCGGCGAATGCTGGCTTCATCGTCTACTACCAAGATTTTTTCTTTATGACTTTCCAAGTTGCTCAACGCTCCTTCACTTAAAATTTACATGATTAATTTTTAATACCATAATATTAAGATATCATCCCATAAATTGATTTGGAAAAAGCTCTAATTACTACTATGATTGGATTCTAGTATTCTCCAAAAATTAAGTAAATATTAAGATTATTTAATAAGATTTACGAATGGCAAAGCCAAAAAGTTTTTACGTTTGTAACGATTGTGGGGCAGAATCCCCTCAATGGTTTGGTAAGTGTCCAGCCTGTGGTACTTACAATTCTCTAGAAGAACAAATTCTCATCCAATCTTCTGTAGATGTACCTACTCGTGGAGGAGTAAGTGGTTGGCAAGCCGCAGCCAATAATGCCAAATCTAATGCTAAAGCTCCAAAGCAGCGGGCTTCACTGACATTTGACCAAATTAGCGATCGCCAAGTCACTCGTTGGGAATCTGGTTATGGAGAATTAGATCGGGTACTAGGTGGTGGAGTTGTTCCTGGTTCGATGGTGTTGATTGGCGGCGACCCAGGAATTGGAAAATCTACTTTATTATTGCAAGTATCAAATCAATTAGCGCAAAGATACCGCATCCTTTATATTTCTGGAGAAGAATCAGGACAGCAAATAAAATTAAGAGCTTCTCGGTTAGGAGTAGCAAAACCTCTAAGTGTTGTTGGTGATGGCGATGAGCCAGTAGCAGAAAATCCCGTCGAATCGCAAGCACCAGAAAACGTAGGAGCGGATTTATACGTATTGCCAGAAACAGATTTAGAAGAGATTTTGCGGGAAGTAGATTCACTTAAACCGAATGTAGCTGTAATCGATAGTATTCAAACAGTGTTTTTTCCCGCCTTGACTTCCGCGCCTGGTTCCGTAGCTCAGGTACGTGAATGTACTGCGGCTTTGATGAAGGTGGCAAAGCACGAAGATATTACCATGTTGATTGTGGGACACGTCACCAAAGAAGGAGCGATCGCCGGGCCGAAAGTCTTAGAACATTTAGTAGATACAGTGTTGTATTTTGAAGGCGATCGCTTTGCCTCCCATCGGTTATTACGCACAGTGAAAAATCGCTTTGGGGCAACACATGAAATCGGCATCTTTGAAATGGTGTCACACGGATTGCGGGAAGTTCCCAACCCCTCAGAGTTATTTTTAGGCAATCGTGACGACCCAGCGCCAGGTACAGCAATTGTAGTGGCTTGTGAAGGTACTCGCCCCATCGTTGTGGAATTGCAAGCCCTTGTGAGTCCCACCAGCTACCCCTCACCCCGACGTGCAGCCACCGGCATAGATTACAACCGCTTAGTGCAAATTCTCGCCGTCCTAGAAAAACGCGTGGGGATTCCCATGTCGAAATTAGATTCTTATGTTGCTTCCGCTGGCGGATTGAATGTAGAAGAACCAGCAGTAGATTTAGGAATAGCAATTGCGATTGTTGCTAGTTTCCGCGATCGCATCGTTGACCCAGGTACAGTATTGATCGGTGAAGTTGGCTTAGGCGGACAAGTGCGATCGGTTTCCCAAATGGAACTGCGGTTGAAAGAAGCCGCTAAATTGGGATTTAAAAGAGCGATCGTGCCCAAGGGACAAAAATTCCCTGACCTAAATATTGAGATTTTACCAGTATCTAAAGTAATAGATGCAATTATCGCCGCCATCCCCCATCAAGAACTGACAACCGACGATTTAGAACCCGATGAATATGAGTAAGGATAACGCACAAAATGAGGGAGATGCGGAGAATAATTCTTAACTCTTTCTTGTACAGACGCGATTCATCGCGTCTCCTCACTCCTAACTCAACATTCAACAGTCAACAATCAAAAAACCCATTATGACAGTCATCACCCAAGATTACAAAATCACTTGGGAAAAACTCCCCGATGATTACAAACTTCCAGATGACCCAGTGGACAACATCAACCAACCAGCCTTAGCCGCTGCACTCACAGAAAGCCTACTATTAGCCAGAAAAATTCCAGCTAATGCCCTAACAACAACTAATTACGGCATTTGTGCCACTGTAAATAACAAAATAGTCATTAAAGCCCCTGATTGGGCTTTTATTGCCAAAATTAATGTTAATAGAGAAGAAGTAATACGCAGTTACACACCTCAATTACAGGGTGACATTCCCGTAATTGTGATGGAATTTGTTTCCGATACACAGGAAACAGAGTATTCTATAAAAGCCACATATCCCCCAGGAAAATGGTTTTTTTACGAGCGCATTTTAAAAGTACCAAACTACATCATCTTTGAACCAGAAAGCGGCAGTATCGAAACGTATCGCTTACAAAATACACAAGAGTACATCTTGCAAGAACCTGACGCAAATCAACGCTACTGGATACCGGAAATCAATCTTTTCCTTGGCGTGTCGGAAGGGACTCGTGAAAATCACACAGGGAAGTGGTTACGCTGGTGGGATGAACAAGGAAACCTTCTATTTTGGGCTACAGAATTAGCCGAACAAGAACGCCAACGCGCCGAACGCCTAGCAGCACAATTGCGGGCTGCGGGAATTCAACCTCAAGATTAGACTTTTTGTAAATAATTAAAGATTGCTAGGTTTAGTTAAAAATTTACTAAATCTAGCATTTTTTTAGATAGATAAAATTGTAGTAGCAGCAATCTCAAAATTTGGCATTAGCGGTGCGGTGCGCTAGCACTTGTGTGTATGCGATCGCCTGATTTTTAACACATTCACTACACCAGTTTTATCATTAAAGTACATTGAGCGATCGCAGCAAGACTTAGAATAATTCTAAAAACAAGTTATGACTTATTTTCCTCCCTTTATTCCCCAATCCGATCCGCCGCTTCCTCCTTGGGAAACGCTACCAACGATGTATGATTTACCCAGCGACAACCCAGAGGAACCAGGCTTGCCAGACGACTTTCACTTTTTACAACCCTTACTTTTATACTTAACTTTTCAGCCAATTAACTGGAATCCCGAACTAGTTTACAGCGCTGCTGACCTGAATCTTTACTACACCATCGACCATCCTTTGTGGTACAAACGTCCTGATTGGTTCGGTGTGGTAGGAGTACAAAAACTATACAAAGGTCAAGATTTACGCTTAAGTTATGTCACTTGGCAAGAACCAGCAAAACCTTTTGTAGTTGTGGAATTGTTATCTGCTGGTACGGAGGAAGAAGATTTAGGCATCAAAAAAAGCGCAACCGATAAACCTCCTAGTAAATGGGAAGTTTACGAACAAATTCTGCGAATTCCTTATTATGTTGTTTTCAGTCGCTACACTAACGAACTGCAAGCATTTCAGTTAGTAGGCGGTCATTATGAACCGATGACTTTGACACAGGGACGCATACTAATGCCAGAGATAGAATTAAGTTTGGGCTTATGGCAAGGTTCGTTTCGAGATATTGAAAGGTTGTGGTTAAGGTGGTTCACTTTAGCAGGAGAATTAATTCCTGAACCGACAGAGGAAGCCGAAAAAGCAAAAAGAAAAGCAGCACAACTAGCAGAACGCTTGCGGCAATTGGGAGTCAATCCTGATGATTTAGATTGATAAAAGTATTGAGCAAATAGTAAGCGATCGCAATATCAAACTTCAACTTTACTATGACAACCTTCTGGAAATACATCCCCCAATCCGATCCGCCGCTTCCTCCTTGGGAAACGCTACCAACGATGTATGATTTACCCAGCGACAACCCAGAGGAACCAGGTTTGCCAGACGATTTTCATTTTTTACAACCTTTACTTTTATACTTAACTTTTCAACCAATTAACTGGAACCCCGAATTAGTTTACAGCGCTGCTGACCTGAATCTGTACTACACTATCGAGCATCCTTTGTGGTACAAACGTCCAGATTGGTTTGGTGTAGTTGGGGTACAAAAACTATACAAAGGTGAAGACTTACGCTTAAGTTATGTAACCTGGCAAGAACCAGCAAAACCTTTTGTCGTGGTGGAATTATTATCGCCTGGTACAGAAGATGAAGATTTAGGTATCAAAAAAAGCGCAACCGATAAACCTCCTACCAAATGGGAAGTTTACGAACAAATTTTGCGGATTCCTTACTATGTTGTTTTCAGTCGCTACACTAACGAACTCCAAGCATTTCAGTTAGTAGGCGGTCATTACGAACCGATGAATTTGACAGACGGACGCATACTAATGCCAGAGATAGATTTAAGTTTGGGCTTATGGCAAGGTTCGTTTCGAGATATTGAAAGGTTGTGGTTAAGGTGGTTGACTTTAGCAGGAGAATTAATTCCCGCACCCACAGAAGAAGCTGTTGCCGCTAGCCAACGAGCTATAATTGCTGAACAAGAAGCTACTCAAGCTAAACAAAAAGCAGAAAAACTAGCGGAACGTTTACGTCAGTTAGGTGTGAATCCTGACGAGATATAGGATTCATATTTGATTTTTGAAATACATGTAGTGGCGTGACAAGACTAAATTGTTGCAAAAAAATTGTAGGTTGGGGAGCCACTCACGTGGGCGGGTTTCCCGACTTGAGTGAAGTGGCGTTTGAGGAACGAAACCCAACATCTATCAGAATGTTGGGTTTCGCGTTGCTCAACCCAACCTACACTAATGCACTATTTTAAGCTTGACACGCTACTACATATACTTAGATTTTTCACGCAATCAAATCGGACTCCTATAGATGATTAATTATTGTAACTGTGGATATTTTTTCTTTCTTTTTTATTAACTTATATTACTAATAATTAGCTTTTACAACACAGAGAATAAACAATAAAAGTAGAAATTACTCTATTAAGGAAGATGATTTTCTCTTTTAGAATAATAGTCGCTGATACTGAAAGCTTATATATATTGATATAGCAACATTAGGTTGCACAAAGGTTAATTTTTAAGAGCGATCGCACATAAAGTACTTGAAATACATATAATATTTTAGTTTGATAAATCTATAGCAACTTCAGTTTTGCCGAAAAACTATGAAGTAATGCTAAATGCTAGCTGTTTCCACGCTTAGTAGCGATCGGGTTATTAAGGCTAAGATAAAGTTAAACAGCTAATTTAAAAAGCGATGCCCAAAGCACTCGCAGATATTACCGCAGACACGGGGTATATCCTGACTGCTAAAATACCTAATATTAAGTAGTACTAAATTACTAAAACCTGCTCAAGAAAAAATTGCTAATTTGGTCACACAAGACCATCTAGAGATTGTAGAAAAGTGTATTTCCTAGTATTGACAGTGGTGCTAACCTCTATTTTATAAATGATATAAGCCTTTATCTGCTAGAGTTTCTGACTTTGAGCAAACTAAATAATTTATCACTAATGCAAGATCGCTAGGAGTGCGATGATGATGTCACAGTCCCCTTTGACAAGACCAGAAATAGCCGCTGGAACTCTAATTGATAACCGCTATATTATCCAAAAACTTTTGGGACAAGGAGGGTTAGGGCGGACTTATTTGGCGTTTGATACCCGTCGTTTTAATGAAGCTTGCGTTCTCAAAGAGTTTGCACCCATTGGTACAGGCGAAAGTGGACTGGAACAATATCGTAACTTATTTAAAAGAGAAGCTAAAATTCTTCACCAACTGCAACATTCTCAAATTCCCAAGTTTTTGGCTTGCTTTGAAGGAGACGGTCGGCTGTTTTTAGTACAAGAATATGTCGATGGTAAAACATATTCTCGGCTGCTAGGAGAACTTCAACGCCAAGGAAGAAGTTTTTCTGAAGAGGAAGTTATCCAATGGCTAAAAAATCTATTGCCTGTGTTGGAATATGTCCACCAGCATAACATTATCCATCGAGATATTTCCCCCGACAACATTATGTTGCCAGACGGCAAAGATTTGCCAGTACTGATTGATTTTGGTGTCGGCAAACAAATTACTGATATCAACGAAACCAAAACTTCTAACCAAGTAACTTTCGTTGGAAAAATGTCCCTCGTGGGTAAAGTAGGATACGCTCCTCGCGAGCAAATTAGCTTGGGTTTATGTTCTCCCTGTAGTGATATTTATGCATTGGGAGTAACAGCTATTGTACTGCTCACAGGCAAAGATCCATCCTTATTAATGGATCAGTATTCCTTAGAATGGAACTGGCGTTATTATGCCTATGTTACTGATAATTTCGCTCAAATACTCGATCGCATGTTAGCCGATAGACCCAACAAGCGATACCAAACAGCAAGAGAAGTAATCGCAGATTTAGAACGTCTCGAACAACCACAAGTAGTTATGTCTCCTGGGATGGCGAATGATTTACCTCCCACCGTATTTAATCCTGAATATCAGGCCATGTCGGCAATTTCCGACTCATACAACCAAATGGCAGAAACCGTTTTTAGTTCACCTGGTTTGCCTATGAGTCAACAAATTGGGCAAATTGAACAACAACAACCTTCTCTTAATCCAGTATTTGTTAAACATTGTCAGCAAGAGTTAGCTTACCACATCGGCCCAATGGCAACTTTAGTGATAGAAGAAATATTGGCTCAAAATCCTTACATTTCACCTGACCATTTTGTAGAATTGATAGCCGCAGAAATTCCTAACTTTCAAGCAGCTTTTGAATTTAAAAAAAGCTTATTTTCGTAAATATTTAGACTTTAAAAGCAGAATTCAGAACTCAGAGTTGAGCATAAATTATCAACCACTCGCTGATAGCGCAACGGTAGCAACTCTGCAAGTGTTTGAATATTAGCTTAAAACCTTGCCTCTAATGGGAGAAACAAAGTTTAAATATTGTTTACTATTAAGTAGAAGGACTAAATTAAACCTAACTCGATCTCGCTGGGTTTCGACTGCGCTCAACCCTCTTGGAATAAGCTTACCGAGCATTGAGCGTTCGCGTAGCGTCTCCCCTTGGGAGAAGTCGAAATGCGTCTTCTAAATAATTGTGTCCACCTACTTAAAACTTTATCTCTCGCTCGTTAGATTATTCAGAATTCAGAATTCTCACATTTCTTAATCTCCCGTGCTTCCATGAGTACGTTTGATTCGTTTCATTGCCATTTCTAAACTTAATTGCATCCGCTTAAAAGCTCTAGCTAAATTACCAATCTCATCATTAGACATCTGCTCAAATTCAACTTCCAAATGTCCCGTACTGACTTCCTCCGCAATGCGAGTCATGCGTTTGAGAGGAATCACAACTTGTCGATTTAAGAAAAAGTTAACTAACAGAATAGTTGCGATAAAAATCGTTGATACAATTAGAACGATTAGTAAAGAAGATTGATTAGCTTTGTTGATTACGTTATTAGCTGGTACTGATATAATTTGAGCGCCAATAATTTCATTCAGCTTCCACCCAAATCCATTAGCTGAACCATAAAGAGTAATCATACTTTGAGGTGCAGCTTCAGGTACGCTGTGACACTTCAAACAACTTTCTTCAGAAACTGGCAACGGACGAGCAACATAAAAGATATCTCCACCAGGAATTGAGCGAAATCCACTTACTTCTTTCAAGTCTGCTTTATTTCTGAACTTTTCTACAATTTCTGTCTCAAAACCGTCTGCTTTATCTCGAAGATTTGTGGGATTGAGAGTTGCTTCTTTATAAAAGAAGTCACGGTAATCTGATGTTTTCCGCAAAATTTCAAATACCTCTCTTGCTGAGTATGCAGGTACGCTTTGCGGCAAAAACTCCGTTGCTAATTTATCAGCCAACTCTGGATTCACTTGAGTACTGGTGTACTTACGAACAGAACTCATTGTTTGCATCAGCATCAGAGCGGTTGAGCTAATATCCTGTTTGGCATTCTGCCTCAGCAAAGAAGAAAGGGCAAATCCGCTTAAGCTCAGACCAAAGGTCAAAATCACTAATAGCAGAATTGTAAACTTTTGTTTCAGATTTAGATTCTTCAGCATAATTTTAGATTACCTACAAGTCAAATTATTATGAACAAATATGGCTAAAGTCATTGTTGATAGAATGAGCGATCGAGTTTCATATTTTGGTATAAAGGCATAGTTTAACTAAAACTATAAGGATATATCCAAATCTATACTATTAATTAATAGTAACTATTGAGGTGATGAAAATGTTATCTAAGTAACTTACTTCAGAAAGCTACAACAACAATACAAATGGAATTCCCAAAAATTCGTGTTGGCTGTTCTGATACCGTGCCAAAATAAATACCAGAAAACGTTAAATATTACTAATGGTGTGGAATCCAGGAAAGTCTTTATTCGGAGGGCGCTACATTATTGAAAGCCAACTAGGCGAAGGTGGAATTGGCATCACTTATCTTGCCAGAAATCAAAGAAATCAACAGCGAGTCATAAAAACTCTCAAAGAAGAAATCCTGAATCACCCCGCTTGGATACTCCACCGAAATAAATTACGGCAAGACTTCCGTGATGAAGCAGTTCGGCTGGCTGTGTGTCACCATCCTCATATAGTACAAATAGAAAACGTCTTCGATGAAGGAAATTCGCCTTGTATGGTGATGGAGTACATCCAAGGCGAAGACTTAGGACAACGCTTGAAGCGGGTAGGTTTGCTATCAGAAACAGAAGCACTGTTGTATATCCGGCAAATTGGCGACGCTTTAACGCTGATTCATTCTAAAGGGCTGTTGCATCGGGATCTAAAACCGCGCAACATCATGATTCGCATTGATAAATCAGAAGCAGTGCTGATAGACTTTGGCATTTCCAGAGAATTTATTCCCAATGCAGTTCAAAGGCATACAGTGTATCGCACTCCTGGTTTTGCCCCACCAGAACAGTATGAATTAGAAGCGCCACGAGGAGAATACATTGATATTTATGCCTTAGCCGCTACTTTGTATAATTTACTTACAGGAGTTGTACCAACAAGTGCAGACGATCGCCGCCACAATGTTAATTTAGAACCACCACAATACTTTAATCCCAACATCAGTAACAGAGTAAATCAAGCTATCATGTGCGGCATGGATTTGGAGTCAACTTATCGTCCCCAGTCCGTGCAGGAGTGGTTGAATTTACTTGAAGGTGATTCTATAGAAGATTTAGCAACAATACCATTATCTTTAGCGAGGAAGCCCAAACAAGAATCAGCCAGACCCGTTGTCCAATCACCAGGGCCTGTTGTAATACTAGATCGGCAGAACTGGCAATGCATACAGACCCTTAAAGGTCATTCTAGTATGGTTCATGCGATCGCCATTAGCCCAGACGGACAATATCTTGCTAGTGGTAGCAACGACAAAACTATCAAACTTTGGCAACTGAGTACTGGTAAGCTAGTGCGTCAACTGGGTCGTTGGTTTTCTGGTCATTCCAGCATGGTTCATTCCCTTGCCTTTAGCCCAATTTCCCCAAATTCTTCTTATCAAGGAGAGTCCGGCAGAACTGGGGGGTTCACAGATATCAACTCAGGAATTTTAGCTAGCGGTAGTTGGGACAACACGATTAAATTGTGGGATGTCAACACAGGCAAAGAAATTCGTACTCTCATTGGTCATAGCAACTGGGTAAATTCCGTTGCCTTCAGTCCAGATGGCAAACTGCTCCTGAGTGGTGGTGCTGACTGTACAATAAAACTCTGGCAGGTACACACTGGCATAGAAATCCAAACTTTTAAAGGTCATGCCGACCCAGTTTCATCAGTTGCCTACTCTCCCAGAACAGCTACAACCAATAACCAGGAGAGACAGCTGATAGCTAGTGGTAGTAATGACTACACAATAAAACTGTGGCAAGTATACACAGGCAGAGAAATTCGCACACTTCTTGGACATAGCTTTTTTGTCAACTGTATCGCCTTCAGCCACGATGGAGAAATTATCGCTAGTGGTAGTGGCGATAACACAATTAAACTGTGGCATGTCAACACAGGCAGAGAAATTCGCACTCTTACTGGCCATTCTGATTCAGTTTGGTCAGTCGCTTTTAGCCAGGATAGGCAATTTATCGCTAGTGGTAGTTGGGACAACACCATCAAACTGTGGCATTTACACACTGGTACAGAAGTCAGCACACTAACAGGGCATTCCAGTTATGTGAGATGTGTCGCTTTCAGTCCTGATGGACAAACTCTAGTCAGTGGCGGCGATGACGATACGATCAAAATTTGGCGACGAGGGAAGTGAGGGAGATGGGGAGGAGAGTTAAACTTCAAACTCCCCATCCCCCTCATCCTCCCACCTCCCCATCTCTTCTAGCCTTCCGATAGAATTGCGATCGCCCAAAAATTGTCACAATAATGGCGGCAACCGTTATTTTTGAACAATAAATAAATTTATGGGCTTTGGTATAGGCGATTTATTTTGGATTTTTCTGCTTCTTACTTCTTTGCAACCTCTTTGGCAAAAACGCCAAATAGAATATCGGCGCTTACGTGCTTTACAGGAATTCCAGCAGCAACGCAAAAGTCGGGTGATTTTGCTAATTCACCGCCAAGAGTCCATTAGCTTACTGGGAATTCCTTTATCTCGCTACATCACTATCGAAGACTCAGAACAGATACTGCGAGCAATTCGTCTCACTCCCCCAGATGTGCCAATTGACTTAATTTTGCACACCCCTGGAGGTTTGGTTTTAGCTACAGAACAAATTGCTAGAGCATTAATTCGCCACCAAGCAAAAGTTACAGTCTTCGTACCCCACTACGCCATGAGTGGCGGTACCATGCTAGCTCTCGCTTCTGATGAAATTGTTATGGATGCCAATGCCGTTTTAGGGCCAGTCGATCCCCAACTCGGTAACTTCCCAGCAGCTAGTATCGTCAAAGTAGTCGAAGATAAACCCATCAGTGAAGTTGATGACCAAACTTTAATTATGGCTGACCTTGCAGGCAAAGCAATACAACAAGTACAACGCTTTGTGCGGACTTTGCTCAAGGACAGTATACCTAAACAAAAAGTTCAGCCAGAAAATATCGAATCGATTATCGAAGCCTTAACAACTGGACGTGTTACCCACGACTATCCCATCACTGTTGAGGAAGCTACAGAAATGGGGCTGCCCATAACCGTCGGACTGCCCAATTCTATTTATGATTTGATGGATTTGTACCCACAACCGCAAGGAGGGCGACCCACTGTCCAGTACATTCCTATGCCTTACAATGACCGTAGTCCAGCTTTACCTGTGCCCAAAGGCAGACCTTTAGAAGAACCCAATAATACTTAATTCGTACAGGTAGGGAATTTAGACCCCAACTAATTCAAGACCACCAAATCGAAGATTTTGCCAGAGGACTCAAACTCAATAATTACGAATTACGTTAGTATCGCGGGGCGTAGCCCATTACGAATTAGTAATTAATTGAGAAGCCTACACCCACCCAGAGGTTGGTGTAGGAAATGTCACAAATTAACAACTACGAATTATCTTGAGTTGATGCTTCGAGGTAGGAATTTTTTGCTGGCAATTAAGGTGTAGACGTAGGTGTTGGACTGGGTGTAGCCGTCGGTGTTGGACTGGGTGTAGCCGTCGGTGTTGGACTGGGTGTAGCCGTCGGTGTTGGACTGGGTGTAGCCGTCGGTGTTGGACTGGGTGTAGCCGTCGGTGTTGGACTGGGTGTAGCCGTCGGTGTTGGACTTGGTACACTTCTCGGTTTAGTCGTGGGTTTAGCCGTTGGTGTCGGTGATGGCTTAGGAGTTGGCTGACCCACAAGTGCCTTTGCTTCTGCATCCAGTTTTTGCCGGAGTGCTAAATTAGCAATTCCGGTTTCTTGCAACTGATTTTTCTTCTGGTATTCCTTCACCGCAGCTTCAGTCTGAGGGCCATAAAAATTATCGCGAGGAAGCGGAGGATTGGGCTTCACCACCGCATTTAAATTCCCTTGCAGAATTTTAACGATGTTAGCAGCATAAGCTTGGGTTTGTGGCCCCGCTATCCCATCAACTGGTTTTAGCCTGTAACCAGTCTGAAATTCACGAATTGCTTTTTTGGTTTCTTCGTCTGTCAACGGCGTATTTGTTACCTTGACGTTGTAGCCTAATCCCCGCAACACAGCACGAAATTGCTGTGGCGTATAACTACGTTGAGGCGCTGCAAAACTTGTGTCTACAACTACTATGCTAGCAGTTAACAAGCAGGTAGCAGCAAAAGTCGCGCTTGATTTTCCAAACCCACACCACATAAATGAAAACTCCTTTGGGTTAAATCAGCAGGATTATAGACGTTAACAGCTGCATTTTAAGTTTCTTTAATAACTTTTTTCGTAATTGTTTAATGATTTTTGAATAATTTGTAATTTATGTTTGTTAAACTTAACTGCCCATACAGGAGCTAATCTGTGTCATCCATCAAAAGAAGTATCTTATATTAGCGAAGATAATTGGTTGCCGAAATTTGGTAGTCAATAAATCAGAGAGTTGATATTGAAAATCACGGAAAAATGTATAATTCAAAACAAAAAAATGAAAAATATAAAAACTTCTGATAAGCGCAATCTATGGTTTGAAAGATTTATGGCAATCCTAGCCACGGTAAATTTAAGTTTAGTTTTGTTTGATTTAAGTTACGTACATTGGCGGGATTTATACTTACAAAAACTTCCCCAAATTGTCCAAATTTATGACCCCATCAAAGGTATTGAACCGCATCGAGAGACGAAAAAGTATCTAGAAACCTTAGACGCATTGAAAGAACAAGTCAGCCAAACAGGATTACAGTCGCCTGAAGTCAAAAACAAACTAGAGGAAATAACTCGTCTTAGCAACGAGATGATTGACACTAACCCATTTGCGGGGGCGAATAAGAGCGGTACCCTAGAAAAAATCAAAAATCGGATGCGCGATCGCATCGACAATGAATCTGCAAAACAGTCCTTTGCCATTTTTTGGAGTCAACCCTACTTAACCCAAAAAGGCTGGCTTCCAGAAATTAATTTTTTCAACCAGAGAATCCGCCCTTTGATTGCCACTAACTACTACCGCCGAATTGGCGAAAGTGGCGAATTTGTCAATAATTTCTGGATTATTGACTCAGTATTTGTGATTTTATTTGCCCTAGAATTGCTGGGTCGTACCTTTTTAATCAGACGCCAACATCGTGGTTTAAGCTGGTTAGAAGCACTCTTATGGCGTTGGTACGATTTATTATTACTAGTACCATTTTTACGTTGGCTGCGAATTATACCTGTATTAGTTCGTCTCGACCAAGCAAAGTTATTAAGTTTGTATCCAGTGCGCCGACAAATTAATCAGGGAATCGTCGCCAATTTTGCCGAAGAACTGACAGAAATTGTAGTGGTAAGGGTAATCAACCAAGTCCAGGGTTCAATTAAGCGGGGTGAATTAATTCGCTGGCTGTCGCAACAAGAAAATGTGCGTTCCTACATAGATATTAATAATGTCAATGAAATAGAAGCGATCGCAGGCCTTTTGGTAAAAACAATTGTTTACCAAGTTCTACCCGAAATCCAGCCGGCGATCGTTGCCATTTTGCGTCACAATATCGAAGCCGTCATCCATCAAGTTCCCATCTACCGCAACCTCCAGAATCTCCCAGGCGTTGGGCAAGCCCAAACCAAACTCAGCGAACAACTAGCGACCCAAATCACAACAAATCTTTATAAAACTTTAGTTAGCGCTGTTGAAGACCCTGTTGGTGCAAAACTCACCAGTCAACTAGTACAAAGTTTCAGCGAAGCCTTGACAGGGCAAATCAAAGAAAAGCACTTGCTTGCAGAAATTGAAAGCTTACTTTCTGACTTCTTAGAAGAAATCAAACTCAACTACGTTCAGCGTTTGTCCCAAGAAGATATCGAGCAAATCATCGAACAAACCAGACAGATACGAACACAAGCATCACTTCCAGCAGTGGTGGAAAGATGAAGAGGTGGGGAGATGGGGAGATGAGGGAGTGTGGGAAGTGTGGGGAGTGTGGGAGGTGTGGGGAAAATAATTCTTAACTCCTAACTCCTAACTCTTAACTGACCAGTCACCAGTGACCCCAATGCCCCACTGCAAAAGAAATGCGCTAAACTCGAATTAGGGCGAACCACCATTGGTTCGTCACAAGACTTCTTGGAAGATATCCCTATCGCAGGAAGTGGGTCAATGCCCACTTTTTTTATTGAATTTTCTCATGGCTCATCCCTTAGTACCAAAAATTATTGATTTGGCGACACCAGTGGCAGAAGAACTGGGATTAGAACTAGTGGGCGTGGTTTTTCACACTAACCAAAGTCCACCAGTACTGCGGGTAGATATTCGCAATCCTCAGCAGGACACCGGGTTAAATGATTGTGAGAAGATGAGCCGTGCTTTAGAAACCTCCTTAGATGCTGCGGAAATCTTTCCAGATGCTTATGTCTTGGAAGTGTCCAGTCCTGGTATTTCGCGGCAATTGGTCACCGACAGGGAGTTTATCTCTTTTAAAGGATTTCCCGTCATTATCTCCACCTCCCCACCTTATGAGGGACAACAAGAGTGGACTGGTCAGCTGATTCGCCGGGATGAGACAGCAGTTTACTTAAACCAAAAAGGTCGTGTAGTCGAAATTCAGCGCTCTCTAATTACTAGGGTGCAGCTAGACGAACGTCGATAAACAAATGACTGGGGACTGGGGACTGGGAATTAGAAATTAGGGAATAGAAACTGGGGGAATACAAGAGTAGAGGAGCTTCCGGTGCTTCAGGGAAAGTTGCAGCAAGTCTTTCCCTGAAGCACCCCATCCCCTCTACCCATGCCCCATGCTCTATACTTTGGCTTCTCTAGGAGACGCTACACCAACGCTCAGTCCCCAGTCCCCAATCCCCAATCCCCAATCCCCAATCCCCAGTCCCTAATTTTTAAAGGAGATTGCTTATGTCAATGGTTACTTTACCTGGATTAAAAGAATTAATTGAAAGTATTAGTCGCGAGCGTAATTTACCTCGTCTTGCAGTTCAATCAGCTATTAGAGAAGCACTACTCAAAGGCTACGAACGTTATCGTCGCGCTCAAAATCTAGAGCGCAAACAGTTTGACGAAGATTATTTTGAGAATTTTGAAGTAGAACTTGATATAGAAGAAGAAGGATTTCGCGTTCTTTCCACTAAAACTATTGTTGAAAAAGTCAGTAATACAGACCATCAAATTTCTCTAGACGAAGTTCAACTAGTAGCTCCCGAAGCACAGTTAGGCGACTCCGTAGTACTGGATGTGACACCAGATCAAGGAGAATTTGGTCGCATGGCAGCCATGCAAACCAAGCAAGTACTAGCGCAAAAACTCCGGGATCAACAGCGCCAGATGGTGCAAGAAGAGTTCCAAGATTTAGAAGGAACTGTTCTGCAAGCAAGAGTCCTGCGGTTTGAACGTCAATCGGTAATTTTGGCAGTTAGCAGTGGCTTTGGTCAGCCAGAAGTGGAAGCGGAATTACCAAAGCGCGAACAGCTACCCAACGATAATTATCGGGCAAACGCCACTTTCAAGGTATATCTCAAAAAAGTTTCCCAAGGTCAGCAACGGGGGCCTCAGTTACTAGTATCTAGAGCCGATGCTGGTTTGGTAGTTTATCTGTTTGCTAATGAAGTACCAGAAATCGAAGACGAAGTAGTACGGATTGTTGCCGTAGCTAGGGAGGCAAACCCCCCTTCCCGTTATGTAGGCCCCCGGACTAAAATAGCAGTAGATACTCTCGATCGCGATGTAGACCCAGTTGGTGCATGTATCGGAGCTAGGGGTTCGCGAATTCAAGTGGTAGTCAACGAATTACGCGGTGAAAAAATAGATGTAATTCGCTGGTCGCCAGATCCAGCAACATATATCGCTAACGCCTTGAGTCCAGCACGGGTAGATGAAGTCCGCCTCATGGACCCAGAAACCCGGCAAACTCACGTACTAGTGGCTGAAGACCAACTGAGTTTAGCCATTGGCAAAGAAGGACAAAATGTCCGTTTAGCAGCACGCCTGACGGGCTGGAAAATCGATATCAAAGACAAAGCGAAGTACGACCATGCCGGAGAAGATGCTAAATTTATAGCTTCTAGAGCGAAATATCAAGCAGAGCAAGAAGAGGATGAAGATGATGTTGATTTTGAGGAATTAGAGACCGAAAATGAAGACGAATTAGAAGAAGAATTAAATAATGATACTTTTGATGCTGAGGATGAAGAATAATTTCTCAATTTTGTTAAATTTTGTTACTGTTGATTTTAATCCCAATGTCAAAGATTTTTTGTTGAAAAGAGTTGGTATAAGTAAAAAATAGTAATAACGAACTTCTTTCTACATCCAAAATGCTGAAGTGAGATCCTAACAAAACTTATGAAACCAAATTATCGGCGCTGTATTAGCTGCCGCAAACTAGGTTTAAAAGAAGAGTTTTGGCGGATTGTACGCGTCTTTCCATCTGGAAAGGTACAATTAGATCGGGGCATGGGGCGTTCCGCCTATATTTGTCCGCAAGCGAGTTGCTTACAAGGAGCTCAAAAGAAAAATAGACTAGGCCGATCGCTACATGCATCAGTGCCAGAAACGCTGTTCCAAAGCTTGTCGCAACGTCTAGCCAGCAATAATACCCAAAATCAAATTTAATTATTTGGAACAACTTAGTAGCGTCATCAGTAGAGAAATTGTGCGAAAGTCGAATTAGTCGCGCCTTTTTCATATTCTCTGTCGAACGTTAGGCTTAGTGCCAAAATAGTAAATGGGTGTAGAAAGCATTCGGCTCTTTTATCAAAAGAGGGGCGGAGCAACACTACCAGAACAAATGTACTTGATCGTGTTGTGGAAGACTCAGAATCAGCAAAACAAAAAACTACAAAATGGCAACCTGGTAGCGCTCAGGCGCAGTTCGGCGTCAAGGGTGACCATAAAAATCTTTTATTTAAAAAATTTTTATGGGCATCTCTCAACCATCATTCTTGGTGGGGATGCCATTAAACCGAAACATCTCTCTTTCCTGATTGGAGGCACCGGCAAAATCACCAAGGGCAACCTAAAAACAGTAATCAAAGGATGGAGATGTCGCAAACCAGGCAGCCATCCGCTAAAACTGTAAATTAAAGGGGAAGAGTGGATGAACAACGGCAAAGTTAGAATCTATGAATTATCAAAGGAATTGAATTTGGATAACAAAGAGCTATTAGCAATTTGCGACCAGCTCAACATCGCGGTCAAAAGCCATAGCAGCACGATTTCAGAATCCGAGGCAGAACAGATTCGTACTGCTGCAGAAAAACTCGCAGCGACAAATGGGACGCCGAAAAAGGAACCAGGTACAACCAGCCATAAATCAAATTCACTACCAAACGGCGGACGTAACCGACCTGCTGCACCCCACAAACAGCAAATTTTGGAAATACGCAAACCGAAAATATTGAGAAATACTACCTCCAACGCCCCAGAGGCGTCAGTTGCTACCAATACCCAAGCTGCTTTGTCTGAAGCTAATCCTCCCTCACCTCCACGGCCTTTCGCTACACCAGTCTCACCCATGAAGCCGACGGCACCAACTCGACCCGTACCCCGGAATCAATCTGAGACAACAGAGCAACCTCCTGTCAAAGATTTGGAACAAACACCTCCTCCAACTCAGCCACAGGAAAAAGCAGCTGCCCAAAAATCGGAAAAAGTAATTCCACCCAGACCGAAACCGGAGAAACCTCAAAAACCGCAATTAGTTGCGCCACCAGCAAGACCAGCGGCAGAACAACCACAGGTAGCTGAGCAGCAACCTCCGGCAGACAAACCGATCCTCAAACGCGAACGTCCGCGACCCGCAGAAGGCGATCGCGACCATCAAGTTATTAAGCCAAAAGTCGCTAAGCTGCCAACAGACCAGGCCTCGCCAGCGGCACCACAAAGACAGCCTCGTCCCACTACTTCACCCGGCAAACCGGAGCCAAGGGGAAGTCGTCCATCAGGTCCATCACCAATAGGAGACGGGCAACGACCAAGACCTGCACGTTCTGGTGAAGCTGTAGCAGCAGCAATGCCAATTGCTACTCCACCAAGACATCTGTCAGCAATAGCGGCGAAAACCGAGGTATTAGGTGACGAGCCAATCGCCCCTGACCTCCTGGATTTAAAACGCCCAACTCCACCCCGACCAGCCAAAGGCGGCAAAAAGTGGGTAGAAGAAGAAATCATCGACGAAGTTAAAGAAAAAGCAGGCAAGGCCGGCGTCAAAGGCAAGCGAAGTAAGCCAATACTTCTGGATGATGACGAATTTGAAGACGATTTGCTGGATGATGACGATCTAGACGCACCAGCCACCGTCCAAGTCAGCCTTTCCATCGCCCGTCCCCCCAAACCTAAATCGACTCGCCCCGCACAAGCCCCAGCGGCAGCCTTGGTTAGTGCCCCAACAGCAAGAGGTAAAAAATCTACTTCTAACCGCGACCAAAACCGTCGCCAAGAAGTCGAAACCAAGCGCGAACGTCCAGAAAAAGTTGTGGTGACAGGGCCAATGACTGTCCAAGAATTGGCTGACCTGTTGGTTGTTGCCGATACAGAGATTGTGAAAATCCTGTTCCTCAAAGGCATGGCAGTCAGCATCACCCAAAATTTGGATATTCCAACAATTACTCTGGTAGCAAAAGAGCTAGAAATAGAAGTTGAAACTGCCGAGCCAGAAGCAGAAGCTCGGAAAGTTACCGAAATGGTCAGCGCCGAAGATATGGAAAATCTCCATCGGCGTCCGCCAGTGGTAACAATTATGGGTCACGTAGACCACGGTAAAACAACTCTACTCGACTCGATTCGTAAAACCAAAGTAGCTGCTGGCGAAGCAGGTGGTATTACCCAACACATCGGTGCATATCATGTGGATGTGGTACATGAAGGCAACCCACAGCAAATAGTCTTCCTAGATACTCCTGGTCACGAAGCCTTTACAGCAATGCGGGCACGAGGAGCGCGGGTAACAGATATTGCTGTGTTAGTAGTAGCTGCGGATGACGGCGTTCGTCCCCAAACCATCGAAGCTATTAGCCACGCCCAAGCAGCAGGAGTGCCAATTGTCGTCGCCATCAACAAAATTGATAAAGAAGCTGCCCAACCAGACCGGGTGAAACAAGAACTGACTCAGTATGGTTTGACAGCAGAAGAATGGGGCGGCGACACAATTATGGTGCCGGTGAGCGCTATCAAAGGCGAAAACCTAGATACCCTCTTAGAAATGATTCTCTTGGTAGCAGAGGTAGCAGAACTATCTGCCAACCCAGACCGCGCTGCCAGAGGAACTGTCATTGAAGCACATCTGGATAAAGCCAAGGGAGCAGTTGCTACCCTGCTAATTCAGAATGGTACATTGCATGTGGGAGATATGTTGGTAGCTGGCTCCGCCTTTGGTAAAGTGCGGGCAATGGTGAACGACAGAGGCGTCAGAGTAGAAGCCGCCTCTCCCTCCTTTGCTGTTGAGGTATTGGGCTTAAGTGATGTACCAGCAGCAGGCGACGAATTTGAGGTCTTCGAGAACGAAAAAGAAGCCAGAACCCTAGCAGGCGATCGCGCTGACAAACAACGCCTATCCCGCCTGTTGCAAGGACGTGTCACCCTCACAACCCTCTCAGCTCAGGCACAAGAAGGCGAGTTGAAAGAACTCAACTTGATCTTGAAGGGAGACGTGCAAGGTTCTGTGGAAGCCATTGTGGGAGCGCTCAAGCAAATCCCCCAAAACGAAGTTCAAATTCGGATGTTATTGGCTACTGCTGGGGAAATTACCGAAACAGATATCGACTTAGCATCAGCTAGTAACGCTGTAATTATTGGCTTCAACACCACCTTTGCCAGTGGCGCAAGACAAGCCGCCGATGAAGCGGGTGTAGATGTTCGGGAATACAACGTTATCTACAAACTCTTGGAAGATATCCAAGATGCCCTGGAAGGTCTTCTCGAACCAGAGTTGGTGGAAGAACCCTTGGGTCAAACCGAAGTCCGCGCCGTCTTCCCAGTTGGCCGTGGTGCGGTTGCTGGTTGCTACGTTCAATCTGGCAAGCTAGTTCGTAACTGCAAAGTCCGCGTGCGACGTGGCGGTAAAGTGATCTATGAAGGCGTGCTTGACTCCTTAAAACGGATGAAAGAAGACGCCCGTGAGGTCAACGGTGGTTATGAATGCGGTGTCGGCATTGATAAATTCAATGACTGGGCTGAAGGTGACATCATCGAAGCCTATCAAATGGTTACCAAGCGCCGTACTCTCACCTTAACCAGATAGTGCTGAGGGTAAAATGGTTAGAAGTTAGGAGTTAGGAGTTATGAGTTAAAACTCTCTAACTCCTAACTCTTAACTTTTAACTCACAACTTTAATATATGGCTTCATTTCGCTCTGAACCAATTTTATGGATTCACGTCGCTGGATTAGCGACCTTACCTATTTTTTCAATACTCTGCTTATTGTTCCTGTCTGTGGGCGAACCGTTTTTGCCCGTCTGGATGGAACTATTCTTAGTAGCCGCCATTGGTGTTGTGCCGCTGCTATGGATGCAACTGCGTCGCCCCTTTTACATCTTTGGTCTTTTGGGAATAGCCTTAAAGCCAGAAAATTTGACTGAGCGGCAGCGAAAAATTCTTTATTTAACTAATACAAAGTTAAATCGTATCCTAGCCCTAGTGACATCAGTATTGTCGATTTGGGCTTTGTGGCATATATATCAATTTGCCCCATTAGTAGCAAATACAGCTAAATTTTTACCGCAATGGCGTAGCCTCGGTTTAATACTTGCCGCCTTAGCCTTTTTAGCCAGTAATTTATTTTTACAAATACCCATTAGTGTCATGCGAGTTTTAGTGACTAATGACACAGAATTTGCGGCCATAGAACCGTTATCTTTAGAAAAGATTAAACAAGATTTTACAATTTTAGGCGTGCGGGTTAATCAAATGTTGCCCCGATTGTTTGAATCTTTGTTCGCAAGAAAAATAGATTCACAGCAGCCCCCAGAGTAAATATTATTTTATTTGAAGTGGCTAGGAGCAGACGCTCTTACGCGGGGACGTGGGAACGCAAAGAAAAACTAATGACCAATGACTAATGACTAATGACTAATAACTAATAACAGAGGAATCAGGAATTATGGCTCAAATTCCAGCTTATAGCGATCGCCAATTTTCTGCTGATAGTGAAATTTGGTATAGCCTCAAATGTGCTATT
This sequence comes from Nostoc sp. ATCC 43529, assembly GCA_003326205.1. GTDB lineage: Bacteria > Cyanobacteriota > Cyanobacteriia > Cyanobacteriales > Nostocaceae > Nostoc. The sequence continues at coordinate 203,878 of LWTK01000034.1, forward strand.
TCTACTAGTTCCGGTTTTCAACGCTGGCAACTAGAACGCGGCGCTCAATTACAGGGACTTCGCTTAGAACAGCAGGTACAACGATATTTACGAGAAACTTTAGAAACTTTAGCTTATTAGATACTCAGTAAATCTTGTAGGTAACGAAGTTGGTGGTAGACTTTCTCCAAGCGATCGCCACTGCTTCCTGGAATGACATCCCAGCATAATTAATTGCGAAATCCAGCTATGGTACTTTGACTCAGCAAGGAATTTAAGCCTTGTTTGGTTAATTGAGACTTTAGCTGCATTTATGCTTTGCTGTACTATTAGGACTTGACAAGGCTGATTCTCTACTCCTACGCAAGTCAAAAATCAGATCCGATTGCCATAGTAAAATTTTCTGAATTAAAGTATATAACTTATGTATAAGTTCTGTGATTTATCTCAGGAATTTAGCTGGATCAGTGCTTATCATTCGGTATAGTTTTGCATGGGTTTTATAGCAGCTTACAAAACTGCTAGCTTTAACCTTGTTCGACATACCGTAATTCAGCACATCACAGACTCAAAAATGAAACATCGGGGTTTTCAGACTTCTCCAGCGAAAAATTTTCGCCTTATTTCTCGCAATCATCTCAGATATAGCCTACGCATGGCAGCCGGGCTAACGGCTTTGTTAGTTGTTTCTGGCGGGTCAATCCTACTACCTGGTGAGGTAAATGCTGGCGCTACTCACTCAGAAGGTATTGCCCCAATCACAGCGCAAGTTCCCACCACTGCAACAGTCATTTACGTTAATCCTACAACTGGTGCAGATAACGCTGGTGCTGGTACTACGGCTAATGCACCTTACAAGAGCATAAGTTTTGCTCTTAGTCAAGCCCAACCAGGGACAACAATTCAGCTTGCACCTGGAAATTATAGCCAGGAAAGTGGGGAAACCTTTCCCATCTTGCTCAAACCAGGGGTAACACTGCGGGGTGATGAAGCAACTAGAGGTCAGGGAATATTAATTTCAGGTGGAGGTTTCTACACTAGCCGCACCTTTGCCAGACAGGACATTACCATTCTTGCTGAGCAAAATACGACTATTACAGGGGTCAGTGTCACCAATCCAAATAGCCGAGGTACTGGTGTTTGGGTGGAATCAACGAATCCCATCATCAAAAACAGTACTTTTACTAACAGCATCAGAGAGGGCGTTTTTGTCACTGGTACAGGCAACCCCAAAATCGAAAGTAACATCTTTGTACAAAATAAAGGCAATGGGGTTTCAGTTGCTAAATCTGCCCAAGGAGAAATCCGCGGTAACTTATTTCAGGATACTGGTTTTGGTATAGCGATCGGTGGCACTTCTACACCGTTAGTTGTAGAAAACCAAATCATCGAAAACCAAGACGGTCTTTTTATCTCAGAGTCAGCTAAACCCGTATTACGTAAGAATGTCATTCAAAACAATAAGCGGGATGGTATTGTAGCGACTGTTAGTGCTTTACCTGACCTTGGTACCAATGAAAATCCTGGTGGTAATCTGATTCGTAATAATGCTCGTTATGATGTCAATAATGCTACTAAAACTGGTACAATTCTTGCTGTTGGCAATGATATCGATCAAAAACGAATTGCTGGTTCAGTAGATTTTGTTGCCGCAGTTGTTGACGTACCCCCAGGAGGGGCTGTCGCCTTTAAAGATGTGCCAGCAAATTACTGGGCAAAAGTGTACATCGAAGCCTTAGCTTCCCAAAATATTATTGCTGGGTTTCCTGATGGCACCTTTAAACCCAATGAACCCGTAACCCGCGCTCAATTCGCCACCATTATCACTAAGGCTCTGACGCCACCATCTAAACGCCCAGCTATTAAGTTTAAGGATGTAGCAAGCAATTTTTGGGCTTTTGCTGCTATTCAATCTGCTTACCAAAGTCAATTTGTTTCTGGTTATCCTGATGGTACTTTTAAGCCACAACAACAAATTCCGAGAGTGCAGGCGTTAGTAGCTTTAGCCAATGGTTTGGGCTTAACTGCCAACGATCAAAGCGTTCTTTCGTTTTACACCGATGCGGGTCAGATTCCTAATTATGCGATCGCCCCTATTGCTGCTGCAACTGTACGACAACTAGTAATCAATTATCCGACTGCTAAACAACTCAATCCTAATCGTCAGGCGACTAGAGCAGAAGTCGCTGCCTTTGTCTATCAAGCACTTGTTAATACTGGACGTGCCCAACCAATTCCTTCATCCTATTTGGTAACAGTTCAATAAAGAGTGCTGAGTTCTGAGTACATAGCAATAAAGGCTTAATTAAAAGCGCCAGACTAACAAATGATCAGTCTGGCGCTTCCTAATATTGCGAATTTTATTAAATCTCAGGTTTGAGTTATAAAATTTGGGGTCTTTAAATATAGTTGACCCCATTTGAATGAAATTGAGTTTATAGTCAGGGTCTTTATATTGGCTGACCCCGTTTCAACAATTTCCAGTCTCTCAAAAATTTTTACTTTTTGAGATTTTGTAATAATTTCTTTATTTTTTCTTTCCTGATATTTTAATTCTCATCAAAACATTGAAGAATATAAACATATGTAAAAATACCACCGCAAAAATTAACAATCAAAATAGATTCAGGAATTGGTATTTTTACTAGATTTGCGGCTTTCTTGGCGACGCTGCTCCCAGCGCCAGAGAAAAACCATCAAGGTAACGATTCCTATTTGGAGAGCCAAATTCGGCAAAGCACTTTCAATATCGCGCCCTGCAAGGACTCTGAAAAAAAAGATGAATGCCCCAATTAAACCAGAAGCACCGAAAGCAACATAGAGAAATTGTCGTAAGCCGCGATAAGGGGCTGCCATTTCTGCTTTGAGACGGTTATATTGTTCTGGGCTGAGGCGATTTTTGGAATTTGGATTTACCATAGGTGAATCATGCTATACTATTCGATTGTGTACGCCGATGTGGCTCAGTGGTAGAGCAGCTGATTCGTAATCAGCAGGCCGTGGGTTCAAATCCCATCATCGGCTTTAGTCAAGTATTACTAAACACTAAAGTTTCGCACAAAGCAAGCATTTCGCCAAATCAGGTAAAAAAATAGCATAGCTAGATCGACTAACGATGCTGATTCAGGCTAAAAATTCCCAAAAATTAAACCTCCAACTGAGTTTTGCAGAAGGGGAGCATCCCAATTTTGCAAAAATAAAGAAAGAAAAATTATTCGCGACGAATCGTCGCGAATAATAAGGGGGAACTTAATCTTGTGGATCTTCCTCCTCTTGCTCAGAACCAGAACTAATATCTAGTAGACAATTATCAAGGGTATCAATTATTTTCTGTAGCTCATCCCAAACATAACGTCTGAAAACAGACATAACAGCATCAATATGTTCAGTAGTACCAGCTTTGCCTAAATGCTTGTATTTACTCAGTTTTGAAGATGTCACTTGAGGTAAGCAAGGAGTAGAAGCTTGT
>LWTK01000035.1 GCA_003326205.1 Nostoc sp. ATCC 43529
GTTCGACTTGCATGTGTTAAGCATACCGCCAGCGTTCATCCTGAGCCAGGATCAAACTCTCCGTTTTGATGAATCGTTTGTAGCTCTTTAGCTGCGCTTTTTTAACCTCAGCTTGGTTACTTCATTTACTTGACGCTGACCACTTGTTGTATAATGGCTTTCAAACTATAATATTTTCATGGTTCGGTGTCCTGCCAGCGTCGCTCTTTTCGCTTCGCTCTCTCAGGCACTTATTCAATATAGCGAACCAACTTAAGAGTGTCAACCACTTTTACTACTTTTTTTCGCCTTTTTTTTGATTCCCCTGAAAGTCGCCACAGTGTAGGGTTGTAAGCAACAATGGTTTATGCAATGTGCTGACTAAGGAAGGATAGAGCGTGAATTTTCAGTCGGTAATAGCCTTGTTGCATCAATTTTGGAGCGATCGCGGTTGTTTGATCGCTCAGCCTTACGACATTGAAAAAGGGGCAGGCACTAAAAATCCCCAGACATTTTTAAGAGCATTGGGGCCGGAACCGTGGTCTGTTGCCTATGTTGAGCCATGTCGTCGTCCAACAGATGGACGCTATGGTGAAAATCCCAACCGCTTTCAACACTATTATCAGTATCAAGTCCTGATTAAGCCCTCGCCAGATAATATTCAGGAGATTTATCTTGATTCTTTAAGGGCTTTAGGTATTCGTCCAGAAGAACACGATGTTCGGTTTGTGGAAGATAACTGGGAAGATGCGACGGTGGGAGCTTGGGGCACTGGGTGGGAAGTCTGGTTAGATGGGATGGAGATTACTCAATTTACCTACTTCCAACAGTGCGGTGGAATCGATTGCCGTCCTGTGTCAATTGAGATTACATACGGGTTAGAGCGTTTGACGATGTATCTCCAGCAAGTGGAAGCAATTACAAAAATTCAGTGGACAGATAACATTACTTATGGAGATGTTTTTCTCCAAAATGAGATTGAGCAAAGTACCTATAACTTTGAAGCCTCGAATCCTGAGTTATTGCTGACACTGTTCAATTTGTACGAGCAAGAAGCTACGCAATTGACAGAACGAGGATTAGTTTTACCAAGTTTGGATTATGTGATGAAGTGTTCCCACACGTTCAATTTGCTGGATGCTAGAGGTGTAATTTCGGTGACGGAGAGAACTCGTTACATTGCTAGGATTCGTCATTTAGCGCGTAAGGTTGCTCATCTATATGTTGAGCAAAGGGAAAAGTTGGGTTTTCCGTTGTTGAAGAAGACAGCAGATTAGTATTGCTCGTAGGTACAACCCTAGAAAGGGAAAGGAGAAAGATAAGGGCTTCTCGACCTTATCTGTTCTCTGTTAGCTAAAAATTAGACCTATTGCTACAAATATTTGTTTACCTTACACAAAGCCGTAGAAGCCCAGAGAAAGAGTTTGAAATTTAAAGCCTGCTTCAGCAGGCTTTGTTTGTATAAACCCAATGAACTATACTTCACCACAAGCATGAAGATTTTTGTTTACTGCTCCCCCAACTGTTATTAGTACCAGTTCTCCAAACCTGTAGCTAAAACAGCTACAGATGATGACGGAGGGACACAGAAATTGATATATTGACATATTTTTGATAATTAGCTGTAAATTCTGTTTGCTAAGTGCTTTGACAAAAAATTTTATGATTCAAGCTAGTGGCCTAATTATTTGCCTTTCCTACATTATCGGGTTGTTGTTTACAGCAATTCCTTGGGGTGGTGCGTGGATTTTGATTCTGGGGATAGTGGGAGCAATTTTTTTTAGACGACGCTACATCATCTCACGGCAACTTGCTCAGAAATCAGAGAATACTGGAGGCAAAGCTAAGGCAGCCGTTAAAACCTGGCAAACTAGTCCTGATCCCAGAATATGGCTAGCTGCTGGGTTGGTGGGATTATTGGCAACTGTCTATTTTCAATGGCGAGTGCCACAACCAAGTGCAAAAGATATCAGCCAATTCGTTCCGCCTGGAAATAGCAGTAATCAAGAACAGCTTGTAATTGTCCGCGGGGAAGTGGCGAGTAATCCGCGTTTAACTCGCAGTCAGCGGGGACAATTTTGGCTGGAAGCGACTCAGTTAGATGAGGTCAAAAATCAAAAAGGCTCGGCTAGTGTCCCAAAAGGAGTGACGGGGAAATTATACGTAACAGTGCCCATCCTTCAGGCTACCGGTTTATACCCTGGTCAACAAATCGCTGTGACTGGGATTTTGTACAAACCAAAGGTGGCTTCCAATCCTGGTGGTTTCGACTTTCAAAAGTTTCTCAAGCAAGAGGGAACGTTTGCTGGTTTCATTGGGCGACAAATCAATGTTTTGGAACAAGAACGTAAATGGGGCTGGTGGCAAATTCGGGAGCGAATTGTGCGATCGCAAGTTCGTAGTTTAGGTATTCCAGAAGGTTCTCTTGTCAGTGCAATGGTTTTAGGTAGCAAAGCTGTGGATTTACCCTACGATATGCGCGATTTATTCGTAAAAGCAGGGTTAGCTCATGCTTTAGCTGCTTCTGGATTCCAAACTTCGTTGATTTTGGGTGTGATATTACAGTTAACGAAGCGTACAAAAAAAGGAATGCAATTTACGCTTGGGTTTTTGGGTTTAATTATTTTTCTGAGTTTAACAGGTTTTCAACCTGCGGTGCTGAGAGCTGTAATTATGGGTTTTGCAGCATTAATTGGTCTGTTATTAAAAAGAAAGGTAAAACAGTTGAGTTCGCTGTTATTAGCAGCAACAATATTATTACTATTTAATCCTCTATGGATTTGGGATTTAGGTTTTCAATTGAGTTTTTTAGCAACATTGGGGTTAGTTGTAACAGTACCACCAATTATCGATCGCTTGAGTTGGTTACCACCCGCGATCGCTTCTTTAATTGCTGTTCCCGTAGCTGCTACTATTTGGACTTTACCTGTGCAACTTTTTGTCTTTGGAGTTGTACCAACCTACAGTTTGTTGGTGAATGTGCTTAGTACTCCATTCATTTCTATTATTAGTATAGGTGGCATCATTAGTGCCCTAGCAGCTTTAATTTGGACTGAGGCAGGAAGCTTTTCGGCTGGATTGTTGCATTACCCTACCGATTGGCTGATTAAATTAGTAGATTTTTTTAGCAATTTGCCAGGAAACTCTGTTGCTGTGGGTAGCATATCTACTTGGCAATTGTTGGCAATTTATGGGCTAATTATCTTAGTTTGGCTAGTACGTTGGTGGCAGCAGCGGTGGTGGTTTGCTAGTGTGATTGCAATTGGTTTGGTAATTGTTCCCCTTTGGCATTCTGCAAATACATTATTTAGGATAACGATATTAGAGTCTGGTACGGAACCAATTATAGTTGTTCAAGATAAAGGAACGGTAACTTTAATTAATAGTGGTGATGAAGGTACAGCACGTTTCACAATTTTACCGTTTCTACAACAGCAGGGTGTCAATCAAATCAATTGGGCGATCGCTACTGATTTTCAAGGCAATGAAAATAATGCTTGGTTGGAATTAGCTCAACGTTTACCAATCAAAACTTTTTATGAATATTCCCCAAATCCAGAAAATTCTATTGCTATTCAGGCAATTCAAAAGGAACTACAAAAGCATCAAGGGTCTTACCAACCTTTAGCAGTCGGTCAAGCTGTGCAAGCTGGTTCGATAGTCGCACAATTAATCAATAACGAATTACCTATTCTACAATTGCAAATTTTAGATCGGAACTGGTTACTAGTAGGTAATATCAAGTCTCAAGAGGTACAAGAATTAGTTAAAAATGGGAGTTTACCTCGTCCACAAGTGCTTTGGTGTGCCCCTCAATCTTTGAAAAATTTGGTTCTTGCTCTGCAACCACAAGTGGCGATCGCTTCTGCTGCAAATTTAGATGAAAAAACTTTATCTGAAATTAATCAAAGTCAAACCAAATTGTTTTTTACAGGAAGAGATGGCGCTATTCAATGGTCACCTAATCATGAGTTTGAGGCATTTATTGAAGCTCCAGAAAATCAATCTTCTGTTTTATAAAACTAAGTTAGAAATAATTAAATTGTAAAACACTAATTTATTGTTACTTAAGGCTGTTAGTAACAACCTATATAATAGTCTATTGCTATCAGACAATTTAGTTAATAGAATAGCGATCGCTATTACTATTTATCCACACTCCAGTGTTACTAAATTCTATGAAAATCTACTTTTACAGCACTCGTAAAGAATATGGCTGTTTCTCTAATTTCTCACCCCACGGCTTCGAGTTAGATGGATTGTATTGGCCGACTAGCGAACACTACTTTCAAGCACAGAAGTTCGTCGGTACACCTCATGCAGAACAAATCCGCTTGGTTAAAATGCCTAAAGATGCTGCAAGAATGGGACGCCAAAGAACCCGTCCTTTACGTCAAGACTGGGAACAAGTTAAAGACGACATTATGCGTGAAGGCGTGTTATGTAAATTTCAAACTCATACAGATATCAAAGATATCTTACTTTCCACAGGCGATGAAGAAATTGTTGAAAACTCGCCCATCGATTTTTACTGGGGTTGCGGGGCTGACGGTAGTGGTAAAAACATGCTAGGAAAAATTTTGATGGAAGTTCGAGAGATTCTCCGCCATACCGACAGCACAGATGCTGATAATAGTACAGTAAAATAATTTTTTTGTTACGAATGCTTGCCTGAACAACAGTTTCTTCAAATAGGAATTGGAGGATAAGCTACTAAAAGCTAGAGACTCAGATTGAACAATTAAAGTTTATAGTATATAGATTATCTAGCAAAAAAATTTTCATTTTTAAGTTTGAAAGACATAGTTGCTTAAACTTTCTAAAGGCTCTATTTTTCTAGACTAGCTTAAAAGCAGAAACTCTTATCACGAGTAAACCAATTATGTCTCATTTAGTAAAAACAAAGAAATATTGCAAATGGTTCTGGGATGAATCCCTTGGAGGCGAGTTTGATGCTTGGGGTACTAGCACCTACTTTATGGAAATTGGTGATAATCACCATGTAATCAGACAAATAGAAGTTTATGAAAATGGCAATGTATTATTTTATGATAGTAGCCACCTTGCTGATGATTACGGAATGTTATGCGATCAACGAATAGCTGAAGATGATATACGCGACTTTGAAATTACAAAGGGAGAATTTGAACAAGTTTGGAATACAAAAATACCAATAAACAGATAAGGATTATTAATTAAAAGTGCCTTGGCAAACTTCAGTTGATTAGTTTAAGCTATTTAATTTTGAAAGTTGCTTGTAGAGTAACTGAACACAAGTAGAGTTATGCTTTTTGAGTGGTGGAAACTCAACCAAGCGTCGCTTCATCGATTAACTCTCACTGCTGCTATCATCAATGAACTTATTCAATGTCAGCCACATCAAACTGGTAACCTTGACAATACAAGTATTTGGTATCCAGGCTGTGGTAAACCAGCTTCATGAAAGATAAATTCTGGTTTTGGGAACACTAGACTTACCACCAGACTAAACAGGAAGGGGTTGATGTCTAAAGACGTATGGAATCATAGATCGAAAAATACAGTCCCCCTGAAATTACCCATAACACACCTAAAACCAGTGAAGCGCAATACAATTACCCATGAATTTGACTCTGGTTCAGAAGCACAAATACCACCACTAGAGGAAAGTGACGAACATTTATCGGAAGCATCTCAACTGTTACGACAAGGTATTCAACAGCAGCAAGCTGGTGAATTAATTGCAGCGATGAAATCTTTACAACAATCCTTGGTACTGTTTCAAGCAATTAAGGATTTACAAAAACAGGCGCAGGTACTTTCTTTTTTAGGATTGGTAAGTTACAGCGCAGGAGACTACAAAAGCGCTATCTCCTACTCTCAACAGTGTATGTTTTTAAGTGAGGAGACTTCAGATTTACCATTGCAGATGCAAGCACTTTCGCATTTAGGCAATGCGTACCGTCACCTAAACGACCATAATAAGGCAATTGAATTTCTAGAGAAGTGTTTGAAAATAACCCAGCAGCTACAAGACAAACGCAGTCAAGTAGCAGCACTAAATAATTTGGGATTGGTATATAAAGCTTTAAGTAACTTTACACAAGCCATTGAGTATCAGCAGCAAAGCCTAGAAATTGTGCGCGAACTCAAAGATAATTGGGGAGAGGAACAAGTACTCAAAAATTTAGGTAATGCTTGGTACGCTTTGGACAATTATCCAAAAGCGATCGCCTACTACGAGCAATGTGTAATACTAGCACGCTCCTTAAAAAATGTTCGCAGTGCTTCTCAGGTACTAAAAAACTTAGGTAATGCTTGTTATGCTTTGGGTGATTATACTAAAGCCATTAAGTATTATGAAGAACGCTTGCAATTAGCTAGAGAAATTCAAGACAAGCGTAGCGAGGAACAATCTTTAGGTAGTTTAGGAGTTGCTTGTGAGGCCTTGGGAGATCATCACAAAGCAATTACATATTATGAAGAACGTTTACTTTTAGCTAGGACACTCAAAGATCGGCGCAGTGAAGAACAAGCCCTTGCCAGTCTAAGAGTTGCTTGCTATGCCTTGGGCGATTATGCCAAAGCTATGCAATACCAACAAGGGACATCTCCAAATAGTTAATACAGTAGAATTCAGGAGTCAGAATTCAGAATTAGAATAGGCTTTTAGTGTAGTTTTGAGAGCTAGATAGTTTAATTCACAGTTATTCAAGCCTGCTATATCTTGTATAGTTAGATATTTATAAATGATTTATCTAAAAGTTAATTAATAACTCTTGATACCATTTTGGATTTTAGATTAGAAATAGCTTTGGCGAATTTAGTTTTAGTACAAGGTAGGGGCGCAAAGCTTTGCGCCCCTACAAATTTCTGTACCTCATTTGATTGCCAAGCGCTATATCTATCGCAATCGTTTTTTTATTTGGCGTAAATTTTACACAATTATGAAGGCTGTTTTACTCTTGAATTCTGGATTCTGCTCTATTTACTTGCTCTGAGTTGTCCGCAAGCAGCATCAGCTTCTAAACCACGGGAGTAACGAACGCTAACAGCAATTTGTTGTTGCTTGAGGACATTGAGAAATGCTTGAATACGATCGCGGTTGGGGCGTTTGTAATCTACTTCTTGGATGGGGTTGTAAGGAATCAAATTCACATGACTTTGAAATCCCCGCAGACATTTCGAGAGTTCTAATGCATGTTCTGGCAAATCATTCACACCAGCTAGGAGAATATATTCAAAAGTCACACGGCGTCCAGTAATTTCCACATATTCCCGACATTCAGCGAGCAAATCTTCTAGAGGGTAAGCACGGGCGCTGGGGATCAGTTGTTCCCTGAGTGCTTGGTTGGGGGCATGGAGACTAACCGCAAGGGTGATTTGCAAATGGTGTTGGGCGAATTGACGGATGCGATCGCGAATACCAACTGTAGAAACAGTCAGCGATCGCTGCCCTATACCAACATCTTGATTTAGAGATTTCAGAGATGCTAGCACATTTTCAGTGTTTAACAACGGTTCGCCCATACCCATGAATACCACATTGCTGACCCGTTGTTGAAAATCTTCTTGTACAGTCAACACCTGATCGACAATTTCATGCCGTGCTAAGTTGCGCTTGTAGCCTCCTTTACCAGTAGCGCAGAAATCACACGCCATCGGACAACCTACCTGAGTAGAAACACAAACTGTCAGACGAGATTTTGGCCCGTCTCCTCTTTCTCCGAAGGTGGGGATACCAACAGTTTCAATAATTTGCCCGTCTGCTAACCGTAAAAGATATTTCACCGTGCCATCGGGTGCCACAGAGCGGTAGTGTAAACTTGAGCGTCCAATGGGAATTTCTGCGACTTCTTTGCGCCATTGCTTCGGGAAGACAGAAATATCAGAGAGCGATCGCACACCTTTGTCATAGATCCATTCATGCAGTTGCTTTCCTCTGTAAGCAGGTTGTCCCTGTTGCTGCACCCAAGTGCTTAACTCCGCCAGAGAAGCGCCTAGAAGGGGAGGGATTGATTCTGATTTTTCTGAGTTGAAGTCAACTTGAGATACAAGAGGCGTAGCAGACATAAAAAAATCAAGAGTTGATGTAGGATCTCTATCCTACACCTGCTAGATAAAGTTAGCCTTGACCAAAGAAGACGGGAAATTAGCCAAAAGTTGTGCCGTTCCAGCCCCACATTGCCCCTTTAGCGTCTGCAAACTCAATATAAATGCGATTTTTAGGTACACCTAGAGTTTGGTTAATCTGCTGGCAAAAGTCCTGACTCATTGCTGCGGTTTGATCTGGCTTCATTGTGCCAATACTCTTAATTTCAATGTAGCAAACCGGGTCTGTATTTCCCGCAAAGGTCATAGGAACTTCTGGCTCAAAAGCAGTCATTACATAAGATTCTGGTTTTCCCAAATGTTTCGCTAACTTGGCTGATAGGTTTAAAAGCATTGACTCAATTTCAGTTTTTTGAGGAGCCGATGCAGAAGTTTGTACTTTAATTAAAGGCATAGTACCAAATTGGAATTTTGGATTTTATTACACTCTTAAGCTTATCTAAAAGCAGAGTACAGTTTAATATTCTAAAAGTTTTTGCTAATAAAAATTTAAGGGTATTTTTTCCCTAGTTGCAGCTTTTTTCATACTACTGTCAATAACGCTAACCTTAAAGGTTATACCTGACTTTTTAGGCAACCATCCTATTTCCATAGCTTGTTTTATCCATAACGCTACGTCTTTTGGTGTTACTAAGGTTACTTCATACCTTTGCTCAATTCTCCAAGCCCGAACCTCTCCTGATGCATCTTGAAGTTGTGTTGGCATGAGTTCGCTATTAATGAGGCCGTACCTCTGTGGATGAAGCCTATCAGTAAGAATCGCTAATACTGAGCCTGGCTCAGTAGCGTGTTCTACTGCAACATGGAGATGTCCATCAGCATAGTCTGCTTGTGCGTTGGTAGCTTGTCTTCGGATTAGCCAGATGAATGGTTCTTCATCAACTATTATTTTTCTTGTACCTTTTTTCGGTATTGACATCTCTGTTGCTATATTTTTTGGACTATTCTGAGCGAAATAAATGACTATGTTCGGGATGATATAAACGCGATCGCCCTGTTGTTGGCGACAGTGCTGGACTGATTATATAAAGTGTGGTGCGAATTAGATTTTCTTTATGAGTAGAATCTGCCATTTGATTGAGAGGCACAACCCTAATTTTTTCATCTGGCCATCCGATGCGAAAGCAGATTGCTACTGGAGTTTCGGCTGGGTAATGTTCGAGTAGCTTGGCTTGGGCATTTTCGATATGACGCGCACTCAAATATAGGCAAAGGCTAGCCTGATGTGCTGCGAGGGAAGTTAATTCTTCGGAGGCCGGGACTTCTGTACGTCCGCTGATGCGTGTCAAAATGATTGTTTGGACTAAACCAGGTACAGTCAGTTCTACTTTGAGTTTGGCAGCGGCGGCTTGAAAAGCGCTGATACCGGGTATGACTTCAAAAGGGATATTTGCCTCTGCGAGGAGTTGCATTTGCTCGTGGATAGCACTGTAGAGACTGGGATCGCCGGAATGGAGACGGACTAGAGATTTATGTTGCGATCGCACCTTTTCTACCATAATCGCCACAATCTTTTCTAAAGTTTGATTTGCAGTTCTCACGATTTCAGCATCTTTGCGGCAAATTTCTAAAATCTGTTCTGGAACTAAAGAATCAGCAAATAAAATCACATCAGCAACAGCCAATAATTTCTGCGCCTTCACCGTTAATAGATCGGGATCTCCGGGGCCTGCTCCCACAATGTACACAAAAGGTTCCACAGCATATAGCGTTTTTTTATTACTCAAATTTTCTGTATATTTACTTGGAGAAGCACACACAGCAAACCCTCAAAAAATTTTTTTTGTTATTTTCTCAGTATCTTTCCGGATTTACCCTCTTTGCCTAGTAGAGAGTAATGGTAGATGCACCCTGGTTAAGCCCTAGAGAAAACTCTGGGGCATTTTTTATTTTTGGGCATAGGGCATTGGGTACAAAATGCAAAGTGGCAGAGGAGAGAATAATAATTCCTCAGTCAACAGTGAACAGTCAACAGTCAACACTCCCAATTTCCAATTCCTAATCCCCAGTCGCCAGTCCCTCATCTTCCTCATCCCCTCATCTCCCCATCTCACTTAGAACTAGAAATTACATCAGGCAAAGGGCGTTTGAGTAAGTAAAGCCAAGCTAACCCAAATAATCCTAATAGAATTCCCAGACAACTTACTACTTGTGCCATCCGCAGAGGCCCAAGCATCAAGCTATCAGTCCGAAATCCCTCAATCCACAGCCGTCCTAAGCTATAGGCTGGCCAGTAGACTAGAAAAAGCGTGCCTACTTTCAGGCGTGGCTTGCCGGACAAAGACCGGAAAAACAACGTTATTAGCAGGGCAAACACCATTAAATCCCATAGAGATTCGTAGAGAAAGGTGGGATGAAAGTAATCAAAATTAACATACTCTAGGGGACGACGTTCTGGCGGAATATATAGCTTCCAAGGTAAATCGGTAGGATCGCCGAAAGCTTCCGAGTTGAAAAAATTGCCCCAACGTCCGATCGCTTGCCCTAAAATCAGCGAAGGCGCGACTAAATCCGCCAGTTGCCAGAAAGAAACCTGCTTGAGTTTGGCAAAAATTAATGCTGCCAAAACCCCACCGATAATTGCGCCGTGAATAGCAATACCTCCTTCCCAGATAGCAAAGATTTTTTCTGGAGTTGCGGCATATTTTGGCCATTCAAAGAAAACGTAATATAGTCGTGCCCCCGGAATTGCACCAATTAACAACCAAAAGAACAAATCACTCAGCAACTCCGGATTAACATGACGGCGCTTTGCCAAATATTGGGAAAGCACGACGCCAATTAACACTGCTGTTGCAATCAACAAGCCATACCAGCGGATAGTCAATGGCCCTATTCTCAGCAGAATCGGCCCTGGGGAAGTAAATTGAAACGCCAAGGGCAAGATCGAAAAATCCAGTGCCATGCAAAATTACCTAGAAGAGTTCGTTAACTAACCGCGCACTTTGTTAAGAAGTACGGAGTTTCTTTGGTCTGGAATACCAGACTAACCTTGAATCCTCTACAACATTATTGTGAAGACACAGGCAGAAATCCAGCATCCATATTTAGGAGTCTAATTCCTAACGGCTAGTTGAGCATAACTTGTGCCATCAGAACAATTGGCTTTAGCATTATTGCTGAGAGTGCAAGATGATACATTTGAGTAAGTTACGCAATACAGTTTCAATATAATCACCTAAATTAAGTTTGATATATCATTGTGATTGCGATTTATCCTGGCAGCTTTGACCCCATCACCTTAGGACATCTTGACCTCATCCAGCGGGGTAGTCGGCTGTTTGAGCGCGTAATTGTTGCTGTACTGCGGAACCCCAATAAAATGCCACTTTTTAGTGTTCAGCAACGCCTAGATCAGATCCGTCTTTCTACACAACATCTACCTAATGTAGAAGTAGACAGCTTTGACGGTCTGACTGTCAATTATGCCCAAATGCGACATGCACAAGTTTTGCTACGAGGCTTACGGGCTGTGTCAGATTTTGAAGTGGAACTGCAAATGGCTCACACAAATAAAACTCTTTCTACCCAAATAGAAACAGTTTTTCTGGCAACCTCAAATGAGTATAGTTTTTTAAGTAGTAGTGTGGTAAAAGAGATTGCAAGGTTTGGTGGCTCTATCGATCATCTCGTTCCCCCACACATTGCCCTAGATATATACCAATGCTACAATCACAACTCCCCAATGTTGAACCCAATCTCAACGGAAGCAACCCCCCCCCTCAAGAGTATGTCAGCGGAGAGGGAAGCATAGATATTCAGGAGGAACTCAACCGCCTAGAGGAAATGGTTCTCTCTAGTCTCCGGATTCCCCTGACGGGACGCACACTCATCGATGAAGAAAAGCTGCTAGATCAGCTTGACTACATTCGGCTTGCTTTGCCAGCGCTTTTTCAGGAAGCAGCGGTAATTCTGGAACAAAAGGAGGAAATTCTCCTAGAAGCAGAAGAATATGGGCAGCAAATAGTTGAAGCCGCCCAAGCAAAAAAAGCGCAAATTTTAGCTGAAAGCGATATTATTCAACAGGCAAAACAAGAAGCTGAACAAATTCGGCGGCAAGCGCAACAAGAGTGCGATGCAATCATGCAGGAAACCCTGGCTGAGATTGAGCGCAAGCGGTATGCTTGTCAGCAAGAGTTAGAGCAAATGCGACAAACAGCGATCGCTCACGCTCAAGAAATTGAAGACGGCGCTGATGCATATGCCGATGGTGTCCTCGAAAATATTGAGCAGGATCTCAAAGAAATGTTGCGAATTATTACAAACGGGCGACAACAACTCCAAGTTGATAACCTGACGCAGCGCAATTCACCTCCTGGTTATAAGAGATAGAGGTTCTGAGAAAATGGGCAAGAATTGTCAGTTGGGTTTTGTGATCGCTTAACCCAACAATTCTTATCAAATAAATTTTTTAAATTCTATATTTTTAGTAAAATATCGACTAATAAATCAACTGAAAATTTAAAATAAGATAGCCTACATAATAAAAATTTTTTATCTGACATTGCCTGATTTAGCTAGTAATAAGTTTAAAATTCTAGCTTGTAATTAAACAGGATTATTAATAAATGCTCAGTTTAGCTCAAGTTAATTTTGGATTAAATCTAGCTGGCTTAATAGGAATTATTTATTTCCTTTTGGCAATTGTCTACTTTATTTTAACATTGGCTTGGCTAGCCCAGCGTGTTACCAGACTTAGAGGTTGGGCTTTAGGTCTTTACATTATCCAAGCGATATTTACGCCAATTGTCTTGTTATTATGCGGAGGAATATTATTTTATCAAGGTTGGCGTTTAGATCCACTTATTCAATTTGAACAATTTTTATTATCGCTATTAATTATTTACTTGACTATCAAAGATATTGTGATTAATGCAGTATACAGATAATCCACGTTGACTGTTGACGGTTGACAGTTAAATCCTGAGAAGATGTGTGACAAGCCTAATTTTAGGCTACACCAATGGGGACGCTATGAGGTGGCGATCAAAGAGATTAGGGGCACAAGGGCAGAGGAGAGAATGATAACTTCTCACCCAACACTCAACAGCCCTAATGCCCCATTTTTAGTTATTTTTGAGATGAGGAAGATGAACCACTACTTTCTCTTGGGTAGGGAGAATCAACAAAACCCAATTCAAACAACTGTTTATAGGCTTTCTTACCTAAATCCCGCGTTGGGTTTTGACTTTTAATTATTTGAATCAACAATGGCACTGCTAATTCTGGCTGATTTTGTGCGCGATGTACCAATGCTAGTTGAAAAGTGGCCTCATCTCGTTTTTGGGCTGTTAATAAAGCCTTTTGACGCTGAGAATCAGAAACTCTATTGTCAATTCCTGAAAAACTAGAGTTTAAGTCTTGATAAAAATTAGATAGTTGATTATAAACCTGACGTGCTTCTTGGAGTTTTTTTGCAGCTAAAGTGTAGTTTTGAGCAGAAACGGCTTGTTCTGCATCTTTCATTAAGCGATCGCCCCCTTCAATGCTCAAAAGGCTGTTATTTTGAGTTACCGGACGGAGGTTATTAGGAGCATTGGGATCGATGGGTTGTGGTTGGCTAGTAGTGCCTGGTAACTGTGATACCTGAGCATTCACAGGTGATAGCAAGCTGAGGACTGCTAAGACTGATAAAAAACCACGGTGCATCAAAGTAACAGCGGCAGCAGTGTTCATGGGGTCAATTAGTGCAACAACTATATAGAAAAGTTATGGATACTTCGGGTATCTTAACTCTGTTTTGGTCTTGGGCAAACCAAAGCCACATAACTAAGTTTCTCAGATTTAGACTAAAAATTCCTTGAATATAGTTCCCATTACCCGTGTATAATCTCGCTCGCTTATTTTGTAGTCAATAATTAGTTATTTGCTCAAAAACTGCCAATTTGGCTGAATCTTTGGTAAATAGAGGCTAATCTATACATATACCTCCTCAAAAGAAGGTTGCAAAATACTACTAATTTTTTGGTGCTTGATGCACGCTAAATGTAGCAGTTATCGATTAGCGCCAAATCTTAAAAGGGCTAATTGCTCAGTTATGGGATTTTTTTGGTGATTAGCTGTCTTGAAACCCTTGACAGGATCAAGAATTAGTAATTTCTGCAAATGTGTGATTGGTAATTTCTGTTTCTTGATGACTTAATTGTTGGAGTGCCTTTGCTAAATCACTTGTGAGATTTTTAGCATCTTGTTTTATGGAGCTACGTATGTAATCCTTAACTCTCATTGGACAGCCAATGTGAATTGCCACATCTGTACCCCAATTAGGGTATGGTTGACTGTAATTAATACTTATAGGTATAATCCTTACTCCCAGTGCGGAATCACAAGATTCAGCACTCAAAGCCAGACGCGCAATTCCCGGCTTTAAAGGGGCTTGACCATGACGGTAAATGTTACCTTCTGGAAAAATCACCAGGGCTTTTCGCTGTTTGAGCAGCTCAACTCCATGCCGTAGGCTGCGAATTGACGGCTGTCGAGTATTTACGGGAAAACCTCCCAAACGTCGGACAAACCAGCCTTGTAACCCTTGACATTCATCAATAGTGACCATGAACCGCAGGTCTTTCGCTGTCATACAATTAGCAACGGCGTAGGGTATTAGCAATCCATCCCAACGTGCCCTATGGGTAGGAGCGAAGATAACAGGCCCAGTTGTAGGGATATTTTTTTGTCCGGTTATTCTAATTCGCCCAAAGAATAATGGTAATAGGCAGTGACGACCGATTAGATGCGCTAGAGGGCTTAACCAAGGAGAAACCCTTGAGGTAGTATCATCTACTTGAGTATTTGCTGGTGTGTGCTGGCAAGTATCGAATAAAGAGTAAAATTCCATCATGATGGAGACAGCTGATTGACGGATAAAATTTAACGAAAAGCCTGATTAGTTACACCGTAGATTCTCTTGCATGACTTGTGTCGTGCTGGATGGACAGTTTTACCTCTGTCTGTTACTTCCTCTTAGGTCGTTTAGTCACAAACCAAGACTGTAATTGTTGGCGACAAGCTGATTCTAGAATGCCTCCGATTACCTGCAAGCGGTGATTAGAAGCACCACTATCGGGTATGTTAATAACTGTACGTATTGCGCCAGTTTTTGTATCGTCCACCCCATATACGAGCAGTCCTAAACGCGCTTGGACGATCGCACCTGCACACATTGGGCAAGGTTCCAAAGTTACGTACAGGGTACATTCATTCAGATGCCAATTTTGTAAAGTTGTGGCGGCTTTCTTGAGAGCAAGAATTTCCGCATGAGCCGTGGGGTCTTTGTCGCGTTCTTTTCTGTTCTCTCCCTGTGCAAGTAAGTTCCCGGTTGAATCGATGATAACAGCACCTACAGGGACTTCACCTGCGTGACCTGCTGCTTGTGCTAATTCTAGGGCACGACTCATCCATTGTTGATGTATAAGATAATCACCATATTTATTCAGCATCCTCTAAGTAATATAAAAATTTCATCAAATTTTTACAATTTAACAATTCGTCCTTTGTCCAATGACCACTGACTAATGACTAATGACCAATGACCAATGACTAATGACCAATGACTAATGACTATTGAGCTAACAAAGGATCGAGTTGGCTTTGTGTATCTAGCTGATAAAGATCGTCGCAACCGCCAATGTGTTGGTTATTGATAAAAATTTGTGGTACAGTGCGGCGTCCGTTAGCGCGTTCTGCCATTTTTGCTCTGGCTGCTTCGTCGCCGTCGATTTTATACTCGGTAAAGTTTACACCTTTCCACCACAGCAGCATCTTGGCGCGAATGCAGTAAGGACAAGTTTGCCATGTGTAAATTTCGACGTTGGCTTTAACTCGCTCTGGATGGCGATTCAAAAGGGGATTTAGAAAGTCCAGCATATTTCTAAAGCAAGATTTGAACTATGTTTCTAGCCTAGATCATTCTTCGCATTACTTACCGCATCCGTATTGGAACCCACTTTTGGAAACTTTCTAAATGACTCCAGTAAGCCAAATATCCAGTAAATGCCCAAATTAAAGCGGCTACTATTAATACGGCAACACCAATTAGCCGCCAAGTTCGGTTGGTTTTCCAATAGAGAGTAGGCGCGGCAAATATACCACCTAATCCTGTTAAGATAAAACCGATTCCTGAGAGTAACGGTTGTTTTGTCATGTTTAAGTTGATAATTCGGATACCAATGACGATCGCCACTAAACCAGCAAAAAAACCGTAAACTGCGATCGTGAATAAATCCCAACCTACAGACAGAGCAATTGCCGCGGCAACGAACAAAATGCCAAATAAAACACTTGTTTCACCGAAGGCAATGTTAAAACTACCAGGAACCGGCCAGGTGAAATTCATGTGTAAACCAGTTGTTAAGGCGATCGCACCTACGATACCAAAACCGGGAATCCACTGTTTTTGATGTGAGCTATCTAACCCGCGATATACATAGTCAGCTAGTATAAATAAGCCAGCTACCATGTTGATTAACATGAGTGTGATGTAGTCGATAAACACAATTCACCTCTGAATGCTTTTCTGGGTTGATATAAATTATCTCAAGTTAAACCGTTACCTTTTTAAATATTTAAAACCACAGATAAAGACAGATTAACATTTACCTGACAAATTTGAAGTATTAATCCTCACAAGTACATGGTTAAAATGAAGGTGAGGATGTCTAAAATTTATTGACAATAGTGTCAATAAATTGGAAGTTGACACATCGTTAACATTTGTAATGGAAATTTGGTAACCGCCCTTTGGTAGACTTAAAGACTGAAATAGCCAGATAAAGTAACGCAAATTCAAGCAGTTGAGAGGGCAGACTCTGTGGAAAATACACTTGGGTTAGAGATTATTGAGGTAGTAGAGCAAGCAGCGATCGCATCCGCTAAGTGGATGGGCAAAGGTGAAAAGAACACTGCTGACCAGGTGGCTGTGGAAGCGATGCGGGAACGGATGAATAAAATCTACATGCGCGGTCGCATCGTGATCGGGGAAGGCGAACGCGATGACGCCCCCATGCTTTACATCGGAGAAGAAGTAGGTATCTGTACCCAACCAAATGCCGAAGCTCTCTGTAACCCAGATGAACTAATTGAAATTGACATCGCGGTTGACCCTTGTGAAGGCACGAACTTGGTAGCCTACGGACAACCTGGTTCAATGGCTGTGTTGGCAATTTCTGAAAAGGGCGGGTTATTTGCTGCTCCTGACTTTTACATGAAGAAATTAGCAGCACCTCCCGCAGCTAAGGGTAAGGTGGACATCAACAAGTCAGCAACGGAAAACCTCAAGATTCTGGCTGAGTGTTTAGATCGCTCTATTGAAGAACTTGTAGTAGTCGTCATGAAGCGCGATCGCCACAATGATTTGATTAAAGAAATCCGTCAGGCTGGAGCGAGAGTACAACTAATTTCCGATGGTGATGTAGGTGCAGCCCTATCTTGTGGATTTGCCGGAACTAATATCCACGCTCTCATGGGTATCGGTGCTGCTCCTGAAGGTGTAATCTCAGCAGCTGCGATGCGTGCTTTGGGTGGACACTTCCAAGGTCAACTGATCTACGATCCAGAAATAGTGAAAACAGGTCTGATTGGAGAAAGCAAAGAAGCCAACCTCGATCGCTTGAAGTCTATGGGTATCAATGACCCCGATAAGGTCTACGATGCTCACGAACTCGCATCTGGTGAAACTGTTTTGTTTGCTGCTTGCGGCATCACCTCTGGTAACCTCATGCAAGGTGTACGCTTTTTCGGCGGTGGGGCAAGAACTCAAAGCTTGGTAATTTCTAACCAGTCGAAAACTGCTCGGTTTGTTGATACAATCCACATGATTGGCGAACCGAAGACTCTCCAACTGTACTAATTTTTGGAGAATGGGGAATGTTAATACTAAGGGCAAAGCATTAAAGCTCAAACATAGTCACCCAAATGCTTCACCCGTAAAGTAGTTAGTAGTTAGCGATGGATTTTTGTTTGTTGCTTGGTAGTTTTTCCAAGCAACAACCTTCAACTCCCCATTCCCTATTCTCAATGCATTATTGCCAACTACCAATTAGTAATTACGATTTAGCAAATGAATATAGCAGTGGTGGGGTTAAGCCATAAAACAGCCCCAGTAGAAGTTCGCGAAAAGCTGAGCATTCCAGAACCACAAATTGAAAGTGCGATCGCTCATCTTACCAGTTGTCCCCATATTGACGAAGTTGCAATTCTTAGCACTTGTAACCGCCTGGAAATCTACATTGTTACCAGCGAAGCAGACCAAGGTATCCGAGAAGTAACTCAATTTCTTGCAGAACACAGCAAATTGCCTGTAAATTCTCTGCGACAACACCTGTTTATGTTGTTGCATGATGATGCAGTTATGCATGTGATGAGGGTAGCAGGCGGTTTAGATAGTCTGGTACTCGGAGAAGGTCAAATTCTGGCTCAAGTGAAGACTACTCACAAATTGGGACAGCAATATAACGGTATAAAAACCATTTTGAATCGATTATTTAAACAAGCGCTAACAGCTGGCAAGCGAGTTCGCACTGAAACTAGTATTGGTACTGGCGCTGTCTCCATCAGTTCGGCAGCTGTGGAATTAGCACAAATGAAAGTGGCAAATTTAGCTGCTTGCCGAGTGGTAATTCTAGGTGCTGGAAAAATGTCACGGTTGCTAGTACAACACCTAATCTCTAAAGGTGCCGTACAAATCAGCATTGTCAATCGCTCTCGCGAACGTGCCCAAGAATTAACCAAGCAGTTCCCCGAACAACCTATTCAAATTCACACGCTATCGGAAATGATGACAGTAATTGCCGATAGTGATTTAGTGTTTACAAGTACTTCTGCCACAGAGCCAATACTCGACCGTGCCAAATTGGAAATGGTTTTGGAAACTCAGCGCTCTTTGATGTTATTTGATATTTCTGTGCCGCGCAACGTTCATGCAGACGTAAATGAATTGGCAAACGTGCAGGCGTTTAACGTGGATGATTTGAAGGCTGTGGTGGCACAAAACTACGAAAGCCGTCGGAGAATTGCACAAGAAGCAGAGCGACTATTAGAAGAAGAAGTAGAAGCTTTTGATGTTTGGTGGCGTAGTTTAGAAACTGTGACTACTATTAGCTGTCTGCGAAATAAAGTCGAAACCATTCGGGAACAAGAATTAGAAAAAGCTTTGTCAAGATTGGGTTCCGAATTCGCGGAAAAACATCAAGAGGTGATTGAAGCTTTAACAAGAGGTATTGTTAATAAAATTTTACACGATCCGATGGTGCAATTGCGATCGCAGCAAGATGTAGAAGCCAGACGGCGTTGTATGCAAACTCTACAAATGCTGTTTAACTTAGACGCAGGCGAGCAATTTAGTTAAAGCGAACAACAACCGCGGCTTTTTCCTTCTTCTTTCTTTTTCACCTCTTGCAACACTATTTTTGCAAGAGGTCTATTGATTATTTGTAATATTTTCAACTATTGCTTTCCAATCTTGTGGATGGTAAATAAATTTACTTATAACTTTAATTTTTTTACCGTCTTGAAATAAATAAAGACTATCATTTTCTATTAATAAGTCTCTATAGCCGTCAAAGCGATATTTTACAAAACTCATCCCTGCTAAATTCTTTTCAATAATCTCTGTACTATAAACAAAACATACCGGATTTTGTAGTACTAAAACAGACCATACTATTTGTACAATAGCGCATAAAACTAACAATCCTTTACCTATCATTAATGCTATTAATAGCGTGCAAATGGCTAAAGGTAAAGTTAGCCAAACAAATATTGGATTATATCTGAGTCCCATGTTATAAATTTCCCCGATGCAAGCAACATTTACATAGTTATATTTCCCACTCAGCAGAATCAATTAACCTCCACGACTTAATACAGCAGATTCCAACGGCATATTTCAGGTAAATGAAGTACACGGGTAGGGGGCGCCAAGCCAAGCTTAGCGCCCCTATCATTATTTGTACTTCACCAAGCTGCAATGTACTGTAAGTGTTAATTTCGCAGAATTTTAGGGAAGTATATATCTCAATACGGTTCAGATAAAGTCAATTCAGAGAAAAAATAGGTATGCGAGTAGAAAGAAATAATAGCTTGGATACATTAAAAGCTTTAAGTATTACTTTTGTTTTTATCTGGCATTTACGACCATTCCAATTTATTATCGATGATTCTAGCCAAATTCATGTATTGATGATTGCTAAAATTATTAGAGATTTAGAACTACAATTATCTCTAACAGCAGTTCCAATTTTTTACATTGTTTCTCTTTATTTATTTTTTAAAAAATTTAACGATATAAAATATTTACGAAAAAGGCTGACTAAATTAATTAAAATTTATTTATTTTGGATGATTGTTCAGAATATATTTTTTGTTATCTTTACGCGAGAATTTCCTAGTTTTTCGTGGCAAATGTTTATAGGTTTGGAGCCAAGCTTACCATTTGTAGGTGATTCAGTTTTTTATTTTCTATTTAATTTAATTTGTTTGATAAGTTTTGCCTTTTTATATCAACTTATTAATTCCAATTATTTAAAAAAAGTTTTATCTTTTACAATAATAATGTTTTGTTTATTTTATTTTGAAACTTGTTTTTTACTCAATTTTAGTATTCCTTACCATTGGCTAATTAATTTTGTGATTTATGTTCCTATAGCTTTCTATTTAGCTAATTTTACTAATAAGATATTAAACTTTAAATTTTATTATCTAATTGCATATCTCTTGTTTTCCTTCCATGATATATATTTGCGTAATTACGGTTATTATTTAAATATTTATGGAAGAATTGCCATTGTTTCTGGAGCCGTGGCTATTTTCTGTTATGTTTACAATCAAAAAGATATCAAACAGAATTTAATAATACAGCAACTATCTAAATATTCTCTTGGTTTATTTTCATTACATAAATACTGGCAATACTTATTTTTTTTGCTAATTAATCATTATAGAGTTGGTATAGATGGACGAGTCTTTGGAACTCCTTTAAGTTCAATATTTATAATTGAAGGATTTTTCGTGATATTTTTTACCTGTGTAAGTGTTTATTTGTTAAAGCTAACTTTTTTCAAACAATTTGTTAGTTAAGAAGTTGATATTAATAATACCAGGCTTGTATGAAAGCTTGTAATTAAAGAATCGTAGCGAATAGTCGATCTATTTTAACCACAAATATCTGTAGGGACGCACGGTTGTGCTACCCTACTCAACCTCTGTATAAATGGTCAAAACCTTGAGTTGAAATTGTGATAATCGATGTATTTTTTGTTGTTTTTTTGAGCTTAGCGTACAAGCTCATTGATTTTTGAACTGGCTGTAGTAGTGCTAGTCATACAACCAAGTGTTTTCTGCAAAATCGTCATTTGTTGCTGTTTGTTTTTCTGCTAGTTTTTCAGATGAACGATGTGATTTTCTATAACTTAGTGGATTGTAGTTTTCTTTTACTGGTTTTATAGCACTAGTTTGTTTGGCAGCGGCGGCAACTTGAGATTTAGTTTCTGCTGCTTGTTTTAAGGCATTAATTTCTTCTATGAGTTTAGAATTTGCTTCTGCAAGTTGTAATGCTGTTTTTTTGGTTTCGTCAAGTTCTTGTGTTAGATGTTCTGCTAGAGTTTTTTGTTCAGAGACTAATATTTTTTGTTGTGATAGTTTTGATTTAAAATCAACGATTTCCTGTTCTAGAGCAGCTTGTTTTTGATGACTTGTTTCTAGATTGTTTGTCAATTCTTTGACAGTTGCTTCTAAATCAGCTTTAGTAGGATTTGTGCGTCTAGTAGTAGTTGGTTCGGGCGTTGGTGATGAAGATTCTTCATCAGTTGTAGTTTGTTCTTGAACAATTTCTTCTGCGGAAACTTCGATCGCAGATTCATCCTCTGGTGATGTAAATTTTTGTGCCTCTTGTTGTAATAAATCCGACAGACTTTGTTTCTTAGCCATTATTTCCTCCAATCTCGCTGTAATTCATCAGCTGCGCGGCGATAATCTATTTCCGCTTCCCGTGCATTTCCTCCTCGCCATTGAGTAATTGCGACACCTTCAAGCGCGGCTCGTTCGTGAGCTTTGTAGGCGCGGATGAGGGTATCAAAAGCAGGAATACCTAGCCGAGTCAGAGTTTTTTTTGCTTCTAATGCTTCCCCTAGACTGCGCGTATCGACTTTGGTGAGCAATACCCGATGGGGGGTTCCCAGAGGGATAACGGCTTCCTTAACTGTTTCCACGAGGACAGCTAAATCCATTGCAGACGGGGGTGTAGGCAAAACTAGATAATCTGCGATCGCAACTACCGCCACTAATGCTTCAGAGCGCAGCGCGGGAGGCGTATCCACCACTACTAAATCGTAACCTTTTATTTTTGTTAAATCACCTAAAAGTGTCGGATCTGTTTCTTGAGATAAATCAAATCCCATTCCTTGCTGACTACGCCCGAACCACCAACTGGCAGAACCTTGAATATCTGCGTCAATCAGCAACACCTTTTTTTTCTTCGCAAAGTTGGCAGCTAGATTGATTGCGGTAGTCGTTTTACCGACTCCTCCTTTACCGTTGAGAATAGCGATGATTTTTGGCACTGCTTTAGGTAGAAAAAGGAATTAGGTAATAGGGCATAGGGCACTTGTACTGAGCGTAGTCGTTGGCGCAGCCTCTCGCAGAGAAGTATGGGGCATTGAGAGTGTGGGGAGGAGGAAGTTTAGGGATATCAAAAAGCTTTTTACTCTTACGACTCTTTCCACCTCTGTGATTCTCTCACACTCCCAATGCCCAATCCCTCATGCCCGATGCCCCAATCATGAATATACCGCTTTGTGTGACTCTCAATCACATAAAAACTCGTAACAATAAAATTCAGAAGCTATAAATTCCACAAACTCCGATGACAACAACTTACAACTTACCTGATGGGCCTCAAATACCACGCTGGCTGCGGATGATTAAGTTTATTACTCAGCCTATAAAATATGTGGATGATTTTGCCAAAATCTATGGTGACACTTTCACCATTAAAAGTAGTCGTTCAGATAACGCTCTTGTGTACTTTAGTAAACCCCAAGCGCTTGAGCAGATTTTTACAGCCGATCCGAGTTATTACGACGTTGGTAGGGGGAATATTGGGCTACGGTTTTTACTTGGCGATCGCTCTTTTATGTTAACCGATGGCGATCGCCACCAGCGCCAAAGGCAATTATTAGCTCCTCCTTTTCATGGCGAGAGAATGCGGGCTTACGGCGAGGATATCCGTAAAATAACACAACAAGTGAGTCATGAATGGCAAATTGGTAAGCCCTTTAAAATCCGTGACTCCATGCAAGAAATCACTTTGCGTGTTATCCTGCGGGTTGTGTTTGGTTTAGAAGAAGGAGAGCGATTTGAAGAATTAAGGCGATCGCTAAGCGATCTACTCGACTTCATGACTTCGCCTTTGATGTCTAGCGCCTTCTTTTTCAATTTCATGCAAAAAGATTTTGGCACATGGAGTCCGTGGGGTTGGATTCTCGAACAACGGCAAAAAATCGATCGACTTATTTATACTCTGCTTCGGGAACGTCGCGCCCAATCTCATCAAAATCGCCAAGATATCCTCAGCTTGATGATGGCTGCTCGTTATGACGATGGTCAAGGGATGTCAGATGAAGAATTACACGACGAGTTAATGACACTGCTAGTTGCGGGACATGAAACTACAGCTTCAGCGTTGACATGGGCATTTTACTGGATTGATTATTTACCAGAGGTGCGTGAGAAATTGCTACGGGAACTCGACACTGTTGGTATTAACTCAGATTTGACTACCATTGCTAAATTGCCCTATTTGACAGCAGTGTGCCAAGAAACATTGCGAATTTACCCAATTGCTATGACTGCTTTCTTGCGAATTGTGAAAACTCCAATTGAAATTGAGGGTTACAAGTTGCCAAAAGGAACAGGAATTATCCCCAGTATTTATTTAGCACATCATCGCGAAGAAGTTTACCCACAATCAAAGCAGTTCAAACCAGAACGATTTTTACAAAGGCAATATTCACCTTATGAATATTTACCATTTGGTGGCGGTAACCGTCGCTGTATTGGCATGGCATTTGCTCAGTATGAAATGAAAATTGTTTTGGCAACTATTTTGTCAGAATTTCAAGTATCACTATTAAATAAACGTCCCGTGCGTCCTGTGCGCCGTGGTTTAACCATCGCTGCTCCTGCTGGAATGCGGATGATTGCAACGCCTCAAGTAAAACTTGCGAATACACCAGCGCTAGTTTAAGAAATAGGCTGGGCATTAAAATACCCAGCCTACCATAATCATCTATTACGCATTGCACGATTGCTCAGCTGTTCGCCGCTGACGGTTAACAGTCAACAGTCAATATCCAACACAAAAATACGTACAAATTAAATGCTCTTGGTAGCTTAGAATTACTTTAATTTTCTTGCTTAAAAGCGAGTTTTTCATAATGTTCTTTGTCACGGTATTTAATTGTTCTCATAGGTTGATTTCCCACAATTGCTAAAGTTTCAACATTCGCAGTCACAACCGTACCAGCCGCCACAATTGCACCATCTCCAATGCAAACTCCGGGAATAATTAGAACATTTCCACCAATCCAAACATTGCGGCCAATAACAACAGGTTTATGAATATAAACGTTATGTTCATAGGGTAAATCATTACTTTGATAATCGTGATTTGCAGAGAGAATAACAACATTAAATCCAAGTGTTGTGTTGTCACCAATTGTGATACCGCCACGTCCATCTAATATTACATCTTGTCCAATGTAGACTTGATTTCCCAGAGAAACATTTTGCGGATGTTCAATTCTCACATCTCGCTTAAATCTTATACCGGAGCCACAAAATTTTAACTGACTCTTTAGTTGTTGATGCTTGTATCGCCTGATTTTGCTTTCTAGGTAGTCTCCCCACTGTACCAAACGAGGCACTAATCGTTTTTCAAATACTTGCTCTAATTTATTGGTAATTTTTTCTTTTATTTGTTTCATAAAACCTCACGTGAGTTTGGTAAAGCTCTGGCTTTCACAGAGGAAGGTAAAAGCACGGGGATAATTTAGGAGATATTACTATTATGTTTCCCCAACAACACTGTTTTCTTTCGCGTGAGTATGGTTTATTTAATGGCGTTGTGCTAAGGACATGATTTTCATATTCCTACACAGCTATAGTTAATGAACTAAGAGGATGTTTGTAAAGTCTACTGTTGTCTTAAGATCCCCCCTAGCCCTTCTTAAAAAGAGGTAATAACCTTCTCAAAGTCCTCCTTTTTAAGGAGGATTTAGGAGGATCTAAAGATTTGGATACCTCAGCCACTACTTTTAAAACATCCTCTAAAGAATAAGTACAAAGTTATTATGTTTCTTGGGGTTGCTCTGCAATTTTTTTGCCTTACGTGCATTAAAACTCAATTATAATTAATTAAAATTAAACAGATATTCTTACCTTGACTGTCGATTTTTGTTTGTGTTTGTCTAAAAGTATTTTGCTTGTACCCCAAATGCTTAGAGCTAATATTCCTAATGTCAAGGAGGGTTCAGGAATAGATTTAACTCGGTCAAACTCAATTGGCGAAGCAAAAAGCAAATTATCATTAAGCCCAAAAATTTGGTCTAAAGAATAAATGTTATTTTCCGAGACAGTTACACTAGAAATCACCTTACCACCAGAACTTGTGGGACAGCCATTAGGAGAGTTATTCCCTCTGTAGTCACCCGCATCCCAAAAAATGTCTTGCAATTTGTACCAATGTGGTTTTATGAATTGGCGTTAATAACAACTTTACCGAAGTGAGCTGCACTTTTGAGATAATGATATGCTTCCCGTGCTTCAGTAAATGGAAAAACTCGATCGATAATTGGTTTGATTTGATGCTGTTGTATTGTCTGATTCATTGCCTCAAACATTTCCCGGCTGCCAACATAAATTCCTTGAACTGTTAAACTTTTAAAAAGTATTGGCATAGGGTCAATTTCGCTTCCTCTGCCTGACAATACACCAATCAAGCTAACATGTCCGCCAATGCGGGCTGCTTGTAGTGATTTTGGTAGAGTTCCTGCGCCGCCTACTTCAACTACATGATCTACACCTATGCGATTAGTTAATTGGTAAACTTGCTTTTCCCAATCTGGTGTTCTTTTGTAATTGATTGTTTCATCAGCACCAAGCTGTTTAACTCGTGCCAACTTTTCATCACTGCTAGAAGTAGCGATCGCTCTAACACCGTATATCTTCGCAAACTGGAGGGCAAAAATAGAAACTCCGCCAGTACCGAGTAATAAAATGCTATCACCTGCGCTGATATTGCCTTTTGTTACCAGCGCGTGCCAAGCTGTGACTGCCGCACAAGGTAAAGTTGCACCTTCAGCATAAGATAGATGGTCTGGTAAAATTACTAAACCATCTTGGTGTAAAACGACATACTCAGCCAACATGCCATCGATACCGCCACCGAGATCGGATTTCATTTTTTCTCTGGTTAAAGAGCCATAAATCCAGTCTTGGAAGAAAGTTGCAGCGACGCGATCGCCTACTTTCACCCGCGTCACGCCTTCACCAACCGCTACAACTTCCCCTGCACCGTCAGACACGGGAATCAGGGGATATTTCTGTCCAGCACCGTAGGCTCCTTCAACCACGAGCAAATCGCGGTAATTTAGAGATGTTGCTTTGACTTGAATCAGAACTTGATTGGCTGCGGGTTTTGGTTCGGGGCGATCGGTTAATGCGAGGGCATCAATTCCGGCATTGCTTTGAATTTCGTAAGCTTTCATTTTTTCAGAAGTACCGCGATTTCAGTCAAGCTAACTTTCAAAATCAGTATTTGCCGCCACTGCTTCCCATGCATCCAACTCAGCAGTCAATGAGGCAATTTTTTTGCGGAATTTGCTGTAAGCATACTTACCCAGCACTAAGCGCAAGGGCGGATTTTCTGATTCTACAACCTGAATTAATGCCTGAGCTGCTTTTTCTGGGTCGCCTGGTTGAGTGCCTTCAATTTTTTCTAGGAACTCTAAGAATTTTCCCACAGTTGGTTTGTAGGCGTCCATACTATTGGCAGCGCGGTCAAGCGATCGCCCAATAAAATCAGTACGGAAAGGCCCCGGCTCGACAATTGTCACTTTAATACCCAGAGGTGCTACCTCGCTATGTACCGCTTCCGATACTCCTTCTAAGGCGAACTTAGCACCACCATAGATAGAAAAACCTAATTCGTTACTGAATCCAGCAATTGCAGACATATTAATAATATGCCCGCTTTTTTGCTGTCTCATGATTGGCAAAACTGCCCGGATAGTGTGAATTGCACCGAATAGGTTAGTATCAAAGTTGCGGCGAATTTGCTCGTCGCTGACCTCTTCCAGTGCCCCAATCAAACCATATCCAGCATTATTAACTAGGACATCAATTTGTCCAAATGCTTTAACTGCTTCATCGACTGCCGCTTTTACTTGGGCAGGATTGGTAACATCTAAAGAAACTGCCTTTGCTGTATTTGGGTATCGATCGACTAAATCTTGAAGTTGCTCGGGTTTTCGGGCAGTGGCAATCAAGCGATCGCCTCCTTTGAGTACTGCTTCAGCTAAATTACGCCCAAAGCCGCTAGAACTACCAGTAATCAACCAAACTTTAGTACTGTTATTAGACACGATAGATTCCGCTGGGTTTTCCATCAGTATTTTAGCTATTAAGTAGCAATACTGGGCATGGGTAAATAGGCACAGGGGCAGGGGAAGGGGAGAATGAAAAATTCCTCTTGTCCCTCTGCTCCCTGCCCCTTGGCTACAGAGAATCTATGAACTGCTCTACTTTTTCTAAGAGTGGCTGATGTTCAATTTTCTCAGCTAACTCTTGGGCATTTTCGTAGCACAATCGCGCCATTTTTTTCCGTTTGGTTGTGGCGTAAAGGCTTCCCATATTCAGCAAAGTGGAAATTTCTCCCAGAGAATCGCCGAGTTGTTGATAAATGACAATGGCTTGTTTATAGAACTTCATGGCTTGGCGATGCTGAGCCAGGATATTGTGGGTAAAACCAATGTTGTGAAGGGTTGTTGCAACGCCCGCGCGATCGCCAATGGCTCGGCGTGTCAAAAGAACTTGATAATAAAGCAATAGCGCTTGTTTGGGTTGCCCTAAATCACTATAAACTGAAGCAATATTATTTAAGGTGGTTGCTTCAGCAACTACATTCTTCACAGCTCGTTGAATCGGCAGTGCTGCTTGAAAATATTCTAGGGCTTGGTCAAACTTGCCTAAAACGCTATAGGCAAAACCAATGCCATTTAAAGTCGTTGCTTCACCGGAAAAGTCACCTAGCAATCGACGCATTGTCAAAATTTGATTTTGTAGCAACAGTGCGCGTTTCGGTTCTCCTAATCGGGTATAAATCAGGGCTACATCATTAAGAGTAGAAACTTCTCCTTGAATGTCTTGCAATTGCCTGAAGATGAGAAGCGCTTGATCAAAATACTCCAATGCTTGGGAAAAGCGTCCAAGACGGCTGTAGGTAGAACCCAGATTGCTCAGTGCAGTTGCTTGTGCAGAAGCGTTATTGATTTCTACAGCAACACTCAGCGCTTGTTGAAACCGCTCTAATGCCCTTTGAGGTTGCCAGCAACCCAGATAAGCTAAACCAAGGTCGTTTAATGTGTAACCTTCCCTAACTCGGTCTGGGATTGCTCTTGCTAGCTGTAAATTCTGAGTCACAAGATCGAGATACTCTTGAAATTTCCCCCGCTGGTAATAGTGGTTTGCTTCATCGCGGCGTTGTTCCCACTGTTTGACTGGATTTAAAGATTGCGTCATCTGACCTCAGTTGCACTCTGCGATAAATAGGCAAGATATTTCTTGGGATGAACTTCTCTTAGGTTTCCCAAATTTGAGTTAACCTATATTTTCTACCTTTAGATATAAGACGTAAAGGGAGAAGTATGGTATTGTTTCATACTTAAAAGGATACCCATGAAGTGATTAATACCAATACCTCAGTGAGTATTGAACTGAGATCGCTGTGATATCAAGCCGACTACGTAGCAGGCTTGATATAATTTTCTCGAAGATATCTGTAAAGCTTATTTATTACCCTAAAGAAGATTTATTGAAGAAAGGCAGAAGGCAGGAGGCAGAAGGCAGAAGCAAGAAAATACATTTTTTGCCCTCTGCCATAGGGTTTAGAGCAAGTAAATTTATTTATGAAACAAATAAAAATATTTTTTCCGAGACGCACAGCGCCTTTTAAAAAGACGTTCATTATAAATCCCCTAAATTTATTTATGGGGATTCCAACTGAGCCTCTTGCCTTCTGCCTCTGAGCCAAATCTCTAACTCCGATTTGGCGGTGGGTGCTTGACGATTGCAAAATGTAAACCAGCGAAAACAAATAAATTAATATTGTATAGTGTTTGACTATGCGATCGAACTAACAACTGTTAAAAGTGTGTTTTTGGCAAACATGAATATAATGCTCTTATTATGAGCATCTACCAATCTCTCAACAAAAAATCATACACACAACACGGTCGCGGTGAAAATGACTGGCGGTTGTTTCTGCGTTTAGTGCCTTATGCCCGTCGCAATGGCGGACTGTTGGCACTTTCGATGTTCTCACTCGTGCCGATCGCCATCGCTAATGCCGTACAACCACTGTTAATTGGACAAATAATTTCCCTGATCCGCGAGGAACCAAGTACCTACGAATTCCTGAGGAATCGTCCGTCCCCCCAAGCGCTAAATATCTTAGAAGGGTTATTGCTGATTTCAATTGCCATCCGCTTGGTGTTGACAGGCTATCAGGGTTATCTCGTACAGAAGTTAGGGCAACAAATCACCACAGCAATTCGCCAAGACTTATTCCACCATGTAACATCTCTGGCGGTACGGTTTTTTGACAGGACACCCGTAGGTAAATTAATTACCAGAATCACCAGTGATGTAGAAGTTTTAGGCGATGTGTTTTCTACTGGGGCGATCGGCATTGTGTCCGATTTGTTCTCCATGCTGGTGATTATAGCTTTAATGCTTTCTCTTCAATGGCAACTTGCTTGCTTGTTACTATTGATGCTGTTACCAATTACGTGGGTGACAATTTACTTACAAAAACAGTATCGCAAAGCCAATTACAAAGGACGGGAAGAACTTTCTATACTAAATTCTCAGCTACAAGAAAATGTAGTTGGTATTAACGTAGTGCAGTTGTTCCGCAGAGAAAAATTTAATGCTGAATTATTTCGTGCCACCAACAACCGCTACACTCAACAAGTAGATAAAAATATCTTTTATGATGCAGCTGTTTCTGCCACCTTGGAATGGATTGGACTGGTGGCGATCGCAGGTGTTTTATGGTTGGGTGGTTTGATGCTTTTAGATAAAGACTTGACTTTTGGTACTTTATCAGCATTTATTTTATATGCCCAGCGATTATTCGACCCATTAAGGAACTTTGCCGAAAAATTTACCGTAATTCAAGCTGGTTTCACAGCCATTGAACGCGTCAGCGATATATTAGATGAACCGATAGAAATCCGCGATCGAACTAATGTACGCTACTCAATTCTTGATGCTAAATTCGGCTACATCGACGAGATAGTTGCAAATTTAGAATCTCCAGATATCGAATCACCGCCTGAACTCGGAGAAATTCGTTTTGAACACGTTTGGTTTGCTTATAAAAACGATGATTATGTAATTAAAGATTTAGATTTCACCATTCATCCTGGTGAAAAAGTCGCATTAGTCGGCCCCACAGGTGCGGGTAAAACTTCGATTATTCGGCTTTTATGTCGCCTTTACGAACCCACCCAAGGACGCATTCTTATAGATGGCATAGATATAAAAGAAGTGCCACAAGCAGAACTGCGACGTTACATGGCAGTAATTTTACAAGACGGTTTTGTCTTTGCTGGTGATGTTAAAAGCAACATTTCTTTAGGAGATGGTTATACAATTGAACAGATTCAGCAAGCAGCTGAAAAAACCAATATTTCCCAGTTTATAGAAGAGTTACCCCAAAGCTACGATACTCAACTTCGAGAAAGAGGCACAAATATTTCTAGCGGACAAAAGCAACTTTTAGCCTTTGCTCGTGCTGCCATTCGCGATCCGCAAATTTTAGTATTAGATGAAGCAACTGCTAGTTTAGATGTTGGCACAGAAGCTTTAATTCAAGAAGCATTAGACCAGCTTTTGTTCAGACGCACCGCGATTATTATTGCTCACCGTTTATCTACAATTCGCAATGTAGACCGGATTTTTGTTTTGAAGCGTGGCGAATTAATCGAACAAGGAAGTCACGAACAATTACTACAACAAGGTGGACTTTACGCCACATTACATAACTTGCAGATGTTGGGAACTTAGAGGTTATTTATATAGCAGGAGGCAGGAGGCAGGAGGCAGGAGGCAGGAGGTAGGAGGTAGGAGGCAGGAGGTAGGAGGCAGGAGGCAGGAGGCAGGAGGCAGGAGGCAGGAGGCAGAAGGCAGGAGGCAGGAGGTAGGAGGCAGGAGGCAGGAGGTAGGAGGCAGGAGGCAGGAGGCAGGAGGCATATCTGTGACGACATCTACAACAAAAAATAAAATAGCAACTCCAGCATCTAGGGACTGAAGTTGCCGCACTTTCACGAAAGTCCATCTTGGCAGACTGAAAATCTCTAATCTAAACCAACGCTGCCACCTTCTCTAACAATCCTTGAAATAACCGTAAGCCATCGCTATTGCCCAATGTCGCATCAGACGCTCTTTCTGGGTGCGGCATCATACCCAAAACATTGCCACGGCGATCGCAAATCCCCGCAATATTGTTCAATGAACCATTGGGATTCTCTCCTGCATAGCGGAACAAGACTTGTCCGTTATCTTCAATTTCAGCCAGAGTGGCTGCGTCAGCGTAGAATCGTCCTTCGCCGTGGGCAATGGGCAAAGTGATAACTTCACCATCGTTATAGGTTTGCGTCCAAGGGAGATTGGTACGCTCAACTTTTATCGAAATGCGATCGCAGATAAAATGTAAATCTCGATTTCTGGTTAACACCCCCGGCAACAAACCAGCTTCAGTTAATACCTGAAAGCCATTACAAATACCGAGGACAAACTTACCCTTTTGGGCATGTTCGATAACCTGCTGCATCACAGGTGAAAACCGGGCGATGGCGCCACACCGGAGATAATCCCCGTAACTAAAGCCACCTGGTATAACAATCACATCCAAATCGGCAATGTCTGTGTCTTGATGCCAAACCATGCGAGTTGGTTGCCCCAACAAATCTCTGGTGACATAAGCGACATCGCGATCGCAATTAGAACCCGGAAAAACAACAACACCGAATTTAGTCATTAGTTATTAGTCATTGGTCATTGGTCATTGGTCATTGGTCATTGGTCATTAGTCATTAGTCATTGGGCATTTGTTTTTCTCCACGTCTTTGCGTCCCCGTGTCTTTGCGTCTTTGCGTCCCCGCGTCCCCCCAGTCCCTAAAACACCCCTGTCTGTGATTCGACTTCAATCAAATCAAAGCGATAATTTTCAATTACCGGATTTGCTAGCATTTGGTCACAAATGTTATTGAGGTCTTGACGCGCTTTTTTCTCATCAGGTGAGACGATGATTAGTTCAATGTACTTACCAATCCTTAGTTGCTCAACGTTAGCGTATCCCAGCTGTTGAAGACCGGATTGTACAGCCACACCAGCAGGGTCTAAGACTGAAGGACGAAGTGTCACGTGAATTTTGGCTAAATACTTCCTTTGCACGGCTTTTTGCTGAATGCTGCGATCGCTATACTATAACTTTCTGTTCCAACTGAGTGAAAATAAGATTACGAAGCAGTTAGAGTTAATTTATTAATTAGTCATTCCAACAGCTTCAAATTCCAGTGGCATATTTAAATAATTGTCTATGACAGTCATACGCACCCGCAGTCAAGAGCGTATTTTGAACCTGCTAAAAACCATCAAAAAAGGCATTTCTGCCCAGGATATTTATGTAGAACTACGCAACAGCAACCAAGGTATGGGTTTAGCGACGGTTTACCGTTCCCTAGAAGCCTTAAAACTAGAAGGCATGGTACAAATGCGGAATTTGGCTAACGGTGAAGCCCTTTACAGCCTAACGCAGCAAGACAAACACCACCTTACTTGCTTGCAATGCGGTACATCAATTCAAATTAATCAATGCCCAGTCCATAACCTAGAAGACCAGTTAGAAGCCAACCATAAATTTAAAATTTTTTATCACACCCTAGAGTTTTTTGGCTTGTGTAGCCAATGTCAAAGTTTGTAAGAGGCATGGGGCATTGGACATGGGGCATGGGGCATGGGGCATGTTGAGGCTTAAAGTTATTCTTCATTGTCCCTAGTTCCCAGTTTCCAGTCCCCAGTCCCCAGTCCCCATTCCCCATTCCCCACTCCTCACCCAGGCCGATTATTGCCTGTCGATATTTCCCCACTAAATAAGGGGTTAGAGTTTCCATTAGTAGCGTCGGCAACGATGGAACGCATTCCTTCTAGAGTGGCAGGAATAGTGCGCGGGTCCATAAACATTACCTTGCTGCTGTCGCTGCTGCCAATTTTTGTACCCATTTCTAGATAATTTTGGGCGAGTAAGAACTGCAATGCTTGTTGTGCGTTTTCTTCAGATCTGAGAGTATTAGTAATAATTTGCATTGCTTCTGCGGTTGCTTGGGCTTTGAGAACTTGTTGCTGACGTTCCGCTTGCGCTTGCAAGACAATGGTTTTTTGTTGCGCTTCGGCTTGCAGAATTGTCGCTTTTTGACGAGCTTCGGCATCTAGGATTTGTGCCTCAGCTTTACCTCTAGCGCTATTAATGGCAGCTTCCCGTTCCCCCTCAGAATTGAGAATTGCTGCCCGTCGGCGTCGTTCTGCTGACATTTGTAATTCCATTGATTCTTGGACTGCTTGCGAAGGAATAATATCGCGCAGTTCTACCCGTGTCACCTTCACGCCCCAAGGATCGGTAGCAATGTCTAAATCCCTTAACAAGAGTTCATTGATTTGGGTACGGGCTGTAAAAGTTTGATCTAACTCTAGTTGTCCCATTTCCGAACGAATTTGGGTAAGCACCAAATTCACCATCGCCGACTGAAGATTTTCCACCTTATACCAGGCTTTTTCCATATCCACGATGCGCCAATAAACCACCGCATCTACTTCAATGCTCACGTTGTCGCGGGTGATGCATTTTTGTGGGGGAATATCTAAGACTTTTTCGCGGATGGTTTCTTTATAAACAATTTTATCTAGAAAAGGAATGACAAAATTCAAGCCTGGTTCTAGCTTTTTGTTATAACTACCCAATCTTTCCACCAAAGCTTCATTACCTTGATTGACAACTTTCACAGATCCCGCTACAGCAGAACCACCAAGGGCTAAAAAGACGAGTAAAAATAATTGTTCCATTTTGAATCTCCTGATTTTTTTGATTAAATATCTATCACTAAAAAGGGGAAATATCGGGGAGGTGGAGACTGGGGGAGAGCAGAGGGGCAGAAAGCGGGGGGCAGGGGAGAAGATCCTACCTTCTGCGAAGAATTCCCCATCCTCTTCCTATGCCCAATGACTAATGACCAATGACTAATGACTAAGAATGCAACAAATTTTCTGGTATCACAATTAAAGTAGTGCCTTCTCTTCTGACTACATAAACTCTTTGATGGGGCGCTATGCTGAATTTGTCATCGTCACATCGCGCTTGCCAAGAATTTCCCTCGTACAGGACTCGCCCTGTTTTCCCAGGTGGAATTTCTGTTAAGGTTTCAGCTGTGACTGCATCTTGAATTTTTGACTTACGCCGTCGCGGTTGCAAAAAGCGGCGGGAAAGCACAATTAGTGTTGTGGAAAGCAACAGCCAAACTACAATTTGCAACCATACACTTGTTAAACCGACTCCAGACAGCAGCGCTACGATAAAAGCGCTAATTCCCATCATGAAGGCAACGAACGCTGATGGTAAGAACAGTTCGGTTAAACATAGAACTGCTCCTGCAAGAAGCCAAATTAAAGTAAAACTTGGCATAGCGCTATCCTAAAGACTCTACATTGACGTAAATGCATTTATACGATTAGATACACCCAGACGTAGGCTATTAACAGAAAACAAAATTTGGTTTTTTTACCAAAAAGGCAGGAGTTAAAAAGCAGGGGGCAAGAGGTTATGAGTATTAATTAAAACTTTAGCTCTGGGTCTGGCTGAGTAAAAACCAATAATTATACTGACACTGCTTGCAGCAAAGTATAAAACGCAAAGTCGAGCCAGTGACACTTTGTAAGAGAACGTCCTTATTTGAATCCCACTTTTTTAAAGGTGGATTCCTCCTGCCTCCTGCCTCCTGCCTCCTGCCTCCTGCCTCCTGCCTCCTGCCTCTTGCCTCTTGCCTCTTGCCTCCTGAACATTTGATTAATTTCAGTAACAAGGTGTAGCCAGGTGTACACAAGTCCAGTCTATTCTAGCCTTCAAGTTGTTGGCAGCTAAATTTAATCGAAATTCATGAGTTAATTTTTTTCTTGAATTTATACCCTTATGATTTCTATTCAACCGATAATTTATTGTATAAATCCAACTTGCCATGAACCCATTAATTCTCAGGAAAATACTGTCTGTGCCAGCTGCCAAACTCCCCTAGTTCACCGCTATCTGTGGGCTGTTGGCTCGGTGTCTGCCACAATACCGCCAGGTACAAAGGTAGCAAATAGATATGAGGTAATTAGCTACCAAGTTTGGCTCGATAGTCAACCAGGACTGCCGCCAGATGTACCTGAGGAATTGCCGAAAGCAATAATTCCCTATTTACGGTTATCTCAAGAACGGTTACATTTACCCCAAGTTTATGGGTTTGCTCGTGGCGTTGAGGGAAGTGCAGGTGATATCCTTTTATTGGAAAATGTTCCAATAGATGAAAGGGGACATATTTACCCCAGTATTTCTGAAGCGTGGGAGCAAGCAACGGCGGTAAGACAAGTTTATTGGCTGTGGCAAATTCTTCAACTTTGGACACCTTTATCAGAATGGGGACTTAGCCGCAGTTTATTGGTGCGAGATAATTTGAGAGTCCAAGGTTGGTGTGTGCGACTGTTGCAATTTTATCAAACACCAACAGCCGAGAAACTGAGTTTGCGACATTTAGGACTATGTTGGCAGCCTTGGGTAGCGTCTGCAAAAACATCTGTAGCCAAACGGTTGCAAAATATAGTCCAACAGATGTGTGAAACTCAGGTGGAGTTAGATGCGATCGCTACTCAACTCAATCATTTATTATTAGCATCTGCGGCAGAGTTGCCGTTAAGTCTCAAGGTGGCAGGCTCTACAGATACTGGCCAAGTAATGCCGCAAAATGAAGATACTTGTTATCCTAATGCTTTGAGTGACTTTGACGATCGCTTACTACCTCAGTTGTCCATTGTTTGCGATGGTATTGGCGGACATGAAGGTGGTGAGGTTGCTAGCCGCTTGGCAGTGGAGTCTGTCAAGTTGCAAATTCGCGTTTTGTTAGCGGAGGTAGCAGCCCAAAATCAACTTGTATCGCCACAGTTGTTGCAAGAACAACTAGAAGCAAGCTTGCGAGTAGCAAATAATGTGATTTCTGCCCGCAATGACGAGCAAAATCGCCAAGGCAGAGAACGTATGGCCACAACCATTGTCATGGCTGTGCAAGTTCCACAACGAATTGAAACTATTTCTGGGCAGCAATCAAACAACAGTCATGAACTATACTTAGTTCATCTTGGTGATAGCCGTGCCTATTGGATTACTCCAAATTATTGTCAGCTATTAACAATAGATGATGATGTAGCCGCACGGGAAGTACGTTTTGCAAAAAGCTTGTATCGTCAGGCACTTTT
The DNA here is from genome assembly GCA_003326205.1 of Nostoc sp. ATCC 43529. Classification (GTDB taxonomy): domain Bacteria; phylum Cyanobacteriota; class Cyanobacteriia; order Cyanobacteriales; family Nostocaceae; genus Nostoc. The sequence continues at coordinate 36,904 of LWTK01000035.1, forward strand.
AAGACCAGATGCTACCGCCTTAACTCAAGCTTTGGGAACAAGAGATTCAGAATCTTTGCGTTTAACGGTTGAGCGTTTCATTCTGGAAGAAGATGGTATATTGTTGCTGTGTTCTGATGGTTTAAGCGATCGCAATTGGGTTGAACAATATTGGCGCGACTATACAAAACCCGTGTTTGCAGGTGAAGTGACACTTGAAGATGCTGTGGGCAATTGGATTAACCTGGCAAATGAAAAAAATGGGCGTGATAATATCTCGGTTGTTCTGACTTATTGCCGTGTTTCCCCAGAATATGTACCACCCGTTACTCCCACGCCGCCAGTTGAAGTTCTAGAACCAGAAATAGAACAACTAGTAGAACAAGAAGAATTACCAGAACTAGAAGAAGCAACTTCTTTTATAGAAAGTTCCGAAGAATCACTAGACTTAGATTTAGATTTGGATACTCCAGAGGAGCCAGTCACAACTCCTGAAACCCCAGAAATTCCACCAACTTTAATCGAAAAGCCTCCTTTGCGTAAACATTTGCTAATGCTGGGGGGAGCGTTGGCGTTGCTTGTGGGAGGTACAAGCCTGGGAATATTTGCTTGGTGGCAAATTAACCCTCAAGGGTTTGAGCAAGTGTGTCGGCAATTTCCTGCAAGACTACAGCAAGTGTGTCGGGGTGGGAAATAGGGCATTGGGCGTTGGCTGACAGTCAACTTAACGCAAAACAGGCAGTTAGAAACCGCGTCTACACAAACAAAAGCTACCGATCCTGGGTTCAAAACCTTAATTTTTCGTTAGTCCGCGTAGGTGGTCACTGAAGCTCACTCGAAGTACGGACTACCCTTCTCTACGAGAGGCTGCGCCAACGGGAAGGCTTCGCCTACGTTTGTGTAGCCGCGAATTCTATTCGCCAAAGCTTAAATTGACACTTTCCTCAAGTCAATAGCCGCTTTCCTTGAGACAATAGTGGCTATCCTTGAGACAATAGCGACTATCCTCAAGACAATAGTGGCTTATCCTTAAGCCAATAGTGACTATCCTTGAAACAATAGTGGCTATCCTTGAAACAATAGTGGCTATCCTTGAGACAATAGTGGCTATCCTTGAGACAATAGTGGCTATCCTTGAAACAATAGTGGCTTCGCTTCACTCGAAAGCGGTGTAGTAAAAGTTTAACTGGTGAAGTAAACACTGTGAAGCGATCGCACTACAGATGAGTTTACATGATTTTGGAAAGGGCGATCGCTAGCTTATCTAATGCTGTATTTATTTATGGCGACCATACCAGACATGCAGCGTTTTTCAGTAAATGAAATACATAGGCAGGGCACAACATTGTTCATTGGTGTCAACTTAACCTGAAACCCGCTTTGTGACAAGGTTTTGCCCTCACCCCCAGCCCCTCTCCCAAAGGGAGAGGGGAGCCAGAGATTAATTCCCCTTCTCCTGCGGGAGAAGGGGTTAGGGGATGAGGGCGTGAGGGATATGCAAAACGCCTGTCCGATATAGCTTTGAACTTAAGTTGACACGAATGAACATTGTTGTGCCCCTACGAGGATCTCTACCTCACTTTATATGACAATGGCAAAAGCGATCGCTCTTGGAAGTTGTCAAATCATGTAGTACGTCAATATGCGATAAGGTAAGGGTATTACAGCCTGCTCTCATCACTGTAAAAATGAATAATATTGAATCTGTAATTAAAGCTATTGCTTCTGCTGCTGTTTCTCCAATCATAAATACTGTTCAGCGTAACAAAACTGTAATTGAAATTAAAGAAAAGTTAGGAATTAATTCAGCACAGCCTCCAGAAAAATTTGACGATGTTTATGCTCACGCTTTAGTCGAGTATGGTTTTGAAGTAAAGGATGATTTTGATGAAACTCAGCTTGGGCTTAACCTCAAGTTTTTTAATAATCAAAAAGTAAAAAAGCTTTTTTATCAAACTTTTTCATCAGCACAGATATTAGATTACAATTACCAAGAATGGAATCCATTAAGAGATGAAGCACAAAAAGACAGAATAGATGTTTTGCAGGTTGAAAAATTCCATCAAGTTTTTGTAAATGTAGCAAGACGCTCTCTCAATCCAGGGCAACATATAAGTAATTATGAACTTCAAAAACGCTTCCAAAAACCTACAGAACCTCTACAAGAGTCACTTTATCCAGATGAGTTTAAAGCGTTAATTGAAGAAAAAACTAAGGCATTTTGCGGGCGGGTGTTTGTATTTAATGAGTTTGAGAATTTCCTTGAAAAGCATCCTAAAGGTTATTTTACTGTGATTGGGGATGCGGGGATGGGGAAAAGTGCGATCGCAGCCCAATCTGTATTTAAATACAAAGCTATTTGCTACTTCAATATTCGCGCAGAAGGTCGCAACACACCAGAACAATTTTTGCAAAGTATTCGTCAACAATTGATTAATCGCTATCAGTTACAAAATGCAGAAAATGATAATTTACCTACTTTGCTGACGAAAGTTAGTGAAAAGCTGGTAGCTGGCGATCGTTTGATAATTGTAGTTGATGCTCTTGATGAAGTCGAGCAATCAGGGTCAAGAAATCTTTTATATTTACCCCAACATTTGCCAGACAGAATATATTTTCTACTAACTAGGCGGCGCTATGCACAAAATGAAAAGCGCTTGTTCACTGAAGGAGTTACCCAGCAAGAGTTAAATTTAACAGATAAGCAGTATGAAAAATATAATCATAAAGATGTCAAAGATTATATTAGCTCATTCATCAATGATGAGCCAGAACATGGTCGTCTGAAGACATGGATTCAAGAACGCAAGATTTTACCACTATATTTTATTGAACAGGTAGCACAAAAAAGTGAAAACAATTTTATGTACCTCTACTATGTCTTACCAAGTATTACTACAGAAGATTATCAAGACTTAAGTTTAGAAGCTTTACCTGATGGACTTCAAGATTATTATCAACAGCATTGGCAGCGGATGGGAATGGAAACTCCCCAGAAACGGACAAATACAATTATTCTTTGTGTACTGGTTGAGGTAGGAAAACCAATTTCTTGTAAATCCATTGCCCGCATCACTAGTAGAGATGAAAATGATATTTGGGAAATCTTAAATAAGTGGCTGGAATTTTTGAGACCACAAAAACAAGATCGGGAAGAATACTATTCAATCTATCACCAAAGTTTTGCAGATTTCCTTCGCAACCGACCTAGTCTCAAAAAAGAAAAAAGAAGTAATAATATTGATTGGCAAGAGGTTCAACGTCTGATTTCTGACTCTAATGATAAATTATGGGCAAATCTCAAATCCGGTGACTGAAGATGAATAGTTTTGCTGAAAAATTTGTCCAGTTATCCTTAAGCGACCAGCGAACCATCCTCATTGACCCTCATGTTAAAGCCAAGACAGGAAATTGGAAAACATTTTATGAAAGAATGACTGATTTTGATTTTATCAATGCTAAAATCAACCATTCTGATTTTGGCGTGCAGTCATTAATTGAGGATTATGATTTAATTAACGACTCCGAACTATTAAGCAAGCCAGAATATCATGCAAAGCAAATCAAAACGCTGAAATTGATTCAAGAAGCATTGCAGCTGTCAAGGCATATCTTAGTAAAAGATAAAATGCAACTGGCTGGGCAATTGTGGGGGCGAATGCAGGACTTTACAATACCGGAAATTCGAGCAATGCTCAAAGTAGCAAAGCAGGAAGTTTTACCTTGGTTGCGTCCGTTAACATCTAACTTAACTTCCCCTGGAGGCAGTTTACTTCTCACCCTCATAGATCATAGCAACAGGGTAAGAGCAGTAGCCCTCACCCCCGATGGCAAGCAGGTGATTTCTGCTTCTGATGACAACACACTCAAACTCTGGAATCTAAAAACTGGGGCGGTTGAGCGGACTTTTAAAGGTCACAGTGGCTCGGTATATGCAGTAGTCCTCACCCCCGATGGCAAGCGGCTGATTTGTGCTTCATCTGACAAGACACTCAAACTCTGGAATCTGGAAACTGGGGAGGTTGAGCGGACTTTTAATGGTCATAGCAGCACGGTAAGAGCAGTAGCCCTCACCCCCGATGGCAAGCAGGTGATTTCTGCTTCATCTGACAGGACACTCAAACTCTGGAATCTGGAAACTGGCCAGCATGAACGTACTTTTATTGGTCATAGCGACTGGGTAAGAGCAGTAGTCTTCACCGCCGATGGCAAGCGGGTGATTTCTGCTTCTGATGACAGGACACTCAAACTCTGGAATCTGGAAACTGGCCAGCATGAACGTACTTTTATTGGTCATAGCAGCACGGTATATGCAGTAGTCCTCACCCCTGATGGCAAGCGGCTGATTTCTGCTTCATCTGACAAGACACTCAAACTCTGGAATCTAAAAACTGGGGAGGTTGAGCGGACTTTTAATGGTCATAGCCACTGGGTAAGAGCAGTAGCCCTCACCCCCGATGGCAAGCGAGTGATTTCTGCTTCTGATGACAACACACTCAAACTCTGGAATCTAAAAACTGGTAAGGATGAGCGGACTTTTAATGGTCATAACCACTGGGTAAGAGCAGTAGCCCTCACCCCTGATGGCAAGCGGCTGATTTCTGCTTCTGATGACAACACACTCAAACTCTGGAATCTGGAAACTGGTAAGGATGAGCGGACTTTTAATGGTCATAGCAGCACGGTAAGAGCAGTAGCCCTCACCCCCGATGGCAAGCGGCTGATTTCTACTTCTGATGACAACACACTCAAACTCTGGAATCTGGAAACTGGGGAGGTTGAGCGGACTTTTAATGGTCATAGCAGCACGGTAAGAGCAGTAGCCCTCACCCCTGATGGCAAGTGGCTGATTTCTGCTTCTGATGACAACACACTCAAACTCTGGAATCTGGAAACTGGTAAGGATGAGCGGACTTTTAATGGTCATAGCAGCACGGTAAGAGTAGTAGCCCTCACCCCCGATGGCAAGCAGGTGATTTCTGCTTCATCTGACAGGACACTCAAACTTTGGAATCTAAAAACTGGGAAGGTTGAGCAGACTTTTAATGGTCATAGCGACTGGGTAAGAGCAGTAGTCCTTACCCCCGATGGCAAGCGGCTGATTTCTGCTTCATCTGACAGGACACTCAAACTCTGGAATCTGGAAACTGGCCAGCATGAACGGACTTTTAATGGTCATAGCCACTGGGTAAGAGCAGTAGCCCTCACCCCCGAAGGCAAGCGAGTGATTTCTGCTTCTGATGACAACACACTCAAACTCTGGAATCTGGAAACTGGTAAGGATGAGCGGACTTTTAATGGTCATAGCAGCACGGTATATGCAGTAGTCCTCACCCCTGATGGCAAGCGAGTGATTTCTTCTTCATCTGACAGGACACTCAAACTCTGGAATCTGGAAACTGGCCAGCATGAACGGACTTTTAATGGTCATAGCGACTCGGTAAATGCAGTAGCCCTTACCGCTGATGGCAAGCGAGTGATTTCTGCTTCTGATGACAGGACACTCAAACTCTGGAATCTGGAAACTGGCAAAGAAATTGCCACTTTTACAGGAGAGGCTCCATTTCATTGCTGCGCTGTTGCACTTGATGGCGTGACAATTGTGGCTGGCGACTCTTCAGGGAGAGTGCATTTTTTCCAGTTGGAGAATGTCGAATAAAATATGAACACTTCACCTCGACCCCCAACGCCAATCAATACTCCTTCCTACCCAAGAGAATTTCAACAAGTCATTCTGGAAAAAACTCAAAACTTTGTCGATCGCACCTTCGTCTTCACTGCCATCTCCAACTTTCTCCAGCGTCACAACCGTGGTTACTTTACCATAGTTGGCGCACCCGGTAGCGGCAAAAGTGCCATCCTCGCCAAGTACGTCCAAGAAAATCCCCACGTTATCTATTACAATGCCCAACTACCGGGTAAAAATCGCGCTGAGGAATTTCTCACATCCACCTGCGCCCAACTTGCCCGGACTTCTGGCGATACGTCTTTATATTCTCTCCTCCAGCAAGTCAGCGACCAACTAAACCCAGGGCAAAAGTTGATTATTGCCATTGATGCCTTAGACGCTATTGACACCAGCCACCAAAGCATAGGCTCAAATATCTTTTATCTTCCCAGATATCTACCCCAAGGAGTGTATTTTCTCCTCACCCGTCGCCCCTTCCTGAAAACAAAATCCGGTTTATTAATAGAAGCACCTTCCCAAGTTCTCGACTTGGCAGCGTACCCAGAACAAAACCGCGAGGATATCGAATCATATATTCGGTGCTATGTCAATAATGACGAAGAACTCGTAGCACAGCTAATAGCCTACAGCGAAAACAATTTCATGTACCTCAGCCAGATTTTACCTGCTATCTCTCACAGCGAAGCGTTAGCGAGTCATCGAGCGTCGGAGTTTGATGGACTCCCCCGTGGTTTAGAGGCTTATTATCGACAGCATTTAGACAAAATGATTCCTGCAAATTTGCCAAGCCTTGAGAGGGAATTGAAGTTATCCGTGCTAAAGGTGTTAGCGGAAGTTTCATTATCACCAGAAGCGATTGCTAGCAGAATTGATGTTGATGAATATGATGTTGAAGAGGTTTTGGAAGATTGGCGCGAGTTTTTAAGGCTGGAGGAAGTTGATGGAGAAATTCGTTACGGTGTTTATCATTGGAGTTTTGGGGATTTTTTACAACGGTTTTTAGGGACTAATGGTCTGTCCCAAAAGTTTTGAGAGGTTCGTAGTAAGCACAAAGCGTGCTTAAACATTATAGGACTAAAGTCCTTACTACAAACATATTTATCCCTCACTGCCTCCCTCATGCCCACGTACTAGTGAAAATTGGTGAGAGAGTTGACCTAAGGAACATCCTAGAGTGAAGATAATAGGGTTATATCTGTTGCCAAAGTAGTAAAGACATCTGAATATCGCTGGATTTTTTTCGTTTCCCTGATTTTGGGGTATGAAGCGGAGGATAAGGGCGATAAACATTAACGCGGCAAAAAACTTAGAAAAGTATGCACGGATGGCTAAAACGTGCCTGGACGCGGAGGGTTAAATGCGCCGTCGCACCCCTGTGAAGCGTCAAGAAATAGCTGATTAAATCAAATTTTAGGCGGTTTAATCATATATTTTGTAGCAGATACTTGTGGAAAAGCAAATGCTAGGTGTAAATGTGGTTATGAAAGTTGGCGATCGCGTGCGGGTTAAAAATTCGGTGGTAATCTATCATCATCCAGAACATCGAAATCAGGCTTTTGACCTCAAAGGTACAGAAGGCGAAGTCATAGGTATTGTCACTGAATGGCAAGGTAGACCTGTAAGCGCCAATCTGCCGATTTTAGTCCAGTTTACTAAAAAATTTAAAGCTCATTTACGTGAAAATGAATTAGAAGTCATTTAATTCATCGGCGGCGAAACCACTGGAAAATATTCAGTTCGCCGCGCATTTTTTGTAAGTCTTGGCGGTTACGTTCTGCTGTAGAGTAATACCATTCACAATAACGCCGAAACTCTGCCCGCGTCTGAACTTCATGATAAAACTGATGGGTTGTCTGGTAAGTTGCAAAGCCTTCCTCAATTTGGGGTTGAGGTGATGGAATAATATAAGGTAAATTTTTAGACATAATCTTAATTAAAGCCAACCGCGTAACCAATACACAAAAGAACCAATATACTCTTTTAAAGCGGTGGTAAATTGGTGCAAATTGTCGGTATCAGGTAATAAATTCAGTATAGCGGCTTTGGGAGTGCTGCCGAGTTCTTGCAGTTCGCCCTGGCTGACAAGAAAATCAGTCGGTGCAGGAATAACGTTAATTCCTTGACGTTGAAAAATCTTGAGCGATCGCGGCATATGCATTGCTGAAGTTACCAATAATACTTGTTTTATGCCACGCCCTTCCAGAATTTTTCGGACATTTACAGCATTTTCATAAGTATTTAAAGATAATGGTTCCTGGATAATTGCCTGAGAGGGAATACCAATAGATGTGAGGATTGTTGCCATATCTGCCGATTCTGGCGAACCGCTACCACGCCAATCGATGCGCCCACCGCTGAGGATAATTAAGGGTGCTTTTTTTTGCCGATAAAGTTGGGCGGCGTAAATGACGCGATCGCCTGATTCACTCAAATCAACGGTAGGTCTGGGAGGAAAAGCTGATTTGGTAGCGCCACCCAAAACCACAATGGCTTCTGCATTCGGTATTTGGGCGCTTGGAATATTTTGCCATTCTAGCGATCGCACTAGCGATTTAGCAATCCAAGCATTGCTGCAAAATAGCAGTAAAGTTAGTGCCAGAGTAATTGCGATCGCTGCGATGCGCGGTCGTTTCCACAATGTGACTAATGCTACTATCAAACTTACACAAGCCAGCCCTAGTGGATAAAAAAATAGCGGCAGTAATTTAGAAAGATATAAAAACATATTGGGTATTAGGGACTGGGGACTAGTGATTGGGGACTGGGGATTGGACATTGGGCATTGGGGATTGGGCATTGGGCATTGAGAGTTATTTTCCTTATCTACCTTGTCTTCCTTGCCCCCAGTCCCTAGTACCCAATCACCAGTCCCCAGTCCCCAATCCCTATCTTTGCCAAAACCTGAAATTAACACTTCCACTAGTACGACGGGAACGGCGGGTGGGTCTTCTTCTTTGGCGTTTGTTGATCCTTTCGTTGGATTCTTCAATTGCAGTTTCTGGTGATTCTTCAACTTGCAATTGAGTTTTAGCTTCTTCTTTACTTCCCCACCAAGCGGTAATCCAACCTCCACCCAAAGCGGCTATTGCACCCAGGAAGATACTCATGGGTGCAGGATACCCCACAGCTACAAAGCCAAGCATGAAAAATAACCAATATTTCAGTCCTGTATCAACGCCATCAGAGGAGGCTACAGTTGAGGCCTGAGGACTATTATTGGTTGCATTTGTAATCCAGCTTAAGATGAAACCCCCCAAAATTCCTAAGAAGATGCTCAGGGGTACAGCCGAGCCGGTCATGATTAATATAAATGCTAGAAATGCCCCAAATAATAGTTGAGAAAAGAAACTGGGAGAAATAGTAAAAAAGTCGTTCTTTTTGTCTGCCATAAAGTAAAAAAAGCTATTGGGGAATTACTGCTTTTAATTGTGCCTGTTGTGGCTGAGTTGTATCTAAAATCTTTACGTATGTTTTTTCTTCTTCAGTGAAGGGTTCAGCTTGCTTGAGTTGTGAGTCTAACAAATCGGCAGTGGCATCAGCAATATCACCAGTGCGGTTATTCAAGCGCTCTTGTAACACTTCCAGCGGTGCTGTGCATTGGATAATCTGGAGAGGAAGTTGGTGTTTTGTAGCTTGGGCGATCGCTTCTTGTCGTAGCTGTTGTTTATCATACTTAGCATCTAAAATGACATCAAAACCTTGATTAGCCAGTATAATTCCCAATGACAACAAGCGGGTGTAAGTTTTCTCTGTCATTTCTGGTCTATACAAATCATCACCGCCTCTCTCCCAAAGCGGAATTCCCCCTAAATGCTTCCGCACTGCATCAGAACGAAGGTGAATTGCTCCTAGTTCGCGGGCTAAAAGTTTTGCTGTTGTACTTTTACCAGAACCAGACAACCCTGACATCAAAATTAGTTGCCCCTGTTTTGGTTTAGTATAATCCCAAGCCTGTTTGTAATACTCAGCAGCGGTTTTTGTCGCTTCTTCCTTCACCGTGGCGGGTACACTGGGATCGTCTAGCAAAAATGAAGTCACCTTAGCTCGGACATAAGCTTGACGGCTCAAATACAACGGCAACACCTGTAAACCTTCCCAGTCTCCAGTTTGCTCAATGTAAGCATTCAAAAATGCATTACCCAAGTCTTTGCGTCCTCGCGCTTCCAAATCCATCACCGTGAATGCCACATCATACATCACATCCACAAAGCGAAATGGCTCATTAAACTCAATGCAATCAAACAGTAAGATTTTATCGTGCCACAGAGCAATATTTCTCAGGTGTAAATCCCCGTGACATTCACGAATATAGTCATTGTGGATTCTGCTAGCAAATAATTCTGGGCGTTCGGCAAAAAACCGATCTGTATATTCCTTTGTTTCTGTAAACTGCGCCTGAGTCTGCGGCCTACCGATATATTTTTCAGTTTGCTGATAATTTTCATCAAAGGCAGCCCGGACATTTGGCACTTCACCAAAACCGCGAATATAATCATTTGTCTCGGCTTTAGCATGGTATTGAGCCACTACCCGTCCCAACTCATCTAAGTGTGTTTCATTTAACTTACCTTGTTCAAACAGGGTGCTTAATAGCGCCTCTTGGGGAAATTGGCGCATTTTCAGGACATATTCTGCTGCTTCACCTGTGCCCCCTAGTTGGTATTGCTCCCCTACCAGAGTTATCGGCAAGACTTCTAAATATAACTCACCTGCTCCCCGTTGATTTAACCGTAACTCTTCCTGACAAAAATGCTGCCGCTTCTCTAAAGTCGAAAAGTCCAAAAACCCAAAATTAACCGGCTTTTTCAACTTATAAGCGTAATCCCCAGTCAGCAGTACATAAGAAACGTGAGTTTGAATCAGTTGAATAGATTCTGTTACCTCATGGGGATAAAACCCAGGCTTCAACATTTGCTCAATTAAAGCTGGAAGAGTTACTTCTGTCATTTCTTAGCCTCTGCGCTCTCTGCGCCTCTGCGGTTCAAATACAAAAAAACCAGGAGTTTCCCCTGGTAACATCAAAAATTATTACATAGTTTATCTAGCTTATAGAATAATAAGACTTTGCACAAAAAACAGCGATCGCAAATCGTATCCAAGTTTCTTCATGCCGCTCAAAAGCCCACCTTGAATTACGTAAGCGTTAACCATAAGTGGTCAACAGCATGAGTAACAGTGTAATAGCTGAAGTATTGATTTCTTGAATTTATATGGTTAATATTTTTGGATACTGTTGCCCAATTAATTACTTTCCTCCTAATAAATTAGGACTTACGCACTGTATAAATTAATCATGTGTGCGTTTCTATGCATAGGTCGTTTCAGGCTTTTATTAATCATTTTTTGATGCTAAATAGACCCTGGGTGTAGGGAACACTGCTGTGCCCCTACGACAGATGTGGTTTTTCAATCGCCTATATTTGGTATTTTCTGTCAATGCGTAAGTCCTATAAATATACTCTTAAATATCTACTTTCCTATAAAATCTCAAAACATCAAACAAAACAAATTTCAATCTCGTTTTTGGCATCAAGTATGAGTTGCTCATAGGGATAACTCAAATTTTCCTTGGCGTATGCTAACAATTCTTCCGTCCATTCTGTAAACCAAGCAAACACCAAATTAACTTTTTCAATAGCCTCGACACGTGTTTGCTCATCCATTTCTATCTCTGCCATCATGGCATGTTCATTTGTCATAGTATGACCAGATTCTTTACTAAAATGGAATTCTCCACAGTAGCGCAATTCCATACCCGTTTCTTCTTCAATTGTTTGTGCCAATTTTCCAATTAGTTCAAACAATACGTTGCCTGTTTCTTCAATGGCTTCGATAATGGCTAAACGCACGATACTAGATGAGCCATAAATTAAATGAGCCAGCTTGTGTGACAACAGACGGTTGACTGCGGTGCGATCGCTGTAGAAAAATTGTAAATACTCAGTAGGTGAAATTTTTTGGCGATCGAAGCCCAATTTACTGAAGTCTTCCAAATACCACGGCCAGTGATGATCGTCTTCATAACAGTGTTCATTCACCATAGCCTGATATACATCTAAGGTTGGTTCTAGACGCATAACATAGCGATTTAAATCCCCAAAGCTCATAATAAAAGGAGCCATGCAAGGGTAAAATTCTAAGCGCTGACGAGCTGATAAAGTCTCATCTCGTAAAAAATCAAAAAATGGGAGGCGGCTATACTTTTTCTTGAGCTTTAAAATGTGACGTAACGTAGCTTTCATGTTTTGTCTCCTTCAATACTGATAAATAGAGTTGCTATTAAAACTAAACGTTGGGTTTTTAGATTTATGCACAGGATGAAGGAGTGGCAAAGACGTGAAGCAATCAATAATATGGGCAAAAGACGGTTTTCAGCTACAAAATAATAGACCTCTTGCATAAATAACTTTTTATCGGTCTACGCCCCGCTTCTCTACGAGACGCTACGCGTAGCTTGCTTCTCCGTAGGAGTACGCTAACACGGAAAGACAAGGCAGCGCGGTCTTGGGGGTTTCCCCCATGACTGGAGTTTAGACTAACCCTGTTTTGTCACTTTCCGGAATAAGCAATTAGTAAAGAAGCTAAATCATCCAGAAGTATAACAGGGTTTAAATTGATTCATTGCGGCAATTAAATGATTGAATCCCAGTAATAAATGTGAATTAGGGAAAATACTTAACCAGGGATAAATTAACCAAAATAGTAAAAGTGGTTGGATAATGAGACGCAGATTATTTAAAGTATTCTTCCATCCAAATTCATGGTTCTATTCGCTCGACCATCTAATTGTTTATTTAACTTATTTAATCTTCTCTGTTTTAACTTATTTGCTGACCAATCTGAAGAAAGCTAAAAAATGGTGTAATGACTGTGCCGAATTTTTGCTCACTACCTTTGCTATCTCCGGTAACGATTTTCGTTTTATCGTTGATATTATCCCCATGTGTAAATATTTGAAGCACTCATAATTCCTTACTTCTTTAAATAGGTCTTTATACTCTGCACAATATTCATCTACGATCGCAACTGTTGGGTGAGCGTCTCTCGCCAAATGCTTTAGGATTTGTAATTCTACATCCATTGCTGTGCTTACCTTCCAGAGTTTTTTCTTGTAATTCTTTTATTCACAATACCCGGAAAGTGACAAAAAAGGGATAGAAGACAGACATCAGTTAAAGCTTTTGAACCTGTTACAGATTTATAACTGGTTATAGATAATAGTCAGCTATTAAATTCGATGAGTTTAATTGAGATTATGTCAAGCAAATGCAATAGTTTTTTATTTATAATTAATTTTATACATAATAACTTGTTAGAGTTTCAGTAACTAGTAAATTTTTTCTCACAATTTGATTGACTAAATATTATCATTTTTGAGTGAAAAAATTAGTTTTTTATTAGTTTAATAAATAGAGATTTGTAACGTTATTTGTAAACCTTTTTAAGTGCATTCCTCTTTGTCCTTTAGTCACATCTTTTGTTATATTTTGAACTCAATTAACTGAACTTCATCTATTTAACAGTTTAATTGCTTTAATAACTGCCAAGTTTCTGCAATATCATGTAATCGTTGCAGTCCGCGCCATAAAGTCTTTACTCCAGGATCTCCATCTCCTTTTCGTCCTAAAAATCCCCCTAAACTGGCTATCCAACGTATACATTGTTCCAAAGTTGGCACTTCATTTGGCGGCTGATTCATTTTATGTAGGACTTACGCATTTACAGAAAATTTATACTATGCAGTCATCTCGATGAATAGAACAAGTTGCAGTTCTAGAAAAAAATCGCTCTCCAAAAAGAGCTATAGACAAGATAAATTTTGACGCCGGGTCAATTCTTCTAGAACTTTAATCTTCACCCAAATAGAAATATTGTGTTTTCCTCTGCGATCGCCCTGTGGTTGATTACGGCTATTTTAACTTGATTGACAAAGATCGCTCTATATTAACCTATCACGGATGGTATAAAGCTCCCTCTTGAGGAGGATAGTCTGGTAAAGCTAGTTTTGATTACACTGAAGTACGGAGTTACCGCCTAGTGAGGATTGCGTAATATGGAGGCTAAAAAGCCGTTGGTAATTGATTTTGCTAGGGAAGAAAATACTCAGATGCTTTACCCACATAAAGCTGTGCTCTCTAGTTATACAGCCAATTGGAATGGCCTTTACCTTCAATATCACCACCAGCCACCACAGGAAATATCCAAACACTATTCTAAGCAGCATCGTATCATTGTTCATCACTATCCCCTACCAACACCGAAAATTGAATGGGTAGGAGAACTATCTCAATCCAGCCAAGTAATCCCAGGGACAATTACTATTATTCCTGCAAATACACAAAATGGGGCATATTGGGGTACAGAACACAGTTTTATTGTACTGATTTTTGAGTCGGATCTGTTTGCACAGCACATTGGTAAATCAACCGATATCGATGAAGTTGAACTGTTACCGACTCTGAGTCATCCCGATCCATTGATTCACAGTATTGGGTTAGCCCTCAAAGCCGAACTAGAATCCAATGGAATAGGCAGTCGTTTGTATGTAGATTCCTTAGCGATTGCATTAACCGCACATTTATTGCAGCATTATTCTGCCCAAAAACGTATTCTGTCAATTTCTGATAGTGGTTTACCGAAAAGTAAACTGCGAGAAGTGGTCGAGTACATTCATCATAATCTCGGTCAAGATTTAACCGTGGCTCAGTTAGCTGCGATCGCTCAGATGAGCCCAAATTATTTCTCAGCCTTATTCAAACAATCAACCGGACTCGCGCCTCATCAATACGTGCTTCGGTACCGCATAGCTCGCGCCAAGCAGTTGCTGCGTGAAGGTGAACTGAGTATTGCAGATATCTCCTATCACCTCGGTTTTTCCCATCAGAGTCATTTCAGCCAGCACTTTAAACGTCTCGTTGGAAGCAGTCCCAAAACATTCCTCAAAAGTTAGTAGAATTCTGCTCAAAATTAGAGAAATTTGCAAGACACTGATTCTGAAGATATTGCATACTTAAATTAATTACAGCACTTAAGACTATCATGATTTCCTAATAGGCAAAGCACAAGACTTAAGAGCTTAGTGTTTTGTGCTTATTAAAGGTTAATTATGAATTAGCTTAAAAATTTTTATAGATGGTTGCTATCAGCTACTATCTCACCTCTTAATTATTTCGTTAGCTCTGGCTTTATTTTAACAACTAGCAAAGCCCAATGTAGAGCGGGTTGCAAATTTTCCATAAGTCTATTAGTTTACATATTCATTTTGTAACTTAGGGCATTACTAATACTTGTGAAGACTGAACAATTATCTCCAACTTCTTTTCAACAAATCTCAAATACACTCGCTGAAGAATTAAACCGTCAGATAATAGTTATTCTTGACTTTGGATCTCAATATTCCGAACTGATTGCTCGTCGAGTTCGTGAAGTCGAGGTTTATTCTGAAGTCCTGTCATACTGCACTACTGCTGATGTGATACGTCAACTAAACCCTAAGGGGATTATTCTTTCTGGTGGTCCCAATTCTATATATGAAGATGATGTTCCCCAATGCGATCCCAAAATTTGGGATTTAGAAATTCCAATTCTAGGTGTGTGCTACGGTATGCACTTGATGGTGCAGCAGCTAGGTGGAGAAGTAGCAAAAACTCAACGAGGTGAATATGGTAAGGCTTCACTGCATATAGATGATTTCACAAACTTACTAACTGACATAGAAAACGGCACAACCATGTGGATGAGCCACGGCGACTCAGTAATTCAAATGCCATCCGGCTTTGAATTATTGGCACATACAGAAAATACTCCATATGCTGCCATTGCCAATCACCAAAAGAAACTCTACGGGGTGCAGTTTCATCCAGAGGTTGCTCATTCCGTTGGTGGTCTTTCCCTCATCAGTAATTTTGTACATCACATCTGTGAATGCAAACCTACTTGGACAACTACTGCTTTTGTTGAAGAAGCAATTCGGGAAATTCGTGGTAGAGTTGGCAACGAACAGGTACTATTGGCGCTTTCTGGAGGAGTAGATTCTTCCGCCCTGGCATTTTTAATGCATAAAGCCATAGGCAATCAGCTTACTTGCGTATTTATCGACCAAGGATTTATGCGTAAGTATGAGCCAGAGCGGTTGCTCAAGCTTTTCAAAGAGCAGTTTCACATTCCTGTAGAGTATGTAAATGCCGGCGCTCACTTCCTCACCGCTCTGGCTGGAGTCACTGAGCCGGAAAAAAAGCGCCGCATTATCGGACACGAATTCATCCATGTATTTGAAGAAGTATCCAAACGCCTTGGTCCATTTGACTATCTAGCTCAAGGTACGCTTTATCCAGATGTTATCGAATCTGCTGATACGAATGTTGACCCGCAAACGGGAGAACGGGTAGCAATGAAAATCAAAAGCCACCACAACGTCGGTGGCTTGCCTAAAGACCTGCGATTCAAACTTGTAGAACCATTGCGTAAACTGTTCAAGGATGAAGTTCGCAAAGTTGGACGTTCTCTTGGTTTGCCAGAAGAAATTGTCCAGCGTCAACCTTTCCCTGGTCCTGGTTTGGCAATCCGCATCATAGGCGAAGTCACTGCTGAACGATTAAACATTTTGCGCGATGCCGATTTAATTGTGCGTCAAGAAATTAACAAACACGGCTTATACAACGAATGCTGGCAAGCCTTTGCAGTATTGCTGCCAATTCGTAGTGTTGGTGTCATGGGCGATCGACGTACCTATGCTCACCCCATAGTTCTGCGAATTGTTACCAGTGAAGATGGTATGACCGCTGATTGGGCGCGTGTACCTTACAACTTGCTGGAAGTCATATCTAACAGGATTGTGAATGAAGTTAAAGGTGTTAACCGAGTGGTTTACGACATTACTTCAAAACCGCCTGGCACAATTGAGTGGGAATAGGATTGGAGGGAATTTTTGAGGTTATATAACTCAAAGCAGAGTTACACAAAAGGGATAAATTTTGTGCCTAGAGTATCAAATTTGAAACTTCAATAATCAACAAAGATGAGAACTATGATTGAACATGCAAGTCCCATAAGTGGAATCGCGGCATATAAGTCAGACTATGTTGCTACGGCAGGATATGACAATTTTCTTCTTCTTTGGAACCCAAAAAACAAGCAATGCATAGCAAAAGCTGTTCACGATCACTTGGCTAACCAGTGTAGTTTCAGTTCATGTGGGAAGTATTTGGTAAGTTCCAGTAGCGACTACACTGCGAGACTTTGGGAAATTCCTACTCTAAAATTACTTGCTGTTTTTGCCGATCAGCGAGATGACGTTGAAATGACTGTCATAAATCACCAAAACAAACTTGTTGCCACTGCTTCACGAGATAAGTTTGTTAGGATTTACGATCTCGAAGGAAGGCTTAAGCATAGACTCGAAGGACATACAGCTGATGTCATTTCAGTGGAATGGCTTAATAATCGCAATGAAGTTATTTCCAGCAGTGATGATGGTACTGTTAAGCGTTGGGATGCAGAAACTGGTGACCTTCTTGAAAATTACGATCTAGACGGTGTAGAGACTGATACAATTGCCATATCCAAAGACGGAATTATTTATGCAGGTAATGATGAGGGAGAAATCATCATTATTGGCGATCCAGAAAAAAAATATGTCAAAGCTCATAACGCTGGGATTAAGCGATTGGCATATAATTCAGAACGACAAGCCCTAGCAAGCCTAAGTTATGACAGAACTCTGAAAATTTGGCAGGTAACTACTGATGGTTCTTTAGAATTGAAAGCCTCAGCAAATCTTCCGCAAATTGTTTGGCCTCGCTCCTGTACTTTTATCGGAGATTCTCAAATCGTTTTTGGGACTTTTGGTACTAGCTACGCTGTATACAATTACAAAAGCAGTACCTGGGATTTGAAAAGTATTAATCCTACATCTGGTTTGAACGCAGTTACCCCATACAGGGATGGATACCTTGCAGTTGGTGATGCTGGTATTATCTTCCAAGACGGAAATAAACTCATAGAACTTGGTAGCTTGTGCAACTTTTTGACTCAATTTGGGGCTACAGTAGTTTCTGGAGGACAGTCTGGACAAATATTTGATGCATTGTCGGGTAAAGTACTTCATCAGCATCGATCGCCCCTCAATTGTGGCGCAACTTTCTACAAAGATGGAGCTATACACCTGATCGTTGGTACTTACACAGGTGAAGGCTTAGTTTTTAAGCAGGATAGTTCCAGAAATATTTTCTTTGTGGATGAAATCAAGCTACACAAAAACGCGATCAAGGGTATTGCATGTTCCAAAGATACTATCTTTTCTGTTTGTGCTGATACATCGGCAGCATTTCACTCAATAGACGATTTCAGTTGTTTGAAATACGTTGAGCAAGCACACAATAAAATTGCCAATGGTTGTGCATTTCTACCCGATAATCAGTTTGCAAGTATAAGTAGAGACCTGCACCTAAGAATTTGGAAAGAATTCGAGATTGAGAAGATTGCAACTCCTCACACTCATTCCATTAAATGTATTGCCAGCTCGAAAGAAGGTCACTACCTAGCAACTGCAAGCTATAACGGGCGGATTGCAATCTACTGTGTAACTTCTAGAGAGTGGATTATCGTGGAGAGACCAACGACTGCGGGAATTTCTTCTCTAGCATTTGACTCTATCAAGAATCAGTTTCTTGCAAGTTCATACGATGGCAAAGTCTATAAGATTTCTGTACCCTCAGAAAGCTAATAGGAGGAGATATATGTCTTTTAGGCTAACAGAGGGATTTTCTTTTGGTGGGGTTCTCTCAAAAACTGTCCCTCCAGAGTTGAGCAATGAAGTCACCCCATGGATACCGGAGAAAGAACGCAACGATCGCTATTGGATGGAGCAAGCTCTTCTAACATCAATGAATAGCGTAGGTATTGCCAATCCCAATCCAGCAGTGGGCTGTGTCATAGTACGTAACGGTGTTGAAATAGCGCGGGGTTCGACATTGGCTTTCGGAGGTAAACATGCAGAGAGAGTTGCTATTGAAAGTATCAGCGACAAATCTCTATTACAAGGAGCATGTGCTTACGTTACACTAGAGCCGTGTTCTCACTTCGGTAAGCAACCTCCCTGTACACAAACTCTTATAGAAAGTGGTATTGCACGCTGTGTAGTTGCTTTAGCCGATCCTAATCCCCTTGTTAACTGGGATGGAATTAGACTACTCAAAGATAAAGGAATTGAAGTGTGTCTGGGTCTTTGTGCATCTGAAGCAATGGCTTGGAACTACAACTTCATCATGTCACAACTTTTGAACAGACCCATTTTTGCTGGAAAATGGGCCCAGACCCTCGACGGACATCTAGCAGATGATGAATTTACTTCCAAGTGGATTTCAGGTTCCTCATCTCGAGCTTACACTCACTGGTTAAGACAAAAGTATGACGCAATTTTAGTTGGAGCAGGAACTGTTTTACGTGATATACCAGAGTTGTCTGTGAGATCGTGTTCTCAGCCGATCAATCGCCAGCCCATGAAGATTGTGTTTGACCCAAAAGGGAGATTGCTAAATTGCTCAGAACATATTCAAAAGCAGCTTTCTGAAAAGTTTTTAGCATCATCTACACCTCTGATTATTTTTATTCAAGAAAAATTTTTAATCTCAACTCAGAATTCCTGGGCTGAGTCTCTCAAAGAGTCTGAACACATTCTTTTTCTAACCTTCAAAGAAGAGGATTATTTTTGGGAAAAAATAGTAGATTACCTGAAATCAGAAGCTGTTAAGAGGCATTTTGGAAAACCGTTACAAAGTATTCTAGTGGAGGGGGGTTCCAAATTACTCACACAGTTGCTCGCTGCAAATCTACTTGATATTTGTCATGTTTTTATAGCACCAATTTTGATAGGAGGAGTTGCAAATAGAATTATGAATCCTCTGAGTTTATCTTTAGAGGAAACGGCGTTTACTTCGTCAAAGTATGCAGGAGGAAAATTGTCTCTAGCCAGCCAATATAAATTGGTTGCTCAGAATCGTTTAGGCAACGACATTTGTATGGAATTTATTCCGCAATATTTGGCAGAAGAATTAGTTCGGAGAAATATTTTTCAATGAGTATTCCTACTAAAGTGTCAATTGATGCATCTCAAATTAATATTATTTCTGCTCGCAAGGCAATGGGGCTACCAGAGCATTATGTGTCTGGGGTCACTGAAACTGAACAGCTAGACTTTGAGTATGTTCGCAGACTCAAAGTTACTGAGCTTGCAAGTATGGCTGAAAATCCAAAAGTGCCCTTTAAAACACGTTATGCAGCGGGTACAATGTTGGCACTTCTTGGAGATCCCAGGATTCAAGTTTTTGAACCTAGTATGATATTCATACCAGGCGATCGAGCCAAGATTGGTTTAAGTTGGGCACGTGTTTCTGAAGTTGCTGAGATGTACCGCGATCTTGGAGTTATTCCTTCTTGGATAGAGAAAGAAGCACCTCAGTTTGAGACAACTGTTCAATCATTTAAGATAGCTAAGTATCCAGTAACAAATGTCGAGTACTTAGCTTTTCTTAAGGATACTCAACACCCACATATACCCACATCATGGCAGTTTGGTTGCTTTCCTATGACACGTGCCAACCATCCTGTATATACAGTTTCACCGGAGTCTGCTGATGCATATGCACAGTGGTTAAGTAACAAGACAAATAGGCAATTCAGATTACCTTCGGAAATCGAATGGGAGTATGCTGCTGGGGGATCGGCAAGTCTTGAGTTTCCCTGGGGTGAGGAATATTTAGACGATCGCGCTAACACCGTAGAAAGTGGCATCCTCTCAACTACTCCTGTTGGTATTTATCCCAAAGGTAATTCAATTTTTGGTGTATCAGACTTAGCTGGAAATGTTGAGGAATACGTTTGTGATAATTACTGGGCATACCCTGGATCTGAAAAAATTGAGGACGATCTGATGCAGACTGTAGGTTCTTCTTACCGCATTGCTAGGGGAGGGAGCTTTACCCGATTTCGTGATTTAGCGCGTTGCAAACGCCGGCATGGCTGGTTTCCGAAAGATATCTACACTATGGGATTTAGATTGGCAGAAACAGTCTAAGGTCATAAGGAAATTGTTGACATACTTCGTTAATTGTGATTTAAATTTTAAGGAGCCAAGAACAATGGTTGTAAATTCCCACAATTCAATTGATTTGACAGCTAGTGACATTATCAGCATGAGTGACTCTTTTCAAGAGTCTGCTATATTGCAATTTGCCAACACCTCAGGACTTTTTGAACTTCTAAAAGAGCCAGTCACAGCAGAAACAATCTCAGAGTCAAAAGGCTGGTTGTTGCGGAAAACAACACTTCTTCTGAATGTACTAACTTCACTCAGTCTAGTCGTGAAAAGCGACGATAAATACTGCAATACTCCATCGACAAATCGAGTTTTAACCAAGGATGGGCCAGGTTATGTGGGAGCTTTAATAGAACATCAACGGTTACAATGGCAGTTGTGGAGCAAGATTGGTGAAGTTATTTCTTCTGAGGAACCCATCGAGGGTCAGCAAGAACTAAAACTCAAGAAAGACCCACATGCTAACGATGCATTCAATCAGGCAATGTTACAACTGTCAAAGGAAAACATCGCCAGCATCGTTGCACTGCCGGAAATGGAAGGCGAGAAGTATATTCTCGATCTTGCTGGTGGTCATGGTACGTATCTGTCAGCGATCGCTAAATACAATCCACATATCACCGGGCAGGTTTGGGATTTTGCAACTGCACGTGAAGCAGCTCAACATGTCTTTGCCGATTATGGTGTAGAAAACCAGATTGAGTTTCGAGAAGCTGATATCAGCAAAGCATCTTCATATGAGAGTGTTAAAGCTGACATAGCGATGCTCAATGACTGTCTGCATTATTTCGAGCAAGAGACAGTGGTTCAGATTTTATCACAAGTAGCCGGAGTTCTTCCCAAGGGTGGTACACTCCTCATTACAACAATATATATGGATAGAGATTGCGTCACACCCGCAGCAGCAGCAGGTTTTTCTTTTTACATGATGATGAATACTGCACATGGTCAATTGCATCCGACTCCATGGCTCGTTGACCAGATGGAAAACATTGGTTTCAATGTTGAAGTGAGGAATTTTGGCAGAGTTGGAACTAAAGGCGGAAAGTACGTTTTGATTATCGGACAACGGAAGTAGACTTGTGAATTTGACTTTTGAAAATTGGGCGTTGCATATTTGTAGGATGAATTCAGCAGCAAGCAGCACAATTCCATAATGAAGATGATGCAGTAACAATCTAAATTAATAGCGCCAGGACATCCACTGATTGATTTGGAACAGCAAAATAATGATGATGCCCAACCATACCGCTAACCGTGCAAATTTGCAATTCTTCGATCGGAACCTGACTAAATCTGGTGATTGGCGTGGGGACTGTGCTACATTAGATGATTTTGACAAACAAGTAGAGGCTTGTGGTGTTTTTGGCATCTATGCACCAGGAGAAGACGTTGCCAAATTAACGTACTTTGGATTGTACGCTCTCCAACACCGGGGGCAAGAATCAGCTGGCATTGCTACATTTGATGGTGAGCAATTACATCTATATAAAGATGTAGGTTTAGTGTCTCAAGTTTTTAACGAATCAATTTTCAAAGACCTACCTGGTAGTATAGCCATAGGTCACACTCGTTACTCAACTACAGGCTCTAACAACCAAGCCAATGCTCAACCAGTTGTTGTGTATAGCCACCTATTTCCATTGGCTGTTGCACATAATGGTAACTTAGTCAATACTTTACAATTGCGAGATGAGTTGCTTAAGAACAATTGCAACTTGGTGACTACAAGTGATTCAGAAATGATAGCTTTAGCGATCGCTGAAGAAATCAACGCTGGTGCAGATTGCTTAGAAGCTTCAATCAAAGCATTTCACCGTTGCCAAGGAGCTTTTAGTTTAGTCATTGGCACTCCTGTTGGTGTCATGGGTGTTCGCGATCCCAACGGCATTCGTCCTCTCGTCATTGGCACTCTGGGGAATCATCCAGTCCGTTACGTTCTTGCCTCTGAAACTTGTGCTTTAGACATCATTGGAGCGAAATATCTGCGAGATGTGCAACCAGGCGAATTAGTTTGGATTACCGAAGAGGGTTTAGCTTCTTATTTCTGGAGTCAAAAATCGCAACGGAAGTTGTGTATCTTTGAGATGATTTACTTCTCTCGCCCTGATAGCATCATGCACAACGAGAGTTTGTACAGCTATCGGCTCCGCTTAGGGCAACGACTGGCTAAAGAATCTCCTGCTGATGCCGATATTGTCATTGGTGTTCCTGATTCGGGTATTCCTGCGGCTATTGGTTTTTCACAATTTTCTGGCATCCGTTACACAGAAGGACTGATTAAAAATCGCTATGTCGGACGTACTTTTATCGAGCCTACGCAATCTATGCGTGAATTAGGTATCCGTATGAAACTCAATTCCCTCAAAGATATGCTATTCGGTAAGCGAGTGGTGATTGTGGATGATTCAATTGTCCGAGGAACGACTAGCCAGAAACTGGTTAAACTATTACGCCAAACAGGTGTAGTGGAAGTACATATGCGAATTTCCTCGCCTCCAGTAACTTATCCCTGCTTCTATGGCATCGATACCGATAGTCAAGACCAGCTGATCGCTGCAACCAAGTCAGTAGAGGAGATTAGTAAACAAATTGAAGTGGACTCTCTAAGCTATCTAAGTTGGCAAGGAATGCTGGAAGAGACGCGAGAACATAAGGCTAGTTTTTGTTCGGCTTGTTTTACTGGCGATTATCCAGTTCCCGTTGCTGAGCCACTGAAACGTTCTAAATTAACATTAGAAAACCTAGCAAAGACAAGGACTTATACTACTGGCGCATTGAGCGAACATTTTGGTGTCAGCCTAATTAGAACTTGAAAAATTGGCATACTTGCATAAGTTTTGTCATACGTGATATCAACATTGAGCTACCTGCAAGTACTACTAACTGTTACTTTCTTTGTCTGAGACTTCTGCTAGTCAGATATTGCCCAAAGGGTATTCAATACAGGTGTTTTTTACTTCTTTGTACTCTTTCATAAAGGTGAGTATGGATATAGTTGGCTCCCGTTACCTTGGATTAGATGTTTCTGAGAATATCTTAAGAAAAGCTACTATCAGACAGCGCGTCCAAATTCCAATATCCTTCTCAGGAGTAGAAGAATATATTGGAGAATTTGTTTCATTTAACGATCTTTGTGATGGGAAAGAACACATTGCGATTTGTGTAGGTAAATGGCGCAATAGTGAAGCACCACTAGTTAGGCTGCATTCTGAATGTCTGACAGGTGATGTTTTCGGGTCAGCAAGGTGTGATTGTGGACCTCAACTAAAGGAAGCAATGCTCAAGCTATCTAAGGAATCTGGAATCATACTCTATCTGAGGCAGGAAGGACGAGGCATTGGTCTCTACAATAAACTTGATGCTTATATCCTACAAGATAAAGGCATTGACACATACGAAGCAAACCATCGGCTTGACTTCCCCCTCGATATGCGTGACTATCGGTGTGCTGTTCAAATGCTACATGCACTTGGTGTTAACAAGATTAATCTGTTGTCCAACAATCCAGATAAAGCGGAACAGTTAAGACAGTTTGGCATTGATGTGCAGGGAATGGTATCCACAAGCGTGTTTTCTAATCCACACAATCAGTTTTACCTGAAAGCAAAAGTTTTGCGTGCAGGTCATAAAATTAACCTCGATCAAGGATTATAGCTATGGTTTGATATCCAAACCCGATTATTAGCATCTAGCTCTGTAGCAAAAACTAACTTGCAGAGTTAAATAAGTATCAAATTCTACTGCTTTTTTTGTTTGTGTTCATCACGTCCAAGTCTTTTAGAGGGTTAGTCATGGCAACTCAAAATCCGCCGCAAATTTCATCTGAAGAATACAGAGAAGTTTTAAAAACAGCATTTGTCCAATGTTACCAGACGAGCAATGACGCCTGGTCATATGAAGAGGCGATGCGAGAAGTTCCTGTATATTTCTTGGAGTGCATAGGTGACCAAAAGGCTCACATTTTAGATATCGGTGCAGGTTCAGGAAAGGATGCCGAAATTCTGCTAAAGGCAGGCCATTCTGTTACTGGTCTTGATTTATATGAACATGAAGCTTGGCAGTTCTTAAGTTATACTTGGGGTGATAGAATTAATTTTGTGAAGTCGCAGTTCACTGATTGGCAGCCCTCTGCTGAAACGAAGTTTGATGCTGTATTTGATAATGGTTGCTTCCACCATCAGCACCCATCTTTATACTTTCCCTATTTAGCCCATTTAAAAACTCTATTAAAGCCAAATGGAATAGCTATGTTATCAGTATTCACGCCGCTTGACGAAAATACTGATGGTTCTTTCATCGATTTTGATGAAGGGCGTATTGGTCGTTCTTTTAGTGTTAACGAATTGCAGCAATTATTGACAAATCATGGTTTTATATGGCTTGATAGCCGTCTAATTTATCGACCGTGGCATGAGCATTATTTGCCAGTACATTATTTAGCAGCACTTGTAAAAAATCAGCCTTAATTCATTTTATTAAAACCATAAACAATGAATTATCAATCTCTGTTTATGGTGGTGTTTTCTCATCATTCTTGCTTTGCATTTAGGTTGACAACCTCAAAAAATAGTAGTGAGAAAAGTAGTAATTCCTATGAATATCCAAATCGGAGGATACAAAACAGCTTGCCGTGCTTATGGAATTGATGAAATTGCGCTAGTACCAGGAAATAGGACACTAGACCCCAGTTTGACAGACACTAGCTGGCGCATTGGTGGTATTACGCGAGAAATTCCCATAATTGCTAGTGCAATGGATGGAGTAGTTGATGTACCTATGGCTGTCCTCCTGTCTGATTTAGGAGCATTTGGTGTACTTAACCTGGAGGGCATTCAAACTCGTTATCCTGACCCAAACCCGATTTTAGAACACATCACCTCGGTAGATAAAACTGAGTTTGTCGAGCTGATGCAAAAACTTTATGCAGAGCCAATTAAGCCTGATTTAATTGAACAGAGAATTAGGGACATTAAACAACAAGGGGGCATTGCAGCAGTGAGTGCTACTCCTGTTGGGGCAAGTAAGTATGGTTCGATAGTAGCAAAAGCTGGAGCTGATTTGTTTTTTGTTCAAGCGACGGTGGTTTCAACAGCGCATTTATCACCAGAGTCAGTAATGCCACTCAATGTGGCCGAGTTTTGTGAGGAAATGCCAATTCCCGTTGTTATAGGCAATTGTGTGACATATGAAGTCGCTTTGAATTTAATGAAGACTGGTGCTGCTGGTGTACTTGTGGGAATCGGTCCAGGAGCCGCTTGTACATCTCGTGGCGTGCTGGGTGTAGGTTTACCGCAAGCAACAGCAGTTGCTGAATGCGCCGCTGCTCGTGATGACTATTATGAAGACACTGGCAAGTATATACCGATTATCGCTGATGGCGGTTTAATCACTGGTGGTGACATCTGCAAATGTATCGCCTGCGGGGCAGATGCTGTCATGATTGGTTCACCCTTTGCTAGATCTACACAAGCACCAGGACGGGGTTTTCACTGGGGTATGGCAACTCCAAATCCGGTGTTGCCCCGTGGTACTCGCATTCACGTTGGCACCACTGGTACATGCGAACAAATTCTCCGAGGTCCAGCGCAATTGGATGATGGTACTCATAATCTGCTGGGAGCTTTAAAAACAAGTATGGGTACACTGGGAGCCAAAAACATTAAGGATATGCAGCAAGTTGAAGTTGTGATTGCTCCCTCTCTTTTAAATGAAGGAAAGTTATATCAAAAAGCACAACAAATAGGTATGGGTAAGCGTCCTTGTTAGGATAGAGTTTGCTGAATGCGATGCAACACTATCACTTAGAACAAGAGAATTACTTCAATTCGTGGTCAAACTGCCAAAGTACTGGTAATAAGAATTACAGAATTCAAGAGTTAGGAGCTTTTGCAAATGGTACAAACGCAAACGATAAATAGGCTAAAAGAACTACAGAAAGTAACTGATATTAGGCACATTAATCTTATTGTGCGCGATATAGAGGTTACTTGGGAGTTTTATCAAAGAGTCTTGGGTCTCGTTTATAAGTATCATATGACCGAGACCAAGATTGTCGCAGCGTTTAATGATTATGAGTTCTTTTTGGAAGAAGTACGTGATTGGCCTGGTGAAAATCCGAACTTCCATATAGGATTACGAACAACACCTGACAAGGTTTACGAGTGGGCAGAACACTTAGCTTCACTGGAAGTGCCGCTAGTTTGTGGAAATAATCCAGTTGCTGAAGTTTATGCTCTTCCTAACACTGGTAGAGTCGCCCTTTATTTTCGTGACCCTGACGGCACAATGATTGAAATCTACTCGCCGGAATGATCGTTTCGTGAGACTGAAGTTCCCCCAAAGCAAAAAGTGCTGATATACGTAGATCTGCGTTCAAAAATTTTTTGCTTTGCTTTATGCTCTTACAAATTGTCAAAGGATCTTGGGTTCGCAAAGCACACGCTATGGGACTCAGGCAGTTTGAGGCTTTTACCGCCGACCTTTTTTTTACCATACCGCAGATATGCGAGTAAATCGACATTGTGTATGGCCAAGGTATTTTGGAGTTCAAAGCCTAGATTTATTGTAGAGCAAAGCTTACAAACTTTTTTAGTACCAATGCACAGGGAACTTCATATTAGACATCTCCGAAAATGAATCTGAAAATTACATACACTTCGATCTCGACTTTATCTATTTTCTAACAAAGAGATGCCTGGGGCAAGCCGCTAAAAAGCGTTTAAACTAATACTGAAACCTATGTAGGGCAAAGATTTTTAAAATCCCCAATTTTACCATCAATTATTTTTGTAAGAGACTCCATGAGCTGCACTCAAAAGGAGTAATCAAAATTTCTTTTCCCTAATCCCCACTCCCCACTCCCTATTTTCAAGGCAGGTCTATTACTATGTCGTCTGACTTTATTAACCTTCGAGTTACTGGGATTTCACAAGGTGTCATTGTGGATAAGACAGTCGCTGACTCTCTTCCATCCGTAGACTGGCATTTTATGGGAGGCAGAGTAGTGGCAGTGTTAGACCCAGCCTTTGTTGGCATGATTGATTTAGCTGAATTCATTGGTGGACCCTCATGCTTTGCTGGTTCAGTGTCGCCTTGGAATTACTGCCGAGTTGCTCTTCGCAAGTTGAAGCTTAGCGCTACCCCAGATGGCAAGCTAAGAGTCAGTATCAAAAATCTCGACGCCTAATTTCCTAGCGGTACTCCACAGCAATAACATTAAAAATTTCTGTGTGTAGCACTATGGTAATCCGCTTCGTTGCATTCGATAAGCTTGATGGCATTCCCCACATCATAGTTGATAGTGGAGAGACGGCTTCAACAGAATTAGTTCTCTCCCATTGGCCGGGAGTCCAAACACCCGTCTCGCTAAAATCGGATCTGTCCACCGGAATCGTAATGAATTATTTAAGACAAGGATACCCGCACCCTAAAGTATCCGTTGTATCTGCTTCCCATTTTGATGTGGATGCGCTAGTCTCCGTTTACGCTATGGTCAACCCAGAACAAACCATGAAACATTGGCGGTTGTGGTTAGATGTAGCTCGTGCGGGTGATTTTAAATACTCACGCTCGACCATTGCAAGAAGGTTAGCTGTGTTATGTGATTCTTGGGCATCACGCGATCGCTCACCTTTGGGTGCTAAAGCGTTTGATCAACCGATAGCTCGTGTGACAGAAATGTTGTTTCAAGACTTACTCTTAAGGCTAGATGAAATCTGTAAAAATTTACAAAGATACAAGCCACTTTGGGAAGAAGAGGAAAATTCTTACGCACAGACCTGGGAAATGGTGAAAAGTGGCTTGATTACTGTCGAAGAGTACGATGACCAGGAACTCAGTATTATTCGATTATCCGATCGTCTCATTAACCGTTTGGTTGACCAACATCAATCAAGGTATTTTGGTCTTAGCCAGTTTGTCATACACGAAATAGCGCGACACTTTACGATCCTCATAGGCCTCGATCGCTATTATCAAGTAGTACAGCGCTATGAAAGTTGGGTACAATACTGTAGTCGCCCAATACGCCTGCGGCCAGATTTCGCAGCACTGGTTGAGCTGTTGAATGAACTAGAAGGTGAAAAATGGTGCTATCAAGGGGTATGGAAGTTGGCTCCGATGATGTGGTTAGCATCACAGCAACAGAGCAAACTCGATGAATCACAGTTTATTTCACTAGTTTGTTCATTTCTAGAATTGGCTCCCGTTGCTTGGAACCCCACTACCCTGGCATAAATAGCAACTTTGGAATAAGTATGGAGCGCAATTATTTTTAAGAACATCTCCAGAGAAACTGGTGCAGAGGTTGGAGAATTCAAAATGGCAGTCAAATTTCAGCTATTTCAAAGTGCTGAATGCTGTCAGCGGTAGCGGGGTGCTGAGCCATTGCTGAGTAAAAACCCACTTAGTTCAAGCCTTTGGGCAATCAACACTGTCCTAACCTATGTGACTACGGCTATATAAGTAACAAAAGAGCGTTGCATATTTGCGGGATGATTTTATGCAACGCCAACAAAAAAATTTCGCTCAGATCATCTCCTCAGATCCTCTGACTCGATAGACGCAGCGTCTCTCGCCAGTAACAATGTGTTCAGTTCTTTCGATAACAGCGTTAGAACCTAGAACTGACTGAAACACTTCTAGTTCTTGACGACACAGCCCGGTACAAGTTACAGCAGCAGCACAGATGGGACAGTGGTTTTCAATCAATAAAAACGATCCATCTTCGTCACATTGGATTTCAGCCATGTATCCTTCTTCTGTACGTTTTGCAGCTAATGCTTCTAACCGCTGCTCAACAGAGCCAGCAGTAGGTATTTTCTCCCGGTACTCTAGGATTTGCTGGCGAGTTCTGATCTCCAATAAGCGATCAAGACCCTCTTCACCGAATGCTTCTTTTACAGAATTAAGCAGGCTTAGGGTCAACTCTGCATAGCGCTCTGGAAAAAGGCTATCAGCGGCAGGAGTTAACTGCCATAGTTTAGCAGGTCGCCCCATAGAACGCGACTCTTCCTGGTAAGTCACTAGTTGTTCTTCTTGCAAGGCGTACAGGTGCTGGCGTACTGCCATTGCTGTGACATTCAAACGGGAAGCTAAAGCTAGGGCGTCCATTGATCCCTCTAGCTTTAGTAGTTTGAGAATAGCGCGTCTGGTACGGACAGTTGCTGATTTATTAGTTAATTCACTCTTCATATTTAATAAATTAAAGAAAAATCTTTACAAAGTCAACCTCATCTTTTACACTTTTTATAAAGAAAAATTTTTATAAAGTCGCAAGAAACTCTATTGACGTAATTCAACGTAAACCCAATTTTTAACTATGAATCGACGCATATTGATTGTAGCTGCGGTGCTTTTTTTTGTAACTCATGCTACAAATTTACAAGTCCCACTGTATGGTATCTACGCTAAAAATGCAGGCTACAGTAGTGGATTATCAGCGATCGCCTTTGCCACGTATGTGGCAGGACTCTTACCAACTTTGATTTTTCTTGGTGGAATTTCTGACCGCATAGGACGTAAAACCGTAATTATAGCCAGCTTGCTATCAGCTACACTCGCTACGTTTTTGATGATTGTGCACCCAACAATTTACACGCTGTTTGTCAGCCGTATCTTACAGGGAATCGGAGTTGGCTTGATCACGGGAACTGGAACAGCGTATATATCTGCTTTGATACCGGAATCTTGGTCGCAGGTTGCAGCCTATGTCAGTTTAACTACTTCTTTAGGTTTTTCCAGTGGTGCCTTGTTTACGAATGCAGCTCTGTTATTGCAAAACTCTTTGGTTCCTTTGAGTTATTGGATTATCTTCATATTACTTTTAGGATGTCTAGGCTTGGCAATGAGACTACCAGAACAGCCCGTTTCTTCTGGATCGCTACTTCGGTTGCCAAGCTTTCCAGCAGGTACAGCACCTGCCG
Organism: Nostoc sp. ATCC 43529; assembly: GCA_003326205.1. Classification (GTDB taxonomy): domain Bacteria; phylum Cyanobacteriota; class Cyanobacteriia; order Cyanobacteriales; family Nostocaceae; genus Nostoc. The sequence continues at coordinate 67,592 of LWTK01000035.1, forward strand.
GTGTAGCAATAGCATTAGCATGGTCGCTTGCTGGAGTTGTGGGTGTAATTCTACCAGCACAGCTATTGCAATATAATCTGCCTAACTGGTCGGGACTAATGTTGTTTATTTTCGTGATTGCTGGTGTTTTAGTCCAACCACTTGCCCGTCGTCTTGACGCCCTGGCTTCGCTGCAATTAGGTTGTGTGATTCTTGTGCTTGGCTATATCACTTTCACATGTGGAGCATGGCTAGGTGTTTTGAGTCTGGTCTTGGTAGGTGTGGCGGGAGCAGGTACTGCTTGCTATGGGTTCACTTACTTAGGCGGATTGGCTGAAGTTGTTAGGCTAAGCGGAGCGCAATCTGCGCGGGCAACTTCTGGCTATTTCGTCTGCGCTTATTTAGGCTATGGTTTACCGATTATTCTCATCGGCTTTTTTGCGGATCGAGTAGGCATCATGAACACACTCTTAGGTTTTGGAGTGGTTATTCTGGCCTGCAATGCTTTGCTAATTGGAGTATACCAAAGAGTTAAAAAAAAGCGACTAGCTTGAAAATAGGGCATTAGGAAGAGATTTTTATCCCTTACTTGTGTGATTTATCACCAATGTCTGACTTAAATATCAAGCCTTTTCTATAACAAAGATATATGACCCTAATCCTTACCAATGACGACGGCATCGACGCTCCCGGAATCAAATCGCTCCTCAAAAGTGTAAACAGTAACAACGTCATTATCGTGGCTCCCCAAGACCATCAATCGGGATGTGGTCATCAGGTCACTACTACTCGACCGATTCAAGTGCTGCGTCGTTCAGATAAGGAGTATGCCATCGCAGGCACTCCCGCCGATTGTGTTAGAATTGCAACTTCATATATTTGCAAAAATGTCAAGTTTGTGCTGTCTGGAATCAACGCTGGTGGCAATCTGGGAGTTGATGCTTATATTTCCGGAACTGTCGCTGCTGTGAGGGAAGCAGCAATCCTTGGCATTCCCGGAATTGCCATTTCCCAGTATCACAAAGGTCAGCTTAGTTATGATTGGGATCTCGCCGCACGTTTGACTACTGGGATTATAGCTGACTTACTCACCACTCCCCTAGAACCAGGAACTTTTTGGAATGTGAATCTGCCGCATTTGCTACCGGGAGAACCCGAACCAGAAGTTGTGTTTTGCCAACCGTGTAACAAACCCTTACCTGTCAATTACCGTATTCAGGGTGATGACTTTTATTATGTGGGAGAGTATGGCAAGCGCGATCGCACTCTTGGTAGTGATGTCGATGTATGTTTTTCAGGCAACATTGCTGTAACTCAGTTAAGAGTCTGTGCTCAATCACAGAGTCCCAAAAATTGTGTAAGCTAATCTGCCTTTAAGTTGCATAATTCTTAGCCTTAGGAAGATGCGGGGATGCAATTTGAATGATTATTAGCTTATATGCTTTGCTTGTTCTTCTACTTGGACACTTAGAGTATCTACTCTTTCAGACAAATATTCAATTCTTATCTTCATAAATATGATTTGAATAACTCAGATGGTCTATTTTGAGGAAGTTTTAGCAACACAATCTGGAACTTTATGTCGATCATGAGAAACTCAAGAAAAGTCTTTACAAAGTCAAGCTGGCATGTGTATACTAGTTTATAAAGTTTTTTCTTTAGAAAATAAAGCCACTCAGCCGCCTGTCAATGTCAGGTTTATCAGAACCGTATAGCGGTTTAGATTTGCACAACTCTCCAGGAATTCAAATGACACATATTTTGCATATTGATTCTAGTCCGAGGGGCGATCGCTCTATCTCTCGCTCCTTAACTAAAGAATTCATTACGGCATGGAAACAAATCCATCATAGTGATACAGTCACTTACCGCGATTTAGGACGGTATCCAGTTCCACCCATTGATGAATCTTGGATTGCTGGAGCATTTAGTTCCTCGGATCAGATGACTTCTGAGTTAGCAGCAGCACTGAATATTTCTAATGAGTTGATTGATGAACTTCTTGCTGCGGATCTCTATATCTTTGGCATTCCAATGTATAACTATAGCGTACCTGCTAATTTCAAGGCATACATCGATCAAATCGTGCGAGTCAAACGGACGTTTGTAGTGGCTCCAGATGGCTATTCAGGTTTAGTGAAAGATAAGAAAGTGCTGGTGATTACAACACGAGGTGGTAGTTACTCAGCTGGACCCCTGGATTTTCAAGAACCCTACTTACGAGCAGTTTTTGAATTTATCGGCATCACAGATATTACGTTTATCCATGCAGAGAATCTATCAATGGGGGCTGAAGACCGACAACAGTCTTTAGCAGCGGCTTCTACAGCAATTCAACAATTAGTTACTACTTGGTAAACGCATTAACTTAGAATGGTTGCGATCTATGCGATTTACAATCAACTGTTCTTCAGTCCTCATCTAAGTAGGTAAGCTGAGTTTTAAATTTTTCTACATTCCTTGTAGCTACCTCAGATCCATTTGTCTATTATGTAATCGCTATGAAACGCAACATCGTTTGGCTAATGGCAATTACCAGCGGAGCTGCTGCTGCCAATATGTATTACAATCAACCGCTCTTAGCAGCGATCGCCCAAAGTCTTGATGCGTCTGTTCAGGATACAGGTCTCATCCCAACCTTGAGTCAAATTGGCTATGCGTTAGGGAATCTCTTGATTGTCCCGTTGGGAGACCTCTTAGAACGGCGGCGATTGATTGTCACCATGCTAACGGCAACTGCTCTGGCTTTGGGTATAGCTGCCCTTTCCCCGAATATTACCTGGTTAATTGTCGCCAGTTTGCTCATTGGTACAACAACTATCGTGCCTCAAATCACAGTTCCCTTTGCGGCTCTACTTGCACCACCACAAGTCAGAGGTAAGGTCGTGGGCACAGTCATGAGTGGACTGTTAATCGGAATTCTTTTAGCTCGGACTGTGAGTGGATTTGTCGGTGCAGAGTTTGGTTGGCGGGCGATGTATTGGATTGCAAGTGGATTTATGCTGGTCTTAGCAATTGCTCTATTTGGCTTGTTGCCCAAGAGTCAGCCAGCAGTAATCATGTCCTATCAGCAACTGATAAACTCTATGTTGAAGTTGCTTCGAGAACCTGTGTTGCAAAAAGCTTCACTAACTGGAGCGATGGCTTTTGGATCGTTTAGCGTTTTCTGGAGCACTCTTGTATTTTTCTTAGAACAGCCACCCTATAACTATGGTAGCGATATAGCTGGATTGTTCGGTTTGATTGGAGTGGTTGGAGCTGCCGCAGCTCCAATGGCTGGTAGGCTTGCAGACAAGAGAAGTCCAAGGCTGGCTGTGGCCATTGGTCTGATCGCGACTGCTTTTTCTTTCTTAGTGTTTTGGTTGTTTGGATACCAATTGTGGGGACTAATTGTTGGAGTAATCTTGTTGGACTTGGGGGTGCAAGTAACTACAGTGTCTAACCAAGCGCTGATCTATAGTTTGCCTGAAGAAGCTCACAGCCGTTTAAACGCTCTGTTTATCACTTTCTATTTTGTAGGCGGCGCACTTGGGTCTTTTCTTAGCACTTATGGCTGGAATATCTGGCAGTGGAATGGAGTTTGTGCTACCGGATTATTGATGCTAATTATCGCTTTTGCCGGTCTGTTTATTATTAGAGAACGGCCTCAAAAAACGTAACCAATGCACTACTTGATTATTTAGTTTACGGCTGATAAAGCTAAAAATATTTGATTATATTTTTACTAACTATTACTAATCAAGTCATCCAGCAAATTTATACTGATACAATTACGTGCATCAAAATAGTCATAATTTTTTTGCTGAAAGTCCTGAAAGTGCGCTACTAATTAACTGTGTTTAAATTGAAGCATAAACTCTGAGTACTTCTAGCTTGATACAATACTCTTGATATTGTTTTGTGTCAACTCACAGATGAATATCTATCCTTTTTTATATCTTTGTGTGCTTAACAAATACTCTCTGCTTTTCCTAAATCATCTTGTTATTCAAACTCAAAAATAGAGATATTTAGAATGAATTTGTGGCATTATCTTCCTAATTTTTATCTTGTTGGTACTTTGAGTTTCCTTTGTCTACTTGCTGTGGATAATTCCAATCTGGTCGTAGCCAAAATATCTGAAAAAACAGCTTTAGAAAGTTTTCTAGCTACTGATATCGAGTTACAAAAAGAGATATCACCTACTGCATTGAAAGCAGGGAAGGCTTTGGAAAAAGTTCAGCAGAGAGAGCTTTTTCTGCTTGAAAAAGCAGCACGTTGTAAATTCAAGGATATGGGTACATTTTGCTCTGAAGATAGAGCTAATGAACTTCATCTTCATACCCGAAAACTATTAGCAAGCAGACAAAAGGGTATAGCAGGGGGAGATTTTATACACATATCAAAAGAAGCCATCTCTGCACCCTTTGATTTCCCCACTACAAGCGTTCAGGCAAGAGAAGACATGCCCCGGCAGCTAACACCTATTTTAGAAGGGCAAGTTACCTCGGTGAGTCAACTAAAAGATGTCCAGCCCTCGGACTGGGCTTTCGATGCGCTTCAGTCTTTAATCGAGCGTTATGGTGTAATTGCAGGTTACCCGGATAATACATTCCGGGGTAACAAAGCAATGACTCGTTATGAATTTGCAGCAGCTCTAAATGCTTGTCTAGAGCAAATCAATGAGCTAGTTGCACAAGGAACAATGTCATCAGTATCCCAGGATGACTTAGTTATATTGCAACGACTTCAGGTGGAGTTCGCTAGTGAGTTAGGCACGCTACAGGGTCGCGTAGACAAATTGGAAGCTCATACCTCTTTTTTGGAAGCAAACCAATTTTCTACAACAACCAAACTCACTGGTTTAGTTGTTCTTGCATTGACTGGGGGAGGCTTTAGTGGCGATCGCATCATTGATGTGACGGGTAGAGAGATTACCACAGAAAACCCCAATGCTACCTTGCTTTACCGAGCCACCTTAGATTTGACCACAAGTTTTAGTGGTACTGATTTACTGACAATTTGGATGGAAATAGGTAGTAATGGTCCAGATGATAATGCAGCTGGATTTTTGGAACCCTCTTTTGGTAGTGTCTTAGACTACTCAGCAAAACCTCCGGTGGAACAATTTGGGCTTTCCCGTCTCCACTATACATTCTCTCCGTTGAAAGACGTTAAGGTCTCTTTTGGTCCTTTGATTGCTCTGACTGACTACGTAGACTCAAATAGTTACGCCAACGTCAGTTTTTCAGATTTTTCGACCCAGGCATTAATTAACAACTATATTCTTTTGCCAGTTCAGGGCTTGGGAGGCGGTGCTGCTGTTACTTGGAAGCCAGGTAATGGTGCGTTTACGGCACGAGCTGCTTATGTGGCTTCAACTGCCAATGAACCAAGCTCCTCTAATTCGTCCTTTGTTCGTGGGATTTTTCCACTTGGATACATCCTCTACCCCAATGCTCGCAGCGATCGGGGGTTGTTCCAAGACCCCTATCAAGGTGTAGTAGAGTTGGAATATGCTCTTTCTAATACCTTTAAACTACGTCTCCAGTATACTGGTGGCAGTATATTGAGTGAGCGGTTTGATGCCTTGGGAGCAAATTTGGAACTAGCGCTCTCAGAGCGAATTGCTGTCTTTGGACGCTATGGCTATGGCAACTATAAAAATACAGCTTTTGGTGACATTAACCCTAGTTATTGGATGGCAGGAATTGCTTTTCCTGACCTGTTTGTACCTGGTGCTAAAAGCGGTATTGCTGTTGGTCAGCCCTTTATTGCTAATGAACTTGGTAATGCTACTCAGACTAACATTGAGGCATTTTACAACTTTCCAGTTAGCAACAATATCCGAATCACGCCGATATTACAGGTCATTGTTAATCCTGCTAATCAAGAAGACAACGGTACGATTATTACAGGTACACTCCGAACCGTCTTTTCCTTCTAAGCTAATCAGCATTTAAGCTGCAATATAACCCTGTTGTGTCACTATTGCGGTAGTATAACCGAACTGAACAGTTGTAATTCAGGTCTGGAGTTTAGACTAATTCATGACAAAATGACTCAGCAGTACTGAGATGAAAATACAAAAACTCAAAGGTCAAGCTGACTTTGCTGGTTCTTTCTTGGGCTTGGGAGTAGCCTTTTTAACTGTAGGGTAACGAATTATACGCACACGGGATTTGCCAGTAGTCCAGCCAGGAGACTTTCCACGAGGTTTGGGAGCAACAGCAGGTGTACCAATCGCCCCTAAAACTCCACCCATCGCTTGAGCGACTCGTCCTGGGGTCAACTTGGACTGTTTCTTCTGCCAAGGGAGAGGGTTGTCAGCCACAATATCACGAGCTAACCAAAGTTGCCAGGTCATCAGTGGTAACAAGTCACTCCAAGATTCACACTGTTGTGGGGCACTTAGTTTCGGAACAGTCCAATGCAAGCGTTGCTTGGCAAAACGATACCAATGATCAACAGCAAAACGTTGTAGGTAGAGTCGCCAAAATTCAGACAATTCAGGCATGTCCATTCCTACCCATGCAAGCCATAAAGGTTTAGATTGATTAACTGCATCTTCATTCAAACGCTGCACTTGAACAACCTGCATTTTTATCTTGGCAGATTGTTGAAAGTGAAGATTACGCCACAAATGATTTTACACTTCGTGTAATTAGCACTGCATCCATTAAATCAAATAAGGCATCCCTACTATTACCCAGGATGGTATATACGCCTTGCCGAAATTGTTTAAGTTGTTGGATAGTTGTCATGGTCAAGCTGATTTTTTTCCAAATTCCAGCATTGACCACTTTGTGGTCGGTTTCACAATCCACGACCACTTTTTTTCTGGAATTCTTAATGATTATCATTATTGTACATATTTTGAAGTATTTATAATACATAGTTGGGAAATGTTGTGTATGCTTTGAAACTGACTTGAGAGTACTTTTCATCCGTAATCTGATTTGGCTTGCGTTCCCTCATATCGCTTTTAGTCTAAACTCCAGCCATGAGCGACTGCCGTGCAAAGAAGAAAACAAAAAGAAGGACTTTTGCACTCTTACTCCATGAACACAATTCACAACGAAGGAATGAAAATATTTCTTTCCTAGTCACCAGTCTCCAGTAAAGAGTCGCTATTTTCAAGGCAGGTCTAATCAACAATTTGTGTAGATTCCGATCTCAAAATTAAAAGACCGGATTGCTCAATGCGAACAATACGGTCTGAGGTTTATTTAATAGACTTGGTAGGGAGCTGAACTCCACAATTTTTCACTATTTAAACAGCTGCTTCACTCTCTTCTTCAGCAGCAGCGTTAATTTGGGGTGGCAGAAGGCTGACAATAACTCGCTCTGGTTCAGCTAGAGGTGTCACACCGTCAGGAAAAGATATATCGCTGATACTTAAACTGTCTCCAATTTTTAGGTTAGAGACATCAATATCAATGAACTCTGGGATGTTTTCAGGCGCACAACTCACCTGCAATTCAGTAACAACGGTGTCTAATACACCACCTTCTTGTTTAACACCAACAGCATCTCCCACAAAACGCAGCCGTACTTCTACATTTGTGTCCCCGTGACCGGCAACAGCAAAAAAGCTGAGGTGGTAAGGCGTACCCTTTGCCGGATGAAGTTGAAGTTCCCGTATTAAAGCTTTACCCCGCCAAGGTGCATCGGTAATGTTTAAGTCAATCAGAGTATTGTTGACTGAAGCTCTTTTGAGCAAGCGTTCAACGGTTTTGGCATTAATGGTCAAAGAGATTGATTCTGTACCCTTGTGACCGTATAAATTTGCTGGGATTTCTCCAGAACGGCGCAAAGCTTTGGGCTTGCTGCCTTCTGGCCGCTTTTGACATTCGACTGTAATCGCCATAGAACTTGTCCTTTGTCAGTTGTCATTTGTCAGTTGTCAGTTGCCAGTTGTCATTTGTCTTTTGTCATTTGTAATTTACTAATGACTAATGACCAATGACTAATGACCAATTTATGCACTCAGCAACGAGGCGGGTGTGCCGTCGGCGTGCAATAAAGCGCGTTTGGGGCCGTGGATGGGGTCTTCTACGATAATGGTTTGATCGCGGCTGGCTCCTAGTGAAACGATCGCGATCGGGACTTCCATCAATTCTGCTAAGAATTTTAGATAATCCAGTGCCTGCTGTGGCAAGTCTTCCAGGGTGCGGCAGTGAGTTGTTGACACTTGCCATCCTGGTAAGGTTTTATAAATGGGGCGACATCTGGCAAATTGACGGGAACTGGTGGGGAAGTGTTCGCTGCGGACGCCATCTATTTCATAGGCGACACAAACTTGGATTTCTTCTAATTCATCGAGGACATCCAGTTTGGTCAGTGCCATACAGTCCATGCCGTTAATTCGCACGGCATAACGACCTATGACGGCATCAAACCAGCCGCAGCGCCGTTTGCGTCCGGTGGTTGTGCCAAATTCGGCACCGCGATCGCATAGTAATTCTCCCAACTCTCCATCCAGTTCTGTGGGAAATGGCCCTTCTCCCACTCTTGTGGTATACGCTTTCGATACCCCAATCACCCGGTCTATCATTGTCGGTCCTAACCCTGTACCAACGCAAGCCCCCCCGGCTACGGGGTTGGAGGAGGTAACATAGGGATAAGTTCCGTGATCTAAGTCTAGGAGTGTGCCTTGTGCGCCTTCAAATAGAATATTCCGCCGTCGCAGAACTGCATCGTATATTTTTAATGATGTATCAACGACGTAAGGGCGCAAGCGTTCTGCATACCCCAAATACTCCTCAATCACCTCTTGTGGATTTAGAGGCGGCAAGTTGTAAAGCTTTTCTAAAATGACGTTTTTATAATTAATCGTCCACTCCAACTGCTCCCGTAGCCCATCGGGGTCCATCAAATCCAAAACCCGAATGCCTGTACGTTCAGATTTGTCAGCATAAGTCGGCCCAATGCCCCGACCTGTAGTGCCGATCTTATGGCTTCCCCGTCGTTCTTCTGATGCCTGGTCTATCAAGCGATGATAAGGCATCGTTACGTGGGCTGTCTCAGATATCAGCAGGTGGTCAGTGGAAATATTTAATTCTTTTAATTGGTCGAGTTCTGCTATCAAAATCTGTGGATCGATGACTGTGCCACAGCCGATAATGCAATCGGTATCTGGATACAAAATACCAGAGGGGATTAGGTGTAGCTTAAAGGTTTGACCTTTGACTACAATTGTGTGTCCAGCATTGACACCCCCTTGGTAACGTACCACAACATCTGCCGAACGGCTGAGCAAGTCTGTTATTTTACCTTTTCCTTCATCGCCCCATTGGGCACCTATGACAATTACGTTAGCCAAGCGTTTATATTAAGAGGTAAAGTTTCCACAAACTATAATTATCAACATATTTTGAAAAAAATGTCAAGCTTTTGCAAAATAATCTAGCTGAACTGCCGATTGGATAGTCGCTTTTTTTGCGCGTATTCCATATCGTAAAGCCAGTTTTCACCAAAACGTTTTATCCTACCAGAAAATAATTTTGCAATAGCTCTATTATTTTAGATAGTTGCTCATAAATCTTCTTCAGTTTTTTAGCCCGCACCTACTTTAGAGGATGTTTGAAAAGTATTTTGCTGTGATTTATGCACTTTTAGATTCCTCTTAGTCTCCTTTTTCAGGAGGATTTAGGGGAATCTAAAACATTTTGCTACCAACAATAGAACTTTTCAAATATCCTCTTATACTGGTGTAAATAAGTAAAGGCAAAAAAAATGTTTTGCACTTTTCCGGATTGTTATAAAATTAAGATTTAGCTCATACGTAGTTAAATTTCTATTATTTGCTATTTCATGCTAAAAAAAAGTATTTATAGATTACCCTATCCGTGTATCACTAAATTATTTGAGAAGTTTTCGGTACATTTTTTAAAAAAAAAAATTTATAACATGACAGTAACTTAACTCAAATACTTAATTCTTTTGTAACAATTCTGTGCCAGCTTTGTCTCACCAAAAGCAAACTAAGCAAAGATAATTTATAAAAAACTAATAGCTAAAAAGCTTATATAGTAATCCTTCCACTTTATCTTATACCTTTATATCAGCTATGCTATATCTACACCGACTTAAGCAGTTATGTTTGAGTTGAGAAGCTTAAATGATGCACCTTATCGAGCTGTAATAACATGGAAGATAAATCGGTTAAACTTTTTATTTCCTACTCACATAGAGATGAAGAACTTAGGCAGCAATTAGATAAGCACTTAGCTTCCCTGAAACGGCAAAAAGTGATAGAAGCTTGGCACGATCGCAAAATTGAAGCAGGAATGGAATGGGCAAAGCAAATCGATAATAATCTGAACAAAGCTGACATAATCTTGCTGTTAATTAGCCCTGATTTTATTTTCTCAAATTATTGCTCTGAAATTGAAATGGAACAGGCAATTAAGCGGCATGAGGCTGGAGAAGCGATAGTCGTCCCTATTATCATAGAACCTTGTGACTGGACATGGCTTGTTTTCAGCAAATACCAAGCTTTTCCTAAGAATGCAAAGCCGATAACTACTTGGACAAATGTAAACGAAGCCTTTTTGGATGTGATTCAGGGGATTCGTACAGTAGCAGAACGTTTATTTGAGCAGCACCAGCAAAAATTAAAGGCGAAGGAAACAGCAAAAGCTCGATATCTAAAAAAGGTTGAGGAAATTTTATCTTTTGATGGAGAAATATCTATCCCTGGACAAGATACTTTAGAAGAACTTCGAGAAGAATTGAGATTGACTCTTGAAGAAGCTAGCGAATTAAAAACCCGCGCTTTTGAGCCTTACAAAACATATAAGGAAAATCTGCAAAGATACAATAAAACTTTTCTGAAGATAATTCAACATGAGTATCCCCTTAGCGATAAAAACAAACAGGCTTTGAAGCTTCGCCAAAGAGATTTAGGAATAAAATCTGAGGATGCAGAGCAAATTGAAAAACAGATTCTTACTCAGGTAAAAGCTAAACATCTAGATAAAGTCGAACAAGAGGATTTCCAAAAACAGCGACAAGGAAAAGCCGAAATAGATAAACAGTTAGATCTAGAAAAAAAACGAGAAAAAGCCAATACTTCTCAGCAGTATTTAGAACTTAAAGACGAAGATGTAGTCTCCATCCCAGTGATGGCTATCCAAGAGTCGCAGCAACAGCCAGAGGTTATTTCAAAAAGTATTGAAACTGCTGCCAAATCTCAACCAGCAAGCGAAGTATCTACTCTCTTAGACTCAGCATTTTTACAGAATTGTCAACGAGAACTCGCCCGTTATATTGGGCCAATAGCACGTTTTATTCTTGAGGATACTCTGGCTGAATATCCTCGAATACTACCACAAGAACTGGTTGAGCTACTATCTGCCGAAATCCCCAATCCTCAAAATGCAAAACAGTTCAAGGAACATCTATTATAACTGATTTTGATTGCGATCTACTTTTTTGACAAGCCTCTTGAGCGCAATTTCTAAACTAGTTTTCATGCGCGTAAAAGCATCGGCTAAATGCCCTATTTCATCATTTGAGTGTTTCTTGAATTCAATATCCATTTCGCCTAAACTTACTGCCTCTGCAACTTGGGTGATTCGATTAAGAGGTTGAACAACATATTGTTTCAACCAGAGGGTTGCTAAGAAGATAGTCACAGCAAAAATTGCGGTAAAAATTCCTATAATCAAGATAAAATTTTCATTGGTAATTTTATATACTTGTTCGGCAGGGATATAAATCATCTTAGTACCGATAATTTTGTTTAATTCCCAGCCAAACCCTTGATTGGCTCCATATTTACCTTGTTCGTATAAAATCTGTAATGATTTAGGAGATTTCTCTAGACTGGTATGACAGATCAAGCAACTACTTTGAGTAATTTTGATAGGACGAGAAGTATAAAATTTCTTTTTTCCATCAATCGTGAGAAAACCCTGAGCTATATTTTGCCCCCCTAATTTATCTTGTTCGCTTAATCTCTCTATAATCTTTATCTCTTCCTCTGTAGCTAGATCGTTGGAATTAGTCGGGTTAATCATCGCATCTTTATAAATATATTCTCCGTACTTATCTTTGTAACTATTAGTCAGAATATTAAATACTTCACTTACAGCGTAGGAAGGAATAGACTCTAATAAGAATTTCTGTTCTGATTGCTTTTCTAACAGAGGATTCACTTTATCCTGGTTATATTTCCGAATAGAGTCCATAGTTGAGATAAGTACATTAGCTTGTCTATTTAATTCATGCTCTGTATTACTACGAAGAATGTTATAACAAAAAATACTACTAACAATAATCCCTAACAAAAAAATTGCGAACATTAGAGTAGTCAGCTTTTTGCTTAGGTTAAAATTCCTCGGTATTAGTGCAAATATTTTCATTATTTTGAGCCTATCCTTAATTTAATTTGTACTGAATTTGTTTGATGTTTTTAATCAAACTCTAGCCGTGGTTCAATGATAGGTAAGATTCTGATAACAAATTCCCTTTCTTATACATTCTCCTCACGCATAAAAGTATTACGTAAAAAGAAGTAGTAAATTAGCAAACCTAAGTAAGATAATTTTTTTCAGCTTTAATTTCTGAATGTGCAGGCATTCTGGCTCAATGTTTCTAAATTTTGCTCAGAGGAAATTAGTCTTTTTCCACTTACTGTAAGAGGACGTTTGAAAAGTTGTCTTGTTCAGTATCGAAAAGTTCTAGATCCCGCTAAATCCACTTACTTCCTCATGCTTGAAACCCTGAAGATTGAAGAAGTTTCCTTAAAAAATGGGAGCTAAAAGCCCCTAAAATCACAGCAAAACACTTTTCAAACAACCTCAAACCACATTCAGTAAATCAACTGCCCGTTTATTTGTTATCTCTCCACACTTATCATACAATTATTTTTAGTGATCGCAATATTGTTCACAATTTGTTTGTGATTCAAAACATTAGTTAAATTTTGACAATTTGTTTAACGCTCTAAGCTTGACACAAAAATTTTTTGAAAAGACACTCCACGAGTACAATTCTCTGCAAAGGAATGAAAATATATCTTTCCTAGTGGCCAGCCCCCAATATCCAATCCCTATTTTACAGGCAGGTCTATTGGCATTAATTCTCTTTTATAAAATTCTGAGTCTGGTTTCCTTGACTCATACTTTGCAACTGTCTCATTTACTGAGACAATTAACTACTGAGTAAAAATAATATAAAAAATTAATATATATTAAAAACTAGCGGTTTTATTTCTAGTTATTGTGTATTGATGATTATAACCAAAAATCAATCAATATGTTTACAACTTGAACAGATTATATTCTCTACTTGTGTTGTGAAAAATTTTCAGATATTTTCAGCATTTATTTTAGTTTTTAATTAATTGTAATTAATGTATGGTAGATGGGCCAACAAGGGCGATCGCATGATAAAAAAATGGTCTGGAGTCCAAAAGCACAAAGCAATATTCATCTTGGCGTTGTCAATTGTATTTACTAATACTCTAATTTCCTATGACAACACTATTAAGTTGATTTATAACCGTCAATTTGTGATACACTCTCACAAATTTATTACTCAATTACAAATTATACAAAGTACACTACAATATACTGAAAATACACAACGTAATTATATAATTACATCTGATATAGAAGCTCTCAAAGCATATAATCGGGGATATGAAGAAAGCGATCGCCATCTCCAAAACCTGAGTAAATTAATTGGTAATAATCCCCAAAAGCAGCAGTGGTTTTCTTTATTGAAGCAAAAAGTTAGTAACAGATTCAACACGCTACGGCAAGAAATATACTTAAAAGAAAATCAGGGACTGCCAGCAACTCAAAAGCTAATTTTGTCTAAACAAGACAAGGAAATTGGCAAAGAAATTCAACAGCTAATTGAGGATTCTCTAAAGACAGAACAAAATTTATTACAGCAAGAGTTACAAAAGTCACAAGCAATTTACCAAAAAGCTGTAATTAGATTTTTGATGACCGTTGTTTTACATTTGCTGTTAGTAGCTTTACTGTATAAATTATTGTGTAATTACGTTAAACAACTTCAGCAAGCAGAAGATAAAATTCGCGAACAAAATTTGCTGCTGGATGTAGCGAAAGATGCAATTGTGGTGCAAAATATCGACAACCAAATTTTATTTTGGAATCAAGGTGCCCAGAGTCTCTACGGCTGGAAAGTTGAGGAAGCTGTGGGTAAAAATATTGAGCAATTTTTGTATCAAGGTTCGCCACAGATAGAAGATGCTTACTTAAGTGTGATAAATACTGGTGAGTGGCGGGGTGAATTGTATCAACTGACAAAAGAAGGTAAGGAAATTATCGTTGAAAGTCGGTGGGTATTGTTACCAGATAATAATGGACAACTCAAATCGATTTTGAGCGTGAATACCGAAATTACACAGCAGAAACAATTAGAAGCTCAACTTTTGCGATCGCAACGTTTGGAGAGTATCGGTAGTCTAACTAGCGGTATCGTCCATGACCTCAATAATCTACTATCGCCGATTTTAATGTCAGTTCAGTTGTTGCAAAAGAAATGTCCTGATTCTCAAAGTCAGAAAGTACTACAAACCCTAGAAAATAATGTTAAACGCAGTGCTAATTTGCTCAAGCAAATTTTGACTTTTGCACGGGGTATTGAAAGCAAGCGGACAATTGTTGAAATTGAGCCTATATTAGCAGAAATTGAGCAAATTATTACTCAAACATTTTCTGATTCTATTATCTGCCAAATAGATATTCCCAAAAATCTTTGGCATGTCCGGGGAGACGCAACTCAACTACATCAAGTGCTGATGAATTTAGTAGTCAACGCCCGTGACGCCATGCTTGATGGCGGTATATTGAGAATTGTGGCGGAAAATGTCGTAATTAGCGAACATTATGCTCAAATTAATATTGATGCTAAAGTGGGTTCTTATATTGCGATTGTAGTGACAGATACTGGTATTGGTATGTCCTCAGAAGTCCAACAACGGATTTTTGAACCATTTTTCACCACCAAAGATGTAACCAAAGGTACGGGTTTAGGGCTTTCCACTGCTCTAGGCATCGTTAAGAATCACGGTGGTTTTGTCAATCTTTACAGTCAGGTGGGCAGAGGTACTGAATTTACAGTGTACTTACCAGCTTTAACATCTAGGGAAACCCCTTCATTTTCCCAAGAACTCGAATCAGTTATGGGAGAAGGCTATTGAAGAAGGCAGCTATGCTGGAGGCAGAGGGCAGAAGGTTTCGTTCAGATGGGGATTCAAAACCAACCATGACGATAGCCACCAAATTGAAAATTTGGTGGGGGTCTTAAACCCCATTGGTGTCAACTTAAGCTCAAAGCTATATCAGACAGGGGTTTTGCCCATCACTGGCGCCCTCATCCCCTAACCCCTTCTCCTGTGGGAGAAGGGGAATTAAATCTCTGGCTCCCCTCTCCCTTTGGGAGAGGGGCTGGGGGTGAGGGCAAAACCTTCTCACAAACCGGGTTTCACGTTAAGTTGACACCAATGCTTAAACCCTTGCTCCCTCCGGCCCTTGCGATGGTTCGGGCAATCAGAGAAGGGATAAATCCATAAAAGCCTCCTGCCCTCTGCCCTCTGCCTTTCTTCGGTCAGCACATCAATACCAAAACCCCGATGCAGAAAAATTTTATTCATCGCAAAATTTGTTCAATCATACGGTTGGCTTGGGAAGCATAACTACCACCAAATAAATTGAAGTGATTCAAAATGTGATAAAGATTATAAAGTGTTTTTCTTTGCTCATAACCTGCATCTACAGGAAAGACTTCGTTATAACCCTTGTAAAACGCCGGCGAGAAACCACCAAACAATTCTGTCATAGCAATATCAACTTCGCGATCGCCAAAATAAGTTGCCGGATCGAATATCACAGGTTCTCCCGACACAGTACACCCAGCATTTCCACCCCATAAATCACCATGTACCAAGGAAGGTTGTACTTGATGATTTGCCAACAATTGAGGAATAGCCGCTAATAACCGATCTTGTTGAGGAAAATTACCTCCACGTCGCCTTGCTAATTGAAATTGATAACCCAGGCGATGCTTAGCATAAAATTCCACCCAGTCTGGCGTCCAAGTATTAATTTGGGGCGTCGAACCAATAGTATTGTTAATTTTCCAACCAAAACCTTGACTACTGCTAGCTTTATGCATCGCCGCCAGTTGGCGTCCCATCTCTTCCCACGATTTGGAATTAGCGCTTCCCATTTCCAACCATTCAAGGACAATGTAAGCAGAATTACCAGCCACACCCCAACAAATAGGTTTAGGAACCCGAATACTAGCCGTAACTAGCATTTCCTCTAACCCCAGCGCCTCAGCCTCGAACATTGCAAATTGAGATGCTTGGTTGAGTTTCACAAAGTACGTAATTTCGTCATTAGAGACAGCATAACCTTGGTTGATGCATCCGCCACCAACCGATCGCCGTTGTTGGCTTTGAAATTTTTCGCCAGTTATTTGGCTAATATGTGCGTCGATTTGAGTCCACATGGTTAGGGGGGAGTAGGAGAGTGTGGGAGATGGGGAGATTGGGGGATGAGGAAGCTTTTGAAGTTCATTAATGAGGCTTTGAAGTGGATAAACAAAATTTTAACTCTCGCTCATCTCCCCATTCTTGACTCCCCAATTTACTAACTGTATTTTATAGTAAGATTTATCACAATAATTAATATTTTTTTGGCAAAAAAATTGTTGAAATTTTTCAAAGAATTTTTACCTTTCAAATTAGCGTTTTCGGCGTGTAGTTGTTTGATTTTGAGAGAAAGCTGTGTCCTCGCCGAAATTCAAGTTGATGGTACATTGGGTGGTGAATCATCAATCTTAATCCAAGGCGTTGAAGTTAAAGGGGTAATAGGCGATCGCATTGATGGTGGTGCAGTTCGAGGAGCAAATCTATTTCACAGTTTTAGCGAATTTAGCATTGGCGATGGCCAACGGGTTTACTTTTCCAATCCCACAGGAATAGAGAATATCCTCACACGAATTACAGGTAATAACCCATCGAATATTTTGGGTACACTAGGGGTTTTGGGCAATGCCAATCTGTTTTTCATTAACCCCAACGGCATAGTATTTGGAGGAAATGCAAGGTTAGATATTGGGGGTTCTTTTGTAGCAACAACAGCAAATGCTATTCAATTTGGTAATCAAGGTTTTTGGAGCGTTTCAACCCCGGAAATTATCCCTTTGCTAAGTGTAAATCCTTCAGCATTATTCTTCAATCAAATTCCCAGGGGAACTATCGAAAGTAGAGCGATCGCACCTACAGGTTTAGATGCCTCAGAAGAACAGACATTTGGTTTGCGGGTTGGCGATAATCGCAGTTTACTACTTTTGGGCAGTGACATCAACCTGAATGGAGGGAGCTTGAATGCCTTAGGCGGTAGGATTGATTTGGGTGGATTGGCAGCACCAGGAAGTGTGGAGTTGAAGTTTGCAGATAAAAATTTGACTATGAGCTTCCCTGATGGTGTACCAAGAGCAAATGTTTCACTTAGCAATAATGCCAAGCTCAATGTTACAGCCGAAAATGGTGGTAGTATCGCAATTGCCGCTCGAAATATCGACATTGCAGGAGAAAGTATCATTCAAGCCGGAATCGGTTTTGGCTTAGGAAATTTTGGCAATCAAGTTGGAGAAATTACACTCAATGCCACTGATTTAATTACATTAAGGCAGTCGAGTACAATTCAAAACACAGTTGAGCAAAATGCTACAGGTAATAGTGGTGATATTAAGATAACCACAGGCTCATTTTCTGTGAATGATGGCTCTCAAGTAATTGTTAGTACTCTGGGACAGGGAAATGCAGGTAATGTCACAATTCAAGCTCGTGACACGGTTACGATTGATGGACTAAATAGTGAATATTACTCTACCAAAATAGTTAGCAATATCGCTCGAACAGGTGTAGGTCAGGCAGGAAATATTAACATTCAAACGGGATCGCTCTCAATGATTAATACTGCTTTATTAGATTCCGGTACTGCTGGCCAAGGAAGTGCAGGTAATATTACTATTCAAGCTCGTGAAGAAGTTTTATTAGATCGCAGTGACATAGCAAGCGGGGTATCAAGGCGTGCAATATTCGGTAAAGCAGGAAATATTGAAATTACGGCAGATTCGCTTTCAGTTGTCAATGGCTCTCAACTGAGTACTAGCAGCTTTGGAAACGGTAATGCAGGCAATATCACGATTCAAACTTACGGAGTAAATGGCGTTGCTTTTGATGGTGTTAGTAGTGAAGATGAATTTCCGAGTGGAGCATTCAGTACAGTGTCTGACAATGCAGTGGGTAAGGGAGGAAATATCCAAATCACGGCAGAGTCGCTGTTTGTGAGTAATGGCGCTCAACTACAGGTGGCGACAATTGGACAAGGAGATGCAGGTAATATCACAATTAAAGCTGGCGATCGCGTTTCTTTCAACGGTACTGCTAGCGATGGATTACCCAGTGGAGCTTTCAGTTCTGTGGAACCGAATGCAGTAGGTAAGGGAGGAAATATTCAGATTACTACAGGATCGCTCTCGGTTAGCAATGGTGCTGGGTTAAACTCCCAAACTCGTGGTACGGGAGATGCGGGGAGTATTTTGATTCAAGCTGAGGATCGGGTTTTATTTGATGGAGTCAGTTTATTAGACTTCAGCAGTGGAGCATTTAGCACAGTATCTTTGGGTGCCCAAGGTAAGGGGGGAGATATTGAGATTATTGCCAACTTGCTCTCAATTAGTAATCGTGCGCGTTTAAATGCTCAAAGCAACGGCATAGGTAAAGCAGGCAATATTTTAGTGACAGCAAATTCTTTTGATGCTGCTAGTGGTGGAAAACTTCTCACATCAACAAGCAGTAGTAGCAATGCCGGAGATATTACTTTGAGAATACGCGATCGCCTCACTTTAACAGGCGATGGTACTGGAATGTTTGCCAATACAACTGCCAATGCTACTGGCAACAGTGGTAACATTTTCATCGACCCGAAAGTGATGATGATTCGTGATGGGGCTAAAATTGCTGTTGATAATCAAGGTACTGGTATCGGTGGTACTATTAATATCCAAGCCGGAAACTTAACCCTCGATAACCAAGCTGTCATTTCTGCGGAAACAGCGAGTAATACTGGCGGTGATATTCAACTCCAACTAACAGAACTGTTGCTACTAAGGCTTAACAGCAGCATCTCAACAACTGCTGGAACTACTCAAGCAGGTGGTAATGGAGGTAACATTGCCATCAACTCTCCATTTATTGTTGCTGCGGCTTCAGAAAATAACGATATTACCGCCAATGCTTTTAGTGGCAATGGTGGCAGAGTTGATATTACTGCTCAAAGAATTTTTGGACTAATACCGCGTAGTCGCACGGATTTAGAGAGACTATTGGCGACTAATGACCCTGAACAATTAAATCCGCGATCGCTCCCTACAAGTGACATCACCGCGATTTCCCAAGTCAATCCCTCATTCAGCGAACAGGTAGAAATTAACACACCTGATGTAGACCCCAGTCGCGGACTTGTAAATTTGCCCACAAATTTAGTAGATGCTTCCCAACTCATTGCCCAAACCTGTGGCAATGGTGGAGAAGCAACAGCCAACCAACAAAGTGAATTTATAGTCAGTGGACGGGGAGGTTTACCACCTAACCCCATTGAGCCACTTAGCAGTGATGCCATCTGGCAAGATTTACAACCCCATGCTTTGGTCAATGAAAAGGTAACCGGCTCTCAAAAAGAGGTAAATTTAATTTCAGAAACACCGAGTGCGATCGCTGAAGCTCAAGGATGGGTAACTAACCCTGATGGTACTATTACCCTTGTAGCTCAAGTTCTCACTACTACCCCTCACAGTTCCTCACTCACACCTGTTAGCTGTGCGGTTACCCAAAACTAATGTTGGATTCTCACATGGCAAAAAAACAGCCGAGATTTTGGCGTAAAGCTCTAGCTTTTGTGCTTTGTGTGCTGTTAGGTCTGAGTCTAACTCTAACACTGGAACTGAGGCAAGTTATAGCATCTTCAGTTCAACCTCTGGTTATCAAAGAGAAAATTGCAGAAAAATCAAACTTAATTCAACAAGCTAGAGAACTGTACCAAGGACAACGATATGCTGAAGCGATAAATCTTTGGCAGTTAGCACTCAAAGGCCAAAAAGATCCATTGTCTCAAGCTATGGTGCTAAATTATCTCTCCTTAGCTTACCAGGAGTTGGCACAATGGCAGCAAGCAACACAGACAATTAGCTCTAGCTTGAATTTAATCCAAAACTTTCAACAGACAACACCACAAACAAAACTCATCTTTGCCCAAGCACTCAACACCCAAGGAAGTTTGCAATTAGCTCAAGGTAAACCAGAAGAAGCTCTTAACACTTGGCAACAGGCAACTAAGATCTATACCGCAGCGGGTTATACACAAGGCAGAATCGGCAGTTTAATTAATCAAGCTCAAGCCCAACAAGCTCTAGGGCTTTACCTCCAAGCTCGTAAAACCTTAGCACAAGTAGAACAAACATTAGAAAATCAACCAGACGAACAGTTAAAAACTACAGAATTGCGTAGCTTAGGCAATGTTCTCAAATCTGTGGGCGCTTTCGCTGATTCTCGCAGAGTTTTGCAACAAAGTTTGCACTTGTCACAAAACGCGAGTAAATCACAATCACAATTGAGTGCCACGTTACTGAGCCTGGGTAACACAGCTTATGCCCAAGGCGATACAGATGCAGCATTGGCATATTACGAACAGGCTGCAACTACTGGTGCAAACAGCATAACGCAGATTCAAGCTCAAATCAATCAACTTCAACTATTAATAGCGACTGGACAAACAAAAAAAGCCGAGAATCTCTCGCTAGAACTGCAACCAAAGTTTACTAATCTATCTCCCAGTCGCTCAACAATTTACTCTCGCATCAACCTTGCTAAAAGTTTGGTGAAACTGGGAACTAAAGAAAACACTGCATCTGCTAAATTACTGGCGATCGCAATTCAAGAAGCTGAAAATTTAAGCGATCGACAAGCACAGTCTTATGGTTTGGGCTATTTGGGTGGACTCTACGAACAAACCGAACAGTGGTCAATTGCTGAAAATTTGACCCAGAAGGCTTTGCAAATAGCTCAAGCCATTAATGCTCCACATATTGCCTATCAGTGGCAATGGCAATTAGGACGAATTTTAAAAGCCCAAGGTGAAATCAAGCAAGCAACATCAGCTTATGAAGTTGCCTTTACAACATTAAAATCTCTGCGTAGTGATTTGGTGGCGATTAACAGTGATATTCAATTTTCCTTCCGTGAAGCTGTAGAGCCTGTGTATCGTGAATATGTACAATTACTGTTAAATCCAGAACCTAGTCAGGAACAGCTAAAACAAGCTCGTCAAGTAATTGAATCGCTACAGTTAGCAGAACTCGATAACTTCTTTCGTTCAGCTTGTCTACAAGGACAGATAGTACCCATTGAGCAAATTCAACAGTCAGCAGCAGCAGTAATTTATCCCATCATTTTGCCAGACCGACTAGAAGTAATTCTGAGTTTACCTCAGCAGGGACTACGCCACTATGCCACGAAAATCAGTCAACCGGAAGTAGAAGAAGTCATAGACCAACTCAGAGAAAATTTAGAAAAACCCTTCACAACTCCTGAAGGGAAATTATTATCTGCAAAAGTTTACGACTGGTTAATTCGCCCTGTGGAAGCAGAACTGGCCCAAAGTCAGGTAAAAACATTGGTTTTCGTCTTAGATGGTGCTTTGCGGAACGTGGCGATCGCAGCCCTCTATGATGGTAATAATTATTTGGTAGAAAAATACAGCATTGCCCTCACACCTGGATTAGAGCTATTAGGGCCGCGTCCTTTGCGTCAAACCAAGCTAAAAACTTTGGCTGGTGGACTCACAGAAGCACGACATGGATTTAGTTCTTTACCAAATGTTAGCGACGAATTAAAAACAATTGAGTCAGAAGTTCCTAGCGAAGTTCTCCTAAATCAAACATTCACTAGTTCAGCACTACGAAAACAGATTGACTCAGTGCCTTTTTCTGTTGTGCATTTAGCAACTCATGGTCAATTTAGTTCCAATGCTGATGAAACCTTTGTGTTGGCTTGGGATAAACCAATTAAACTCAACGAATTGAAAGACTTGCTTGGCAGCAGAGAGCAAACTACACCTGAGCCAATTGAATTACTCGTTCTCAGTGCTTGCGAAACTGCTGAAGGAGACAAACGCGCCGCTTTAGGACTAGCTGGGATAGCAATTCAAGCAGGCGCACGCAGTACCTTAGCCTCTCTTTGGAGCTTGGATGATGAATCTAGCGCCCGCCTCATCGGTCAATTTTATAAAGAATTGGCAACAAAGCAGGTAACAAAAGCAGAAGCACTGCGCCAAGCCCAACTTTCTCTGTTAAAAGACCCAGATTACAGGCATCCTATACATTGGGCAGCTTACGTGTTACTGGGAAATTGGCTCTGATAAATGGACGCGTGGGGATGAGGGAGAGGGGGTAGACAAGGGAGAAAGATTGCTACCTTGCCTTCCTTGTCCTCTTCCCATGCCCAATGCCCAAAAAAAATTTTGGCTTTGTTCTAACTAATTTGATTGCATAAACCTCAAAAGTGCAACGTGTAACTCATCAAGAAGTTCAAAGGCTAACACCAAACTTCATTACACACATAAAACGAGGTTTAAAGTAATATGGGAATTTATAATGGCGACAACAGCAATAACACCTTCCTGGGACTTAATGGTCAATCTTGGATACTCAACGGACTAGGCGGTGATGACTACCTAGCTGGTGCAGATCAAAATGACACCATTAATGGTGGAACTGGGAACGACAATTTGCTTGGTGCTGCTGGTAACGACATAATTTATGGCGATGATGGAAATGACAACTTGTATGGCGGTGCTGGAAATGACAACTTGTATGGCGGTGCCGGAAATAACAACTTGTATGGTGATGACGGCGATGACACGTTAAATAATATATTTGGTTCAGTAGATGGTGGCGCAGGTGTTGACACACTAGTAGCTAACTACAGTCAGTTGTTTTTATTTAGTGGTATTGATGTAGGATATGCGGGACAAAATGCCATCTTCAGCCGGGTGAGTGCTACTCCAGTTCCATTACTCAACTACGCTAATATTGAAAAATTTAATATCACAGGCACACAATACGCAGATATTCTGCGCGGTGGTACTAACGCTGATAGCTTATTTGGTGGTGCTGGTAACGATCAAATTGAGGGTGGTGCTGGCTTTGATTATCTTTATGGTGAGGCAGGTGATGATACTGTCATCGATACAGATGGTTCAGTAGATGGTGGTGCAGGTGTTGACACGCTAGTAGCCAACTACAGTCAGTTGAATAATGGTGCTGGTATAGATGTAGGATATTTGGGGCAAAGTGCCATCTTCAGCCGCCAGACTGGTAATCCAGTACTCTACTACGCTGGTATTGAAAAATTGAACGTCACAGGTACACAATACGCAGATATTCTGCGCGGTGGTACTAACGCTGATAGCTTATTTGGTGGTGCTGGTAACGATCAAATTGAGGGTGGTGCTGGCTTTGATTATCTTTATGGTGAGGCAGGTGATGATACTGTCATCGATACAGATGGTTCAGTAGATGGTGGCGCAGGTGTTGACACATTAGTAGCCAACTACAGTCAGTTGAATAATGGTGCTGGTATAGATGTAGGATATTTGGGGCAAAGTGTCATCTTCAGTCGCCTCACTGGTACTGGCGTACTTGGTTATAGCAATATTGAAAAATTCAAAATTACAGGTACACAATACGCAGATATCCTGCGCGGTGGTGCTGACAGCGATAGCCTGTTTGGTGGCGCTGCTAACGATCAAATTGAAGGTCGCGCTGGCTATGATTATCTTTATGGTGAGGCTGGGGATGATACTTTTATTGATTCAGATGGTTTTATAGATGGTGGTACTGGCACTGATATGCTGATAGCCGACTACACTGATTTGAATAATGGTGCTGGTGTAGATGTAGGATACAACCAGCAAAATGCCATCTTCAGCCGCCTGAATGGTAGTCAATTACTCAACTACACTGGTATTGAAAAATTTGACATCACAGGCACACAATATGCAGATATCCTGCGTGGTGGTGCTGGTAATGATGCCCTCAAAGGCGGTGCTGGTAATGATACCCTCAATGGCGATGCTGGGGATGATTTCCTCAAAGGCGGTACTGGAAATGATATCCTCAACGGTGGTAGTGGCTATGATATCGTTAACTATGAAGGAAATTATACAGACTATACAATCTCTTTCCTCAACAATGGCGATTTACAGGTGATTGATAATGTCACTACCAATGGTAACGAAGGTATCGACATCCTCACTGGTGTAGAGTTCATTACTGCACAAGGCGGAAATTTTGCAGTCCTCACGGGTGGTGCAGGCAATGATGTGTTAACAGCATCGAACTCCTGGACTTTCTTGTTTGGTGGTGACGGAGCCGATAACCTAACTGGTGGAACTGGCTACGATAACCTCGTCGGCGGTACTGGTAATGATACTTTAGCCGGTAATGCTGGCAATGATACTTTAATAGGCGGTGTTGGCAAGGATATTCTCAGTGGTGGTGTTGGTGCAGATAAATTTGTGTTTAACTCGAACCTAGAAGGCTTAGACATCATCAAAGACTTCAGTAGGGTTGAAGGTGACAAGATTCAGATTTCTAAAGCTGGTTTTGGTGGTATCACCAACTTCAACAATTTCAGCTACAACGATGCTACTGGTGCTTTGTTCTTCCAAGGAACTCAATTTGCCACCATTGAGAATAGACCTGCTGGTTTTGCAATTAGTACAGATGTGCAGCTTATTTAAAATTCTGTAAACACTATTCTGACAAGTTCATCATATCAGTTACCAGCCCTTACTTCGGTGAAGGGCTGGTTTTTACATTTAGGGAAAAGGGACTGACAGATGAGGAGCACAGAGGCAGGAAGCTTTTTTATAATCCAATACGCTTGGGTTAAAGGCTAATTCTACAAAATTGTGGGTTTACCAGACGCGATAAATCGCCGTCTCTACAAGTGTTTTGTCTTATCTGAACTGTATTGTTTTATAATCTCCATACTCCTAATGCCCAATACAAAAAAAATTTTCGCTTCCTTCTAATTTGATTGCATAAACCTCAAAACTCAAACGTGTAACTCTGTGGAGGGTGAAGTAAAGAACGCCAACCAACAAACTGGAGGTTGACGTAATTGAAACTACTTTAAATACTCTCCACATAAGTTGAAGCCAGGTAGTTATTATTTCTGCCCAATGCAGATTTGTGCAGTGGTAGTAAATCATCAGCATGATGAAAGATTTACCTGCTAATTTTGCCTAGCTAAACGGCAAGTCAATTTATGAAAAATCATATCGTTAATTACTCAAAAAAGAACGTAAACCATGACTACTAATTCCACTTCTAAGTCTGCTTTTTTATCTCAAAAATCTACTCGCAAAGAAAAAATTATGTCCCGCAAATCATTAGGTTTTATTGCAACGTTCATCAGTTTGAGTGTGCCAGTATTTTCATTGAATTTTGCTCAACCTGCAATGGCACAAGATAAGGTTAATTGCTTAGATATTGAAGGTATAGGTGTATGTATTGAACAAAAAAGTGCTGGTTACGACTTTTATGCCAAGTTTGGGCCACTCACCAGTCAGAAACAATATATTGGTCGTGATGGTGGTTGTGCAACTTTTGGTACTATTGATGTTGCTGGCTCTCACGCCCAAGTTAAAGGTTGTGTTAAAGGAAGTCCCCTAAGATTTGAAGGTAGGGCAGAAGTATGTGGATTTGGAAGTTGCAAGGGTAAAAATTTTGGCATCAATTTACCCAATTCTTCTTCAGGGAATACTGCTTCTCAACCAGTCCAAAATCCCAATGCTTTAGGTCAATACCAACTTTTCTGGGATGGAGTGCGAGTAGGGTTTGAACCTACTTGGACATTGCAACAAGCGATCGCCAATTTAGAAGATAATAAGAAAACCTATCCCAATAAAAAAATTGAAGGCTTATTCAACGGTCAAAAAATCGGCTATGAATTAATTTGGGATGGCGTGCGAGTCGGGTTTGAGCCTGGTTGGACATTGCAACAAGCGATCGCCAATTTAGAAGATAATAAGAAAGCCTATCCCAATAAAAAAGTTGAAGGTTTATTCAACGGTCAAAAAATCGGCTATGAATTAATTTGGGATGGCGTGCGAGTAGGGTTTGAGCCTAGTTGGACATTGCAACAAGCGATCGCCAATTTAGAAGATAATAAGAAAGCCTATCCCAATAAAAAAGTTGAAGGCTTATTCAACGGTCAAAAAATCGGCTATGAATTAATGTGGGATGGAGTGCGAGTMGGGTTTGAACCTAGTTGGACATTGCAACAAGCGATCGCCAATTTAGAAGATAATAAGAAAGCCTATCCCAATAAAAAAGTTGAAGGCTTATTCAACGGTCAAAAAATCGGCTATGAATTAATTTGGGATGGCGTGCGAGTAGGGTTTGAACCTAGTTGGACATTGCAACAAGCGATCGCCAATTTAGAAGATAATAAGAAAGCCTATCCCAATAAAAAAGTTGAAGGCTTATTCAACGGTCAAAAAATCGGCTATGAATTAATTTGGGATGGAGTGCGAGTCGGGTTTGAACCTGGTTGGACATTGCAACAAGCGATCGCTAATTTAGGAGATAATAAGAAAGCCTATCCCAATAAAAAAGTTGAAGGCTTATTTAACGGCAAGCCACTATAATCAATTAGAGTTAATACCATAGCAAATAAAATTAGCCCTAGCAAAGCTGCTAGGGCTTTTAATCTTGTGAAAAATTGGCAACCACAAGAAAGTAGAGATTTTTAATATGAACATGACTTACGCAAAATATTTCTCAAACTCTCATTTCTCGGCGAACTCTGTGCCTCTGTGGTTCGTTTTTCCGGGAAATTTATTCCAGGCGGGTGAGGAAGCCAACTCATTTAGGATTGCTATAAGGCAATAAAGTTCAGTTAAGGTCAAAACTCTTTATAAAAGTCAATTTTTTTAACGAACCGCCTTCGCGTTGGCGAAGCCTCTCGTAGAGAAGCGTCTCGAAGAGAAGGACGCCAAGGACGCAAAGAGAACCAAGAAATGCTTAACTGAACTGTATTGTGCTATGAGGCTCATATTTGATTTATGAAATAGACGTAGTGGCGTGGCAAGGCTTAAATGTTGCAAAAAAATTGTAGGTTGGGTTGAACGAAGTGAAACCCAACACGAATATCTATGTTGGGTTTCGCGTTCCTCAACCCAACCTACTCCTAATGCACTATTTTAGCCTTGTCACGCCACTACAAATACTGGAAAACTAGCTATAAATGGGTTGCTAAAAAATTTTTTTGGCTTTGTTGTAATTTGAGTGCATATCATATTATTTAGAGATACAACAAGATGCGATCGCATCTGTACCAACCTGAGATAAATCAACTTGTTTGAGTAGTTCTATCCAAGCTGATGCAATGTTTGGATCTTTTTGTTTAGTATTTTGTAAACTTTCTCCTAAACTGGTTAAAGCATCATACCAAACACCTTGTTCGGCAAAAAAGCTAGCTTTTTCTAATGGTGTTTTAGCTGCTGCAAGTTGTTGTTGCCATGATGGGTTGATAGCAACTTGTGTCATTGAACCTTGGACGTAAACAGCAGAAGATGGCTTGTCAGGATCGCAATAAATCGAAAAAGTCCAACGATAAGATTTACCGGCTACTAAAGGTTTTGTAGGTTGTACGGGTAGGCTAAAAATTCCTGATTGGGTTTCTGGTGGATTAAATTTTGTATGATAAACGTAATTATCTGCTTCGTCTTGAATTACAAATTCAACAGGGACTTTTGGAGTTAATTTATCGGGTACAAAAAACCAAAATGTTGGGGTTTGAGATGCTGATTGTCCCCATACTAAATCTTTATTTCCTATCTTATTTATGGGTACTAAAGCTGTCAGAGTTTCATATTGCTTACAGGAACCACGGCTACCTCCACCTCTACGTCTACCTGTAGGTTCTCCTGGCTTTTCCTGCCTTCTTGGTGCAACATACGTGATTTTGTTTGTAGATGTTACGGTTTGAGCCTGTACTTGCCAATTTCCAGATGGGTTAAAAATACTCAAGGTAAGCGCAGATATCAGGGTTGTAGTGTGAAACCAAAGTACCTTTTTCATAGTAGAAATTATTTAGTAATAGCAATAAAGAATTCAGAATTCAGAATTTTTATAGTTAATTTATTACTACACTTGCGATCGCTATAATTTCTGGAATTTTTTGCTGATAAAGATGAATATAGTACTACTAAGTAGCAAAGAAATCATCGGTGGTACTAAAGGTATCCAGCCGCCTTGAGTCAATAGGATTAAGCAAAGTCCAAAAAGCGTAGCTGATGCTGCGGTTACGGCAATGGTGATGTAAGGTATTTTACGAAGATACCAAGCCATTAGACCACCTGTGAAAGACCATGCCCAAATCCAGCAAATACCAGCCCATTGACTCCAAACCCATAACAACGGTCTTTGGTCTAAAGCAGCACTTAGTATTTCACTGACCATCTGTGCCTGGATAATTACGCCTGGGATAATTTCTGAAGGGTTTTTTCCATCTGGTGTATACCAATAATCGCTAGTACTGTTACTGGTGACGCCAATCAGAATAATCCGGTTTTTCAGGGCATTTGGGTTAACTTGTCCGTTCAAGACTTGGCTGAGGGTAACTTGAGGTGCGATCGCTTGCACGGAGGGCGAAAAACGGTAATTTAGTAAAATCTGACTACCTTGGGTATCTATGGACTGATAACCACCAGTTTGATTTTGTAACTTTGGGAAAGTTTTATTTCCTAGTTGTAAATCCCAATTTTTGGTAAATTTGGCTGTAATTCCCTGTTTTTTTAAATAAAGAAATGCTAGCTGGACGCTAAAAGCAGAAGACGCAGTACAACTTGACGAAATCGGGTTGGGAGTCATCGCCAACAAATGACGCCGGAGTACGCCATCGTTATCTTCAACAAAATCGCTAAAACCTAGCCGTGTTTCTGGTATTTCCGGCGGGGGTGAAATACCTGTGGGGTCGTATTTGGGGTCAGCACGTTTACAAATTGCAATCAAGCGATCGCTTTTTTGCATCCGCTTGGCTAGTTCTGGTTGATTGGCACTTACTGGAAAATCTCGGTATATATCTAGACCAATAGCCACTGGCTGATATTGTTCCAGTTTCGCCAGTAAGAGATTGAGATACTTATCAGATAAGGAACCTTGGCGCGGTTCCTGTCCCTGCGCTTGAATATCTTGGTCGGTAATAGTTATTACTAAAAGTCGCGAGTCTGGCTGTTCTTTAGGTCGCAGTCGCATTAACAGGTCGAACGCTTCTAATTCTAGCGGTTGCAGCCCACCGAATAACCGTATTAATACGATAATTAAAGTAACACTAAAGCTATTTAAAAAAACTGCTGGTAATTGCCTGAAATTGGGACGTGGCAGATATAAACTCAACCGACCACCGCAGAGATCCTCCCAGGTGGGGGAAATTTCTGCTGGATTTTGGCAAATCACAGGTAACCAAGTGGCACAGGGAAAATCATCTTCTAGAGATTGTAATCTTTCCCTCGCCTCCCTGACGGCTGCATATAAAGTTTTGCCTCGTGAAAAAAGTGTCAAAAAGTGCTTCAAAAATTCCTGCGCCACCCGGTCTGGTACGGGTTCGCGCATGACAATTACCTGGGGTAAATGCAAATCGGCTAAATCTTGGGCTAATCCCAAACCATCACAAGAGTTAAAAATTGCCAGCTGCAAACCTTGAGCGATCGCCTTTTGTAAACCATACTTTAATTGGTCAATGGTTAAACTTTCGCCAGAATTTAGCAGCATTCGCCCTTTGCCTTGGCTGGAACTATGCCCTGCAAAAAACAGAATATCCCAGCCTGACTCCCATAACTGTTCTGTGAGTTGGGAACGGTTGGGTTCAACTAAAAACTTGAGTTCGGCATTAGGTAATTGTCGCAGTAAATTTTGGTCTTTTTCGAGATCGATGCCGTGGCGATCGCCTAAAATTGCTAAAATCCTGACTTTACCTTTACTCTTTTGAGAATTTGTCTTCACACGAGCATATTCTGGCGGACTCAGGGCAATTTCAGCCTGTGGATAATCGCTAAAAAAATGCCACAAACACCAAGGAAGCTTTAAAACCTGCGGTAATTCGGCAGTAATTATGCAACGAATTTCTTCTTTTGGTGAAAGTTGAGTACGTAGTTTCCGGTCAATATTGAGAAACAGCGAACTATTGAGCCAAGTATTTAAACTTTCTTGTAATTCTTGAGAGAGGTTGTCAAACTCCGCTTGAGAAATATGCGTAACGTCTTCTTCATCAATTTCAAAGTCTGCAATGTTGCCACTACGCCAACCCAAACTAGCATACAAAGCTGTATACATTTGTTGCCAACGTTGATAAAGATGCTCCAATTGTGGTGCAGCAGGTAATCCACCCGTAAACTGCATGGGAGTAGGAGTGTCCGTTTGCCAAAGTTGAGCGATGACTGTGGGAAAGCCTTGGTATAAGTTTCCTTTTCCTAAGTTGAGGACGATTAGTTTACTCATAATTTATATCACGCAGAGACGCAGAGGCGCGGAGAGTAAGAGTTGAGGAGAGTATTTCATATTTTACTTGAGCAACACCAAACTCCTTTTCCTCTCTGCGTCTCTGCGCCTCTGCGTGAGACAATACCCAACTATTAACTTTCAAACTCCTCGATAAAATTGAAATCATCTAAAACAACCTGAAGACTAAACCGCGTATTTTGCGGACATTTAAATCGTTTGAGTTGAATTGAGTTATCTGTTTCCCTTGCTTGCACCGATTGGACAATTTCTCCGGAAGCAGAAATCAATGCCAAACTAATATTTCTAGGTAGATAGACATTGCGTTCTTTAGGATATAGTTGGACACGAATTCCTACTCTACCATCTATTTCTGCTGTCAATGTCAACATTAACACTACAGGTTGATTGTTATTTGGTAGCTCAATTTCCTTAACTCGCTGGATTGATTGCTCAGCTGCATCAGCAACCTGGCGAAAGCTAAAGGCGAAATCTGGCTGTGTTCCCAAGAAGGTTTCTATTGTTTGCCAGCTATCTGCAACTATATTTTGGAACCACTGACGCAAGTTTACAAGTGCTGGTTTCTGTGTGAATCTTTGTGGCCAGTCTTCGCTGTTTAACAAGGCTCCCCAAATTTCAAAGGGCAATTCTAAGCGAGGATTAGTAATTGTTGGACTTGTTAATCTTTGCCAGAGATTTTCTACTTGAGTAGCTGCTAAAACAGGTAAAGGAGCCAGAGCTGTTTGTGTTTGTTCTTCAGGATATAGTTGACGTACTACCCAAAGTACATTTAAATCCTCAATCATTTGAGTAGCATCTAAAAAATAAGTCCGTTCTTGAGAATCGTAACTACCTTGATTTTTTAATTGCTCGTGGGTAGTATAACCCCAAATTCTCATCCACTGACCATCGGGATTAACTTGTACAGCTAAGTAATAATCTCCTGCCCATTGAGGAATATCTACCCATTCTTGGGGTACAGAAAATTCTCTAGTTTCTAGGTTTTTATCTGGAATTAAAATTAAGCGTTTTGTATCAATATTTATAGCAGTGCCGTTGACCAATTCCCAACTTATTGGCAATGTATCAATAGTAGCTTCTGGTATATATTCTGCTTGCAACCAAGGCAAAAAAGTACTGAGGCATACTTGATTGAGAAAAACATTCCAACGGCTACGGGGACTAACGCTAGACTGGCTTTGTTGCCAAGATTGATTTTGAACTTCGGGAGATACCTCTAACCACAGTTGAGTCGGCGGAACACAAAATGATGACATAACTATTGCTCCTTTGAGGGCTGAGGTTCTAAATTACCTAAATAATTTTGTAACCATTCCTCTAATACTGCACTAATATGTTTAACCACGTTGGAAGTCGGAGAAATATGCATTGTTTCTTGACTCCATTTGGCGATCGCTAGTAATAAAGATTCTCTCGTTTTCGCCAATTGCCGCGATACTTGATATTGCTGGATTTGCTGTTGTTTTGCAATTTGTTGTTGAGTCAGACCTTGTTGATAGTACAATTGCAGCAATTCTTGTGATTGGAGAGGCAGTTTTCCCAA
Source organism: Nostoc sp. ATCC 43529 (assembly GCA_003326205.1). Classification (GTDB taxonomy): domain Bacteria; phylum Cyanobacteriota; class Cyanobacteriia; order Cyanobacteriales; family Nostocaceae; genus Nostoc. Next base: position 99,741 of record LWTK01000035.1, read on the forward strand.
CGTAGTAATTAATAAATTCTGGATTTCTTGTTGTTGATTTTTTTGAGTTTCGGCTTCTTCTTTGGCGATTAAATCTGCTAATAAAGATTCATTTTGAGTAGTATCTGGTAAATCATCTTGTAATTCGCTATCGGCTTGACCTGTTTTAGGGGCGTTGAGTGAAGAAACCACAGGATATAAATAAGAACGTGCGTGTTTTGCAGATAACAGCAACCATTTTTCTAGAGTTTGGGCGTTGGCTTCTGTGCCTGGTGGGTTAAGTTGTGTTAAGCGATCGCGGTTGTAGAGTTGAGCAATTGCTGACCAAGTATCTTGGTCTGGTCTTTGCAACTTCCGCACTCCTGGCAATTTACCCAGAATGTAACCATCGACAAAACATTTCCAAGCTAACAAGTAACAAGCAATAGTTTCATCTGTTAGCCCAGCATTTTGTAAAGATTCCTGTAGTCGCTTGCGGCTCAATTTTAGTAGTAATGCCCAATCGTTACAAAAATCTATTTCTTGTTTTTGCCGCAAAGCATCACGAATTACATTACCAAAAGCCACATTACTGTAGCTTTTGAGGGTAGCTTTTTGGTCGGGATCGCAAGCTTTGAGAATTTTTGGGACTTCGGCGATCGCTATTTGAAAACAGTCAGACAAGGTACACTGGACGCTAGCAATTTGAGGAATCGTCCTTTGTGCTGACCAATAACAAGTTTCTTGTAAATAAGCTGATAGATGTGCTTCAGCTAAAGAGTTAGGCTGATTTTGCCAGTTTTTATGCCAGTAAATTGCCCAAAAATTTTCTGAGTGTTTCGTTTCAGATATTTGTACCAAGCAATTTTGGATACTGCGCCGTAGTTTGGCATCATATATCCAAGACTTGAAGCGATCGGCTTCAAATTGAATGAAAGTCGAAAATATTTCCGAAATATTCTGGCGAGGACGCATGAATTCAAAAGGATGAACCTTCAAAAACAAGTATACTTGTTAATTTTTACCGTGAATTCAATGATTCGCACCGTGTTCACCTAATTACCGATATAAATCCAGATGTAGAGACGTTGCATTGCAACGTCTCTCTACCTCAGATTTACCCGTAGAAAATGCGTTATAGTTTCCGCATATTTTGGCTGATGGGGTCAAAACCCTTAGAAAAACGGGTGGTTTCATCGTAGTAAGCACCAGTCAGATTTGCTCCATACAACTTGGCATATTTGAGTTTTGCTCCTCGGAGATTCGCTTCATTGAGTTTGACACCGCTCAAATTCGCCCTAGTCAAATTCGCTCTGGCTAAGTTAGTTCTACTCAAATCTGCACCCCAGAGTTTGGCTTTAGCTAAATTAGCTCCACTCAAGTCAGATCCCCATAAATTAATTCCAGGTAAGTAGGCTCCAATAAACTTGTACCTACTCAAGTTAAGAGCGGGAAAATATCTCTCCCCTGCGGCATAACGCCTTTTCAATTCCTCAGCATCCATGCATCACATTGACCTTTCTCAGTAATATAGAAGTTATCTGTTCCCATTCTTGGCTTAAGTCTCCTGCAAACTCTTGCTGCCCACTGCGTCGATACCAGTAACGCGCATTATTCAAATCGCCCTCTTTGCGGTGCAGGTAAGCATGAACCCAAGCACTATCAGCATCACTGGCATCTTGAACTATTTCATGAGCTTTGCTCCAATCGCCTTTCTTTTCGTACCACATTGCTTGCAGCGCTTTTGGCAATGTCTGAGGACATGGGCGCTGTTTTTCCATCAATCGCAAGAATTCCTCTGTATTCACGATCGCCACCCAACAAAAATCAAACTTCTATTTTTAAGATACCCTCTACGGGGCAGACCGATGAGGGAGCTGAGGGAGAGAATTTCAACCCATCACTCCTAATTCCTCATTTAACACTCCCTAGTCCCCAGTCCCCAGTCCCTTTTATATCCGCTTGACTGGAATAACTTCAAACTCGAAAGTATTAATTAAACGGTCATCAACGTAGACCTCTATTTTATATTTACCAAGTGGATCGCCAGGAGCGATCGTCCAAAAATTCTCAATCACTCCATCGGGGGCAGGCTGTGTGCGCCGTGTTACAGATGTGGTACCGTCTGCGGAGATTGAGAAGTTTTCACCGTTATCTGTACCCCAAGTTTCTGGAGGTTTTGGTAAACGCAAGACTTCCCGCCATTTAACTTCACCTTGGTAATTTTTGAGTTTAATTCGCCATCCGTAGGCGTTTCCTTCTTGGAGTGGCACTGTTTTTGTCTCAACAATGATAACGTTACCTTTGGCGTCAACTCTCTTCAACCCAAACTCAGCGTTACTAACAGTAATCTTTTTCAGGCTTGTTGGTGTAGGAAATTGTGCGGCATTTTGTACTACAACAGAATTAGCGTTGATTGGCTCAGAAGCTATGATGCCAAATATTAGCCAAGAAGAAGCTAGCACAGCAGTAGTAACCCAAATTCTCATTTTTTTTGGTTTTCCTGTCAGACGTTTCGTACTTATTCCAGTAATCTGACATATTTTCCGGGCTAAAGATACTGATGATTGAACAAGGATAAAATTATTTTTACTAGTTAGTTTGATTGAATACTAGTGTTGGCGATCGCAATTTAAAACTTAGACCCCTGACTTTTTTTTACAAGTCGGGGGTCTAAATACCGGAAATATGAAATCAAATATGGTTGCCATAGAGCAAACTTATATTGATGGAGAATGAATTCTGAGTTGAAATTAATAATGTTTGCTGACTTCAATACCTTTTTCAACAGTATGATAATTTCTTCGCCATTTTTCTAAATGGTCTATAGATATTGATTTCGATATGACATTCACACCATTTCCTCGCCAAGCAACTTCTGGATCTGTTGTGAAAACCCCACATTCTAACTGGTCTAGCCTAATATTCCAATATTCGCTAAATCGGCCTTTTAAAGTAATAACTTGTTCAAATACCTTATTTCTGTGTTTATTTCTTCTTTTTCTTTCTGTTGCTCCTGTTGCTTCTGTATCAATAAACTTAGTTTCAATTAAAAACAGACTGCCTTTAAAGGTCAGGTAAACAAAATCACATTTACCCAAATCCGTATAATCTGATATTGGTGATTTTTCAAATAACAACAATTCAGCGCATGAGGGAAACAAGTTTTTAATATTCAAAAATAAATAAGCCTGCAACAAAAGTTCCTTATCATAAGGAAACAACAGCACCCCTTCAAAAAATTTTTGAATATCTTCCTGAGTTTGGGGTTGAATTCTTTTACAGTATGAGACAAATTTATGCAGGTCGTTGACGATCATCAAGTTATAACTCCTTCCCCCAGTCGCAGCCTCAAGGTCATGGCATAAAAAGATACCACTTTCTTAAGAGAAATTTCATCCGCATAAGTAACGAAAAAAACTATAAAAATCCTAAATACTTAAGGTAATTTACTGTTGACAGCTAAGTAAAACTGCTAACTTCATGTACTTTCAGTACTGATGGACTTTTGACTTTTAGTATCAGCTACCAGTCAGTGATTTGATATGAGCAGGAAATCTAGCGTTTTGTAAAGCTTGAACAGTGATTCTAGAATCTTGTACGGAAAATTGCCAACCCAAGCGAACAAGTTTACGTGAATTTTCAGTTTGTATAACTCCAATTACTGGCATTTTTGCCTTTTCTTTATCTGGTGAATGTTCTTGCAAAATTGTTTTCAACCTATGTAGTTCTTCAATATTAACTGCTTGCTGGGGATTTAATTCCACCATTACCATTTGTACTGTTTCTACTGGTTCTGCATCTTCAACGATAAATTGAGTTTGCTCGTCACGTCGATCTACTTTTCCCCAAATAATCAATCTGGTATCAACTTGGAGTAGGGAACTAATGCGTTCATAAGTTTTGGGAAAGACTACAGCTTCTACTTGTGTAGTTAGGTCTTCGATTTGCAAAATTGCCATTTGATCGCCTTTTTTGGTAACAACCTTTTTGACATTATTCAACATGACAACGGCACAAAGTCTTGTATCTTCCCTTTGCTCTCCAAGCTGTGAAAGATTAATCGGAGTTAAAAGTGGTGCTATTTGTCGTAAAGACTTGAGTGGATGATCTGATACATAAAAACCTAATAATTCTTTCTCCATTTGTAGCTTTTTTTGTGGAGGGAAATCTGCCACAGGTTTAGCTTTAGGAGCAGTTTCAAAGGCATTATTTACTCTTTTATTTTGAGTTTGAGAAAATCCATCGCCTAATAAGTCAAAGAGATTCCCTTGACCGCTGGCTCTATCTTTAGCGCGAGATTGTGCCCAATCATATACTAATTCTAGGTCATGAATTAACTGTTGACGGTTAGGTTCAATTTTATCAAATGCTCCACAGTATATGAGTGACTCTAAAGTGCGGCGGTTAACTGCACGTAAATCGACGCGATCGCAAAAATCGGCTAGAGATTTAAACTCTCCTGTCTCATTTCTCGCTGACAAAATACAGGCGATCGCATTTTGTCCCACATTACGCACAGCCGAAAATCCAAATAAAATCTTTCCTGCTGTTGGCGTAAAATCAACACCAGAACGGTTAATATCTGGCGGATCTATGGGAATACCCATATTTGTACAGTTAGTAATGTATTTTTGTACCTTATCTGTATCACCACTGTTAGCGGTTAGCAGTGCCGCCATGTATTCCAATGGATAATTAGCTTTTAAATATGCTGTTTGATAAGTTACATAACCGTAGGCAGTTGAATGGGATTTATTGAAGCAATTAGAAGCTATTAAACCGCTTTTAATCGCAAAATTATGGTCGCGTTCAACCCCAATATCATAGACATTTTGCCTGCCTATATATTTGCGTGTTAGTATTTTTACCATCCTACCCCCTCTGAAAACAAATTTTGCAAACAAAATTAATTAATTGATAAAATGATGAAAATTGTAAATTAAGTATTACTGATAATACAACTCTTCAACACTAAAAAACATTGCTATACTCTTACACAAAATTAATCACAATATATCAAAAGTTTAATAAACGAATAAATACACAGTTAATAAGCAGATAATTGGTGTTTCAAAAGCTTATTAAACACATTTAAATACATGTTGATCCGCTTAGTCAGATCCCTGGGTGATAGAGATGCAAAGATGGAAAGACGTAGGGAGAGAAGATGACAGGGAACTCTTGAGAATAAATCCTCATAGGAAGCGGAGCTTTCCTTGCTTTGCTCAACAGTCATCAGTCATCAATCATCAGTCAACAGTCAGCACTCCCCACTCCCCAATCCATCCAATATGTACTAAAATCAAGGACTTGAGTCACAAAGAGAGCAATCATGGTATCCATCCGCGAGTTGCACGAACAGCTAGTAAAAAAAGAACGTTCTGCTGTTGAAATTACCCAAGAAGCTTTAGAGCGCATTCAAGCGTTAGAGCCAAAATTACACAGCTTTTTATGTGTGACGGCAGAACGGGCATTAGAGCAGGCGGGTACTGTGGATGCCAAAATCGCTGCGGGAGAAAAAATCGGGCTGCTAGCAGGCATTCCTGTGGGGATTAAGGACAATATGTGTACTAAGGGGATTCCTACCACCTGCGGTTCCCGGATTTTGGAAAATTTTGTGCCGCCTTATGAATCAACGGTGACACAAAAACTGGCAGATGCTGGGGCGGTGATGGTGGGTAAAACCAACTTAGATGAGTTTGCGATGGGTAGTTCCACAGAAAACTCCGCCTACCAAGTGACGGCTAACCCTTGGGATTTGTCACGAGTCCCTGGTGGTTCTTCTGGTGGTTCTGCTGCTGCGGTAGCAGCCGAAGAATGTGTGGTTGCTCTCGGTTCTGATACTGGCGGTTCAATTCGCCAACCTGCATCTTTCTGCGGTGTTGTGGGGATGAAACCGACTTATGGTTTGGTTTCGCGTTATGGTTTGGTGGCCTATGCTTCATCTTTAGATCAAATTGGGCCATTTGGAAACACAGTAGAAGATGCAGCGATATTATTGAATGCGATCGCAGGTTACGATCCCAAAGATTCCACTAGTCTGAAAGTTCCCATTCCCAACTACGCTGCTAGCTTAAAACCAGACTTTAAACCAAGAGGTCAGCTCAGAATTGGTATCATCAAAGAAACTTTTGGCGAAGGTCTAGATTCTGTTGTAGAACAAGCTGTTACTAAAGCAGTTGACCAACTACAAAGTTTGGGAGCAGAAATTCATATAATTTCCTGTCCCCGCTTTCGCTATGGCTTACCTACTTACTACATCATCGCTCCATCAGAAGCCTCAGCTAACCTAGCTCGTTACGATGGCGTTAAATACGGTTACCGCGCTGCTGATGCCGATAATCTCCTATCGATGTACACTCGTACCCGTGCCACTGGCTTTGGCACAGAAGTCAAACGCCGGATTATGATTGGCACCTACGCGCTTTCGGCTGGCTATTACGACGCCTATTACTTGAAAGCTCAAAAAGTCCGCACGCTGATTAAGCAAGACTTTGAAAGGGCTTTTGGTAAGGTTGATGTGTTAGTTTGTCCCACATCTCCCACTACAGCATTCAAAGCAGGGGAAAAAACCACTGACCCCTTAAGTATGTATTTAAATGACTTAATGACTATTCCCGTAAATCTTGCTGGTTTACCTAGCTTAAGTTTGCCATGTGGTTTTGACGAGCAAGGGTTACCCATAGGATTACAGCTAATTGGTAATGTCCTAAGAGAAGACCAACTTTTTCAAGTAGCTCATGCTTATGAGCAATCAACTAATTGGCATCTGCGTAAACCGCAAATATCTTGAAAATTGGGCATGGGGCATAGGGCATGGGGCATGGGGCATTGGTTATTCTCCGCGTCCCCACGTCCCCGCGTCTCCCTATCTCCCCATCTCCCTCACTGATTACTAACTAGCGACTGCTGATTGTTATCTTCTGGAGTCACGGATTCAGCTGTAAGGCGCGGATTGAGTGTATGAAGAAGACCAGCAGATGCACTTACTAATAATAAAATATAGGTCACAACAAGAGGTATGTATGTATTTCGTTTTTTATCTAAATTCTTATGAGTATTTTTAAAGTCTTGGCGGACAACATTGATTATGAGCATGTGCGATAAAGCATTTCCATCTAATCCTAAGGCATCTCCATAACGACGGATAAATCCTTGAAGAAAAATAGGCTCTGGTAGTTCTTCAAATCGCTCATGTTCTAATGCTTCCAAAACGCCTAATCGAATCATTGTTTTTTCACTTATTTCTTCGATGCGTATGGATTTTTGTTGTCTGACTTGTCGCAAGTGTGTGCTGATTTCCTTTAGTTGCTCTAGTTGAGCTTCGTTTAAGGGTGTCACGGTCTTCTCCTGGTATGGGCTAATTCTACTTTCATTGATGAAGACTTAAACTTGCATACGTAAATTTACTAAATATTTGATTTTAAGATAAATTTTTTTCATTATGGCTTAATCGTGCATTTTAAAATGCTAAAGCACTTATGGCAAGTATTTTTTTGTTATAATAAGCACTTCAAAAATCAAAAAAATCAAGCATGAATGAATAAAAACCTACAATTTATAATACCAGTATTTATACTAATGCTAATTTGGGCTGGGATAATTACAGCGTTTATCTACTTTGCTATATGTCTATTTCTTTTTATTAGCCAAACTCGATTCATTTTTTTTCCCACTGCTGTTATTGAAAAGACACCAGAGTTTTTTAATCTCCCTTACGAAGATGTTTGGTTACCTGTAGCTGTTAAAACAAGTAAGGTAGAAAGCATTCATGGTTGGTGGATAAAAGCCAAGCAACCAAATGCCAAGGTGTTGCTATATTTGCACGGCAACGGTATTAATATTGGCGCAAATGTAGCTCATGCCAATCGATTTTATCAGTTGGGATTTTCGGTATTGCTGATTGATTATCGGGGTTATGGCCGCAGTGAGAGTTCTTTTCCCAATGAAAAGCGGGTTTATGAAGATGCAGCCACAGCTTGGAATTATTTGGTACAGCAACAACAAATTCCACCCAGGCAAATTTTTATTTATGGTCATTCTTTGGGGGGTGCAATAGCTATTGATTTAGCAGTGAAACACCCACAAGCTGCTGGTTTAATTGTCGAAAGCTCTTTTACATCCATCCGCGAATTGATTGCTTATCGAAAACAGTTTGGCATGTTTCCTGTAGATTTAATTTTGATGCAGCGGTTTGAATCAATTCAAAAATTGCCCAACTTAAAAGTACCTGTTTTATTCATTCATGGCGTTGCCGATTTGGCTGTACCTTCTTTCATGAGCCAAAAACTTTATGCTGCTGCTCCCGAACCAAAGCAGCTATTTTTGGTTCCAGCTGCGGAGCATAATAATACCGCAGTAGTCGCCGGTTCACAATATTTACAATTGGTAGAATCTTTTGTTGAACAAGTCTTGACAGTAGATAAAGTATAACTTCTAATGGAGTTTTAGATTTAAGATTAGGATTATTTTAGTGGATCTGGCTTGATGCGATACATTTTAATAAATCGATGTGAATTCGATGTATAGGATTTTGACCTCACCCCCAGCCCCTCTCCTTGAAGGAGAGGGGAGCAAAAAGCTTAATTTTTACTTACTCCTCCCTCTCCTGCGAGGAGAGGGAGGCTGGGTGGGTGAGGCCTGTCGAATTCACCTAAAATCATATTTCATCTAATCTTGCATTATGGCAATTTATAACTACCAATACGCAGATTTAATTTACCTTTGCTGGGGTTTTGGCTGAATACAAATGCGCCTTCTTCTGTTTCACGACTAGATAAAAAGTCAATTTGTTGTTCTCCAGATTCTGCAACTTCGCCATCAATTACTAATTCAGCAATAATTTGAACTGACTCGGCTGTATCTCCTCCAGTATTTGCGACTTCAAAGGGTACATAAAATTGCCCATCAATTTCGCGGATTGTTTCTTTTTTACTGACAGAAATAATAGGAGGTTGGTTTTTTTCGTTTAACCAAGTGTAGACTACTAAACTTACAATAATGGCTAGGATAAACGAGGCGACAGTGAATGTCACCCACTCAGCAAGGGAACGCTTTGGTTGTTGTTCTGTTTTAGTCATATCGCTAACCTACCAGCTGCACCGCCAATGGTTGCGGGTAAACCTAACATTAAGGTGTGATCTAACCACATTGTCCACGGGTCGCTAAAAGTCAACTTTTGAAAGAACCACAGCATAAAAGCGCCTGCTAGTAGTGATACTAGATAAGACATGATGGTTTCGCTAGATGGTCTTTGGAAAATTCCTTTTTGCTGTCTTCGCTTTCGCTGGTCAGAAAAGCCTGCCTGAAATACTATACCGTAGGAAATCAGCAAAGACGCGGCGATGATTGCTAACTCCCAAAGCGGTGAAGCGGCGGCGGCTAACATGGTGATTTCATCTGTTGGGGCAATGTTAAATGCAATGACGATCGCACCAATCAAAGTTGCACCTATATCTGCTAAGGTGGCGTCTATTTGATTCTCGTTTTTCTTGGTTGCATCATATCTTGCAGGTGGTGTTTCCTTGTCATCGTCGTTTCTGGTATCTCCCAAAAACTGGTTGGCTAATGCTACGCCAAGAGTGAAAGGTACACTTTCAAAGATGATTTTACCTAAAGATTCTCTCAGGGAAGTTTCTAGTGTCAATTCTCGCAATAGTAGCAGCACAAAGGTAGAGCAAGTTATTCCGATCGCTATTGCTTCTACGGTATCCATTGCGGCTTGTTGAGCTTGCCAACTATATCTGCGTTTGCGAAAACCTTCTGTTTGATTGAGCAAGAAAACCACAATAAACATCAGGGCGATCGCCATCATCATCATTTGTGGTTTTGCTAGCGATCCAATCCACCATACCTCCATTGTATACAGCAAAGGTATGCCAAATAAAAAACCTCCACACGCACCCCGAATGATGTCATTAATCTCACTTCTCCAGACGTTTTTATGACGTTTTGTTGCCACTCCTTGACTTTCCTTTTGTTGAAAATTTGCTTTCTATAAAAATTGCCAAAGCGATACCTACATATCTAAATTGTTAAGCAACATATAAATCAGCGATAGGGGCGTACAAACATACGCCCCTACATATCTCTCTGCTGATTACATTGTGACTTTTTCTTCAAGATATATAAGTTTTATTCATTGATTATTCATATCTTACACTAAATGGTGCTGCGGCATTTGGCACCCATCTCAAGATACTATAATTTATGTAATTTTTCTCTCACTTGGAGGAAGTAAAAAACAATACCTTACTAATAAATTTAGTAGTAGCTTAACCAACTACAAGCCGGAGATAAAACCATGAGTGCCGAAAAAAGAATCGAAGCTACTGCAAAAAATATTGAAGGAAAAATTCAAGAGGTTGTGGGTGAATTAACTGGCAACCCTCAGGATAAAGTTGAAGGACAAGCAAAGCAAGCCGAAGCCCAAGGTATTCACGTTGTAGAAAATATCAAAGATGAAATCAAGAAGGCTTTAAGCTAGTTTAGCTTCTGCAATGTAAATCGTAATTTTAGTGCTGATTTATTACTAGTAGTCCGACATTAATTACTCCACTAATTTTGGAAAGTGGAGTTTTTTTATTGGGGCAAAATTGGCTAAAAGCTTGGCTCCAATCATAATTTTTGTAGCAATTCGGTTCAATTAATAACTGGCACGACCAGCCACTAAATTCCATATAAAGATAGCGATGATTGCACCAATTATGGCGACAATTATACCAGGGATGCTGAGGGATGCAGCAGCTAATTGAAATCTACCCGTCTCTAAAAGAGTAACTAAAATTCCGCCAATTACAGCACCTACGATACCTAGTACCATAGTTGCAACAATTCCACCACCTTGACGACCGGGATAGATGGCTTTTGCTATGGCTCCGGCAATTAAACCCAGAATTATCCAAGCAATAATGTTCAGCATAAATTAATCCATCAGAAAAGTTAATAACTAGCTTAGAAATTACAATACTGTTTTCCTTCTACCATAAGATATAGGTATTCAACTCAAGCTTAGTTAGTGTACTTTCTTTGAATCTAAGGTTGTTAGCAAGCAATAGCTAAGTTTTTGGTAATACAAGTGCAACTTTTATTGCTAAGAATGACTCATATCATGTAAAGTTTGTATCGTAAATAATTAGACGAACCTGATATTATCTTGTAATTTGCTTGATTTTTAAACTTCATTTACTCTTGTATAGCAGTGGAGGATCAGCTTTTTCAAGTTCAAATTTTTTGTAGATATTCAAGTGGCACATTATCCACCAACCAAACACCATTATCAGAACAATAAAAAATGTAACCAGCCTGATGCATTGCCGCAGCATCTACAATAAAAACTACTGGTTTACCATGTCTTGCTCCCACGTTCTGGGCTGTCGCAATATCCTTGGATAAATGAACGTGGTGACGCGACATTTTGCAAAGTCCTGTTTTGAGAATTGATTCTACAGATTTGTGTCCCGTACCGTGATAAAGCCGATCTGGGGGAATAACAGGTTCTAATTGTAAATCAATTTCTACACTATGTCCTTGATTAGCACGAATCATAGTACCTGTAGAGTCAAAAGAAAAGCGTTGTTTATCGTTAGATGCAACTACTAACTCTAATTCTTGACGGCTAATGGGAAACTTGTTTTTTGCACAAGCTGTAAGTAGTTTATCAACAGCAACCCAACCACCCGGAGCAAGTTCAATTCCGATTGCATCTGGTGTGTGTCGCAGATATTTGCTGAGATATTTGCTGATTTTGATGAGTCGAGAATTACTCATTTGATTGTGGTTGGGATGATTGATACTACAAAACTACGTTTATATACTACATTCAAATTTCAGTTGATAGTTTTAATTTGTATAAATTGACATAATTTGTCTAATCATCAGGACTAATGCCACTGCAATCATCGCAATGAGTGTCAACTTACCGCCAGGAACGAGTGGTTCATGGATGCTATTCGAGTTTTTTTGTTCTTGACGTTGCTTCCAAGTCATTAACGCTGGAATTATTCCACCTAACACTGAGATGCTGAATGTTCCTGTGTAATCTAGGGCAGTAAAAAAGATGCTGGGATTGAGGGTACCGAGAGTCATCGGAGGGAAAAGAACTAGCGAATAGAGGGGTAGGCGAGTAGATCCTTTGCCCTGTGTAACGAGGAAAATATCTTTGAACAGATCCAATAAACCGTATACAAATCCAATGAATGATGTGACGATCGCAAACTCTGAAAACACTGATACTAGCACTCCTAACCATTCTCCTGCACCACCGGCTCGTAAAATTTGTAGTGGGTCAAAAATAGTTTTCCCGACAGATGTGCTGTGTACCATATCCGGGCTGACGCTTGCCAAAATTACAGCATTCCACGCCAAGAACATAATTAGGGGAATTAACGAACCAATAAAGATGGACTGACGAATTTTGCGGACATCTCCTTCAAGTTGCGTCACCACCACCGGTACAATGTTTTGATAAAACATTGCTACACACATAACTGAAACAGCGCTACCAAGGGCACTCCAGTTCTGAGTTAAGAATTGGCTACTCTTAACTTGTCCTCCTGCTAGCAATAAAAGTCCCAAGAAAGAAATAATCACAATTGCCACAAAGGCGCTATTTAATTTCTCAATAAACTTTTCTCGTCCAACATACATCACACCACCAAAGATGAATGTGAAAGCCGTTGTACCCACCCATGTAGGCAATAAGTTATGCACGCCCCAAAGATTTGCGATCGCAGTTCCTAAAATCTCTCCACCTTGGGTAATGTATGCTACCAACAGAGCGTAGTGCATAAATAAATATGCGCTGCTAGCAACTCGCGCCCCCAGCTTTCCCAGAGTCTTTTCAACAACTCCCAACAGACCTATACTCGGTCGCCCTTCTAGACGCATGGTGTTTAAAGTCACCTCTGCAATCAACAAACCTGAAATTAAAGCGTAGAGCCAAACAGCAATCAACCCAAAGGTTGATGGCAAAATACCTGATGGCAGTGTGACCGCTGGTAGGGCGAGAATTCCAGCCCCGACCGTGGTTCCCGCAATCAGCGCTGTACTTCCCAATACACTACCTGGTTGATGATTGAGTTTATTTCCATCAAATTGAAGGTGAGAAAAGAACCGAGTTACTTGCCCTGAATCTTTGAGAACTGCCTTCATGAGGGTCATATTGAGTAATTGCACCTAAATTAAGGACAAAATGTTAACATATGTAAACGATTTTAGCAAAAATCCCTGATTTACTGTTTTTTGGGCAAATTGTTGGAAAGAATTCAGAATTCAGAATTTACTCCGCGGTTTGATAGATTAAATTTTTACCAACTTGTGCCAAATCTACATTTCCACCGCTGATGATGACACCAATCTTGGCTTGTGGTGCTGTTACCACACCTTCGAGTAAGGCGGCGGCGGCGAGTACTCCAGTGGGTTCAACGACGATTTTCAGACGTTCCCATAAGAAAAACATGGTGCGAACGATCGCTTCTTCAGATACGGTCACCATATCATCGACGTAGCGCAAAACTAGGGGAAAAGTAATTTGACCAAGGCTAGGAGTCCGGGCACCGTCAGCTATGGTGTTGGGATTTTTGACAGTTTGCAGGGTTTTGCTGTGAAAGGAACGGGTGGCATCGTCGGCAAGTGCCGGTTCTACACCGATTACTTTACAATCAGGTAGAAGTGCTTTGGTGGCGATCGCACTACCGGAAAGTAAGCCACCACCGCCACAACAAACTAACAGCAAGTCCAATTCGCCAACTTCTTGAATCAGTTCTAAAGCTGCTGTACCTTGTCCTGCAACTACATGGGGATGATCGTATGGCGGAATCAGTGTGAGATTCTTATCGCTTGCTAAACTTTGGGCTAATTGTTCCCGGTTTGTTGTTTGGCGATCGTACAAAATTATCTCTGCACCATAACTGCGGGTGGCAGTTTGCTTAACAGCTGGTGCATCCTCAGGCATGACAATGGTGGCGGGGATATTTAGCAGTTGTCCAGCTAAGGCGATGGCTTGGGCATGATTTCCGGATGAATAAGTGAGAACGCCTGTTTGTTTTTGTGCTGGGGATAGTTGCGCTAAGGCGTTGTATGCACCTCGAAATTTAAATGAACCGGTGCGTTGAAAATTTTCGCACTTAAAAAATACTTGGCTATGAGTGCGATCGTTAACAATTCTAGCAGTCAGCACGGGTGTGCGATGGGCAATTCCCAAAAGTCGCGCTTGTGCTGCTTGGACATCAGTTATAGTAACAAAGTTATCCTGAGACATCGATGGCGGTATTAAAGATTCTTGCTCTTTATTCTCAGACGAAGGAGTAATTATGCCAATCGCCTACCGATTCGTAGCCAATTTCTTGATATATATGATTGGATGTTGGGTTTGCCAAATCCGTGAATAAAAAACAGAATTTATTTCCTCGATCTAGTAAAGTCTGAAACAAAAATTAAAGATTCGCGTCACCCATCCGCGAATCTTTATTGCATATCAAAAATTTTGAGATTTCAAGCTACTTATTGTTTTTGAGTTCGTGCATACTTCTGACAACTTTTGTAACTAAATTTCTGGGTGTAAATCTGACGCTTTGAGTCAATATCTTATTTCTCATCCCAGGAATAACAACAGTTTTGTTTGTCATTAAACCGCGATAGCCAATCTTAGCAACGGTTTCTGTGTTCATCATTCTGTTAACACTGGCAATTTTCGAGTCTTCCATTGCAGCTGTTTGCTGAAATTCCGAGGCTGTAGGCCCTGGACAAAGAACAGTCACGCTGACACCCGTACCTTCTAATTCATTAGCGATCGCTTCTGAAAATGATAATACATAAGCTTTAGTAGCGAAATAAACTGCCATTAAAGGCCCAGGTTGAAAAGCAGCAGCTGAGGCAACGTTTAATATTTTTCCATAATCCTGTTCGATCATATCTTTAAGGAATAATTTAGTTAAATGAGTCAGACTCACCATATTTACCTGTAGCATTTTTAGTTCAGTGGTGAGGTCTGTTTCGCTAAATGTTCCGTAAGTACCAAAACCAGCATTATTAATCAGCACATCAATTTTAATAGATGCTTGCTGTAGTTCTGTGAAAATTTCTTCTGGTGATGTTGGTATCGATAAATCTTTAGCAAAAGTTTTGACAAAGATATTAAATTTTTGCGGCAATTCATCTGCAATTTCAGTAAGTTTTTGTTCATTCTTATCTACTAGAACAAGGTTATAATTATGGCGGGCAAAAATCTGGGTAAATTGGTAGCCTATTCCACTCGCTGCTCCAGTAATCAAAGCAGTTCTTTGCTGTTGACTTTTTGATGTTGTATTCATTAAAATTGCAAATGTGAGTTAATTAATTGAAGTGCAGTAAGATATAAAGAAGTATATATTATCGAATTTAAAAATATGTATCTATATAAACAGTTAATTATTCGCTAACAATTAGATCCCCGACTTCTTTGAGAAGTTGGGGATCTATAGCGATTTTCAATTGAATGGAATACACCGAAAGAAAATCAAATCATTGTAGGGGCGAACAGCTGTGCGCCCCTACTGTAGTCTATTCAAGTGCAAATTGCTATAAGACTTGAGATTTTGAAGTAACGAGAATTTATCTATGATTTTGTTTGTCAAAAACGACTTTACACAAATAGTTGCGTAAACTCATACATTAAATCGACCCTACCTTTACGTAACATGGCTGGATCTAATCTTTCAGTGGTATTGCAAGTCATTAAGACAACTAACCTTTGCTGCATTTGAATACCAGAGTCATCAATTACACTCTGATATAAAGTACCATCCAGCAAACTCAGAATGTGTTCGGTTTTGTTATTGTATTGCGCTACTTCAGATGCACGATTTTGGGCTAAATTATCAGCTTCGTTAATTACTATACAAATACGTTCTAAGTAATTAGGTGGGACAAAGTTGGCGATCGCATCATGATCTAAAATGAAAATTACAAAACCTAAAGGTACGAGAATTTCTTTTGCTACTGCTTGTGTCCAAGCTGTTTTACCAGTCCCTGGTTCTCCATGTACAACAACTGCTAACTGATTTTGATTGAGAATTGCTTGTTGTACAGAATCGGTAAAGTTTTGGATATCTTCTGGAAATGTGCGAATGGGAAATTGACTGTGAACTTTGCCTACGCGACTTTGATATCCACTCAGCATTACTGCTAAGTCGTAAGTTGCTTTGTTAATTAATGGCGCTAAATTTCTCGCCATTAAAGTATATTGTCGTCGTCCGCGATCGTAAGGATCGATTTGCAACCAAACGTCATATTGAGACCAGTAAGCATAAACAGTATTAATAACATCTAACCGTTCCCAACTAAAAAACTTTTCTACAGGGAAGTGAAAATCTCTTTCTGAGTAATATTGGGTAATAATATCAGGACGAGCTAACAAATGTAAAACACGCAGTACAGTAATTTCTTGCAATCTATTCAAAACATAATCAATCGGAATGCTACTGCGACTGACAAATTGAACTATCGGCGTTTCCGTACTCAAAACATCTTTGTATCGATGATCTGGTGATTGAGGATCTGGTGTGATGTAATTCCAAAATTTTTCAATTTCGTAACGCGTATTATCAGAAACAACATTTAATAAATTTGCCCACCAAGCATAATTATTTCGCCCCAAAATATCAGCAACATTACTTGCTAAATTCAAAGTTTTTTGGCTTAATTCGCGTGAGTCCTGAGACAATAAATGCCATAAAAAGCCCCAGTCTAATTCTCGGTGAAACGGCCGCCAACCGCTAGCAAGTAAGCTTTGACGAGTATTATTCGCAGGACTGCCATCATGGCTTCTATAATAGTCAAAATCCATATATATCTAAGTATGTAGCGTTATCGAGTTATTTTGTGCTGAACTAAGAGATTTTGAAAAAATTTTCTCGTAATATCAATAAATTGCATACAAATGTTAAGTTTATTTTCACCGTGCTCTACTGGCTAGCAAGTTTTCTTAATGTAACTCATCTTATATGTATTATACTATAATACATATAGATTACTTGTGTCAATTTATTTTAGCAAGTAATTGGCAAATGAGAAGCTTTTGATGTACCCGCTGCGACACTTATAGCCTTTCGTCCTTTAGTCAGGTACACTATAACCATCAATGGTGTATTTTGAATTAAGTAAGAATGAAGCGATAGTTACTAGTAAGAATTTACAATTATGAATTCACAATTCTGAATTAATATAGCGGTTTTCAATTACATCAGAAGGTAGGGGCGCACAGCTGTCATTGGTGTCAACTTAAGCCCAAAACTATATCGGACAGGCGTTTTGCAAATCCGTCACGCCCTCATCCCCTAACCCCTTCTCCCACAGGAGAAGGGGAATTTAATTTCTGGCTCCCCTCTCACTTAGGGAGAGGGGCTGGGGGTGAGGGCAAAGCCTTGTTACAAAGCGGGTTTCACGTTAAGTTGACACCCATGCACAGCTGTAAAGCCCCTACAAAGGTATCTGTATCAACCTTAAAGTGAAACAATATTAATCTGTGGTTAATTATTTTTTCCGTAGCTTATACCATTTCACAAAATACTTGATACAAATGATTAGTCTTTAATTCTCTCCTACCTGCGGTATATTTGTATGACTTTTAAAGTGAAACTGTATTATCTGTGCTGAACTCATATAATCAAGTTGAGTATTTGCCATTAATTTCTATGTAACCCTCTGAAAGATCGCAACCCCACACAGTTGCAGAGGCTTCACCAATATTCAGGCTCACATGAATATCTACTTTGTCTTTGGACATAATTTGCCGCAACTGTTCCAGATTTTCTGCGGTTAAACTATCAGGATAAACTCTCACATTGTCAAACCTGATAACAACTCCTTCGGGATTTATTTGTTGTTCATTTTCACATTTTCCTATAGCCATAGCAACCCTTCCCCAGTTGGGATCTGCTCCATAAACGGCGGTTTTTACTAATGGTGAATTGACAATTGCTTTAGCTACTTTTTTAGCTTGTGCATAGTTAATAGCAGAGTCCACAGTTACCTGAATAATTTTAGTAGCGCCTTCTGCATCTCTGGCAATTTTGAGTACTAATTCATGTGCAACTTCTTGCAATGCATTAGCAAAATCTGTTTCCGGAACTTCGCCTGCTAAACCATTTGCTAAAATTACGGCGGAGTCACTTGTAGAAGTGTCAGTGTCTACACTCAGGCAATTAAATGTTTTATCGATAGTAGAGCGAAAAATTGAACGCAGACTATTTGCTTCAATAGCAGCATCAGTAAAAAAGAAAGTTAGAAGGGTAGCCATATTCGGTTCAATCATACCGACACCTTTGGCAATTCCCACCAGGTTGGCATTTCCGATTTGACGTGTAGCTAATTTCGCCACTGTATCGGTGGTCATAATACCACGGGCTGCGGCATGAAAATCAGCAGCAGTTAATTTTTTCCCAATTCCTGATAAGCCCGTGCGGATTTTTTCAATGGGGTAACGTCTGCCAATGACACCTGTAGAAGCTATAACAATATTATGTGAAGCAATTCCAGTTTCAGCTGCAACTAATTGTAAAACCTCTTTAGCGTCAGCAATACCAACAGAACCGTTGGCGACATTTGCATTTTTAGATATAACCACAATTGCTTGCGCTTGTGAATCTTTTAAGTTATCGCGGCTAATAGTAACACTCGGCCCAGCAAAAAGACTTTGAGTGAAAACTCCATCAGCGACGCAAGGAACTTCTGATTTAATCAAGACAAAATCATCTGTCGTATCTCTGATTCCCAAGTTAGTAATAAATGTGCTAAAACCTTGAGGTTTGGAAGATATAGTTAATGACATTTTTCTCTATTTAATGGTGTGCTTCAGGAGAAAGAATTCTGAATTCTAATTATCTCAGTTTTTGGAACTGATAGAAGCTAATAAACTATAAATCAGGTAACGTCAGGGTAAATGTTGTCCATCCATTGCTGCTTTCTACTTGAATGGTTCCTTGTAGTTGTTCGACTAACTTTTGTACTATGGGTAGGCCTAATCCTGACCCACCTTGATTCCAGATGTCTGCATGAGGAAGACGATAAAATTTCTCAAAAATGCGTGGTAATTCTGTTGCCGGAATTTCTGTTGAGTTACTAATACTAATAATAGTTTTTGGGGGTATTTCTGAAGAGTTGTGATGTATATTGAGGATAATTTCACCACCCGCAGGTGTGTATTTACAGGCATTATTGAGCAATTCTACTAAGATTCGTTCTAGGTTAGTGCTGTCTGAGGAAAGTGGCGGGAGATTTGCAGGAATATTTATTTGTAGAGTTTGCTGATATTCTTGAATACGAATTTGAAATGGCTCAATTACCCAAGGTAGCCATTGTTGTAACAATAGCGCATCAGGTGTAACTATTGAGTAAGATGAGCTTTCTAGACGTTGTAAGTCTAGTAAATCGTTGATTAATTCTAGCTCACGATCGCACTCAGCATCCATTAGTTCTAAATAGTACTGAGTTTCATCGATATCAGTAGATATTTGTAACATTTGAATCATGACTTTGATATTACTCAAAGGCGATCGCAATTCATGAGATACTAAACTCAAGAAGTCATTTTTGAGTTGATTTATCTCTTCTAATTGGCTCACAAGTTGCTCTTGCTCAATTTGCTTTTGACGCGCTTCAATGGCTCGTTTGCGCTCAGTAATATCTCGAAATACCAACACAGCACCGGTAATATTATTTTTGTCATCTTTAATTGGTGCAGCACTATCATCAATTGGTATTTCTGCGCCGTCTCTGGCAATCAAAACCGTTTCTGTCGGTAGTTCGACGATATTACCATCTTGAAGGACTTTTACAATCGGACTTTCAATAGGGTGATGAGTTTCGGCATTGGCAATATTAAATACTTCTGATGAATTTCTACCAAATGCTTCTTCCTGTTTCCATCCAGTCAAATTTTCAGCCACAGGATTCATAAAAGTTACCAATTCTTGCAAATCGCTAGCTATCACACCATCGCTGATACTTTTTAAAAGTGCATCCAGCCATTTTTTATTTGCTTTCAATTGCTTTTCTAGTCCGTGTTTAACCAAAGTTATCTCAATATTAGTTTGCAATTCTTTCTCTTTAAAAGGTTTGAGTAAATAGCCAAATGGCTCGGTTATCTTAGCTCTTTGTAATGTATTATCATCTGCATAGGCAGTCAAATAAATTATTGGAATATCTAACTGCCTAGAGATTTCTTGAGCAGCTTGTATTCCGTCCATATTTCCTTTGAGTCTAATATCCATTAACACTAAATCTGGCAATATTTCTAGTGCTTTATTAATAGCTTCTTCTCCAGAAGAAGCTATGGCAGGAACTGTATAACCAAATTTATTTAATCGATACTGTAAATCTTTGGCAACAATAGCTTCATCTTCTACAACTAAAATTTTTGCGTTTGTCATGTTTAATGTTTTTTATTTATATTTGTATAAATGGAAATTTCAACTGGCATTTTACTCCATTCTCACCTTTGATATTGATAGTTCCTCCTAACTGATAGGTGAGAGCATCGACTAACTGTAAACCTAATGATGATATTTGTTTGAAATCAAAGCTAGAAGGTAAACCAACACCATCATCACTAACCTCCAGGATAAAATTATTGTCATAACTTTGATGAAGTTCAATAGAAATTGAACCAGTTCTACCTGCGGGAAATGCATATTTTAAAGAGTTAGATACAAGCTCATGGATAATTAAACTACAAGGAATAGCTGTATCTAAACCTAATAAAACATCTTCGTCAATATTTATGTTTATGGCGATCGCATCTTCACTCACTTCGTATGCAGTCAATAAAGTTACTACCAAATCCCTAGTATATTCCCTAAAATTAATCCTGGCTAAATCTTGGGATTGATACAATTTTTCGTGAATCAGAGCTATTGATGCTATTCGCTGCTGGCTTTGTCGGAATATTGCTAAATCGTGTTGATCTTGGATATAGGCAGATTGCAAATTTAGCAAACTAGAAATTACCTGCAAATTGTTTTTGACGCGATGGTAAATTTCTTTTAATAATACCTCTTTTTCTAAGAGTGATGCTTTGATTTGCTCTTGTGAGTGCTTGCGATCGCTAATATCTTCAATCACAGAAATAAAATACTTTGGCTCTCCATTAGATTCACGCATCAAAGCTACCGTGAGGTTAACCCAAACAATAGAATTATCTTTGCAAAAAAAGCGCTTTTCCATTGAGTAAGTTTGAATACGATCGGCTAAAATATCATCAACATATTTTAGGTCAGCCTCAAGATCGTCTGGGTGGGTAATATCTTGAAAACTTAGCAATTGTAGTTCTTCAAGTGTATAACCAATAATATCGCAAAGCCTCTGGTTAACTAACAACCATCTCCCATTTATTCCCACATGAGCAATGCCAACAGCAGCTTGATGAAATGCAGACCGGAATCGCTGTTCGCTTTCTCGCAATGCTGCTTCTATTCGTTGGCGCTCAGTAATTTCTGCTTGTAATGATTGATTAATTCTTGTTAACTCTGCTGTCCGTTCGTCAACTATGCTTTCTAGTTGGTTAAGTAGACTACTGAGCGCTTCCTCTGCTTGCTTACGCTCGGTTATATCCGTATGCGAACCTGCCATTCGCACTACATTACCGTTTTCATCCCACAGTCCTTGACCTCGATTTAAAATCCATTTGTAACTGCCGTCTTTACATAAAACTCGATGCTCGGTAATGTAAAAAGGTGTTTTCTTTGCAAAGTGATCTTGAACTGCTTGTGTTACCCAATGGAGATCGTTGGGATGCACTCGTGTCAACATTTCATCTAGATGGTTAGAAATTTCATGGTCTTGGTAACCGAGCATTTCCTTCCAACGAGTGGAGAAAAAAACTTCATTAGTTTTAAGATTCCAGTCCCAAATTCCATCATTATTGCCACGTAAAGCTAATTGCCAGCGTTGTTCGCTTTCTCTTAAAATCTCCTCAGTACGTTTGCGTTCAGCAATTTCCTTTGCTAGTTGACAGTTAGCCGCCTCTAGTTGAGCAGGACTCGGTAAAGCTAATGCCTGGGGTATCAATGGCACAAGCTCTAAGGCGGTAACTACGGAGACAAAAGCAGTAATAGCTTTAATTAACCCTGATACCCAATAAGTAGGATACCAAAGCGTCCACACATCCATTAAATGAGTTGTCCCACAAGCAACAATGAATGTGCTAAACATCAAGAACATCCAATCGAAAGGCACATCTCGCCGTTTGCGAACAAAATAAATTAGCATTACTGGAATTGAATAATAAGCAAGTCCAGTTAGCACATCTGAAAGTAAATGCAACCATACCAGCCCTGGTTTCCAGAGGTAGCAATGTCCGTGAGGGATAAACTGGTTAACAGAGAAAAAATTATTTAAAAATTCCACGATTAAAACCCATATACTGCACAAACTGTAGGCTAGGCTTGAGTACGCTTGGACGTTGGCTGTGGCTTCTACACACACATCATTGTTTACTCATACTTTGTAAAGTTTTTAACCTGAGAACTTAAGATTTATTTAAATTAAAATACCGCGATTGCTTTGGTGATTGTTACCGTAGATCTTCTGAAATCAACCATTTATATATAGCAAGCAATCCACAATTATTAATGAAAAACAAAAACCTCGACTTCTGGTAAGAAGTCGAGGTTCTGCGACTTGTAACTATCACAAATTAAGATTAATGAATTAAGAACGTGACATAACAATTATCCCAATCATAATTATTGCTAATCCAAGGTATTGGTTGAGGCCAAGGCGTTCTCCAAAAAACCAACTTCCAGTAATAGCAATCATTCCAAATCCCAACCCAGCGAAGACAGGGTAAGCTGTTGAAACTGGTAATTTATCTAATGCTTTAGCAAATAGCACGACGTTCATACTGTAGAAAACCAGTCCGCTGATAAACCAAGGAGACAATAACAATGATACTAAACCAGGATCGGGGGCTTCAAGACGCGATCGCTTCAATAACAAATTGCCAATGCAAGTATTGATGCTAGCAGCGAAAACAAAACTCCATGTGTTGAAACTAAAGTTGATATTCATACAATCCCGATCAAGAAAATTACTTAATAACCGATAATCAACTCTCTTCTTGAGCGCTTCTAAAGTTGGAATAGCGATAGTTCATTTCACACAAAAAGATTTTAAATCTTCCAACCACAAATTAACTAAATACAATTCTTTTTGTGGAATAATTCCAGCTTCTACTAATTTTTCATAGCATAGACGTAAGTTCTCACCCGTTTGCTCTGGCAGATTTGAGAGCGGTAGATCGCTCAAAATTTGTATAATTCTAACATTATCTAGATAACCAGGAACTTCATCCTTGAAGTCGCGGATAAGAGAATGCTCGTTTCTTAATTGAAATACAGTTGCTTCTCGAAAAGCAAGGTGTTTACCAAGCTTATACAAGCAGATTTGTGCAACGAATGACCGCCAAATGTCTGTCATCCGAAAGCTTACAAAGCTAGGTAAATAAAGGAGTGGATATGCCTCTGGCCACCAGAGGGTGTTCTGGGAGTTGAAGGGACAGAATGTACCATTCCCAAGAATGACTGTATTCGGCTTGAACTTAGTCTCAGTTTCTGTAGTTAAACGATAAACCGCATCGACATCTGGGTCGCCGTCAGCTAAATACTGCTGAATAGGGCAATCAAAAGTGGATGCTTCACCTAAAGGACTAGGATTTTTCAAACTTTCATTGACATATTCTAAAGGAAAACCACGCGGCCAAATTTTTGTATCTACAAAGTGCGTGTAAATGTTTTCCCAACCTTGCTTGTGCACTGGTTGACCTACAACATGTTTATTAATTTCAGCTAGAAAAGAATCGTATGGAATGTTATCATCATCTGTCTCAGCAATAATTTCTGCACTAGATTGTATAGCTTTGAGATAACCAATATTTTTTCGGGCATAGTGATTGACAGGGCATTCTTTCACTAAGGCACTGGCTAAATTGAGCTGGCCTTCAAAAGAGAGAAAATGAACTCCTTCGCAGTTCCAATCATTCGGACTTTTTTTGTCACCAACAATGATTATTTTCCAGTTTTTGGAGAATTTTGCTATTTTTTTAACTCCCTCAGTTGGATAGTTTATACTGGTGATAACGATAAATTTTTTATTCTGCATAATTTTACTGCCATGACGATTATTTCATTAGAAAAAACATAATTTGACGAAAATTAAAAACTATCTAAATCTATTTAAAGTGTTTGAATTTACTTAATAGATTTTTAATCTATACTTATACATATATTTAAGTTAAAAATATGTCAAATAAAATAAATCTTTTTAAAGAGAATACTTGTTTTTCAGCTAATAAATATATTCGAGTCAAAAGGCATTATCATTTTATTCCAATCTTGATGAATTTCAAAATTTTTAGCATTCTTGAGAGCCTCTAATAATTCACTACGGTATTTATAGTTGTATTCCTTTCCACGAATAAGTATACTTTTGACATAAGACCAATTTGTTGGTGTATCTTTATCTCCTGTAAGATAAGATACGCTCTTAAATCTACCGACTTTTACTCCACAGTAATCAATATGACTTTTCAAGTGACTTTCGTGGTTTAGTTCATTTTTTCCAAAAAAACAATATTTTTTTAACTTTAGATAATTCATAGCTCTTAAATCTAGCATGT
Organism: Nostoc sp. ATCC 43529; assembly: GCA_003326205.1. Lineage (GTDB taxonomy): Bacteria > Cyanobacteriota > Cyanobacteriia > Cyanobacteriales > Nostocaceae > Nostoc. Next base: position 124,354 of record LWTK01000035.1, read on the forward strand.
ACTCAAACAAACTTAAATAATGGTCAATATTTGTTTCACTACAAACTGCATGTCTATCATTGTAACCACCGTAATTTTCTTTTGTAGGTATCCAAATTAAATTAGGATTTAGTAGCTTGAGTGGTGGATGTTCAAGCAGCCAAAGAAAATCTGTTCTTGTAATTACATATCTGTGATAACTTAAATTTTTAGATCGTAAATATTCTATTCTTTTCAAGAGGTTCCAAAAATTATAATTTAAATGCATACCCGAACCTTTACGCCCCTTCATCCCGCCTAACCAATTACCTTCAATATTCAAGTATTTATACCATTCTTCTTTTAAATTATATTTTGTGTAAAACTCTTCAAATAAATTTTCATAACCATACTTAGGATTTTCATAAAAAGTCACATCAATAATATTGAGTTTTTCTAAATATTTCAAATACTTTTCATCTTCTGATTTTAGTTTAGTTACACAAACTATTAAATCAGCGTTTAAAGGTTTAATAACTTTTTCAATTAAGTTTTTATAGGTTATATCAAGTGCTCTTAATGTGCCAACTATACAGATGACTGCACGCTGATTATTATAATTTATAGGACTATAAATATGGTTCATGGTTCTAAACTTATCAATGAGGATTCTGTATTAAAGAAAGAGAAATAGATAGACGATTTAATGGGTTGAAGTTCAAGCTTTTATATTAGTGAATTAGCTTATAATCTAAATTTTTAGCCAAAATATTTCGATTTTTTTAGTATTTAGCGGGTCTTAGATCTATAGATATTTTATGTTTATGAATCAATTAATTACAAGTCTTATGCAACCATCAAAGAATTTTTTTATGATTAAAATCTGTAAAAAATTATTTTTAACTATTGGTTGCACTATACTGAATTATTTTAAATAAAGTTCGTCACTTGTGTTGAAAATCAAGCCTTACAGGGAGTTATAGCTTCAAGTTCAGAAATCTTATCTCAAATGGTAAGATTAACGGCTTTTATTATTGCCCAGCAAGGATTTTAAGCTTATTGACAGACGTATTTAGCATAACAAGTACTGAAGAACCAACAATATTTAATTTTACCAGCAAGCTTTCGCTTTGTTTCCTTGTAGTATGTCAGGTTTTTCTAAACTCTTATTAGTAATTTTTTGAGAAATTAAGAAGGCGCTTGCTAAAACTTCTATTTTTTTAAGTATTGTATATAAACTTACTTTATCTCTTCCCTTCAATCTTTTCAAAAATTGAAGTGGTTCTGTGAAAATAGATAAAGGAATTTTACCACCTGATGTTATAGTACTAATATTATGTCTTCCATAGCATAACTCCAATGCATGATGACCAGCACTCCATCTAGATACTTGCTCTACCCAAGCTTTTTTTGATGGTTTATCCATCGTTGTATCGATAGAACTGAAAGTTCTATTTATAGAAACAACATCTAAAAATACTTCATATATAAAACCTGCATACTTAGCTAAAATTGTGAGATGAGTATCTTCAACCCTCATCCCTGGATAAGTTTGAGCGATAACAACTAACAAACTAATAAGTGCATCTGTCCTTCCAAATGTGCCTCCTCCTTGCATCCACTGAAAGCCATTGTGTCTACCATGCATCAGGTCTAAAAATAATTGGATAGGAGGAATTTCTTGATTAAAGTCAGGGAGAAGAATTTCAATTCCATCTACCATAGCTTTTTGATATACAGCAAATCTATTTCTAGTACTAAAAATATCTATTTGCGGATGCTCATTCAAGTGATTAATCATTAATTGTAAGCCGTTAGAATCTAAATCTAAAAAAGGATATTTTCTTTCAATAAAAAACAGAGATTCAGCATCGAAAGTAAATAATATTGCAGGAGGTATCCATCCATTTTCTATGCTATTCAAGAGCAACGAACAATAAATATCACCCAATACTCGAATTTTACCTGCCGCATGTAGTCCTTCTTTTTGATGAACTACAAATATTCTATGCTGTAAATAATTGGAAACGATATTAGTTAATAAATATGGTTTTCCTGCACACATTAAATTGTCAAATATTTTCGATGGTATATTATTTGCCGCTTTTTCATCAGTATATAAATGAATAACTTGAACATTTGGCAGCAAAGTAAAACGGTTGATAACAGTCGGAGCTTCAAATCCATTATTCAAACCGATTACAATATCAGCCATCATCCCTGTTTCAGAAATTTGGTCAATAATTTTAGGGATAGTATAGGGGAAATATTTATCGGCACTTTTACCAGCTGCAACAATTCCTAATATTCGGGTGCTATCAAAAGTATTATTAGTTTTAGCTTGAATCGATTCTCTGCAAGACAGAATAGCTTTTACATCTGCTTCTAACGTTCTGTCTTGTTTTTGCTGTATTGTAAGTCTTTCCTCTTTTAAAAATTTATTTGACTGTTGTGATGGTAATAATTTCGTAAAAAACATTGCTTTGCTCCTTTAAGATATAACTTACTTGTCAAACTAATTTCATACACATCAATTGAGGTATCTCGCTGTTTAACCACTCTGGGAAAATAAAAATTTGAATGGGGTCATTGTATGCATCTCAATTTAAGTGAATTCTAACAATACTTAATTGTGTTTGTGATACCTTATATAATGATGAACTGATGTAGCGCTACTATCTGTGGCAAAAATATTGGCATTTGCACGCTTGCGGTTCAGTTTAACTATGTCCAACCAATGGTAAAGTTTATCTACAAGTTGTGGACAAAATTGCCCAATAGCAAACATTAGTTTAGCCATATTTGTTGTTAGCGAATTTTGATTAACAATTATCTCCGCTTTGTTTTGTTTGATAGCTTTAATCACTGCATTTGCTACATCTATTGGCGTAGATGTACCTGCTAACCAAGGAGCAGGTATCCGGCTATTAATAGTCATACCAGTTTCGGAGATATATCCTGGACAAATTACCGAAATATTAGTATCGGTAGCAGCTAATTCTTGCCGCATAGCATCAGTCCACATAATCAAACCAGCTTTACTTGCAGAATAAATGCTGTTGTAAGGAACTCCCTTTTTACCAGCCAGAGAAGCAATATTAACAATGTGACCAGTACGCCGTTCCAACATGCTTGGTAGAAACAAACGGGTTAATTCCGCAGCAGCGAGTAGATTAATTGTCAATATAGACTGGAGATCGTCTAGAGAATAATCAACAAAATCTCGATAAATTTCTATGGCAGCATTATTAATTATGATGTCTACTGGGCCAACAACTTTATTAATTTGCTGTTTAAGAGTTGATAATTCTGCCACGTTTTTAATATCAAAGGGAATACTTATCCCTTTGCCACCCAAAGCTTTTATTTGAGCGCATGTTATATCTAGTCCTGACTTCAAACGAGAAACGCAAACTACAGTTGCTCCTTCTCTGGCTAAAGCGCGAGCAATGTATACTCCTAAACCGCGTGATGCGCCTGTCAAAAGTATTGTTTTATCAGCTAAACTTGTCATGGTAAACACCTTAAGTTTGAATCTATTACTGTCACACTATTTAAAGTTCAACAAAAATTTCAACTTTAAATAACAGTTTTTTTAGAAACCTTAAATATTGATTTCTATTACTTTTTTCACAGCCTTTTTAGTGTAGTAGCTGAATAAGTTAAATTAAATAAGCTACAAATATACAGCATGTTATTTACTAAATATAATAATTTTACCAAAAAGCTTTTGCTTTATCACCTTGTAGAATATCAGGGTTTTTAGTACTATGTTTTTGAATTTTTTGATAATACAAAAAACTCAAAAATAATAATTTACTTTTATTAAATATAGTATTTAAATTAATACTTTTATTTGCTATTACCAGCTTCAAAAATCTAATTGGATGAGTCAATGTAAACCAAGGAAAACCGATATTTACCAACATGCTAATATTATGCTCTCCATAAAGTAATTTTAATGACTCAACAGAAGTTAACCATCTATAAATTTGTTCTATCCAAGCTTTTCTTTGTGGGTGTTCCATTGTCATATCTGCGATACTGGGAGTTCTGTTTGTAGAAATCACATCTAAAAATATGTCACCTATAAAGCCTGCATACTTGCTTAAGATTGTGAGTTGAGTATCCTCAGTTCTAATGCCTGGATAATTTATAGAAATTACTATTAACAAACTAACTATCACATCAGTTTTGCCAAATGTGCCTCCTCCCCATTTACATTCAAAGCTACTGAATCTACCATGAACAATATCTATAAACCATTGGATAGGAGGCAGTTCTTCACTAAAATCAGGCAGTAAAATTTCAATTCCATCTACTATTGCTTTGTGGTAAACTGCAAACTTATTTCTTGTACCTAAAATATCGATTTTCGGGGAATTTAGGAGTTGGTTTATTATTAATTTTAAGCCATTAGATTCTAGATCTATAACTGAATAATTGCGTGCTACTAAAAACTGAGACTCAGCATCAAAAGTTATTAAAAGGGCAGGTGGTATCCATCCATGTTCAATACTCTTGAGTAATAATGAACCATAAATATCTCCCAAAACTCGAATTTTTCCTGCTGAGTTTTGCCCCTGTTTTTGATGGACAACAAATATTCTATGTCTGTATTTGTAAGCGCCAGTGTTAGTTAAACAATATGGTTTACCTTGGCACATTATATTGTCAAATATTGGTGCTGGAATATTGTTTGCTAACTTTTCTTGAGTATATAGATGAATGATTTGGGTATTTTGCAACAAAGTAAAACGGTCGATAATAGCGGGACATTCAAAGCCATGATTTAAACCAATGACTATATCAGCCGTCATTCCTATTTCCGAGATTTGTTTAATAATTTGAGGGATAGTATAAGGTAAATAATTTTCGGCTCCTTTAGTGGCTGCAACTATTCCTAATATTCGAGTCTTGTCGAAAGTATGGTTAGTTTGAGTCTGAATCCAATCTCTATAATACAGAACAGATTTTACATCTGCACTTAAAGTTCTGTTTTGCTTTTCCCGTAATGCACTTTTTTCTTGGTAAAGTTTTCTGGATTGATCAGATACTTTGAGTAAATTATTCAAAAACATTAATTTGCTCCTTTCCATTATTTAAATGTTCAGTTTTCACTTGACCGTATTCCAGCTTGACGATTCGATCTGCTAAGTAAAAATATTGGTCGTCGTGGCTAATAACCAGTACAGTTTTTCCTCTATTCTTTAGCTCTAAAAGAAGTTGAGTATAAAAAATTTCCTTGAACACAGGATCTTGATCTGATGCCCACTCATCAAACATATAGATAGGACGGTCTTCTAAATAGGCAGTGACTAAAGCAAGGCGCTTGCGCTGTCCTTGAGAAAGGTCGGTGGTAGAAAGCACTCCATTATTGACCTTAACTTTATGGTCTAGTTGCAATTGAACGAGGTACTTTCGAGTCTGAATATCTAGATCGTTACTATCTAGACCAAGGAAGCGATCAAAAAGATAAAAATCAGAAAATACTACAGAAAACTGCTGGCGATACCACTCTAAATTATGATTATCTATCAGCTTGTCATCTAGATAAATCTTTCCTGTTTCAGGGATGTAAAGTCCAGTAATTAATTTAGCGAGGGTAGACTTGCCACTACCGTTACCTCCTACAATAAAAACAAGTTCTCCTGGATGAAATTTCAAGTTAATAGGCCCCAGGATGAAGTTGCTTTCTTCTTTTTCCTGATAATAGGTATGGGTTACATTTATTAGTTTTAGGCAGTTCCAATATTTATCTGATACCAGCGAAACATTGTAACCAATTTCGTTTGAGTAATTTGCTAATGATAGTCCCAGAGACTCCACTTTATTTAAAGCAACTAAGGCTTTGGTTATACCAGGCATCATACTCATAATGTATTCTAAAGGTGATATTAAGTAAATAATGGTTAAGGCATAGGCAGATACAATTGCTGGGGAAATTTTATTGATACTAGGAATGATAAATAAAAGCAAACCTATAGCAACAAAAAATAGAATTTGTCCCCAACTAGCAGCAGCAGCAAAGATACTCATACCCGCAACATGATGACGGCGAGATGATAGGGCACTGGTATGCAACTCTTCAGACAGAAATGCTTGCCGTCGTCGGTGATGTAGCTTCAGTTCTTTTGTGCCTTGAATGACGCTGCGAAAATGCTTAAATAATCTATCTTCCTGTTCACGAGCCAATTTTAAAAAAGACATAGCTTTTATCATTGGTACTGAATAGCTGAATATTCCCAGGAACATAAAGCTAATACCTATTAGGAAAACAATTTTAGATAACCAACTCAGATAAATCAGGCAGGCAATCACAATGGCAATGTTAATGCACAGAAAAGGAACAGTAATAACTGTGTTAGATATTGTTTGAATATCTTCAGTGAGAACGGCTAAAAGACTATGAGCGCCGATTTGTTCTAACTGACGTAGGGGTGAGGCAAGAATACGACTGGTTAAAATTATCCGTAAGTTGAGAATTGCTTTTTGTGAAAGCTGGATTAACAAAAATTGCGAAGTAAAATTAGCAACTAACCGCAGTAAACAAAGACAGATAAAACTCCAAATAAGTATAGCTTTTGATGGGTGATTTTGACTCAATGTCTTATTAATTAATGCAATTAGAGCAGCGGCAGTGCCGCCGCTGAAAATCCCAGCTAAAATTGCAAAACAAAGCTGAAGAGAAGAAGTACGTAATAGCAGACGGATTAAGTTCATAACGTAATTGATTAACAACCCATAGTATTGGGGCACATTAGCCGGCTACTTGTGATTATTTGACTATGTTATAACTAGCGAACCAGCAGTTTGTACTTAGTCAGTTGTTCTTGGGAAGAAAAATAATTGACATCATAAGCCTCACTATATTGCTTAATTAAAGTAGGAATAATCGGACGCAGAAATCTGAAAGACCACTCTCCTATGTAATATCGAATATAAGCAAAAATATCGGTATGAAATATAGATATTATTTGGGTGCCTGTTCGCCTTGGGTATTCGGTGCCAATAGGGCGACCATAACCTTGGAGAAAAAGCGAATAGAGCCTTAACATGCAGCGATCGCGAACTTGTTTAGGATATAGATCGTTGACTCCAGGATGGATTAAAAAGACTTCATGCCCCTGCTGTAGCAACCAGCGAACCCGCTGGTGTACTCCCATAGAAACCCCCGACATGAATGGAGCATATAGTGCAGTAAAAATCGCAATCCGAAGAGGTTGTTTATTCATGATGTAACACTTTATATCTATGGATGATGGTCTAACACTTTGTATTAAACCTTTCTCAATCAACTACAGCGATTCAATTATCTTTTGGATGTCTATTTTTATCAGCCATTCCTGGATGGGCTGCATCCCCTCTTTTAAATCAATATTAGGTTTATAATCCAAAAGATTTTCTGCTATCAAACCAGTTTTCACACCGATTAATCAAACCATTAAGTTTTGATTTATAAGCATATTAGGGGAGTGAGATGCTCAATTGCAACTCATATGCAACTCATGATATACAACGTCTGATAGCAATTTTGGATTTTAGATTTTGCGTACTACTAGGTCGAAGCAAGCTACGCATAGCGTGTCGGAGACAAAAGTTAGAGCGGAGGTTTCCGAGGCTCGCGGACACGGCGAATCGCTGCTCTATCCGTTGGCGTAGCCCGCCGCAGGCATCTAAACTTTTTAAGAATTTAAAATAATACTTGCTATACGAATTTGGTCTTATAAATGAAAATAAATCTGTAAATAATAACCCCGATTTATTTAATAAATCGGGGTTATGTGGCTTTCATTCGAGGAAGCAAGCTACATAGCTACAATCTTTTGTCCCCTTGTTAAGGGGATTGTGAAATCTAAAAGAGGGTAATCAGAAATTTAGATGCTACAGTCTTGTATCTTAGATTTTAGAGAAGCAAAATGTTTTCCACCTAGTTCGATTTGTCCCTTTGTACATCCATCTTTCAATCTTTCAACTAGATATTCCAAATCATGAGCTATAAAATTTGCGCCATGATCTGGTTCGATTAAACTAACTAAAGATATGTTGCTTGCTTCTCGATCCGCCAAGCTAGAAATACCGAGAAAATTGAATACGCCAGATTCATAAGTTCCACAAGGAACGGAAGGATTATCAACTCCAACGCAGTATTCATCTGGTTTAAACCAATCAAATGCTGGATAGCCGTGGAAATGGACAATTGGTGCACCATCTTTGATTAATTCTGGTGTATATAAAGCAGCAGAAAGACTGATGGCAAGCATGACATAGATATCATAAGAAGGTTTCATGTCTACTAAATCCGAACGAATCACTTTAGGTAATTGGAGATATAGCTTTTCTTTCAAACCAATTCTGATAACATCGTCAGCGATATTCAAGTCTGTTTTATTAGACCCTGAGCGAGAACTTACAAGCCAAATATCGGGTATTTGCTTAAATACATACTCTTCTAATTTTTTGATTTTGGCATAACGCCTACCTTTGTCATTTTGACGAATTTCATTACTACTAAATCCTGGAACAGGTAATAGATTGTCCCACTCATTTTTTGTGATTTCTATTTCTCCAAAATATTGTGGTGGTTCAACATAAGCAACAAAACCATAAGAAACACCTGTCCTACCATTTATAATGATGCTGACAATATCTCTATGGGATTTTCTTTTAATAATTTTATCCAGCTTAAAACCAGGAGGAAATAAACCTGTTGATGCCAACTCTTGGCCTAATCTAACTAGTTTTGCAGCATAAATAGATTCTTGAGGATTATACTGCTCAACCTCAAATCTACTTAATAACAGTGGAGCAATTGGTACAAAAACTTTAGGAATCAGTGATTTTAAAACAAAATTACTAATCTCATTTCTTGTAAAAATAGAATCTGAAAGATTCATGTTAAGTATGGAAATTTTATCGGATGATACACCAATAACAATTTCTGAGAATGTTCTAATTAAAGTGTTTAACCCTATGTTGATTTTTTGTTTATAAGGGATGAGAGGATTAATGAAATCGTGGTCAATATTGGTAATTACAATTACTTGTGTTTTACTAGGATTATCAACATATTTAGCTGCATAATCTTCAGCCCAACTGCTCAATCTAGCTATTTTGATTACAGGAATTTTTCGATTGTTTAAAATTAAACTAGAATAAATTTGATAGACAGCTTCTGCTACAATAATTCCCAATCTCCTGATAAAAGAAGGAGGTATTTCTACATCGATAATTGCATTAACTTCTGATTTAACTCCCTTGAATTGAAAATTCTTCTTTTTGTTGATTAGCGGGAGTATAAGGTCATAATTAAATTCTGCGATCGCTTCTTCCCAAGGTAAAATTTTTACACCGTAATATTTTAGTTTATCTTGCAATTCTTGGTGAAATTTTAAAATTTCTTGATTATTGTAATTCCTAGATAAAGGTTTAAATGTAACTATTAGCTTTTGAGCCATAATTTTAGGATCGATAATTGGCGGCTTATATTCCACCGATGATTGCTGAGCGAATCCACCAATTAAACGCCCAATAGTTTGTAGATTTAATCCTTGAGGTAAAGGGGCAGACTCCAAATCTATAGCTACATCCATTTCGTGCAAAAATGCCACAATTTCTGTTTTATAAGCAACTATTTTTTCCTGAATGTCTGGTGTGATTACTCCTTTTGGGGAGCGAATCTTTAATTTTTCGTTATCAACCCACAAATTAACACCCTGTTGTGTAAGGTTTTCTAGAAGTTCTGATACGTTCATAGTTTGATAATCTCCTAATTTTTTAAAATCTTGTTTTGTCAGTCTCTCAATAAGAGTTGCAGGATTTAAAAATAAATGCAGAATTTGTAATCGGTTGTTTTATCATTTGTGATAAGTTTTGATTGCTTGATACAGGGAACTTTTATTATCCAATATTATTACTTTTGATAAAAATTATCCTTAAAATTACAAATATCAAAAATATTAGATATGAGATTATCGACAAGATGCTCCATAGTATTTTGGGTAATTGAAGGTTGAGAGAATGCAATATTTAAGAACATTTGTTCTTGGAATGTTGAAACATGGATTGCAAAAACACCTGCAAAAAAACTATTAGAACCGATGAAACTGATTTCTTCGAGTTCAAAATTGCCGTAATGTCTCGGAATATTAATTTTACCAACATTAGAAACAGATACTGTTGCAGCTATTTTTTTGGGATAAATGCAACAAAAATTTATCAGGTCTTTAGCAATTAAAACCATTTTAAAAAGATCGCCATGTTTTTTACTCGCTTCAAGCTTATGTTTCACTTCTCTAGCTAATTCCCAATATGAACTGTTTGGCTTTATGAGGTGAAATTGCATGATAGAAGAGGCTAATATAGCTAGATGTTCATCACTAACGGCAGGTTCTAAATGTCTTCTCAAATCAAGATAGGAAAAGCAATTTACTCGTATATATTTTCTACGGCTTTTAGTTATTCTTCTAGCTACCGTCAACATCATTGCAGCACATAAAGCATTGTGTACTGTTGTATTTTCTTGTCTACAGCAATTGACAAACTTTTGAGTTAACTCTTGGTCAAGTTTTCTGTGGATAATATTACAACTACGCTTTGCAATAGGTACATACTTTTCAAAACCTAATGTTTTTGGTCGATTCCAGATTTCTTGTAACCCAAGTTGTAATAAAAAAATTGTGCTATTTATCCTACCTCTGAACCCCTTAGTCCATTGAGGTATTAGTTCTTCAATAGGCGGGAGTGGGGTTAAGCTAGTAACTGAATCAATTGGTTCGCCTGATACAATTTTTTGGCAAAAAGTTAAGATTTCTGAGTGAAGTCGGATGCATGATAAACCATCTGCGATCGCATGGTGTACTGTTGTGATCAAATAGTTTATAGGCTCATCACCTAAAACATAGACAATAACCACTCTGAGCAGAGTTTTACTACTATCAATTACCTCGTTCATCTCTTGGCAAACAACTTCTTGCCACTGGTAATTATCTAACGCTTTGACGAAACGTAAAGGAATATTTACTGGTTCTTGAGTTTGAAAGCTGAGACTATTCCAAGAACGCACAATTCGGGAATTAAGACGAGGATGGCGGCACTGAATTATTTTCAAAGCCTGTGTCATAGTTTCTTCATCGATACAGCCATTGATACGGCTAATAGTTACTATGTTCCAGGTTTTAGCACGGCTATTTAAAATTTCCATAGCCTGTTCAAGGCGTCCCAGCTTTCTGTTGTAAATCATTTGAATTTTGATGTCTGTTCAAAAACAGCTTTGACGTTTAAATCTCAAAAATTTCTGACTCTGAAGCTTTAGATTCTTCGGCTAAACGCTCGGACAAAGTTTCAATAGTGGGGTAACGCCACAATAAAATTGGAGATAGCTCAAAACCAAACAACTTCTCCGCTTTGCTAACAAGAAGCATTGCTTGTGCTGACTCTAAACCGTAACTATCTAAAGGCTGTCGGACATCTATATCTTTGGGTTCAACTCCCAACTGCTCTGCAATATGAGAGACTAACCAAGCTTGAATTTCTTCTGCGGTATAAGACTGCTTTTTAATTGCTTCAGGACTAGACTGGCTCATTTTAACACCTTTAATTTTACTAGAAAAAAGATTTAGACTTCACTGTTTGTATTTTGGACTACTACCATCGATTTTTTTATTGATAGCAGTGTCCAAATTACATCTATTTCATATTTGCCAAATAGATATTTAGCTATGTGAGAACTATCAATTAATTAGCTACCCGAATCCGAATATCACCTTTGACTATGCATTGACAAGCTAGGCGAAAATTGGGATTATCTGGAGCTAAGACATCCAGTAAAATCTGCTCCTCATCCATGACAGGAGCTAAATTTTCTATGCCGCTGACAACTTCTATCAGACAGGTTCCACAAGCAACACTACGACAACCAAAAAAAATTGAACTAGGATGCTCGTCACAAATCTTAGTTAAACGTTGATTTGCTTCGACTTGCACTGTTTTATCATCATCTTCAAAATGAATAGACACTATCATTTCTAGATTCACCCTGATTCTGAAAGAAAGTTAACAGATGTAACTAATATCCCAAGCGTTTAGCACTAAAAAATCAGCAATGAGAAATTGTCAGCAATTTATTATTATTGGTATCTTAATTCATCAAACTTGCGACTTCTGAATTCTGAATTCTGACAACTATTAGGCAACTTCAAGAACCTTTTGAAGCTCTTTAATTGCCAGAGCATCCTGATAACGCTCATAGCGATTACCTAACTTAGTTGTATTTAACTCTAATCCCAGTTCTTTTATCAAACGCTCTAGTTGCTGAGATTTGTATTGCCAACTCTTTTGTTCCATGTAACCAATGATATTTCGCCACTTTGAGCTTACCTGTCTCCAAGAATCAATTAGTTGACTTATATCTACCTGCTTATCAGCTAATTCAGGATGATGCAGAGACATACGTAGTGAATTCAGACCAATTCTAGTATCAGTTAGCAACATTCCTTGGGCAGTGAGATCTAACTTCTCCAAATAAGTTGTGTAACTAGCATTAATGTAGTCTTCCACAATTATCTGTAGGAAATGTCTAACAAAATCTTGAGCTTCTGGAGGAGCTGCTTTATACAGTTCTACTCCTAATTCAAAAGATGTTGTATAGTGACGTGCTTCATCTGTTAAATGGCCTTGATTTAATTCAAAAGCTAATGGTTCATAATCAAAATCTTCCGGAGAATCAAATAAATATGCCTCGCTTTTTTTCAATTCCACATTAGCCATGTACCGATACAGCAGAGTCAAACTACCCAAGCCACTTTCTTGAACTTTTTCGCCGGGTAGCATTCTCATAGCGTCCCCAACCATAAACCGTAAAGTTCTATATGTGAAATTTTTATCTTGCTGCTGTGTCTCTTCCACTATGTTTTTCAGAAAGCTTTTACCCTTCTGGAGATAAGACAGAATTCCATTGAGGTTTTCATCAAAAGTAAAACGGGTATCGAACTTTTCAAAATCTGACTGGGGTATTACACCAACAGTTCCATAGAAAAAACTAGGCTCATCAAACGAAGTTTGAATTCCTATTTCTCGGCAGACCATACTATGTACGGTTCTAAAAGACCAAATATGATCCATCTCTTCATTAGTTTCCTGATGAAGAATCATAAATTCGTCTGAGTATGGAGCAAAAACTTTCTCAGCAATACTCATATTGGATATCAGAGACTGATATTCGCTATTTGCAACATACTTATAGAAGTTAGCAAAGAATGTCGCAGATAAAATTGCCTTTTGGCGATTATTAAAAGAAAACAAATAATCACAAATTGGTACAGGTAAAGGCAGCATTCCAGGATGACAGTAGAGCTTTTCTCCTTTAATCCCCTGTTTGCTCATAGCTATAGCAATAGGTTTTAATTCTAAGGCATGACTATGTGCTTGCTCAAAAAGCTTGTTTTGAATTTTAGGAATTTTGCGATCTATTTGGACAGTATTCATGTAATTTTACTCCTCTATTGAAAATTAAATGGGCGATATTCACTATAAGAAGCTGGCATTTGTAAACCCTGGATTTTCAAACTTTGAATCCGGTATAAAAATGCGGCTCCAGTCATAATGTGATTAGCAACATCAACTACATGACGATTTTTTGAATCAGATAAATAAGAACCTCTAACCCAGTCATTGAAGCTGCCCATAGCTGGACCACACCAGATTTGGTAATCCATTTCTCTTCCTTTTTCACCAAAGTTAGACCAACGAGATGATAATCCAAGATACCAGCGGAAAATTAAAGCCATTTTTAGTTTGGGATTGTTAACAACCTTAGTTAATTTATCAGGATTGCGTTGAGACAAATAAGTAACGGTTTCTTCCCAAACTGCTTCTAAGCTTTTTCGCAAAACTTGTTTTTCTAACTTGTCTCTTTCTGCTAATGGAATATCTTCAATTGAGTCATAATTTTTGTATAACTCAAACAGTTTTTGCGCTCGTAAAGGAAAGAGAGTCCCTCTTTTAAGAACTTGAAGTTTTACTCCCATTTCAAACATATCTGCTGCTGGAGCCATCATCACATCAGCCATCTCGGCTTGAGCCAGCAAATTTTTTGTATGTTCAGAAGTTCCGGCTTCAATACAAGACTGGTTAATTGAGCCGGTTACAACATAAGCAGCCCCCATCATAAAGGCAGCTAACGCTGATTGTGGTGTAGCAATTCCTCCTGCTACTCCAACTCTAACTGGTTTTTCATAGGAAAATTTGTTTTGAATTTCATCTCTCAATTCCAATATGGAGGGTAATAAACAAACTAGAGGACGATTATCTGTATGACCACCAGAATCAGCTTCTACGGTAATATCATCAGCTACAGGAATTTTTTCAGCTAAACTTGCTTGTAATTCAGTAATCAGACCTTGCTCAACTAATTGTTTTAAAATTTTTGTAGGAGCAGGTTGCAGAAATTTGGTTGCAACTTCTCTGCGAGAAATTTTGGCAATGATTTTATTTTTGATTTCGATTTGATTAGCTGTATTCAAACTAAGTCCAGCAGCCCGGTAATAGATGATGTTGTCACTCAAATCTAAGAAGGCAGAAGCTTCTACTGTTCTTACCTGATGTTTAAGATACAAATCAACTACGCCGCGTTCAATTGCAGGCTCACTGGGACTGTGGAGTAAGTTAAAAGCATAAGGCCCTTGGGGTAAAGCTTGTTGGATACGGTTAATGGCTGCTTCGACGCGAGCAGGAGACAAACCACCAGCCCCAAATGAACTCAATATTTTCTCTTTACCAAGAGCAATTACCAGTTCTTCGGAAGCAATACCTTGAGCCATTGCTCCCGTGGCATAAGCATATTTTACACCATGAAACTTGAGAAAATTTGCATCGCCTAACTGTTGAGTTGATATTGGTGGAACAGCTATTATGATTTCTGCTTGTTCGGTTTTTTGTTGGTTGTAAGCAGATAAATAACCTTCGTTAGTTACGCCAATTTTTCCTTCAACTTTAATAATATAACAAGGTTTATCTAAATTTAGCAACTTAGATTTTATCCCTGTTTCATTAAAAGAAATAGAATCTAAAACAACTTGCAAGATTTGATTTTGTTGATGAATAATATCTGAGATTTTCAGATAGTTACCATTTTTATTTAATATATTGTTTGTGCCAATCATGTTTAGACCTCTGCTCAGATAATGTAGCTGAATAAAAGTATGCAAATTTTATTATTCAAATAACTTTTGGTAGCAAGCTATTTGCGACTGAATTATGATGCTGATTTGTTTTAGGGACTCCTGTCGCGCTTGTAAAAAAACAGCATGGGCTTTGGTCATCTGGGAAGCATTTTCGCTCAGTTTTTGATACAAAGGGCTGCGGAAGTTGAATAAATGGGATTCATCAGCAACACTGTAAGTGGTCAAATTGTATTCATTATTTTTCTCTTCTGTCGTCCAATTTTCTTTAGCTTGTGATTTTTCTACAGTTTGCAAATTGCGTTCTTGTAGCAACAATCGAGCAGGTTGGCTGCCATTTTGAAGATTGACTGGCTCTGAGATATTCTCTAGTTTTTTAGAGAAATGTTCAGCATTTTCTGTAAAAGAATAATTCATTAGCGTCAATTCCTTTAAATCTGGTAGTGCATCTTTGTGTTGTTTTATATTGATGATGGGATGTAGATATATATCTTGTTGAACAATTTTTTGATTGTTATTTCTCAAAGATGTGTAATTAACCATAGTGCTATCTAAAGTTACATTTTTAACTCTAGACTGACTGTTATGGGAAACTTCTTTTACCTGAGAATATAGTGGTGATAAATCTAGATTAACTCTATAACTCAGGAGTTTTGCTAAAGCTTTCAGAAAAGAAGTATGATCGTCTACACCTCTTTTATTAAAAGTTACTGTAAGGTGTTCTTTTTCGTTAAGGACTTTATTAATCCATCTAGAACAGTTACTACCAGCACCTACTTCGATGAATATGTTGAAACCATCTTGATAAACGCGGTTAATTAATTGAGGAAAATTAAGTTGCTGACAGAGGTTTTTAGCAATATTGTGAGCAATAGAATGGCTATCTAGTTTAATGGGTTTATACTCGGCTGCGGAATAAAATATAGTTTCTGGTACGTTTTGGGTAGGGAATGTATTTAATCTCACAAGTTCATCGTACTCAGAACACATTGGTTCGCAATGGATAACATGAGTGAAGGGAGCAGAAAAAGCATCACAATTTAGATTGGCAATTACCCGCTTACAGGCTTGGATATCACCAGCGATCGCCACTTCTTCTGTAGTATTAATTAAAGGTAAATAAACTCGCTTTTCCTGTTTAATTGCTTCTCTCACACGAGATACTGGACACATAACAATATAGTTACGCCAGAAATTTTCATGTTTATCATCTTCTGCTTGAGATAATCCCCAATATTCCCGCACAGAATTTTTCGGACCAGATAGCCTTGTCTTCAATAGAGATGATGAATTAAAGCCTTCACTACCTTCTTGAAACTGAGTCCAGACACCTTGAGCCAACATCATGCTAATTTCGCCCAGACTATAACCAAAAGCACATTGAGCCTTCACTTGAAAATAATTTTTTAAAATTGCTGTCATCATTCCAGCACAGCCCATTTCTGATTCCAATACTGCTACTGAATTATTGAGAAATTGCTTTTCAATAACTTCTAGTTGCCTATTGGATAATCTTTCTAAACTTCGAGGATAAATAAGCTTTTCTACGTTGGCTACACGTTTATAAACACTGCCGATGAGGGGGTCATCATAAAGTTGAGGAAACAAACGAAACAGATTTCGGCCTAGTCCAAGATAAGCACTATAAGCACCTGGATAAACAAAAGCGATTTTTCCTTTTTGTCCCAGTGGTTTTGCTGTGAAATAGCTGCCTAAAGGACTTTGCCAGTCTTTCCCTGTCTCGAAGGCATTAGTAATACCTTTGAGGGAATGCTGAATTTCCCGCTGTAATTCATCTTGATTGTGCCCAAGAATTGCTACAGCATAAGTCGCCTGTTGACGCTGTTGAAAAGTTGCAAAAGTCTGGCTAGCAGCATTAGATAGGGAAGAACAATTTTTAATAGTTTCTTGAAGATTGCGAACTTCTTCTAGTAGACTTGATTGATCGTCAGCAGCGATCGCAAATAAATAATAAGGCATTTGTTCTAAATATTTGCTGCTGCGATGTTTCTGACATACCTCTTCTGACAAAATTAAATGTACGTAACTTCCATCTCCCTCCATCCCATTGATTGCGGCTATTCTTTTAATACTTCCTTTTTCTAGAAACCAAGGTTTTGATTCAGTAGCAACATAAAAAGGACTACCTTGCCAAACCTCTGGCATTTTGGGTTTAGACCATTGGGGAACTGCGGGAATATAGCGGTGATATAAACACAATGCTGTTTTTATTAAACTAATTATTCCCGATACAGTATATGTATGACCAATATTCGCTTTCACACTCCCGATCGCACAACTTAAATTTACTTCAGATGTGCGATATGCCTGAATCAAGCCTTGAATTTCTGACTCATCTTGCTGTGGAATTCCACTACCAACAACTTCTAAATAATTAATATATGTTGGTTTAATATTTGCAAGCTCAAAAGCCATCTGACAAGCTTGTGTTATTGCTTCTTGCGGAGTGGGATTTATGGAATTTTCTAGGAGACTGAGGGCGTCAATTGTGGCATAGATGCGATCGTTTTCTTGTTTTGCTGTTTCGTGGAGCTTTAATACTACAGCGGCTGCACCTTCCCCTATTATCCAGCCGTTAACATTTTCATCGTAACTGAGAGTATTTACGCCTGTATTGACTTTTGCGATCTGATTTCGTAATAAAACACTAGCGCCATCCCCAGCAAGCTCAACCGCACCGACTAAAACAGCATCTACTTCTTTAATTGCCAGTAGTTTTTGTGCCAGTTCTAAGGCTTTGAAAACAGAGTTTTCTTCAGCAGTTAATGTAAATGCTGGCCCAGCATAATTCCATAATTTAGAAATATAATTGGCCAGATCGTTTTCAATGTAACTTGGATATTCACTGTCTTTTTCAATGTTTGTTTTTCGGCTCAATTCTGTAGGAGTAACAATAATAATTGCTATTCTTGTCCCTTGAGGAAGTGCCGCATCTTTCAAACTGCGATCGGCTACCTCAAGCATCAACAGTTCTTGAGAATTAAAATTTTCTATTTCTTCTGGTGGGATTTCTAAAGGTAAAGCATTAATTTCAAAATCTTTAATGTATGCACCTAATGGCGCTAGATCCTCAGCAAAATCATAGTTTTTTAGCAACTCTTTTTGTGTTTCTATTCCTTGCCATCGCTGAGGAGGTATGGAAATAAAATGCTGAGTTCCCTCATAAATACTGCGTTCAAAGGTATCTAATCCCTTACAATCGCCGCCCATATAGCAATCCATTCCGACAATTGCTATTTTAGGAGTTTTATTTTTTGCAAATTCTTCCATCACCTAGCTCCTCAAGCTGATACACGTGCTGATTTTTACTAAATAAGGGGAAGGGGAAAAAGTGCCTTAGCGGGTAAAAATTAAAGGAAAAAGTAAAAGTCATTAAAAAAGTTTTTACCCGTTCCCTATCCCCTTTCATTTAAATTTCGTCTAATTGCTTGGGCAAAATAGTTCCCTTAGCTCCTAGCATTCGGGTATATATTTGTCCTTGCTGATTATGGGCAATGACATCAACAACTAAAGCCGATTCTGTCTTGGATTTAATTTGACAAGAAACATAAAATGTTTCATCAAATGGCACAGGCACAAACTGTTCAAAGGTTGTGATTTCTGAAGGTAAACAAGCTACTTGATGAAAATGTTGTGCCCAAATCCAAAATGCATGAATCTGTACATCTGTAATGTAAGGATTAAATGTTTGGACTGGGAATTGTCCTTGCTGTTTTTCGTGAGGTTCCGGCAAGTAACATTCTATGGTAATCTTGTCCAGATTGGCATTTAAGACAGATTTTACGCCTTGAAAAGTAGCTCCGTGAAATAAAGTAGTTGTCCCATTTTGATAAAGCGATGAATCGGTAGCAGTGATTTTGCCATCCTGGCTTAAGTTCATCAATTTGTGTGTTGGGGCGCTAGGAATTTCCCGCTTTAGTTTCATTTGGCTACTGAAATGATAACGGATTTTACCTTCAGGCGTTTTACTCCAAATTTTGGCATCAAAATCTATTTCTGAAATACCAGTTTTAGCAATTTCTTGCAACTCTAAAGTGTATTCAGTTGGCAAATTTTCATCAAAGATTAGCCCTTTCAAAACTTTATAGTTTGTGCAACTGAAGGCTTTGTAACCAGGATAGAGTTGTTCGCAGGTATTAGCAATCCATAATAGTCCACAAGTTGCTGGTAAAACTGGATGGCCTGCAATTACGTGGTCTTGTAAAAATGGATTAGCTGCTAATTTTAGATGCCTGTGGATACGAAACTTTTTCAACTCATTTGGTAATTTATCTGGGACATATACCAAAGGGCTACCAATAATAACTTGCACAGTTTCTTGATTGGCGCTAGCTAGTTCCTCAGCTAACATTTTTGTGCCAATTTTAATCGGAATAGTCTCGATATTGCGTTCAGCAAAAGCTTGTTTTAATTCCGGAGAAACCATACCACTGTCCCAAGGACCCCAATTAATCGCTACGACATGAGCATCGGGATGGTTGAGTTTGAAAAGGTGGGCTGATTTGTTGAGGATTTCATTAGCGATCGCATAATCAGACTGTCCCACATTTCCGTAGAAACCAACTACAGAAGAAAACAGGACTAAATAATTCAATTGATTCGGCAATACACACCGCAATAGGTTTTCTAAACCTTTAACTTTGGCAGCGTAAACTGTTTCAAAATCTTGGAGTGATTTTTTCTCAATCCGCTTATCAGCTAAGTTACCAGCCCCGTGAATAATTCCTGTTACCGCACCAAAACGCTCAACTATACTAGCAACTTGTTCAGAAACAGCCAATCCATCAGTTACATCCACACTCAAATATTCAGCTTGTCCGCCCGCCTGTTCAATAGCTTGTAGGGTTGCGGCAATTTCCCGACTAGATGAAATAGCGTTAAACCTTTTCTGCACCATTGCAGGTGTCGGCTTTTCTCCTCTAGCTAGGAAATCCTCCATAATCTGCTTTTTCAAATCTGCTTCACCCAAGTAGCCTTCAGCCCACACGGGTTCTGAACCAGCGGCGGAACGACCTAGCAGAATAAATTTGCATTGATAACGCTGCGCTAGCTCGATGGCACACTGAGCTGTTATCCCTTTGGCGCCGCCACTGACGAGAAAAACTTGGGATTGGGGATTGGGTACTGGGGATTGGGAAAACCCTTCCCCAGTCGCCAGTCCCCAGCCCCTAGTCCCCAATCCCTGTATTAGGGTTACTCGTCCTTGTGGGCTATATCCTGTTTCGACAACTAATAGATTGGGGTCTTGGAGTTCGGCGAGGATATACTGTGCTGATGTTTGAGGATCTAAATCGGGACTGAGGTCGATCGCTCGACAAAATACATTTTCCCATTCCTGGTTTAAAGTTTTGGTCAGCCCAAATAAGCCAGCGCCAATGGCACCAAAGTTAGTTTTATGTCCCAGTCCGAACTCGCCATCAAGACGAGCCACAGTTACAAAACAACTACGTCCTTGAGTGGCTGCTTGATTGAGCGGTTCTTTGAGATATTTGGCAATCAGAAAGACATGGCGAAGAATAGCTTTTTCTGATTCTAGATAGCGGACACCATTGCTACTATCTTCATGATTTGAGGGATTGAGATGGATAAATGCGGCGATTTGACCATAGTTAGTAGCGATCGCTGTTAACTGTTCTTGCAAATGTTCCTCGGTCAAATCTGCAAGCACTACCCGACTAATCCCTTCAGCTAAAGGCAATTGTTGAGCAATCAAACTTTGAGGAAAACTTAAGACAACAATTTTCCAACCCCGGCTATGCAAAATCTCAGCCAGTTTCGCCGTCGTCAGAGAACCATCATCGGTAAGCAAAGCGATATGCTCATCAGGTAAGGTGAAATCTAAAACATCAGGTTCGGGAAGATATTTCAGTCTGACGGGACTGCGAAGAATTTGGGATTGGGTATTGGGGATTGGGGATTGAGAAAACTCTTTCCCAGTCCCTAGTCCCCAGTCCCTAGTCCCCAGTCCCTCTTGTATATATCCAAGAAGTTGCCCCACGGTAGGCACTTGAGCCAATATTTCTGGATTCAGCTTGGGTAAATCAGGGTAAAGTTCTGACAATGCTCCTTGAATTTCCACAAGTTTGACACCATCAATTCCCAAATCTGTTTCTATATCCATTGACAGATCTAACATCGTCGTTGGGTAGCCTGTTTTATCGCTAACGACGTTGAGGAAATTTTTAGTGAATTCTGGATCTGCTGAGTCATTAGATGAAACCTCCCGGTGCCCCCGCGTCTCCGTGTCCTCTTCTCCCTGCGCCACGGTATCTACTGCGATCGCGGGTGCA
Organism: Nostoc sp. ATCC 43529; assembly: GCA_003326205.1. Classification (GTDB taxonomy): domain Bacteria; phylum Cyanobacteriota; class Cyanobacteriia; order Cyanobacteriales; family Nostocaceae; genus Nostoc. The sequence continues at coordinate 145,802 of LWTK01000035.1, forward strand.
AGTCCGGCTGAGATTTCTGATGCGATTTTCGCCATATACTCAGCTATTTGAGCGAGGGTGCGTAGCTGTCCTACTTCTTCGGGGTTTGGCTTGGGCAAATCAGGATATAGTTCTAGCAATGCTCCCAAAATTTCTACACGTTTGATGGAATCAATCCCCAAATCTGCTTCGATATCCATCGTTAGTTCTAACATCTCAGTTGGGTAGCCTGTTTTATCACTAACGACGTTCAGCAGAGTTTGACTGAGGGTAGCTTCATCAATGACTACTGGTGCGGCGGGTGCTACCGTTGCGATCGCAGCTTGATTCTCTTTTGGTGAGGTAATATCCACAACTGGTGGTGCGGATATTTGCGTTGCAGTCTGATTTTCGTTGGCTGGGGTAATATCCAGAACTGCTATTGCTTGATGATTTGCACCATTACTTGTGCCGTTACCATTAGTTAAAGCTGGCTCAGTTTTGCTAGCAAATCCATTGCTAGGTACAACAACAGATGCATTATTAACAATCAGATTGTCTTCTTTTGATAATGAAACCGTCGGACTATCTTGATAGTTTACTGGTGCTATTAGACTTTGTTGAATGGTATTGCTAGAAGCCGGCAGTTGATAATGTCGCTGAAGCAATTGGAACAAGTTATTAGTGTATTCCTGCTGATAGTTGAGATATTGTTCATGGATGCGGAGACTTTCACCTTGATGGTCGTGAAACCGCATGATGCTACGCTCGGAACTAGAGACTATTTGTTGCTGTGTTGCTATTGGTGATTCGCTAAATTTACTATTTTTCCACAACCCATGTTGTTGTTCCATGAGTTGAAAGAAGGTTTTGGTATATTCTGTCTGATGCTTTAAAGATTGTTCGTGAATTTGTAAGATGTCATGTTGATGGCGATTAAATTCTATTAAGGTGTACTCTAAGTTATCTATAGCTGTTAGATAATTCCGAGGCAGTTCGGCGCTAGTTTGTAAAGACTTGAAATCGAGTTGTTCTGATTGCCCGTTCTGCACAGATTTCACTCCACCATTAACTGTTACTTTCTCTGTTGTTAGAGAGGGATTATATGTTACTGATTTATGGTTATTGCTATTAGTAACAGGAGATTGATGATTTACTGCTACTTTCTCTGAAGGATTATATGTTACTGGGTTATGATTATTGCCATTAGCAACAGGGGATTGATCGTTGACTGCTACTTTCTCTGTTATTGGAGAGGCTGTTGGTGAGTGGGGTGTATTGCCGTTAGTTGCAGTAGATTTTACTTGATACCCATTTTGCATAGCTTTCTCAAAGGACTGCTTGGTTTTTTCTGACACATAATTAGTGCTATTTAAGCGAATATTCAAAACCTTGTTCGGGGAAACTTCTAGGATTTTCTGCTCTAGTTGATAGGGGTCTAAGTTTTGTAAAGGTAATCCAGCAACGCGCAACTGGATAACAGCTTCTCTCAAAGAGCGATCGCTATCTTTGAGATGACTGGGATTTAAAGCCACAGCTAAATGAGGGCGATCGCTTAAAATATCTTTGACTAAGTTGGTGAGAACGCTTCGCGGCCCAAATTCAACAAAGCAGTAACCGCCTTCAGCATAAATATTTTCAATTTCCTGCTTAAACAATACTTGATTTGTCAAGTGTTCTTTGAGAACTTTTTGAATAACTTGCGCTTCACTTGGGTAACGCTTGCCGGTCACATTGGTGTAAACCGGGATTTGTGGCTTGTTGAAAGTCACTTTCTCAATTGCTTTGGCAAAGGGTTGCTGTGCATGAGCCACTAATGAAGTGTGAAAAGCTGCTGAAACCGACAACAAAACTGTAGAGAATCCTTGAGTTTTCAGAGCTTCTTGCACATTAGCAATTTCAGCTTTTGCCCCAGCCAACACCATTTGATTTTGGGAATTCAAGTTAGCAATGCTGATTTCGGGGAAACTTTGAATTACTTGTCTAACTTGATTGACATCCCCTTTCACGGCTAACATTGCTCCTGCATCAAACCGGGGATCTGTTGGTGTCGCCATTGCTTGACCCCTAGCTTTCACCAGGAAAAAGTAATCTTCTTCACTCAAAACCCCCGCAGCCCATAAAGCGGTAAGTTCTCCAAAGCTGTGTCCAGCAACAAAATTCGGCTTGAATCCAGCTTTTTGCAATATCTTGTACAGCCCAGCGCTAAAAGCCCCAATTGCTGGCTGTGCGTATTCTGTTTGCTGCAACAGCTTCATTTGGGCAGTTTTTCGATCTAAATCGAACACAGGCGCAGGGAAAACAACTTCTGAAATCGGCTGCAAGCCATCTTTGCTCAAAAGGTTATCAATTTGAGTATAAGTCTGTCCCAAGGAAGGGAAATTAATCGTCAGTTCGCGACCCATTTCTAAATATTGCGAACCTTGTCCCGAAAATAGGGCAACTACTTTCCCTTCTGTAACTATGCCTGTTTTGCGGTAGTAAATACCTTGGGGATGCTCCCAAGATTCTACTTGCAGCTTGTTTTTCAGCAATTCAATACTTGTTTGTAATAAATTGCCAGCTTGGGCGAGAGAATCAGCAACAAACCCAAGTCTGGCATTTGCCACTGGAATTTCTAAAGATTGAGATGCTGCAATCAATTCTGCATAATGCTGCTCTCCCGCCTCTGATTGCAATTGATTTTTGATTGCTTGACAACGGGACAACAATTCTTCAGGTGTTGGCGCAAATAACAACACTGATTGAGCAGGTTTGTGTAAACGATAAGGGTGATTGTGTTGGGTTTGGTATTCTTCCAAAATCACGTGATAATTTGTGCCACCAAAGCCAAAAGAACTCACTCCTGCCCTTCTTGGCTGGTCGTCGCTAGTAATCCAAGGTCTGGTTTCGGTATTTAAATAAAATGGGGAATTCTCAATATCTAATTTAGGATGGGGTTTGGTAACGTTAATTGTGGGTGGTAATACTTTGTGGTGCAAAGCTAAAGCTGTTTTGATCAAACTCGCCGCACCCGCAGCCGCTTTTGTATGTCCAATTTGTGATTTTACGGTTCCCAAAGCAATATATTGTTTTTTGGGATTGTTTTCGCCAAAGACTTCTTTAATCGAGCTAAATTCCGCTGGATCTCCAGCCATAGTACCGGTACCGTGTGCTTCAATCAAACCGACACTAGCAGGGGAAAATCCCGCATCTTCGTAAGCACGACGTAAGGCTCTGACTTGGCCTTCTGGACGGGGTGCATAGATGCTTTTATAACGCCCATCGCTGGAAGTACCAATGCCTTTGATGACTGCATAAATGCGATCGCCATCTCGTTCGGCATCTGCAAGGCGCTTGAGTACTAACATCCCGACCCCTTCACCCAACATCATCCCATCGGATTCTGCATCGAAAGGTTTGACATTTTGACCAGGCGAAACGGCAGGAGTTTTACTGAAACACATATACGCCAAAATTGAGTTGTCGGTGTCAACTCCGCCGGTCAGCATCATGTCAGCGCGATGTTCAACTAGCTCACTAATTGCCATTTTTAAAGCACCTAATGAACTAGCACAGGCAGCATCTACGACACAGTTAGTCCCTCCAAAATCTAGGCGGTTAGCAATTCGTCCAGAAACAACGTTTGCAAGCATACCAGGAAAGGCGTTTTCTTCCCACTGCACATATGCACTTTTGATTTTCTCGATAATTTTTTGTGTATCCTCATCGGATAAACCACTGCTTTTCAGGGCTTTTTCCCAAATCGGATACTGCATTCTGGAAGTTAGTGGCACTCCTAACTGTCTACCTAGTGCTACACCTAAGATTACGCCAGTGGCCTGATGATTAAACTGTCGGGATTCGCCGTAACCGGCGTCTTCCATCGCGGCTTTAGCAACAATCAAACCTAGCAATTGCGAAATATCTGTAACTTCTAAAATGTTGGGCGGTAGTCCAAATTCCATCGGATTGAAATTAACATCTGGGATAAATCCACCTCTTTTACAGTAGGTTTTGTCAGGTGTTCTGGGGTTAGGATCATAATATTCATTTATGTTCCAACGGGAAGCAGGAACATCAGTAATACAATCAACTTTATGAATGATTTTTTCCCAGTATTCTTGTAAGTTTTTTGATTGCGGGAATATAGAAGCCATGCCAATGATGGCAATATCAACTTGTTGCTGCTGAGTGCTAATTTTGGTATTTAATGGTGAATTTTCAACCATAATTTTTTTTCCTTGTATGAGTTTGAGTACAGCTTGTTCACAATTGCTTACTTCTTCTTGCAACTGTGCCAAAACAGCTTCAATTCTAGAAGCGGCCATGACTTTATTTTCACTAATGGATTGATGAAATATAGAGGTATGGATAGATTTAAGCTCAAAATTCAAAAATAAGTCGAACTAACGATTAGTTTACGCCTTCTCACTTTGTCTAGCGTTTCCTCAAAAAGCAAAACTGGTGTTTGTGCAGCCCGTCTTCAGGCTCGAAACTTCCGAGAGTCAATTGTCATAATTCAGTTTAGAATCGTTAAATCAAGCGTATTATGGTTTGTTAGATTCTCTGAAACTGATTAAGCTTGGCTATCAAAGTTTGATGAATTTTGAATTCAAGATTTTAAATCTTTAGGATTTAATACCTCTAAATAGAAGGTAAGTTGAGATTTCAGACTAATGACGATTTTTATGGAAAATGACAAAAATTAAGTATATTAGCTTGGCCTCAACGTTGTAACATGAATTTTTAATCAGATGCAGGTGGATATTCTCTGAGTCAGAATTCGTATTCAGCTGTGGCTTACAGGTAATATTAGACTAATTATGTCTTCATTACAATTGATATGCAACTTAGATACAATTAGATACGTATTCCTAGATGAAATGTTTTTTGAGGATTACGTTTTAGGGCATTCAGAACTGACAAGATTGTATATTTGCTTCTAAATTTACAACTCAAAATGTGTAAATGAATTAGAAACAATATCAAAAATTATACAGACTTGTCTTCTGAATTAGCATCATCTCCTTTAATCGTTATCGCCTGCTGCTGAGCAGATGCTAAGAGCTTTTCCTCAAGTTTACTAATACTAATTCCAAGCTCAGAAGCTGTTTTGCGTTTCCATTCTTCCAGCTCACAATCATGTTGATTGAGCCATTCACGCACCGCAAGGCGGGCCATCTCTGCTTTGCGAAGCGTCTGTCGAGCTGCATGAAAGATCAGTCGCTGGTTATCAAAGCTTGGCAATGAGAGCATGAATCGCTGTAGTTTCATCTTATTCAGTGTCTTTCGGGGGCGATCGCTATCGCTCACATAACTATTAAAACTCTTTTCAATTAGTATCTCATACCGCAAAAATACATGGCCAAAATTGCATAAAAATTGCATATCTCTGAATTTAAAAGTTAATATCTGACTGTTGAAGGTTCACAGTTAACTGTTAACAGTTAACTCTCAACCACCACCACTGATATCTTTCACACGTCAAATATGATTGCTATATAGTTTTTACATCTATCCAGAAGTTGATTTATTTAAAATATTTTTATGTCTTAATCAATCAGTTAATTTTCCGCATTTTCTTTGTCGAACAATAAATTTTACAACCAAGTAAAGTTAGCCACTAGGAACTATATCTAAAGAATGATAAATTTTAATCAACAAAAAATAAATCACAAATTAAACACACATTTTCTGATGCTAAGTAACACCAAGTGTAGAAAAGTTTTCAAAGTCTATCAGAATTTACAACTATGTTGTCTGATTTTATGCGATACATTTCTACTAATTCATGAACCAAAGTGTTGCATATGGATTGCAATTGAGTATCAGTCGGTTTATCGTATGTAATTAAATAGTGAAATTCAATACTGTTTGTTCGGGAAAGTGGAGAGATAAAATATAATATCATCTGATTGTCAATTATTCCATAGATTCCTAAATCGACAGTATTACAATGTGATTTATGCGATGACCCGTGTTGTATGAAGCGTTCTGCATAATTAAACTGTCATGAAAATATAAGGGCTTGCTGGCATGAGACTATCTGAGCTAGATCCACTCATACCGCTAACTGAGTTAAGAGAAGAACTCTTGAAGTTGCCAAAAGGTTATTCGTTTTATGAAGAAGAATTGGTAGATTTTTTATCCCGAAGAAGATGGCCTGAAAGCAATCGTCGCATTGATAGAACTACTTTTTGGCGGTGGAGAAATGACAACGGAATCGAACATCAAAAAGTATTCAGCAGATTGGATATATTGAAACTCTGCCAAATTTGCGACCACTATCGAATAGATGGAACTCGCAGCGAATACTTAGCGATACTTAAAAGTAAAAAAGAGGCAGTGCTAAACAAATAAAATCAGAATTCAGAATTCAGGAATCAGAATTCAAAAGCAAACTTAGAGATGCTGCGCCTGGGCTTCAGCATAACTGGAAAATTAAGGGTGTTACAACTACTTGATTTTCTCAAAATTCTAAGCTTAGGGTATCCAATTCTGATAAATTCGCTGATTCTGGATTCTGAATCCTGACAATGCAATGCATGAAAGTAAAAGATTTCAGAATTCTGAATTCTTTTACTTTATTCGGTAACTTGAAAAGATAGTTATGATACCAAAACAAAAAGAGTCATTTCTAAAACCATTCATCAAGCCTGTGGGTTGGTCGTCAGCTATGTTAGCAGGCATTGTCGCTGTAGCTAGTGGTGGAGTTTCACTTTACATATTTTCACAATTTCAATTGTCTTCTAAAGTAGAGCCTGTAGCTACTCCAAGTAGTTCTCCTAAAATGACTGCTGTTTCTGCCTTAGGACGTTTAGAACCTCAAGGAGAAGTTATTCGTCTATCTGCTCCCGACTCCCAAGCGGGTGTTCGAGTCACAAAACTGCTGGTAAATAAAGGAGATAAGGTGCGAGAGGGGCAAATAGTTGCACTCCTTGACACTTACTTTCCTCGTCTTGCAGCTTTAGAAAAAGCTCAACGACAAGTCTTAGTTGCTCAAGCTAGTCTCAATCAGGTGAAAGCGGGGGCAAAAGCTGGAGATATCTCTGCACAGGAAGCAACCATCGCTCGATTAGAAGCAGAGTTGGAGGGAGAAACTTCTGCACAACAAGCAACCATCGCTCGCTTGGAGGCAGAGTGGCGTAATGCTGAAAGCGAAAACCAGCGATATCAGCAGTTATATAAAGATGGTGCGATTTCTGCTTCCGATGCAGATGCTAAACGTTTGCGAGTGGATACTGTTCAACAACAGCTCAATGAAGCTAAAGCTTCTCTGCATCGCACTATCGAAACTCTACAAAAGCAATTAATCGAGGCCAATGCCAGACTCAAGAGTATTGCCGAAGTTCGTCCCACCGATATTGCAGCAGCAGAAGCTGATGTTGATAGTGCGATCGCTTCTGTTAAACAAGCTCAGGCAGAATGGGATTTAAGTGTGGTGCGATCGCCCATAACCGGGCAAATTATGAAAATTAATACTTGGCCTGGAGAAATTATCGGCACTATAGGAATAGCTGATATAGGTCGCACACAACAAATGTATGTCGTTGCAGAAGTCTATGAAACTGATATCCAAAAAGTACGTCTAGGCCAATCCGCCATTATTACTAGCGATGCTTTTCCAGGAAAACTACGAGGAAAAGTTGCTGATATTGGTTTACAAGTTGGTAAACAAAATATCTTTAATAACGCTATCCAAGCAGACACGGATAATAAAATAATTGATGTCAAAATTCGTATTGATAACCCAGCAGATAATAGGCTAGCTGCTAGTTTTACTGACTTACAAGTAGAGGTCATGATTTATCTTTAAGGCAATAATTGTGAATTATGAATTCATAATTCATAATTCAGAAGACTTTGATAGCCTAGCTTAATAATCAATAAGAAAAGCAAAAAATAGTAGTACCCTTTATTTTCCATCTCCACCTGAATTCTGACTATTAACTAGATGAGAAATTAGGCTAATAAGTGACCAATGCCCAATAACGCCAGTTGCTACTCTGCGGGTTCTCCAAAGGAGTACAAGTCGGCAGAGCCGCCCAACGCACTGGCTCCCCAATGCCCAATTTCTATCCTTGAGGTTAACTAAATGATTCTCAATATACCTCTGGCTTGGCTACAACTAGCCCGACAAAGAATTCGCTTTCTTGTAGCTTTAGCTGGGATTGCTTTTGTTGCAGTTCTTATGTTTATGCAAATTGGTTTCCAAGATGCTCTTTATGATAGCGCTACACAGTTGCATAATAATTTAGAAGGAGATTTATTTTTAATCAGTGCCCAATATAAATCTCTCACATCTAATCAAAGCTTTGAGCGGGCATACTTATATCAATTAATGGGTTTTGAAAGTGTAGAATCAGTTAACCCGTTATATGTACAATTCGCTAAGTTTAAAAATCCAGATAATGGTTTAAAATATCCACTATACGTGCTTGGTTTCGATCCAGTACAGTCAATTTTTAAATTTCCCAATATTCAAGAAAAATTGAATATACTCAGAATACCTAATATTGTTTTATTTGACCGTGATTCTCGTCCAGAATTTGGAGCGATCGCCAAAGATTTTGAAGAAGGAAAAACTATAAGAGTTGAAATATACACCTACACTGGATTAGTTGGTTACAAAGTTAAAATTGGTGGTTTGTTTAGTCTGGGGCCGTCCTTTGGAGTTGATGGAAATTTAATTGTTAGTTCTTCAACTTTCTTGAGGATATTTCAAGATCGTTCGGTACAAAAGATAGATATAGGCTTAATTAAGCTCAAACGTAATGCCAATGCCGAAAAAGTTTTGAGAGATTTATCAGTCAATTTACCCAAAGACGTAAAACTTATTACTAAAAAAGACTTTGTTGCTCTTGAAAAAGGCTATTGGTCTTTGAGAACACCCATCGGTTTTGTGTTTAACTTAATGGTATTAATGGGGTTTGTTGTTGGTGTAATCGTTGTTTATCAAATTCTGTATAGTAATATTTCAACTCATTTAACTGAATATGCAACCCTAAAAGCAATGGGGTTCAAAAACAAATATTTATTAAGTGTGGTTTTTAAACAAGCTCTAATTTTAGCATCTCTAGGTTATGTTCCAGGTTTTATTATCTCTATTGGTCTTTATGACATTTCCAAAAATGCCACTAAATTACCAGTTATCATGAGTACTGACAAGGCGATACTAGTATTAATTTCAGCAACCTTGATGTGTTTAACTTCGGCATTTTTATCTACAAATAAACTCAGAAAAGTAGATCCAGCAGATATTTTTTAATTTATATAGATTTTATAACAGATGGAACCAAAATCTATTGTTAGTATCACAAATCTCAACCACTATTTTGGCGAAAAAAGAATTCGCACTCAAACATTATTCAATATTAATTTTCATATCAGATTTGGCGAGATTGTCATTATGACTGGGCCATCAGGCTCAGGAAAAACAACTTTACTGACTTTAATTGGTGGATTACGCTCTGTTCAAGAGGGAAGTCTTAAATTTCTAGGTCATGAGCTTTTTGGAGCTAGTAATGAGCAATTAGTTAAAGTACGCCGTCATATTGGTTATATTTTCCAAGCTCACAACTTATTAGATTTTTTAACAGCTAGACAAAATGTTCAAATGTCGCTGGAGTTACACAAAAATATTTCCGAATCGGAAGCTCGTAGCAAATCAGAAGCTATCCTCAATGCTGTTAAATTAGAAAATAGGGTTAATTACTACCCATCAGATCTATCAGGAGGACAAAAACAACGGGTAGCCATTGCTCGTGCTTTAGTCAGTCATCCTAAATTGGTTTTAGCTGATGAACCTACTGCTGCTTTAGACAGCAAGACTGGCCGAGATGTTGTCACTCTGATGCAAGAACTAGCTAAAGAACAGAATTGTGCCATTTTAATGGTTACTCACGACAACAGAATTTTAGATATTGCCGATCGCATAATCCATATGGAAGATGGTCATCTAGTCAAAGAAGTTTTGCAATAGCTCAAATTACAGAGAATTAAATAACAAGATTCCCGATTTCTTTAGGAAGTCGGGAATTTAAATATATTGTCATAATCAAATCTCTTTTTGTTTTCACGGACGAGTAAGCTTTTTCTACTTTCAAAAACTTTTGGGCAAACCTACATCATTTTCCTATCTGCGTTCGTTCTTGACGTTGCCGTTCGCGCAGCATCTCCGATAGGAAAAGGTATCGCCGCTTCTCATGCCATTAATGCTCAATTGGCATTAAAAGCTGTAATCCTTATTTTACATAGCTTAGAGATTTTCTTAGTGTCATTCGATTTTGGGGGTTGTTTTTTGTCTTCTTTATACGCCCTGAAGGCTTATTATTTTATCATTGTCTGATTTCTCAAAAAAACTACAGATTTAAAGACTGATGTTATCAAACCGATGGACCCTCAACACCCTAGACTCGTATCGTGAAATCGGTGATCCACAAGCCGATTCCGTCATTGAGAAAATCTTTGGACTCAATGAGGTGGACGCTGTAAATAAACTCCTAAAAGACATTCAAAACAACGATGATCTCGTAGCAGTCGAAATGCCTGACGCTCTCGAAGATTTCCTCAATACCACAGATGACTGGCCTTCATGGGCGGATCGGGAGCAGATCCGGCTCGGACAGCAACTGTTCTCGCGTTATGGTATGCAAATGACGATGGCGTTGTTTTGCTGGTCGTTGCCTTCATGCTACTCTTGTGCCAAGGGAGCGCAGGTACTGAGTGTGACGCACCGGATCACCAAAAGGGTACATCAACGCCTCATCGAAACCGCGCAGTTTGTCATCGATGTTATGGCCGAGGGTGGGTTGGAGCCAAATGGTCGTGGGGTACGCACGGCTCAAAAGATCCGTCTGCTGCACACCACAATTCGCTACCACATGCGGCAATATCCCCGGTGGCTTGCTGAGTACGGCGTTCCCATCAACCAGGAAGACTTGGTTGGTACGATGCTATCCTTTGCACTGTTGCCCCAGGTCTTGACCAGGCTAGGATTGGATTTTACCACGGAGGAAGAAGCCGGGTTCTTTCACTGTTGGCGTGTCATTGGCAGCATAATGGGAATTCAGGAGGAGATGCTACCCCGCGATGTCGAGGATGGCAAAGCATTGTGGGATGCGATAATAGCCCGTCATGCGGCTCCGTCAGATGCCGGGCGAGAACTGACTGCTGCGCTGGTTGATTACATGAAGGAACGCGTTCCTGGTGAGATGTTCGATGGTATTGTTCCCACGCTCATCCGCGAGATGTGCGACCAACGCGTGGTTGAAGCGGTTGGTATCGAACCCGCCAATTGGACTCGGCACTTTTTACGTCCACTGCGCTGGATTTTTGGAGTCACCGACGAGATACAGGATCGCTCGAAGCTGGCGGCGCGGATCAGCGGCGCATTCTCACGCAGGCTGATTGAAGGACTGCATTACCTCGAGCGGGAAGGACAAAAGGTGGAATTCACGATTCCCAATAGCTTGCAGGATAACTGGGGGCTGAACCTCCCTGAGAAATAATTGCACGTTTGTCAAGACTAAATGGTGAAAAACAGGGTTTGCACCTGTTCGGCAGTTTCCTGTGGGAGTGGGTATTAAGCCTGTAGCCCTTATTGGGCATAACTTTGCGCTTTTCTTAGTGCCATTCGGCTACACCCCACGATTTTTCGTCCTTCCAACAGATGTAGAGACGTTGCATTGCAACGTCTCTAACCATTTTGTGACAATTTGATAAATTAAAGCAAACTAGCAGAGTTGACATCTAAAAATAACGTTGCTTGGGGTTGTTGGCGGAGAATAGAAGCCGGACATTCTGTGCTTATAGCTCCTTGCAACATCTGTTTCACCACATTTGCTTTACGTGTTTCTGGAGCAAGACAAATAATTTTTTTGGCTGAACAAATCGTGGGAATAGTAACAGTAAAAGCGTATTGCGGGACACTTTCCAGATTTGGAAAGTGGCCTGTGTTTACTTGTTGTTGACGATTGACTTTATCTAGTTTGACTAGTTTTACACTGTAAGGATCTTGAAAATTTGCGACTGCTGGATCGTTAAAAGCCAAGTGTCCATTTTCGCCAACACCAAGACAGCACAAGTCAATTGGTTGTGCTTGCAATAGTTTAGTGTAGCGATCGCATTCTGCCACTGGTTGCAATGTATCACCTTCTATATAGTGAAATTGCTTAGGAGCAACCCTTTTCTCTACACGTTCTCGCATATAACGCCGGAAACTTGCAGAATGATCCGCACTAATTCCCAAATATTCATCTAAATGCAACAAACTAATCCTTGACCAATCTACACCACCTAATTTAATCAAAGCATCAAGAAATTTCAGTTGGGAATTCCCGGTGGCTAACAATACAGCCGCTGTATCCTGTTCGTTGAGAATTTGCTGTAAATATTGTTGGGTGATTTCTGCAACTGAGAACGCCATTTCGACTTCAGAGTTGTAAATCTGCACTAATAAATCATCAACGCAAAAAAAGTTTGTAGCGGCTACCATTTGGTTACACAGAAGGTTATCAATAGTGTTGACGGTTAATGTGAAATTCCATCGACTTTTAGGGGGTGGGATCAATTTAAATCCCTTATTTAGTTATAGAGGATAGATTTTAGGATTTAAAAAATTAATTGGCGACTCTTAAGATTAGGTTAAGATATTATACTTCGTAAGCAAATTTTTTCCCCATTCTTTTGTATTCACAAAAGAATAATCGCTAAAAGACAAAAACAATGTAAACTATGTAAATAAAGTTAACATTTATTTACATAGTACCCAACAATTATGCTGGCTGCAATTCTTTTTGACTTAGACGGCACTATTGTCAAGAGCGATCCCATACACTACCGAGCTTGGAAAGAAATGCTGCTAAATTTCAGCATAGAAATTGATGAAACATTTTATAAATCGAAAATTAGTGGACGGCTAAATCCAGAAATTGTTCAAGACATTTTGCCACAATTATCGCTAACAGAAGGGGAAGAGTTTGCAGATGAAAAAGAGGCACTTTTTCGCAAACTTGCCTTTGATCTACAACCTCTGAGTGGATTTTCGGAACTACTAGCATGGACACAGACACATCAATTAAAACGTGCATTAGTTACTAATGCACCGAGATTAAATGCAGAATATATGCTAGAAGTATTGGGGATAAAAGAAGCTTTCCATACAATCGTTTTAGCGGATGATTGTATCGCAGGTAAACCCGACCCCGCACCTTACCAAGTTGCCTTAAACAATTTGGAAATTCAACCACACGAAGCGATCGCCCTAGAAGATTCTCCCTCTGGAATTCGCGCAGCTGTGGGCGCAAAGATCCGCACCATCGGTATAGCGTCTACCCACAATCCCCAACTCTTACGGGAAGTCGGTGCATTTATGGCGATTCCAGATTTTACTGATTTGCAGTTGTGGACATTGCTCAACTCGCTCATTGAACCAGATTTAACCGCGATCGCTTCTAATTTTTAAGTCCAAAACCGAGAATTTTGAGATTAGAGACACCCAATTTGGTGTCTCTATTTATTTTTCTGCCAAAATACCGTAAATTTCGCGTTTAACTTGCTCTAAAAGCTCACGCACTCGATTTATTCGCTCCACATTGCCACTGCGGGCAACCTGCACCACCACACCAGCTAATTCTGTTGCAGCATTCCGCAACTCAATCAACTCTTGGGGCTTACCTGTGACGAAACTTTTGAAGGTATCCCAAGGAGAGTCTGAGGTTTGTTGTTGGGTACGTTGTGCTAAAAGTTGTCTACCCTCATCTGTAATGGTGTAAATCCGCTTACCACCTTCTTGGGAACTGGTCAAATAACCACCTTCTTCCAGCAATTGGAGTGTTGGATACACTGAGCCAGGACTGAGGCGACGGAAACCACCATAACGAGTTTCCATCTCTTTAATCAGGTCGTAACCATGACTGGGATGCTCGGATAACAACTCTAACAAGATGAACTTGATGTCACCCCGACGAGTCCGATATTCATCTGGCCAACCACGACCAAATACTTCATCACGAAGGTGTTTGCCATGATGTCTACCATGCTCCTTGCGATGCTCAAACCAAGACTTGACAAACAAAAAATCATCTTCGCTGACTCCAGCCCATGCAGGTATGCCAAAGCGCGATCGAAAGTGTCTAAACATAACTCAATTTCTAATCAACTTTCTCTACTATACGATATATCGCGATATATTTCGATATATCGGAATAGAATTTTGATGAAGATTTATTTCAGTTGTAGAGACAGCGATTTACTGCGTCTCTTCCCTTGGCCATTACATACGTAGGGGCACAGCATTGCTGTGCCCCAAAAAAGAGCTTTTAAGTAGGTAGACATAATTAAATGTAAGATTGGAGCTTTGTTCGTAGTAAGCGATTTATCGCTCTTAACAGACGTTTTAATCGCTCAAGCCCATACTACGAACTTTAGTTTAATTGAGTCCTTCTACTTACAAATTGGTAATTTATTACGCTTTGAAGCAGTTAACCCTCAACCGTCAACAGCCAATACAAAAAGACGCCCTGCATTAAACGGACGAAGGCTTGTTAGGGATTTCCAAGAAATAAATTACTACTACTTGTGGGGTGGGCATCTTGCCCGCCCTTGACTACGGGCGGGCGAGACGCCCACCCCACAAGAAATAATTGTATATTTTTTGATTTGGAAGTCCCTTAAGCTTTGACCTTAGCTTTTGACCAGACACCATTGTCATCTTCATCATATTTCTGGTGAACAGCTTCCCAAGCAGCTTGTTCAGCGTTAAACTCGTCATTTTTTTCATTGATTACAGCGTTATAGCGGTCAATGAATGTACGCTGAGCCTCATTAGAAAGATGAGCGCGAACTTCAGGTGACAAGTCGTCTGGGCTGTTGCACAATCCTGGACAAGGACGAGCCAGGGTTTTTTCAATTACCTGAGTTTCTTCTCCACCAGCACTTTCGAGGAGCAATTGAAATTCGCCGGTGCGATCGCTTGGAACTTCTGCCATCAATAAGAACTCACCAGCTTGTAAGCGGGTTTGGTAAATAGCGGCCTTATCTTCTGGCATTCCCAAAGTAGTCAGAACCGATACTAGACCGGCACCTGCGCTACCTGCGATCGCTCCACTAGCAGCCCCTAACAATACAGCACCAATCGGGCCGGCTGCCACAATTGAGCCAACAAAAGGAATAAATAGTACGCCCACACCCGTGAGCAAGCTGAGAAACGAACCAAATAAGGAACCAAAAACTGCCCCTGTTCTCAAGCCTCCCAGAATCACATCCTTTTTACTAATAAAGCCAGAAATTCGAGTTTCCGACTCAAAATTTCTGCCCATGACGGAAATGCAATCTCTAGGTACACCCCTATCTAATAAACGTCTAATAACATCATCAACTTGTTTTTGTTCTTTGAATACAGCAGAAATAGTACGTTCTGCCTGATATACTTCTGGCATTTAAATACTCCTGGGATTATGTTATTTTTGCCGTAGATATAGTCAAATAATTTTGGATTAACCCCATACTTTCTAGTATGGGGCTGAAAAAAGAATTGTAGATTTTGGATTTATTCTACAAGTAAATTTGGGGGCAATCTACCAGACCCTACACCAAGACACCTTTCTAGACTTTAAATTTGGAATTTACAATCCAAAACTAAAATCTAAAATCTAAAATTCATTACACACCTACAGGAGTTTTAGCTTCTGTTGCTGGCTGTGTACCGTCTCCTTCAAGTGCTTGGCCTTCAATGAATGAGCGCAACATCCAAGCCATTTCTTCATGTTCTTCCATCAATCCAGTCAGAAAATCAGCAGTTCCTTGATCGTGAAACTGTTCGCCAGACTGATCGACATGATCTCTGAGATTGCGAATAACTTGCTCGTGATCTTGCACTAAATTAGCTACCATTCCTGTTGCAGTGGGAACACTACCAGCATGTTCCTTGAGGGTAGCAATTTTGAGAAATCCCTCCATTGTACCAACCGGGTAACCACCCAAAGCACGAACCCGTTCTGCTAAAGCATCGATATTTACAGTCAGTTTTTCGTAGTGTTCTTCCCAAAGTTGGTGCAAAGAGCGGAATTGAGGGCCAACAACGTCCCAATGGTACTTTTTGGTTTTTACTAACAGTAAATAGGCATCTGCCAAATCTTGATTCAACAGATTAATCACACCTTCACGCTGTTCTTGTGTCAAACCAATATTGATCGCACGCATTGTTTTTCATTCCTAGACAAACTTATTATTTATTAACATCCCAAATTTTCAACATCATCTACATCAACCAAAGGGTGCATTGTCAGTTTAGATTATTTTCCATATTTAGAATTACTTCTACGTCTTAGTAGGTAGTATTATTAATCTAATAGTCTAGTAGTATACTAATTTGGTTAGATTTATTGTTTTTTTGATTGAGCCTTTAAAAAATAAATTTTAAAATAATTACCAATTACCTAGATTAATTTATTTTTTGCATAAAAAATTAGTCATAAGTGATTTTTATGTAACCACTTATGACTTCTGACTAATGAAAAATTACCAAAGTCAAGTATTGATTATTTTACTTTCCTGTAATTTTGTCCAAAAGATTCTTTGCACTTTCTTCTACTGTGGTTGCACTTTGTGAATTTTCAGGACGTTTTTGCTTTTCAATGTCAGCGCTTCCTTGAACTTCATTGAGTCCTCCCTGAGTCTTCTCTTGAGTCTCTTCGAGTCCAATTGGTGGTTTTTTAGCAGCTTCGTCTGTTTTGCGCTGGATCTCAAGTAGTTGTGTTTCGCCTTCGGTAGGCTTACTTTGGGAGCTACTGATCGCAAAAGCAGGGAAAGCACTAGATAACAATAGTAAGGCGCAAGTAAAAGCAACAACTAAAAAACGTACTGGGCGCAAAATAGATAAAACAGAAGCAATAACTTTCATTTGAAATCCTCGATAACAGCGTTAACTACGCAAGACATTTACTCTAGGGGCAAAGCTTATGCTTTTATTTGGTATTACCAATAAAACTAGTAAGCGATGCTCCAATCTTGAAATTACTGAAAAATCAACTTGAAGAAGTTACCTTTGCATTTGTGCATTAACTTAGAATATGGTTAACGACCAAGTACTTTTGGCAAGTTCTTCATTCGATGTCGAACTGATTTATTTTTACTTTGCAGACCATAAGGTATACATCAACCTGTAGAATGAAGTTATTCCTATCTATAGTTATAAAAAAAATCATTCTCCAGGTATATCGACTTTCAAGCCTGTTGGCTATCGCCTGTTGCTTACTATAAAAGTTATGCCCCTTTCCCCAATGTTGCTCCTAGTTGATAATCAGCGTCATAACCGATATCGCCAACAAAAGAAAATCGACGGATCAAATTAAATAAAAATGAGGAGATATAGCAGCAAAAGCTTTAATTTGATTGCACTCGTCTTTGAGATTTAAGTATATCGACTTTTTCTATATATCTGTAAAAAATTAATTTTTGTTGTATCTAAAATTTTCAGGTAAATATTTTAAGTAGCTGGACATGAATAATTGTCACTGGGGGAAGGCAGGAGGCAAGATAGCGCAGCGTTAGCGAGTCCGCGAGCGTCGGCAGAAGGAAATAGGTTTTTAGCTGCTTGACTAGAACTTTTGAGTTTCAGTTTATTTGCGTCTTCCTACTTAATTCTGAATCCCAAAATATTTCAAATTCCATGACTTTTGCCAATTACCCAGTTACGCCGGAAAAATCTAGCTAACGCAGACTCTTCTAGTGATAAATAAATTGGTCGTCCGTGGGGACAGGTGCGGGGGTTGCGAGTGCGTTGCCAATTATCTAAAAGTGTTTGCATTTCTTGTAGATTCATTGGCGTACCGTTACGAATTGCACTGCGACAAGCAACAGCTACTTGTGCTGTTTGTAAGTCACCTCCCAAACTCAATTCTAAAATTGCTTGGGCACAATCTTCGCGCTGCTGCAACATCGCGGGTAGGTTACGAACTGCCCAAAGTTGTTCGCCAAAAGGTTCTATATCTAAGCCGATGCGTTGCAATTGTAATACTTGCGCTGGCGATAATTGATAAAGAATAATTGGCGGTTCGACGGAAATTAGTTGCCAATTATCGCATAATTGTTCATATAAAACTCGCTCGTGGGCAATGTGCTGTTCCACTAACCACATCCCACCAGGATGTTCGGCAACAATATAAGTATTACTCACTTGGGCTACAGCTTTTAAAAAGTTAGGAGTTGAGAGTGAGGAGTCAGGAATTTTCTCATCATCGTTGGAATTTTGAGGATTGAAGTTGTAGCCGCCTTTAGCTTCTGCGGCTTTGAGTAATTTACTAACTCGTGTTGTGTGGACAGTTTCTTTTAAATTGGCATCAGAAATTCGCAGTGCTTGATTAATTCCTACGATAATTTGCTCTTGCCAATAAGTTATTTCATTGAGGTAAATTTCTGTTTTTGCAGGATTACGATTCCAGTTAATTTGATCTGGAGAAATGGCAAGATGCAGAAAACAAATTGGATAGCGATCGCGTGGTAATGTTTTGTGAAATGCTGATAATATTGTTTGCTCTAATTCCGCCGATTTCACCATCCGGCCGTTAATCGCCACACGCACCCAATCTGGACGATGACGATGACAGCGATCGGGTAATCCTACCACTAAATGTATTGCTGACTGTTGACTGTTGACTGTTGACTGTTGAATTCTGTCTTCTGAATTTACTGGGTTGGGTACTTCGAGTTTGACTTCTTGCAAATCGCCTTGTCGCACTTGCGGTAAAATCTGCGGTAGTAGTTGCCCAGTTGTGGCAGCTCTTGAAATGGTGAACCATTGGCGGTCATTTTGGCAAATCTGCCAGGTGACGCCGGGATGACATAGGGCGATTTGGTGAATTGTTGCTTGCACGGCTTTCATTTGCTGTGCTGTTGTGGGCAGTCCCTGGCGACGAGATGAACAGTTACCGAAAAGATTAGAAACTGTGACTACTGTACCAGGTGCGATCGCGGTTACATCAACTTCTAGAACTTCCCCGCCATACCCATAGAGAACTCGCCATCCTAATTTTCCACCAACAGGACGGCTCAAAATTTCCAAATCTGCCAGATTCGTTAAACTGTGTAACGCCTCACCACGAAAACCCAAGCTATTAATTTTCCACAAATCGGCACTAGAACGAATTTTACTGGTGCTGTGGGCTGTAGCTGCTTGTTGCAAATCATCTAAGTTCATTCCGCAACCATTGTCTGCGACGCGAATTCGCCATTGTTCCGGCCAGATGGAAACTACAATTCGCGTTGCCCCTGCGTCAAGGGAATTTTCCACCAATTCCTTTACTACAGAGGCAAAAGAGTCGATGACTTCTCCCGCTGTAATTAAATATACGACTTCTTTTGGTAGAGCTTGAATAGTAGATGCCATAAGTTATAGTTTATAGCTTCTGGCGACAGAGGAATTAGGAGAGTAAATTTGGCATAAATTTTTATTAATTGTAAAGAAAACTCAATTAAAAAAGGATTTTTGATAAATTGCTTTTGAGGTTCTAATACCATTTTTTTGTGAGGCTGTGCCAAACCCTTTTAACTTCTTTCTTTGTGTTCTTCTCTGACGAGACGCTGCGCGAATGCGTCCTTTGCGGTAGCCTGCGGCAAGCCGCTCCGCGTCTACGTTTTTCTTTCTTGTACTTATGGTTTAGCGCATCTTCATACAGAATTGGTATAAGCAAAAAAAGCTTATGAGTAGTAGGATAGCGGCTAATGCTCATGATTAACAAAGAATTCAGGAGTCGCGAGTCAGAATTCAGCATAAATTCTGTACGAATGGCGGATGAATAAATAGTGAAACACTACACTAAATCTTAGATTTAGTGGTATGTCCTGCTGCAACGTCAAAAGTGAACAATCACTAGCAGGTGCTAGTCCACATTTAAAGCATTGCTGAATTCTGACTTCTTTTTTAATTAGTTTCGCTCAGTGCCAAAACTTTAGGAGATTCAAGTTTCAGCAACCCATTTAATAATGATGCCGGACGTTGCCTGTAAGGCCAAGCAAAAGCATGACGAAAAGCTGCATCCTGACAAGCTTGGAGTTGTTGAAAACTAATAATGTCGTAAGTCAAGAGATTTTCATATTCCCAAGGCAAACGTACATTGTGTAAACCAGCATTATCAGTACAAATAGCGATATCGACCCCAGCATCAAAACAACGGTCAAAAACTATTTTGAGTTGACGTATATCCTGTAAAGTACCAGTTTTCAAATAGGTTGTGGGGCAAACCTCCAAACACTGCCCGCGTCTAGCTAAATCCTTAAGTAATTCTGGATACAATAAAGGAATTTGGATACCGTGACCAATTCGCATCAGGTAGGGTAACAATTGGGGGTAACAACCAGCGGTAGTTTCAAATAAATGTCCAGTGGTGTTAACTTCGAGCGATCGCGCATAATTATACAGACTAATCCATTCTTCAAGGCGATCGGCATAATAGCTATCACCCCCAGCTACATCTACTCCACAGACATACTGCTTATTTTGCGCCGCCAAATCAATAATCGCTTTGTTCACCTCATAGGGTAAACGCGTGTGCATACAAAGAATTTGGCTAGTAACAATGGGATATTCTGGCAGATGGCTAGCTTTTCCTACGACTTCCACAATTTCTGCCATCTTGTCAATTCTGTCTGATTGACTCAGATGCTCAGGTGTCCGTAAATACGGAGTGTAGCGCAGTTCCAGATAAGCCAAATTTTCAAAAATGTAAGCACCGCGGAGCAAGCGATAGATAAAATAAGGCAAAGTATCTACAGTTTGGACACTTTCTACCAGGGTGTGTAATTCTAGATACTCATCTAGAGTATTGCGTGGACGGGTGTAAAAATCTTCAAACTCTGAATAGTCGGCAAAGCGGGAAATCAACTCCGAAGAATGTCGCTCGAAATATCGCCACAATACTCTGGGTACGACCGAACCGCCTAGATGTCTATGTAATTCTGCGTATAAAGCCATAATGGTATTTTTAGGGAAAAAATTTCAATAATTGTAACAAAAACATAGAGAAAAAAATCTCTACTCACAGCAAAATTCTGTAAATCTACGTTAATTCATGCTAAATTTTGCACCAATTTATGGGAGAACTCTTTTCTAGTGAAGGTTTCAAAGAAAATACTCTATACCAATGTCAGCAAATGCCGCAATATTTTCAGCCATCGCACTAAATTCCTGATGTTAATTTTTACCGAAGAAAGGCAGAGGGCAGAAGGCAGAAGGCAGAAGGCAGTCCGGATGAAAATTTTTTCATCGCCATGCATGTAAGTATATAGTTCTTCCCTGTTCCCTGTTCCCTGTTCCCTACTTACAAGTCAGAAGGAAGAAAATACATTGTTTTGGTATTGATGTGCTGACTTTTGAACACCATATAATTTTCTCACTTACATAAGACGTATTATTTTGCCCACATCTACCGTGAAATACTATCAACAACAACCTAACGCATTTTCTAACGATTACCTCAATAATTTATGGGGAGAAATCCAAGCTTGTCCTTATTTTGCCATCAACAACCTCAACCGTGATTTTGTTGCTACTAAAGGATTTTCGATAGTATTTCAGCGTTCTGCATTAGCAACGGTAGAACAGCAGTTTCCTTATTTCAAGCCTTATTTAGATTTAGCTCTCCAGCCAAATTGTAATGCTTTTTACCTTAATCCTTTACAGTTAAAAGAAGGCTCTCGTGTCGATCCGCATATCGATCGCTCCTTACGTTCTTACTGCAAAACCATTGAACCGCCTATACTTGTGAGTGTGCTTTATGTGCGAGTCCCTGCTGATATGGAAGGGGGAGAATTAGTACTGCGATCGCACAAGCGTCAACTTGGACAAATTAAGCCGCAAATTAATACTTTACTTTACTTTCAGGGAGATTTAACCCATTCTGTTAACGCAGTCAAAACTCCTGGCCATCGCCTTAGCTTGGTTTGCGAACAGTATTCTTTAAGTGAAGCTGAACTCGAAGAAATTCCCCAGTTTACTATAGAGTCAAGAAAAACTCAGTCTGGAAGTAAAAAGAGAAAGTCATATTAAGTACAACCCAACAGGCAAGAGGCAATTAATCTTAACCATTCCTTATTGCCTATTGCCTATTCCCTTTGTTTAACTGCGATCGCTACCTAAACTAAGCAAACTACGGAAGCGCCCATTGTGAGAAAACTTTTCTCCTATGATTTGTTGATAAACCGCTTCATAGCCATCAACCATTTGTTTAATACTGAAATGCTTTTCTACATGTTGGCGACAAGCATACCGATTTAACTGTGTCACTTTGTCAATGGCATTGATACACTCTTGAATGCGATCGCAAAGGAAACCTGTTTTACCGTGGGCAATTACTTCTTGGGTAGATCCCAAGTTCATCGCAATCACAGGGGTACCCGAAGCCATTGATTCAACCATCACTAATCCAAACGGTTCTCGCCAAGTAATCGGAAATAAAGTTGCGACTGCACCTCCCATCAAGGCATTTTTTTGAGCATGGTTAGCTTCACCTAAATATTGAATTTGTCCGCCATCAATGTGTGGTTTGATTTGTGTCTCAAAATATTCCACATCAACAACATCTACCTTACCAGCCATTTTCAAAGTCCAACCAGCTTGTTTGGCAATTTCTATAGCTAAGTGGACTCCCTTTTCTGGGGACATTCGACCTAAAAATGCCAAGTAAGACGGATTTTCTGGTTGAGAATAAAACTCATATTTGTTGATATCAATTCCGTTGTAGACAGTTGCTACATAATTTAGCCCTAATCTTGCTTCTCGTTGGGCACCAGAAATGCTAACGTATGGTTGTTTTTTACCAAAACTAAACAGCTTTTCGTTCTCAGGGGTAAAAACACCATGCAATGTATGAACTGTAGGAGTTGCGACCAGATTTGAGTAGGGTAATGCCGCATACCCCAGATGAGAGTGAATAATATCAAACTCTGCTGCTCGTTGATACACTAAAGCGAGTTCCAGCATTTCGTAAATGCTGTAATCTTTGGCGGTGCGATCGAGTCTCAATGCATGGGGATGAACTGACACTAGTTTTGCCAAAGTAATAGAATCTCCCGATGCAAATAACGTTACTTCATGTCCGCGTCGCACTAATTCATCAGTCAGCAACCCTACTACTAACTCTATGCCACCATAAGCGGGAGGCGGTACTCTCTCCAATAATGGGGCAACTTGAGCAATTCGCATTACAAACCTCCTAAAAAATCAAACTTGAATCACAAGTATTTTTGTCTGTTTGCGTAGTGCTTATACTTGATTAACTTTGCACTAACAAGTAACATAAATTACGGATATGATTCACAAATGCATCAAAATCTTATGCTCTTACCTGGAGATTTTTCGTCTACCTTAGTAGATAAAGTAATCTTCCCATAGGTGGTAAATTTATTTTAATTTATGATGTTTTAGGAAAATTTTTATCTAAACTATTTTGAATAAATAGATTGTTAAAATCTATGATATTTGCTGATATCAGAGTAAAAATATGATGTCATCCGGGTTAATTATCTATTTTTCAGATATTAGTTAAAGAATCTAAGTTTTTGATACCCAAACACCCTATTTTCTAACTTAAAAGGATAATCTATTGTGCCTAAAGATAGATTTACAGGACTTACACACAGGTAAGGGAAAATCAAACCGCAGAGGACACAGCGAAAAGTCGGAGCGGCGGTTCCCACCGATCTGAACTTTTCAAGACAGAGGACACGGAGAAATAAGAGCAAGAGAGAGTTCTTGGGTAAGTCATAATTTACTTACAGCAGTTTGCAACCAAATGAGGTAGACGACTAGAGAATTAAGGATAAAAACTATTCTTCTAACTCCTGCCTCCTGCCCCCTAACTCCTGCCTTCATTGATAATTTGAAATTGTTTGACTTTTTACATAAAATATGATATTTTTTATTTTCACCAAGAAAAACCAAATATAAACGTGAATATTTATCCACATATCAAAAAACCGCGTGTCAGATGGCAGGCGGTTTTCTCGCTGCTGATATTTGTGTTTATGTACCTGCCTATACTGGTACTTGGCTTTTATAGCTTTAATCAATCGCCCTACAGTGCAACTTGGCAAGGATTTACTTTAGATTGGTATCTGAAGTTGTTCAGCGACGATCGCATCTTATCAGCTTTGCAAAATAGTTTAATAGTTGCTGGTTGTGCAGTGGGGATTTCAGCAGTGCTGGGAACCTTGATGGCTGTAGGTTTAGCGCATTACCAATTTCCGCTAAAGAATTTGTATCGCGGTATTGCTTATTTACCATTAATTATTCCTGATATTGCGATCGCAGTGGCTACCTTAGTATGTTTAGCGGCGTTTGCAATACCTTTAAGTTTGTGGACGATAGTTGCAGCACACGTAGTATTTTGTCTGGCCTATGTGGGACTTGTGGTTTCTTCTAGACTGACAAATTTAGATCCTCACTTAGAAGAAGCAGCATTAGATTTAGGTGCTACACCAACCCAAGCATTTATCAAAGTATTATTACCTCAATTAATGCCTGGTATTATTGCTGGTTGTTTGTTAGCTTTTGTCCTGAGTTTAGATGATTTTTTGATTGCAAGTTTTACTGCTGGTAGTGGTTCTAACACCCTGCCGATGGAAATTTTTAGTCGTATTAGAACGGGAGTCAAGCCTGATATTAATGCTTTGAGTGTGATGTTGATTTCCGTATCAGCGATCGTTGCTTGTGTAGCTGAATTACTTCGTGTTTATGGAGAAAAGGAAAGCTAAAAATCAGACTTACATTGATGATAAAATTTATTTAGTTATTACTGAACTTTTTTAGTTGTTAACAACAGCTATATTAAAGGTTAATTCAGACTTGATAAGTAGGGTGCGTTAAGACTTTAGCCTAACGCACCAAATTATTCAACCAATTCCCCACTCCTTATTCCCCACTCCCCACATATTTTTAAACACATATAAAAAATTCCGTGTTCGCTTCTCTACATAACTGTTTTCAATTAGATGATATTGGGGCTAACTTTGGAGAAGATGCTATTTTCACTTCATTATGCAAATCTGCCAAAATCCCAATTGCTCAAATCCATTCAACTCTGATAGCAATAGATTTTGTGTCAGTTGCGGACAAAGCAACTTTGGCAAACTTCTGAGAAACCGTTATCGCGTATTGGGACTGTTAGGTGAAGGCGGGTTTAGCAGAACTTATGCTACAGAAGATGCAGATAGACTCAATGCACCTTGCGTCATCAAGCAATTTTTCCCACAATTTCAAGGAACTGGACAACGTACCAAAGCAGCCCAATTTTTTAAAGAAGAAGCTTTTCGGTTGTATGAACTAGGGGAAAATCATACCCAAATTCCGAGATTACTTGCTTATTTTGAACAAGGTACTAGTTTGTACCTCGTGCAAGAATTTATTCAAGGAAAAACTCTTTTACAAGAAGTTCAGGAACAAACCTATGGTGAAGAAGACATTTGGCAACTTTTAGCTGATTTGTTGCCAGTTCTGGAATTCATTCATGCCAGTAACATTATTCACCGGGATATTAAACCAGAAAATATTATCCGCCGTGGAAGCGATGGGAAACCTGTATTAATTGACTTTGGTGGTGCTAAACAAGTAACACAAACGAGTATAGGCAGACAAGCTACAGTAATTTATACACTTGGTTATGCACCAACTGAACAAATGGCTGGCTTTGCTTGTCACGCCAGTGATTTATATGCTTTGGGCGTAACTTGTGTACGTCTTTTAACTCAATCTTTACCTTTACAAGATGTTTCCGGACAGGTTAACGATCCTATTTATGACGCCATGAATGCTAAGTGGTTGTGGCGCGAACGTTTACAAGAAAAAGGTATTAGTATCAGCGAAGAGTTAGGAAAAATTTTAGATAAATTACTTAAACATTTACCGAGTGAAAGGTACCAAACAGCAACAGAAGTTATTAAAGATTTGGAGTTTATCAAATCAAATCTTGAACCTGTTGCACTAAAAATGGTTTCTATCCCTCAACCGATGTTACCACCGCCAAAAGTAATAGTACCATTACCATGTTTAGAAACTTTTGTATTTGACGTAGTGACAGTGGACACAGCAGGTAGAGAAGTTAGCCGCGTCTGTCGCAGTGCAAAATTATTTGCTGAAGAATTGGGTAAGTCTGTCACCCTGGAAATGGTATCAATTCCTGGCGGTACATACATGATGGGTTCACCGGAGTTTGAAGGAGATGCTGACGAACGTCCTCAACGCAAAGTGACTGTAGAACCATTTTTTATGGGAAAATTTCCTGTAACTCAAGCACAGTGGAAAGTAGTAGCAGCTTTACCTAAAGTCAACCAAACTTTAAATCCAAATCCATCGAAATTCAAAGGTTTAGATAGACCAGTAGAAAATGTATCTTGGCATGAAGCTGTAGAATTTTGTCTCAGGCTATCAGAAAAAACTGGACGCGACTATCGTTTACCGAGTGAGGCGGAATGGGAATATGCTTGTCGTGCTGGAACTACGACATCCTTTCACTTTGGCGAAACCATTACCACTGATTTAGTTTGCTGTGCTGACGAACCAAAAAGCAAATTCCGCAAAGAAACAACAAACGTCGGCAGTTTTGAAGTAGCCAACGCCTTTGGATTGTACGATATGCACGGGCTAGTTTGGGAATGGTGCGCCGATCCTTGGCATAACAATTATAATGATGCACCTTCAGATGCAAGAGTTTGGGAAATGGGCGGTGACATGCATCGCCGCTTACTGCGCGGTGGTTCTTGGAGTTTCAGTGCAGAACTTTGTCGCAGCGCCAGCCGTAGTTGGAATGAGTCAGACGGCGGCTTGAGAATTTCCGGCTTCCGGGTGGTATTTTCCGTAGAAGGAACGCCGGAATATTAAGCTTAACAGTTTGTCATCTTCCATGTGAACAATGCGATGATTCTTCTAGCTGTACATTTGGCTCCATATCGCCGCATCTTACCAGCAGCTAATAAAACTAAACCGTATAGTTCTTCAACTACTAAACTAAACCGTATAGTTAAGCTAATGTTACGGATGCCATGCCAGTAGCGTGTGTTAAACGGAACGTCTAACGCACTATTTTAGGCTTGTCACGCCACTACCTCTGTATTTCAAAAATCAAAAAAAGCTCCGGACATCTCAAGACCATATAAAAAGCTTGGTAGGGTTGCACAGCTAGCTGTACAACCCTACGGAAAATCTATATTTGTCAAGATTTTTCTGAATTGCTATGAGACGTGATATTAATGCCCAATTAAGGGAAAAAGCTAGATTTTCTTATTCAAGAATCTATCGGAAATTAATGTAAGTAGATAGGCATCATTCAACATCAAATAAATCCTAGTTTGTAGTAATGGATTCCTCAGTTATTCCGGACGTTACGGACTCAAGTATTAACTACAAACTTTCATTAATTTCCACCTACCTACTTATGAATATCTACCAATTATCAGCTGTACCTTTTTTGTAAGGTTCACCTGTAAAAGGTTGTACGCCAATAGTAGGATAAGCATCATCATTAGGCCCAAAAATTCGCATTGCAGCTTCATAAATATACTGGGTTACGTCAGCAAGCATTTGGGAAATCTTGGAAATAGTCATATTATTTGGACTCCTAATTTTTGAGTCACTTTAGTTGTGATATCTATACTTTAATCTTGATTTTGTGAGCTAGCCGCAACTCTCAATATATTGAGAATCTATGCAATGTTTATTCAGATAAGTTTGCAATACTTTAGCTTTTCAAAAAGTCAAAAATTTTTCCTTAATTCTAATTGTAACATAGCTATTTCTTCAGTTTGGCAAAGAAGCTTGCTTTTTTAGGGGCTGGGGATTGGGTTTGAAGCTAGAAAATTTTGAAAGGAGCTAATTAGCGCTATTAATAGCTATTACTATTAAAAAACGTTAAATTTTTGATAAAGTTATTATTAATAAGCCTCATATTTCAAGGTTTTTCAGCGGTTTCGGAAATATATTTGCTATGAGTTGACAAGATTTATGGTAAATATTACCATAAATCAAAGAGGCATTCTGATAAGGCAGCTCTGGTATGACAACTTTCCCAGATTTGGACTACGTACATAAACAGGAAACCCAGCAAAACCAGGGGCTAAACCTGTGTTCGGATGACTACAGCTTGCTGACTGACCTTTACCAATTGACGATGGCGGCTTGTTACACAGGCGAAGGTATAGAACAACGATGGGCAAGTTTTGAGTTGTCTGTCAGACGCTTGCCTCCTAATTTTGGTTATTTAATTGCAATGGGTTTGGCGCAGGCGTTGGAATATTTAGCAAAATTACGCTTTAGTCCATCGCAAATTGCAGCATTACAGGCGACGGGAATTTTTGCTGGGGCAAGCGATCGCTTTTGGTCGTTGTTAGCCGAAGGCAAGTTTACCGGGGATGTTTGGGCAGTACCAGAAGGTACGGCTGTGTTTGCCAATCAGCCACTGTTACGGGTGGAAGCACCTCTTTGGCAAGCACAATTAGTGGAAACTTATCTTTTAAACACCATTAATTATCAGACCTTGATTGCCACAAAAGCTGCACGGTTGCGGGATGTGGCTGGAGAGTCAGCCACACTTTTGGAATTTGGCACAAGACGCGCCTTTAGTCCGCAAGCATCTTTGTGGGCGGCGCGGGCGGCCTTGGCAGGTGGCTTAGATTCTACTTCCAATGTGTTAGCAGCGCTACAACTGGGAAAAAAGCCAAGTGGTACTATGGCACACGCCCTGGTGATGGCGTTGTCAGCAATAGAAGGCACTGAAGAACAAGCTTTTAGTGCATTTCATCGATATTTTCCGGGCGCGCCATTGTTGATTGATACCTACGATACCATTGCCGCTGCCCAAGGCTTAGCTACAAAAGTCAATTCCGGGGAAATGCAATTAACAGGCGTGAGATTAGACTCAGGAGATTTAGTTACCTTATCAAAACAGGTGCGATCGCTACTTCCTAATGTGCCAATTTTTGCTAGTGGCGACTTGGATGAATACGAAATTGCCAGACTCAAGGCCGCTGGGGCAGAAATTGATGGTTACGGACTGGGGACGCGATTAGTTACGGGTTCTCCTGTAAATGGAGTTTACAAACTTGTAGAGATTGATGGCATCCCGGTAATGAAACAATCGAGTGGTAAGGTAACTTATCCAGGACGCAAACAGATTTTTCGTTCGCTAACAGGAGGTAAGGTAAAAGCAGACAGGTTGGGGCTTTTGGGTGAAAGTTCCTGGGAAGAACAACCATTATTGCAGTTGGTAGTCCAGCAGGGTCAACCAGTGCAACCGTTAGAGACTTTGGAAACAATTCGTCAGCGTACTGCTGCCTCAGTTGCTAGTTTGCCAGAACAGACACGGCGCTTGGATCGTCCTGTGGCGGTAGAAGTGGAAATTTCTGAGGGTTTACGGGTGTTGACTGAAGAAACAAAGAAACGTAGACGCGCCAGCGGCTTGCCGCAGGCTACCGCAAAGAACGCAAAGGGCGCAAAGTAAGATGATAAGAATTGCTTTGTTTGGAACGAGTGCCGATCCGCCAACTGCTGGACATCAGAAAGTTTTGAGTTGGTTGTCTGAGATTTATGATTGGGTTGCGGTTTGGGCTGCGGATAATCCATTTAAATCCCATCAAACACCTTTAGAACATCGGGCGGCAATGCTGCAATTGTTGATTGCGGATATCGATGCGCCACGGCAGAATATTGCTTTGGAACAAAATTTGAGTAGCTTCAGAACGCTGGAAACAGTGGAAAAAGCAAAATTGCGTTGGGGTGAAAACGTTGAATTAACATTAGTCATTGGTTCAGATTTACTCACTCAGTTACCACGTTGGTATCGCATTGAAGATTTGTTACAGGAAGTGCAACTATTGATTGTGCCGCGACCAAGGTATGCAATAGATGAGTCTAGTTTGGAAGCAGTGCAAAACTTGGGAGGAAAAATTGCGATCGCTAGTTTAACTGGTCTAGATATTTCCTCAACAGCTTACCGCGAACATGGAGATTCTCAAGCCCTTACTGCCCCTGTAGTTGCTTATATTAATCGAGAGCATTTATACAAATGCCAGGACGCCAGCAAAAAAAGATTTCAACTCCGGTAAATCAACAACCTTTGGCCGATTTCAAGGTTGGTGTTGATAATGTAATTTTTTCTGTAGATACTGCACAAAATCGGCTGTTAGTTCTGTTAGTAATGCGGCAGCAAGAACCATTTTTAAATCATTGGAGTCTTCCCGGTACTTTAGTGCGTCCAGGAGAGTCTTTAGAAGATGCTGCCTATCGCATTATGGCAGAGAAAATCAAGGTCAACAACCTTTATTTGGAACAACTTTATACCTTTGGAGGTCCGAATCGCGATCCACGGGAAGCAACTGATAGCTATGGTGTGCGTTATCTATCTGTTAGTTATTTTGCCCTTGTGCGATTTGAAGAAGCTGAATTAATTGCCGATGGCGTCGCCGGCATAGCTTGGTATCCCGTTAAACAAGTTCCACAATTAGCCTTCGATCACAATGAAATTTTGACCTATGGACATAGGCGTTTGCGAAATAAATTGGAGTACAGTCCAGTGGCTTTTGAAGTCTTGCCAGAAATGTTCACTTTGAATGATTTATATCAGTTATACACCACAGTTTTAGGCGACAATTTTTCCGATTATTCTAATTTTCGCGCCCGTTTACTAAAACTAGGTTTCTTATCCGATACCGGAATTAAAGTCTCACGCGGTGCTGGTCGTCCCGCTAGTTTGTATAAATTTGATGCCGAAGCCTTTGCCCCATTAAAAGATAAACCTTTGGTGTTTATTTAATTGTGGCTGTTGACTAATGACTAATACTTCTCTACGAGAGGCTGCGCCAACGACTTCGCTCAGTACAAGTGACTAATGACTAATGACTAATGACTAATAACTAATATGAAAATTGCGATCGCTCAAATTAATCCGACAATTGGTGATTTACTAGGAAATGCCCAACAAATCCTAGAAGCGGCACAACGCGCTGCATCCGGTGGCGCACGTTTGTTACTAACACCAGAACTTTCTTTGTGTGGCTATCCACCACGAGATTTATTACTAAATCCTAGTTTTGTGGAAGCTATGAAGATAACTTTACAAAACCTAGCCCAGGATTTACCAGCAAATTTAGCTGTGTTGGTAGGAACCGTTGAACAAAATATCACAGCACATATTACTGGTGGTAAAAGTTTATTTAACAGCATCGCTTTGTTAGAAAATGGCGAAGTCAAGCAAGTTTTTCACAAGCGACTTTTACCCACTTACGATGTATTTGACGAACGTCGCTATTTTGAACCAGGCTTACAAGCTAATTATTTCACCTTAGATAATCTCGATATTGGCGTCACTATTTGTGAAGATTTATGGAATGATGAGGAATTCTGGGGCAAACGTAGTTATGCAGTAAATCCCATTGCTGATTTAGCAATTATAGGTGTAGATTTAATTGTCAATTTATCTGCTTCTCCTTATACTGCGGGCAAGCAAAAGTTTCGTGAAACAATTCTCCAGCATAGCGCAGTGCGTTTTCAACAACCAATAATTTATGCTAACCAGGTTGGAGGAAATGATGATTTAGTTTTTGATGGTCGTAGTTTTGCCTTGAATCGCCAAGGTGAAATTATCTGTCGTGCCCGTGGTTTTGAAGCTGATTTGTTGACAGTGGAATTTGACGAAGCGCTGCGAGATTTGCAATTAAGTTCTGTGGCACCTGCGTATGAATCAGAAGATGAAGAAATCTGGCAAGCTTTGGTTTTAGGAGTCAGAGATTATGCCCGCAAGTGCCGCTTTTCTAAAGTAATTTTGGGTCTGAGTGGAGGCATTGATTCAGCATTAGTAGCAGCGATCGCCACTGCTGCGCTAGGTGAAGAAAATGTGCTGGGCGTTCTCATGCCTTCGCCTTATAGTTCGGATCATTCTATTAGCGATGCTTTAGCATTAGCCGCAAATTTGGGAATTAAAACTGATATTTTACCAATAGAACAGTTAATGCAAGGCTTCGATCGCACCTTAGCCAATTTATTTGCAGGTACAGAATTTGGACTAGCAGAAGAGAATATCCAATCCCGGATTCGGGGTAATTTATTAATGGCGATCGCTAACAAGTTTGGTTATCTTCTCTTGTCTACCGGTAACAAGTCAGAAATGGCAGTTGGTTACTGTACTCTCTACGGCGATATGAATGGCGGTTTAGCAGTAATCGCAGATGTTCCCAAAACCCGCGTTTATTCACTTTGTCATTGGTTAAATCGCAATAACGAAATCATCCCCCAAAACGTCTTGACTAAACCACCAAGCGCCGAACTCAAACCAGGTCAAGTAGATCGAGACTCTCTACCGCCCTATGAAATTTTAGACGATATCTTACAACGCCTGATTCACAACCACCAATCAGCAGCCCAAATTGTCGCAGCCGGTCACGATTCCGTAATTGTCAACCGAGTAATTCAAATGGTGGCGCGTGCTGAATTTAAACGCCGACAAGCACCCCCAGGCTTAAAAATCACCGACCGCGCCTTTGGAACTGGCTGGCGAATGCCAATTGCGAGTAACTGGGTTGCTATCAAAAACGCCTACCAGACTAAAACCATATCCACACCTACCTTAGTTGCTGGGACGGACAAGATACCTAAAAAATAGACATGAAAAATAATGTAGAGACGTAGCCAGGACTTACGCAAAAGATAACGAAAGTAGCGGTAATACCTTGCGGGAAGCCACTCCGCGTCTACATGAATTACCGCAACGCTTGAATAAGGTTTTCAGTCACATATTGCGTAAGTCCTGGTAGCAATGGTACGTCTCTACAAGGGTTTTGGATAACGCATATTTAATTTCTGGAGATGTCTAATGAGGAACCGGCGACGCAAAGAACCGCGGACACTTCTCTCTTTGCGTCCCCGCGTCTCTCCACCTCCCCATCCACATCACGCGATCGCCACATCTTCTTGAATGTTAATATTTGCTTCTTTGATCAAAACTTTTAGCAAAGCTGCTACCCCAATTTGCTCAGAAACTACATTCGCATCCCATTTGCCATCAGCTACATACTTGCCTTTGTTGTAGTGGTTAGTCCCCGACCACAAGTAAGGTGTGAGAACTTCTGGATGGTATTTTCTATAACCAACACCGTTGTATCTTTCTAGTTGCCAAAGCTGTGCTGGCAAACTCCAATCTTTTACTCGGTCGAATTCTTTGATTTTTAAAGCGTCAATGGCGCTTTCTTCCCAGGTATATCCCAGTTGCCAGCCCTTGATGGGGTCGGCTAGGGGTCTGCCGGATGGTACGTTGACGGTGCGTTTTTTTAGCGAATCGCCATTATGCAGATGTTTGTTAAAGTTCAGGGAAGATTCCATATTATGGATGACTGCAACAAAGTACCAAGGTACATTGATTGTTTGTTGTAATCCTTCGTAACGAGAGCGATTTGCACTGATTTTCGCAACTACGTTTTGAGTGCTGCTGAGTTTATCTGGTCTAATTTCGCAGCTATCCCAAAGCCTTTGATATTCTGGTTTTAAATCTAGCAGACTAAGTAGTATTTTATTTGCCATATTATTAAATACCTAAAAGTAACTTTGACTTTTTTAGTTATGACAAAGTTACTTTACTTATTTGTTATTTGGCAACTTTTTATACGAAAAATTATTTTTTCATACAAAACTTTTTGATATTTTATGCTTTATAAACTAGCCTGAATTTGATTTTTATCTTTTTGTAAAGCAAGCACGATTAAGTATAAATATTTAAACACTATTGAATTTTGACTTAAGTAAAATTATATAAATTTTTGTGTGTAAATGATAAATTAATAGTAAAAAATTTAACTTTATATTAATTACAAAAGTATAGTTTCAAACAAGACCAATCCTGAAAATGATGTTTATACTTAGAAGTAAGTTAATGAAGGCAGGTGCATAATGAAACTACAAGATTTCTTAGGAAAAGATGAAAAATGGGGATTCGAGGCGATCGCCAAAGATCCAGAATTAACTCGTCAGATTCAAATACTATTAATCGGCTTGGGTTTACTCGACCCTCCAGCCGATGATAAATTTGGGCCAGTATCTGCCGCAGCCCTGAAAAAATTTCAAGAATTAATGAAAATTGGGGAAACTGACTATTTAGGCGCAGTCACCGCCAAAGAACTAATTGAAACTAAGCCAGAGGAACTTCCTAAACCCCCTTTAAAACTTGGTAATGACATTGCCAGCAAGATTATCAAATACATGCAGGCAAAAAATTATCAGATATCTACCAATCCCAAAGAATACAACATTGTTTATTTAGAAGGAGTCAATGAAGACTGGACTCTCAACAAAGATACACCAAATCAATTCAACGATCGCCGTATTGTGATTGAAATAGTAGACGGTGTTCCTAAAATTGTAAATCACTGGCAAGCCACTACAGAACCAGGCAGCCGCTATACTTATAACCCGATGAATCCCGGAGGTGCCGCCAGAATTAAATTTGGGCAATACAAAGCTTGGTCTGTTGGCATACACGGCAATTCAGAACCCCACGAAGCATTAATCCAAGTTGCACCTATCACTGTTCACCGAGATTTTAATAAAGATTTTCAACGCGTTGGTGACAAACTAGATACAGGACTTTTCTTGGTAAATCAACACTACGGTTATGATGCTCCTGTAAATGATATTAAAAATGCTAGCGCAGGTTGTTTAGTAGGACGTAGGCGTGAGGGACATAGAGAGTTTATGTCAATAATTAAACAAGACCGTCGCTATGTAGCTAATAAAAATTATGTCTTTTATACTACAGTTATTCCAGGGGATGACTTATTAAAATAATTCGTAATTCGTAATACTTGCAGCAGACAAGTATTACGAATTACGAATTAGTAAATTGCTTTCAGACTTTTAAATTTGGGATTTTGAACCTTCAATCCAAAATTCCAAATTTAAAATCTAAAATTTGATGAACTGAGATATCTCAGGCAATCTTGTCTAACTTTGTTCTTGTGGAATTTGCCCTATCTGTGCCGTCAACTTCTCTTTATCCTGCCTACGTTTTTTGGCATAAAGTTGAATAGTAACCACCATTAAAATAATCATGCCAAAAATGCCCCAGACAGCTATATCTGTTGGTAGATTATTTTTAAATATAGCCAGTAATACGATCGCTACCAACATAACTGTCGGTGCTTCATTTAATGCCCGTAATTGCTGACTACTCCAGGCACATTCATCTGCTGCTAACTTCTTGATCAGACGAGCGCAGTAATGATGATAGCCTATTAGAATGGCTACAAACAGCAGTTTTATATGCAACCAGCCCTCTTTTAACACTTCTGGTTCAGTGCTTATTAAACCAATGGCCATTGCGATCGTCACAAACATTCCTGGATTAGTGATGATATGGTAGAGGCGCTTTTCCATAATTTGATACTGATTTTTCAGTATGGTTCTCGCTGGTTCAGGTTCTTGGTTCGCTTCAACGTGATAAATAAAAAGACGTACCAGGTAGAACAAACCAGCAAACCAAACAACAAACCCAACAATATGAAATGCTTTAAACCATGAATAAGCCATGAATTCTAATCTCCATCAATGTGGTTGTGATGCATTTTTAGCGGTCATAAAAAGGAGCCAGAATTCAGAATTCAGAATTCAGAATACTCATCCTGAAAAGGATGGACTTTTAAAAATAAAGAAGATTTGAGTTTTGCCACTCAATCTTCTATTGAGTGAACTACAATTAGTGGCCACATAGAATTCTCCACTAATTGATTTTGAATTCTGGCTCCTGAGTTCTGAATTCTGACATTCATTTTTATATTATCGATTTTTGCCTGAAGTATATTCTCAATGAGCCTCTTTACGACGGAGAAAGGGTAAAAGGTCTTCTAAAATAGTCTCATGGTAATGTTCTTGAGGATAATGTCCGACGTTATTAAGTTTTATTAATTCTGCATTGGATACCGAATTAGCAAAATTTTCTGCAATGTCTACAGGTAACCAAGGGTCAATAGTACCCCATTGGATGAGAATTGGCTGTTGCCATTCTTTAAACCCAGATTCGATTTCTGTCATTGCTGAATCAAGTTGTAAATTGCGGATACTTGCTAACAAACTCCGACCAGAAGCAGAAGTTGTTAAAAATGGTTTTCGATAGACATCTAAATCGCGATCTTCAATGCGATAACGGCTACCACCTTCTAGTGTCCGGTCAACTAACAGTGGGTCTTGGGTCATGACTTCACCAGCCAAAGGTAAACCCATTTGTTTAATTTTCCAGGGTAATTTAGCAGCCTTTGAAATTGGTGCATTTAAGATAGCTAAATTAGCAATTTGTTCTGGGTGACGCAAAGCATATTGTAGTCCCACAGAACCTAAAAAACCTTGTACAACTAAAGAAAAATGTTCGAGTTCTAGTGCTTTGATGAATCCTTCTAAAGCTGTAATAAAAGCATCAGGAGTGTAAGCAAAATCTCGTTTTTCTGGTTTTGCAGAAAAGCCATAACCAATCCAATCTGGGGCGATCGCTCTCGTACCTTGATTAGCTAAAGCAGGTATAATATGACGCCAACTGTAACTTTGTGAAACCAAGCCGTGTAGCAACAGTACTGGTGTTAAGTCAGTTCTGCCGATTGGTGAAGATTCACGATAAAACCATTCAAGTGAATTTACAGTTATCTTATGTTCTGTTATTGACACGCTATTTTTCTTATAGATTGGGCATTAGGAATTGGGCATGGGGCATTGGGCATTGGGCAAACAGGGCATGGGGAAAGGGAAAGGGGTAAGGGGAAAAAGGGAAAGATTAAATTTATTCCTTTTCCCTTTAACCTTTAACCTTTTCTCCTGCCCCCTCTGCTCCCCATGCCCCATGCCCCATGCCCCATGCCCCATGCCCTATGCCCCATGCCCCACTCCCTGAGGAATAATCATCTCACGAATTGCATATGCTGTGGCGGGTGCTAATAAAACGCCGTTGCGATAGTGTCCAGTTGCTAACAGGACGTTACTAAATCCTGGCAACTTACCAATGACTGGGGCTGGGCGTCCTTCAGGACGAGGGCGTAATCCAGACCAAGTGCGGAGAATATTTGCTGTAGCTAGTTCTGGGCAAAATGCGATCGCTTGTTCTCTTACAGATTCCAGCAGTTGTTGATTCGGTGGTATTTCATCGCCGTTGGTGGGAAATTCCACTGTTGCACCCAGCCAATAATCTCCATCACCCACAGGAACAATATGAACATCATTACCTGTAATCACTGGCTGGAAGGCAGGATTACCTAATGGATGCCCTACACGTACTTGCAACGCCTGTCCTAACACAGGACGGATATCAATCTGCTGGTTTAATTTTGCCGTGAGTGGTGTTGAACCTAATCCTGCTGCAACTACAAACCAATCAGCGGCTATTTTTCCTTCTGTAGTTTCAAGGTGATGTCTACGACGGGC
Source organism: Nostoc sp. ATCC 43529 (assembly GCA_003326205.1). Taxonomy (GTDB): domain Bacteria; phylum Cyanobacteriota; class Cyanobacteriia; order Cyanobacteriales; family Nostocaceae; genus Nostoc. The sequence goes on from LWTK01000035.1 coordinate 183,174, forward strand.
TGCGCCTACGCAACATTTGAGCGAAGATTCAGTTGTTGAGGTTTGACTATCCAAAACAGCCACACCAAATTTGAAAGTCACGCCATTATACTGAGCAGCTTCAACTAAACCTAATGTCAGCGCAGTTGGATCGAGTTGACGGTCTTGGGGAGAATAGATCGCGGCAGTAATTTTTTCGCAATCCACCTGAGGACAGATATTTTTCAGTTTAGCAGTATCCCAAATCTCTAACTGCCAGCCTTGAGAACGGCGAGTTTCTACTAACTTTTCCCATGCTGAAATTTCCTCGGTAGGATCGGACAGCAGCATGAGAATTCCTTGGCGGTTAAAAGGGATTTTACGATTTGTTAAAGCTTCTAATTCTGGAATCAAAGTTTCATAGCGTTGGATGCTTGTTTGTCGCATTTGCCAAGCTTTGCCCTTGATTTTTTGACTAATTGCGCCCATCAAAACACCAAGTGCAGCACCCGTAGAAGCTTGTGCTGGTGGTTGTCGGTCGAAAACTGTGATTTTTAGCCCTTTTACTTGACTCAGTTCATAGGCGATCGCAGCCCCAACTACACCACAACCGATAATGACTACATGACTCATTGCTTGTTTGAAATGGGGCATAGGACATAGAGCATGGGGCAAACAGGGAGTGCTGAGTAGAGAGGCGATTAATCGCCTCTCTACAAGAGTGCTGAGTCTTGGTTAAGAATTTTCCCCTCTGCCCCCCTGCACCCTGCTCCTCTGCTTATTTGCTTCTATTGAGTGCTTTCCTCAGGAAGCAACTGGAGGAATTTGTCAATATCTGCGAAAGCAGCTTCGGAGTTACTCAATGCAAGTTGAGCGTTACCAGAGGAAGCGCCTTGATTGACTTTAACCAAGTGGTTAAACAAATCTCGCGTTATTTGACGTGCTGTGGTTTGGTCTTTGGGTAGAAGGTGAGGAGTGACATAAGTCAAGTTCAACCTTGCTTCTGTTATCGGGCCGTGTATAAAGTTACTCACGTTGATCCAATCTTGTTTTTGGATCAGGGTTTTCAACTCTTGTGAGCGATCGCGCACAGTTTGAATTTTAGGAACGTATTCCTTAATTTCCGCAATTTGGGTTGCAGTGTACGTTGGAGGTGCAACTGCGGCACCAGGCCCGCCACAACTAATGAGAAATGTGGCCAATAATACTAAAATCAGTGAAAAAATAGAGCTTTGACGCTTCATACACGGAACTTATTTGTTTCTTGTTTGCCGATTCACAGTGTAATTTTAGATCGCTAGCGCACTTTATCATTCACTCTGGTATTTTTTTTGAGAGTGAGTGGCAAATGCTAGGTAAAGTCAAGTTACCCTGATAAATACAAAGGTATAGAAGGTATAGTAGTCAACCATTTAACGTGGCATGGCACATCTTTTCGTATTGGCTGTTGACAGTTGACTGTAAACAGCATCATTGCCTGCGAATTTCAAAGCCTAATAGCTTACCTTCCGCCTCTGTCAGAGCTAAATCTTGAATTTTATGGATTGATAGAATTCTTTAAAAAGAAACTCTCAGAGACAATTTATAAAGTAAATCTTAAGTAGGGTGCGTTACGGCTTTAGCCTAACGCACCGTCTTCTATAGCGCTGCGTTAGGCGCTTATCTCATATTTTTCGTGACAACTAATCTCAAAATACGCGCCAACACAGCCTACAATAATTTTATTTTTACTTTATAAATAGCCTCTCAATGCAAAACGCAAAAAAGTTTTTGCAAAAGAAACTTTTTTGAATGACCATAGGAGTTACGCAAAAACTGTCTGAAGCTCTTATTTCTCCGTGCCCTCTGCGTCCTCTGCGGTTCGATTTTCCGTTAAGAGTGCGTAAGTCCTGGACTAAAATCGAAAAAACGCCCTCTGCTTCCAGAGAGCGTTTTTGATTTAACTAGACTTGAGGATTAACCGTTGATAGCAGGAGCGGTTAAAGCAACAGGAGCAACATCAGCAGCAGCCAAGTCTAAGGGGAAGTTGTGAGCGTTACGCTCGTGCATTACTTCCATACCCAAGTTAGCGCGGTTGATGATGTCAGCCCAGGTGTTGATTACACGACCTTGAGAGTCGATGATGGACTGGTTGAAGTTGAAACCGTTCAGGTTGAACGCCATTGTGCTTACACCCAAGGCGGTGAACCAGATGCCGATTACAGGCCATGCAGCTAGGAAGAAGTGCAAGGAACGGCTGTTGTTGAAGGAAGC